>NCHN01000014.1:73688-78700 GCA_002281875.1 Sphingobacteriia bacterium 24-36-13 | reverse complement strand
TTGAGTCTTTCAGGAATTTGAAGAACGAACTGGTCAATATTTGGTTCAGGGAGAGCACCAATAACAATCTGATAGCACTGAAATTAGCCGAAAATCAAATCTGGGCAAATGCAATCTCCTCACTGAATGACGTGAAATCTAATTCATGTGATATCTCCTATACTGTGATTAGGGTCATTACAGGAGGAGGTGTCTCGCCAGATAGCTCACCAGACAATGTAATTGTTTATAGTGTATATGCTGAAACTACAATGTTTAAGATTGATTGTGCAGGTAGTGGATCTGGTTCTGAATATTGGCCTCCAACTCCACCGCCAAGTAGTGCTGGTGGAGGGCCAGAGCAGCCTAAAAAAGATCCATGTCCAATTTCTTTAGAAGAATTGAAAGCAGTTTTTTTAGGTAAGAAAATAGATACATCAACATTAAAATCAGTAATAAATTTAATAAATAAATATGGAGATAAATTTGGTTTTGACAACCCTTATAAGATTAAACATTTCTTAGCACAAATTGCACATGAATCAGGTGGACTAACAACTATAAAAAAAACCGAAAGCACATATTTTTCTGCAAAAACACTATTAGGTAAATTTGGAAGATATTTCAGTAGTGATCCAGTTATGTGGGATAAAGGCAAAAAAAATCCTGATGAATATGTCGGAAACCCTGAAAAAATAGCAAACTTGGTATATGGGAAGAAAAATGGAAACAAATATCCTGGAGACGGTTGGATGTTCATTGGGCGTGGTCCAATTCAATTGACTGGAAGGGATAATTATACAGCATTTCAAAATTTTTATAATAATCTTTTTCCAAATAAGCAATTTGACTTTATTAATCATCCAGAATTAGTAAATTCAACAGATGAAATTGCGATGTTAGCTTCAATGTGGTGGTGTAAAGAAAATTTATGGTGGCAACTTAAGTGGAATGCTTCTACAAGCCCTTTTGAAGTTTCTGGTATTATTAATCATTATGACAAGGCGAAGGAAGCTAATGGCATTGATGATAGATTGCAATATTTTAATAAAGTAAATCAATCAATTGATTGTGATAACTAATTTAAATTTTTAAAAAAGAAATTCATGAAAATTAAAAATTCACTTACTATTGGACTAGTGGTGTTTATAACAATGGTAACAACTGCTTTAGTCTATTCAAAAAATCAAGGTACCCAACTAAATATTACATCTCAGGAACCCCTATATATTAGTGAAGCAAAAAAAAACATAGTTGGAGTTTGGTATGACGAAGAATTTCCAACAACTATTTGGGAATTTAAAGAAGATGGGAGATTGATTTGTAACTCTCGAAATAATCTCCCTATCAATCGAACATACCGAATAGTTAATACTACCCCAATTTGTGGTAAGGATGTTGAAGTTGATGAGAAACAAGAAACAATGTATGTGATTACTAAAGATGAAGATGGAATTGAGAAGTGCTTTGATTTATATTTTCATGAAAATACAAAGACAAAATTTAATTTGTGGGCTATTGGAATGTCCGCAGACGGTATTACAGTTTTTATAAAAAAATAAAGAGAAAGCAATAGTATAATTAATGTTTTTCCAAGATTATTGTGTAGTAAACGTAATAATATTTTTTTGTTGAATATAAAATTAAACATGTAACGCTAAATTTGAATTTGATACAACTACTATGAAAAATTTCTGTAATATATTTTCAATTCTAGTTATTTTTTAGTTGATGTCAATCTGTCCATTTTTCTCGGAGAAACTCCTTCAAAAGTCATTTTCACTTTCTGAATACTACCGTCTGTATTAAAATAAAGTTTGTCTATACAGGTAACTCGATGGTCTCTATCTAGATTGGGAATAGGTCTTCGATGGTATACTATATACCATTCATCAGTGCCTGGAATATTCATCACAGAGTGGTGGCCAGCGCCTGTTGCAATGGAGGTGTCGGCTTCTAATATAGTGGTTTCTCTTTCGAAAGGTCCATCAATATTGTTTGATCTTGCATATGCCACTTTGTAGGTTCCGTTGGTCCATCCACCTTCTGACCACATCAAATAATAAGTACCATTTCTGATAAACTTCTGACCACATCAAATAATAAGTACCATTTCTGATAAACATGGTTGGCCCTTCTACATATCCTTTGGGTGTAATTTCTTTGACGATATCGCCATTGGGAAATGGTTCTAGTGCTGTAAAATTTTTGTTGAGTTTGGCAATATTGCAACGCCCCCATCCGCCATACATAATATAGTATTGTCCATCTTTATCTTGAAAAACAAACTGGTCAATGGGTTGGGCGTCATTGTAAAATTGATTGATCAAGGGTTTGCCTAAATAATCTTTATATGCTCCTTCGGGATTAGGCGCCACTGCAATGCCAATACCTCCATTGTAATCATCTTTTACGCCGTTTCTCTTTTTGCTTTGAATATCATTGGCAGAAAAAAATAAAAAATATTGATTGTCTTTTTTCACAATGGATGGCGCCCACATGGCCATATAGGCCCATTTGATGATGCTGGTATCTAGTACACGAGCATGTTTTTTCCAATTGACTAAATTGGTGGATGAAAAAGCGTCTAAAAAAACCTGTGATTTGTACTTGGCAGAATAAGTGGGGAATATCCAATATTGATTGTTAAGTATCACACCTTCTGGGTCTGCATACCAACCTTCAATGATGGGGTTGCCCGATTTTTGTGGATTGTTCTTTTTTATTTCTTGCGCTGATAATGATGCAAATTGCCAACCCCATAGCAAAGCAATGCAAATGATTTTTTTCATAGTGCTAATTTGATTTGCTTTTTTTCTTTGCTTGTTTTGCAAAATAGGAGCAACTGTTTTTGATTCCACATTCATCACATTTAGGATTACGCGCCAAGCAAGTGTACCTGCCATGTAATATCAACCAATGATGGGCTCTGTGTACCAGTTCCTCTGGAATATTTTTGATGAGTTCTTTTTCAACTGCTAATGGGGTAGTGGCTTTTGTGCTGACCAAACCCAAACGATGACTAACTCTGAATACATGGGTGTCAACCGCCATATTCGGCTGTTCATCAATTACGCTAGTAATTACATTGGCTGTTTTTCTTCCAACACCGGGAAGCTTTACCAATTCTTCAACTGTCATCGGTACTTCGCCTCCAAATTGTTCCAGTAACATATTGGCCATGCCAATTAAATGCTTGGTTTTATTGTTGGGGTATGAAATGCTTCTAATGAGCGGAAACAACTCATCAAAAGGGGCTTTCGCCATTTTTTCTGGGGTAGGGTATACCTTGAAAATACTGGGTGTTGTTAGGTTTACTCGTTTGTCGGTGCATTGTGCAGATAAGATTACAGCCACCAATAATTGAAAGGGATTATCGTACACTAGTTCTGTTTCTGCAACAGGAGTCGTTTCTTGAAAATAGTCAATTACTTCTTGGTATCGCTGTTTCTTGGTCATGCACAAATTTCACTTTTTTTCTAATTTTGTATTCTAATTTTGAGAAATACTTTTTTTTGGTTTATGAACTCTAGGATTCGAAAAAACAAGGAAGCTTTACTAGTCCGTATTTTATGCAATAACTTGTTAATTCTGCTCTATTATTAACCTCAAATAATTCAGATAATTTTGAATAATAGTTTTTAATACTGTGAATACTTTTGTTCATAATCATCCCTATTTCAGGAAAACTTAAGTTTGCGGCATTTAATATTAGATATTCCTCAAGGCTTGTTGAATTAATTTCTGTGTATTTATTTCTGTTTTTTTTTGTTGAAATTGATTTATGAATTGTCTTACTCTCGTTAATTAATATTTTGTCTATAAAGCTTTCATTATTTAAAGCTATCCTTATGGTGTGATTTAACAATTCAATTTTTCCATAAGTGTCCCTAAAAAGTTTTGCTTCAGGATGACAAAAGTGTTTTGAAATAAAACAGGAAGCACCCTCAGTAATAAATTCTGCTATTAATGAAATATTTGCATAATAAGATACTCCGATAATTTTAATTTGTGGGTATTTTAAGTTTAAGTAAGAAGTACAAATAAGCCCATCAATTTTTGGCATTTCAATGTCAATAATTACAGCATCGGGTAGAACTTTTAAACAATTCAAATTGTAAAGAAAATCATAACCGTTGTATGTATTGGCAACTAATGTAAGTTCTTTACTTTCTTTTATTTTTTCACAAATAATTCTATTTGTATGAATATTGTCTTCAACAACAGCTAATCGTATCATAGAAAATTAATTATTTCATCTCTTATTAAATTACGTTGTAATAATTATAAAATAGCTATATGGCTAATTTTCAATCATTTTTGATTAATTAGCTATATGGTTAATGAGTAAATGTGTAGTCAAGATTAGTTTTGATAAATATTCAATTAAAAAATCTATCATGAAAAATCATCTTATTAAACTTTACTTATTGTTAATGTTTTTATTTATAGGTTTTGGATCTTGCAATAAAAAATCTGAAAATTTAAAATCTGAAATTAACCTAAAGTCATTTGTAGAAAAAACAAAATCTATTATTGATCAATCTGAATATACAGGATTAGCTAAAGAAATTGATTTCTCAACTACAACTTTCATAAGAAATTCTTCAAAAGGTATTTACTATACTAAATTGAATTCTAATAGCCAGTTCAATCGTGCGCTTATTTCAATTGTTAGAGAAGATAATAAAGTATTAAATTATATTATTGTTGTAGAGAAAATAAATGACAGTACTTTCAATAATTATTTATACTCTTTAAGTGGTAAACAGTTTGCTGAATATGGTTTAAGAAATAATGTCTTTTCGGAGACAACATTTTTAGATCTTGATTCAAAAATGAAAAAAAATAACACTGAACCAGCTGTTCCATTAGATTTTATTTATCCATTTGACGGAGAGGAATTTACTCCCGATTCTGAAATGATAGCTATGGCAAGTTGGTGGTCATGTACAAAAGAATGTATTAGTGATGCTCATATTGCTTGTTATCTAGATAGGGATTGTATATCTTTATTGTTAGTAGTTAATGCA
>NCHN01000014.1:0-73617 GCA_002281875.1 Sphingobacteriia bacterium 24-36-13 | reverse complement strand
TATTGCTTGCGGAGTTGTTTGTGCTGGGAATACAAGCCTTGATATGTTACCACAATATTAAATTATAAATATGATTAAGTTCATTCAATATACTTCTGTAACTATTTCTCTGATAATAGCAATTGTGTTACTTGTTGAATTTGCAAGTTTTCCAAAGGCTACGAAAATTTATTTATTTCTTACGCTTTTAACAATTTCTATACCGGCTATTTGGTTAGTAGTTAAGAATCATAAGCAAAAAAAAGAGGGTTAAGCAAAATTCCATTTAGCTACGTGCTTTTAGTCCATCAATTAGAACTATTTGTTGTTCTTTCTGGCGTAATCCAAAATAGCTTTAATAGATTTTTTAGAAGGGGATTTAAGCTTCAATTTATCCAGTTGATCCTTAGAACGTTGCAGCGTTTCTATTTGTTTTTTTAGTTCGGCATCTTCTATTATAGCTTTATCAATGGCTTTGGTAAGCTCAGGCGTGCAATCTTGGTATACGTACATAATCAATTCCTCTTCTTTAAAGTTTTTCATAAGCAGTTGTCTGCGAGTGAACAAGAGGATACGGTCTTTTATAAAACGGTACCAATATTAAAATATTGTAAAGAATTATTTTTTTCGGGCGCTGGAGTCTTCAATAATAAAAATATCCTCCCCGTCTTTCTTCATTAAATATCGCTCACGGGCGTATTTCTCAATAGCGGCTGGATTGTTTTGTAGGTCGTTTAACTCTTTCTTGGTTTTTTCTATTTCCTGTTCGTAATAGGCTTTCTTTAATTCTAATTTTTTTAATTCGTCCCTGCGTTCTTTTTGCTGAAAATAATCTCGCTGGTCATAAAACAACATCCATACTATGAATAGAATAGCCGCTATCAAGTATTTATTGGTGAGGTATGGAATTGCTTTCTTCATAAAAAAATTGGCAGATAAAAGTAATAAGAATCCTTTATCTGCCAAGTATGATTTGTGCACAGTCGTGCAAATAGTTATTTACCGAATTTGATTTTTCCTTTTGGATAAATGCCCGTTTCTCCCAACATTTCTTCAATACGAATTAATTGGTTGTATTTAGCCATACGGTCGGTTCTTGAAGCAGAACCGGTTTTAATTTGACCACAATTTAATGCTACTGCTAAATCTGCAATGGTTGTATCTTCAGTTTCACCACTTCTATGACTCATGATGGTATTGTAACCATTGTGTTGGGCCAATGTAACTGCGTTGATGGTTTCAGTAATGGTTCCAATTTGGTTTACTTTAACCAATAAGCCATTCGCAATATGTTTGTCAACCCCTTGTTGAATACGATCTACATTGGTTACAAATAAATCGTCTCCTACTAATTGACATTTGCTACCAACCGCTTGTGTCAAGGCTTTCCAGCCATTCCAATCGTCTTCTGCCATTCCATCTTCAATCGAAACAATTGGATATTGCTTTACCCATTTTTCCCAGAACTTCACTAGTTCGTCACTGCTCATTACTTTACCACTGCTCTTATGGAACACATATTTTTTCTTTTTCGCATCCCATAGTTCACTGTTTGCTGCGTCCATGGCAATTACAATTTGAGAACCTGTTTTGTAACCAGCAGCATGTATTGATTCTAATACTGTTTCAATGGCTTCTTCGTTGCTTTGAATATTGGGTGCAAAACCACCTTCGTCACCCACGTTGGTGCTATATCCTTTCTTTTTCAATACCGTTTTAAGGGTATGGAAAATTTCTACACCCCAACGCAATCCTTCGCTAAAGCTAGGAGCGCCAACAGGCATAATCATGAATTCTTGGAAATCAATTTTGTTATCTGCGTGGGCACCACCGTTCACAATATTCATCATTGGAATTGGTAATGTTTTTGCATTGGTTCCGCCTATATAACGGTAAAGTGGTAAAGAAGCTTCATCCGCTGCTGCTTTAGCAACGGCCATGCTCACTGCTAAAATTGCGTTGGCTCCTAACTTCGCTTTGTTAGGTGTACCATCTAAATCGATCATGATTTGATCAATAGAAGCTTGCTCAGAAACATCTAATCCTACAATTGCATCGGCAATAGCAGTGTTTACATTCTTTACAGCTTTTAATACACCTTTACCTACATATTTCTTTTTATCATTATCTCTTAGCTCAACTGCTTCATGAATGCCAGTGCTAGCTCCACTTGGAACCGCCGCTCTGCCTAATGCGCCATCGTCGGTTAATACATCTACTTCTACGGTAGGGTTACCTCTACTATCTAATATCTGTCTTGCATGTACATCAATAATGTAACTCATGGTATTTATTTTAATATGGACTCAAATATAAGTAATATGTAGTTTATACACTAATAGCGCCTGTTAAGCTTCTAAAAACTTCTTCTAAACTATTGTTTTGATTCAATTCATGAATGGGTTGATTGGCTACTAAATTCCCTTTGTGAATGATAATCACTCTACCGCAGATGGCTTCTACTTCTTGTAAAATATGGCTGGAGAATAAAACGGTTTTATTTTGACCCAGTTCCTTGATCAATTGTCTGATCTCTATAATTTGATTAGGGTCTAATCCGGTAGTAGGTTCATCTAAAATCAGCACATCGGGTTCATGAATAATAGCTGCTGCTAATCCCACCCTTTGCTTATAGCCCTTTGATAGTTGGCCAATTTTTTTATGTTGCTCTGGGCCCAATCCTACCTGTTCAATCACTTTTGTAATTTGCTTTTGTACTTCTTTTATTTCGTGCACTTCTGCAACAAATTGTAAATACTCTTTAACGTATAAATCGTAATAGTGTGGGTTGGATTCTGCTAAATAGCCTATTCCCTTTTTACCTGCAATTGGATCTTTACTCATATTGATGCCATTGACTTCAATAAAGCCAGCGTCTGGTTCAATTGATCCTGTAATCATTTTCATGGTAGTGCTCTTCCCTGCTCCATTAGGTCCTAAAAAGCCAACGATCTCCCCTTTTTCTAAAGAAAAGGAGAGATCGTTCACTGCTATTTGTGTTCCGTAATTTTTGACTAAATGGCTTACTACTATTGACATTGATACTGTTTAGAAGTATCAAACCTAGTTCATTTTGGGATTATTTTTTTAGTCAATTCGTTAATATTTATGTATTTGCTATTTTAAGTTGCTCCTGATTTCATCCATTACAGCATTTAAGTATTTATTAGCTGCTCCTGCAACACCCGCTTTGTATTTACTTGATTCTACTGGAATTGCTTGAACATTTTTCATGAAACGGTCGTCTACATCAAATACTCTAAATAAGCCTGCATCTGTACCCCACATATCCACTTTTGCTTGCTCTTCTGCTTTGTATTTTTTCTTTTCAAGTACACCATCAATGGTGATGGGCTTTTTTAACAACCAGTTACCTACACTGATATTAGACATACTTTGTTTGATATTGAACCCAATGACAGAACTCCCATTTGCATAAAAACCTGTTGTTCCACTATAATCTAAGGCATCGCTGCCAATCATTAAATTGGTTTCTGCAACCACTTTTGCACCGCCACCTAGTCTGCCCAACAATTTACTGCCTCCAGATTCAGCTTCTCTTGCAAATGGAACGGCTATATTAACCATTAAGACCATTGCTCCCCCCAATTGCTGAGAAATTTTTGGTGCTTTACTAAAGAATGAATTTTTTTCTTTGCCATCATCATTTACTTTCTTTACTAAATAGTCGTAACCTCTAGGTGCAACTGTAACATAGCCATCAAATTGGGCTTGGCTTAAACTTCCCCCTGTTCTTTTAACCCAATCTTGCAATTCTTCGGCTGCTAGTGCTTGTTCTGCTGTTACTATTTCAAAACCTTCTGCTTTTAATTGATCTACCAAGCTTTTATACAGTTCATCTGTAATATCTATCAAATCATTTTCTTGTACACCTTTAAGGCCTAATGATAAACTTGCACTAACAGCACTTTTATAACTCCTTGTATAATCACTACCCCCTCTAAATCCTCCTGATTTTTTTTCTGTATCCAAATACATTGTTTGAAAATTAACCCTGAATTGGCTGATGAAAACTTTTTTAGGAGCATCTTTTAGTTTTCTCAAACCATAGTTATTAATGTCTTTAAGATCAACTTCGCCTATTGTTTGAGCAAATAAGTTGTGGCAGCACAAAAGTAGTAATGCATAAATTGCTAGCTTTTTCATGATTGATTATTTTTGAATGAAGCTATTGTAGTCAAATACACTAAACAATACAGCATATGCTGTATTTTAGTTCCGGTTATATTTGTTGGCTAATTGTATGGCCTGTGCTTTTGAATTGATATGCAGTTTCTCATAGATTCTACTGATATGAGTGCGCACCGTTTGAGGGCTTATAAATAATGTGCTTGCAATTTTTTTATAATCCTGTCCTTCTACTAAAAGTTTAAGAATTTCTTGTTCCCGTTCTGTTAGAACATTTAATACATTGTCTGAAGCTGAATGATTCGATGGAAATGGTTGGGTACTTTGTTTTAGCCATTGTAATGTTTTTCTTGCTATTGCAGGACTCATTGGGGCTCCATTTAAATGGAAAGCATTGTTGATTGCATCAATTAACATGTCGGGAGCATCATCTTTTAATAAATAACCAGCTGCACCGGCTTTAATGGCTTCAAATATTTTTTCATCATCATCAAATACAGTTAATACTATAAATTTAATCAATGGGAAACGTATGGTAGCAATGGCAATGGTTTCGATGCCATTCAATATTGGCATATCTAAATCTATCAAAACTACTTGGGGTAAATGATTAGAGGGTTTTTCTTTTATTTTATCTAAAAAGTCTAATCCGTTTACAGCTTCAATTACAATTTCAATATTGGGTATGCCATACAAATTCTGTCTAATCATTTTTCGATTAAGGGATTTGTCGTCTACTATGCCAATTTGAATCATGTAATTAAAGTTCATCCTAATTATACTAATAGTCTATACTGCATATGATGTATTTGCAATGTTCTTCAAAATAAATGTATTAATTTAAAGCTTATATGCAGTTTAAGGTATTCGGTTTAATTATCCCATTATTACTTGCCCTCTTGGGGTATAGTCAATCTGGATTTTTACCTTATTCAATTAAGAATGGATTGACTCAAAATGCTGTAACGACCATTTTTAGAGATAGCAAAGGCTTAGTTTGGATGGGAACCCAAGATGGGTTGAATCGATTTGATGGATTGTCATTTAAACAGTACAAGCATAATCCAACAGACACAAGCAGTTTGAGCGATCAGTATATTACGGCTATTTCTGAGGATGGATCTGGAACTATTTGGGTAGGTACTAGAAATGGGTTGAATAAATTAGATTTAAACAAAGGAAAGTTCGAAAGAATTCACCCAGATCCTTCTAAGAAAAAGGTAATTCAATATGTATTTGATCAAATTTATCCAATTGGTAATGGCAATCTAGCTATAGTAGTAGAGAGCCAACTTTTTATATGGCATCATCGCTCAAAGTATTTTAAAAAGTTAACTGGGAATGTAGATAATCATGCTTGTTATACTATTAATGCAAAAGGTATTTGGAAATATTCCAAAGGTCAATTCTACTTATATCACCCAAGCACAGGTAAGCTTTTAGAAATATTTGACACTCATCAAAGTAATCAACAACCATTTGTTGCCACTGCATTGTACCATGACCAAGATCAAGCAATTTGGGTGGTTAATGAAACCAATGAATCAAAACCAACCATTCAGGTTTTTGACACAAAAAAATTCCGTTGGTTGAAGGATAGTATTGTATTGAATGAAAAAATAAACCAGATTTCTTTTGATCAAAAGAATATTGCTTGGGTTTCCAGTTTGTCTGGTATTATTAAAATTGATTCGACTTTTAAGCCGTTTTTTTGGAAATCTAATCAGTTGCCTTTATCGCTGAATCAATCTAATGCTGTATTGTGTACTTATCATGATACATTTGGATTAAGTTGGATTGGTTTTGCTAATAATGGTGCATTACTTTATAATCCTGCTTCGTCCTCTTTTCAATTATTTCAACCTGAAAATAAACGGGAAACAGTTTTTGCATATGCCCAAGATTCATTAGGTAATGACTGGATAGCTTCCATTTCTGGTTTATACAAAAAGACTTCAATTACCCAACAAACAAAATTAGTGTTGCGAAAAAAAGTCAGGGCACTTGCGGTGGGTGAAAAGGGACGTATTTGGGCTGCAATAGAAAATGAAGGGCTTTATAAAATAGATCCTTCTTCTGCTCCAGAATTAGTGGCAAGTGTTCAAAATAAAAAATTGGTAGACAATACCATTTTTCATTTAAATATTAATCACAAGAACAATCAATTATTTATAGCTACCAAATCTGGTTTAATAATTTTGAATTTAAAAACTAATCAAATTGTTCGATATTATGCAGAAGCAACTTCGGTAAATCATCAAATCACCGGTTCTTATGTGCTTCATACATTTACTGATAGTAAAGGACGTACTTGGGTAAGCACGAATGCGGGAATAGATGTATTTGACCAATATGGGGTTAGAATTTTACATTATAAAACAGATAGCGATCAAAGTCCTTATATCAAAAGAACCATAATCACTGGTTGTGCCGAAGATAAAAGAGGTAATATTTGGATTGCTACTTTAAGTAATGGAATTTATAAATGGGACAATGGAAAATTCACTTCTTATAATCAATCCAATGGGTTATCTGGTAATATTGTTTCAGGTATTATGGCAGATTCATACAATAGAATTTGGGTAGCAACTACTAGTGGAATGAATTTGCTGAATCAACAATCTGGTAGAATAGATGCAATAACAGAACAAAACGGAGTTCCTGCATCTGATTATTTATTGGCTAGTATTGCAAAAAATAATAAGGGTCATATACTATTAGGTAGTTCTGAAGGATTGGTAATGATTAATCCCAGTTCTGTTTGGCCAATGCCAATTCAATTAAAATGTTTTGTTACAGATGCAGCAATCAATTATTCTCCTGTTAGTATTTCCAACCACTTTCAACTAGATGCTGATGATAAGTCTATTTCTTTAGAAATTTCTGCTCCCTGCTTTATCAATGCTGATAAAGTTATTTATCAATATAGATGTATAGGCCTTGTAGACCAATGGGTAACTTTGCAATCGAATAATAGAAGAATTAGTTTCACCAATTTTCCATACAAAAAACTGCAGTTAGAATTTAGAGCAGCAGAAAATATTGCTTTTCTTAAATCTGCCTCAGTGGGTTCAATTTTTATAAGTCGCAAGCCTCCTATTTGGCAAAACAGCTTTTTTATAATCCCAATTTTTATTCTTTTATTGCTGGGGATTGTATTTTTTATTCGTTTTCTAACTAAAAGAAAAGTGCAACAGCAGCTTCAAAAAGCTGCCATTGAGCAAGGTATTTATAAAGAACGAGAAAGAATATCCAGAGACTTACATGATCATTTAGGGGCTTATGCTGCAGCTATAAAATCTAATATTATTCAGTTAGAAAAAATGGATAATATTAGTTCAGAAACCATGTATCAGCTAAAGGGAAATGCGGAAGATATGGTGAGTGCCCTTAGAGAAACTATTTGGGTAATGCAGTACCAACAAATTAGTATGACTTCGTTGAGTGATCGGTTTAAAAACTTAATAAACAGAATTGCCCCCAATTATCCCTCTATTCAAATTGATGTTAAGGAAGAAATAATTCAAGAAAAAATGCTAAGCCCTGGGGTTAGTATTCATTTGTTGCGAATGATGCAAGAAGCATTGACTAACTCTTTGAAACATGCTCAATGCACTCAAATTTTCATAAAAATAGTTATTAATGACCCTGTTTTGGTGGTTATTGAAGACAATGGAATTGGCTTTGATATGAAAAAAGGCTCTGCTGGATATGGGCTGCAAAATATGCAAGATAGAGCTAGTGAAGCTGGATTAGAAGCTAAAATTATATCAGAATTGGGAAAAGGAACCCGAATAAGCTTCCGTTTCTAGGCATATTAACCCTTCT
Organism: Sphingobacteriia bacterium 24-36-13; assembly: GCA_002281875.1. Lineage (GTDB taxonomy): Bacteria > Bacteroidota > Bacteroidia > Chitinophagales > Chitinophagaceae > Sediminibacterium. Next base: position 65,661 of record NCHN01000014.1, on the reverse strand, counting down.
AAAACCGTACTTTTGCAATCCGTAAATAGAAATTAGTATATGCTGAATAAGCTAGAAGCCATAAAAGCTAGATTTGATCAAGTGGGTATTGCACTCACCAACCCTGAAATTATTAATAATCAAAAGGAATTTGGGGTGTATAGCAAGGAATACCGTTCTCTAGAAAAGATTGTAAAACCGTATGAAGAATATATGCGGGTATTGGCAGACCATAAATATGCCAAAGATGGATTAAACAGCTCTGATGAAGATATGAGGGAGTTGGCTAAAATGGAGTTGCCTGAATTAGAAATACGCAAAGAGGAATTGGAAAAGGAATTGACCAAACTTTTAATTCCAAAAGATCCTCAAGACGATAAAAATGCCATTTTAGAAATCAGGGCTGGAACTGGTGGAGATGAAGCTAGTTTGTTTGCAGGTGATTTATTGGGGATGTATTTAAAGTATTGTTCTAAGAAGGGATGGAAAACAGCTGTGGTAAGTGAGAGTGAGGGAACAGTGGGTGGTTATAAAGAAGTAGTGGTAGAAGTTAGTGGTGAAGATGTTTATGGTACGCTTAAGTTTGAAAGTGGCGTTCATCGTGTACAACGTGTTCCAAATACCGAGACCCAGGGTAGGGTGCATACTTCTGCAGCAACAGTAGCAGTAATGCCTGAAGCGGAAGAAGTAGATTTTGAATTGAAAGAAAGCGACGTTAAAATGGAAACCGCCAGAAGTGGTGGTGCAGGTGGCCAAAACGTGAACAAAGTAGAAACAAAGGTTTTCTTAACACATATACCCACAGGTGTAGTAGTGGTTTGTCAAACAGAGCGTTCTCAGTTAGGCAATAGAGAAAAAGCGATGACCATGCTGAGAACCAAGTTATATGAGGAACAAGTAAGAAAGCAGGAAGATGAAATTTCAAGGCAGCGAAAAACTTTAGTAAGTACTGGAGATCGCAGTGCTAAAATTAGAACCTATAACTGGCCACAGGGTAGGGTTACCGATCATAGAATTGGCCTAACCTCCTATAATTTAGATGCGGTAATTAATGGGGAAATTGAAGAGTTTATTGAAGCATTGCAAATGGCAGAGAACGCAGAAAAGATGACGAATCAATAAACTTTCTTAACTTAACAGTATGAAAAAAATACTGTTTTTTGTAGTATCCATTATTGTTAGCAACTCAATAACAGCCCAAGAAGTAGGTACTAGAATTTTCTTGAGAGATGCAAGTGGATTAGATATTCGGTCTAAATCTGCTAGTATTGAAAATGCGAGTTACCTTTTTCATCCAGACTATTTAAAAGCATCTTTATATACTAGGGCTGGTAAACTAAAGAGTGATGCAAAATATAAGCTCATATTACAAGAGAATCGTTTGTTTTATATGGAAGCTGATGGCTCTGATATGGAAGTGGTAAGTCCTATTTACCGGATCGAGTTTGAAATGCCAAATGGCAGTACTACTATTTTTGAAAAAGGATTTGATGTAGTGGATAATTTAAATCAGAATAATTTTTACCAAGTTTTGTCTGACGGTAAAGTCAAACTATTATTAGATACCAAGTTTGCAACAGAAACCAAAATGGTATATGGTACAGGAGCTGTAACTACTACAGATAAGTTGATTAACTATTATGGAGCAAATGGCTCTAAGATTGTAAAAATAGCTAAAGAGGAAAACGTGTTGTCTTTAATGGAAGATAAGGCCGCAGAAATAGCTGCATTCATTAAAAAAGAAAAAACCAAATTTAAACGGCAAGCTGATTTAGAAAAATTGTTTAATTATTACAATCAACTGGTTAAGTAGTTTTTCATGCGAATAATAGCTCCTTTTTTATTCTTCATTTTTATTTTTGGTTTTCCTAAAATGATAAATGCACAGTTAGCTGGTGCTTATAATGTTTACTATTTCCGGTTTAATTTGGATCCGTCCTATTATTCAGACGGAAACTTTACTGGAATACCATACGAAGGAAGTCCTTGGTTTAATACCAGCTTTATTCCTGCCCGGATTACCTTATTTGATGGAGAAACAATTGAAGGGAATCAGTTTAAACTAAATTTATACAACAACAAACTTTTTACTGAAAATGAAAAGCAGCAATTAATTGTTTTAACTTCTGCTATTAAACGAATAGAATTTTTAAACGAGGGAAAAAAAGCAGCTGTATTTCAAGCTGGATTTCCAAGAGTAGACAAGCAGCGATGGAATAGTTTTTATCAAGTATTGGCAGAAGGAAATGCAAAGCTACTTAAATATATACACTACACTTTTTCTGATCGAATGCAATACGGTCAAGGCGTTACTTTTAAACTTGAACCTCAGTTTTATTTTTACGTTTTTGCCAACAACCAAATGCATCCGATAAAAAAAGTAGATGATTTAGCCCTGCTATTTCCTGATTGGATTAATGAAGTAAAAGGCTATATAATTAGAGAAGGCCTTAAAATAAAAAAGGAAACAGATTTGATTAAAATCGTTTCCTTTTATAATAGTTTGGCTCTATTAAATAAAAAAGAACAGCGTCCTTAGTTATTAATTATTTGATCGGCTTCTTGCTTTAATTTTAATTCCCATTTCCAAGCAGTATCCATCATTTCTTTGATTCCGTATTTAATTTTCCAGCCTAATTTAGTTACAGCTGCGTCATTATTTGCATAAATAGCTACAACATCACCCGCTCGGCGTGGCCCAATTTCATAATTCAATTTTAGGTTACTCACTTCCTCAAAAGTATGGATGGCTTCTAACACACTTACACCATCTCCAGTTCCTAAATTAAATACATCGCATTTGGTTTCATTTTTTCCATCCATTAAGTATTGAATGGCTAAAGTATGAGCGTGTGCAATATCTGAAACATGAATATAGTCTCTAACGCATGAACCATCTTTAGTAGGGTAGTCGCTTCCATGCACCCACATTTTTGGTAACTTACCAATTGCAGTTTGTGTAATGGCTGGAACTAAATTTTGCGGCTTACCTACTGGTAGTTCACCAATTAAACAAGACGGATGTGCTCCCACTGGATTAAAGTATCTTAATAAAATGGTATTGGTATTAACTACTTTGGAGAAATCTTTAATTACCACTTCGCCCATTTGTTTGGTGGCTCCATAAGGCGATTCCGCAGGTTTAATTGCAGTATTTTCAGTAACAGGAATTACATCCGGATTACCATAAACAGTGCAAGAAGAAGAGAATACAAAATTGGGTACCCCAAATTCCTGTACACATTTTAGTAGGTTAATTAAGCCAAACATATTGTTCTCGTAATACCTTAAAGGTTCTTCAACAGATTCGCCCACTGCTTTATATGCTGCAAAATGGATAATTCCATCAATATCTGTATTCTCTTGGAAAACTGCTCTTGTTTCATCAAAGTTTTTTAAATCGACGGTATAGTTTTTAATTTTCTTTCCCGTGATTTTTTCTATTCCTGACAACGCAATAGTAGTTGACCTAGCAAAATTGTCAATGGAGATTACTTCGTAACCGTTTTCAATTAAATCTACAATGGTATGTGAGCCTATGAATCCGGTTCCACCGGTCACTAAAATTTTTGCCATAGCGAAGTTTATTCTTTGCTGCAATATACTGCAAAAGGCTACTTCAACGGCTTAAATCTTTATACAATTAACTTAATAATTCCATAGAAAACGGCAGCAATAAAAGCTGAGATTGGGATGGTTAAAATCCAAGCCCATAATAAATTAACAGTAACACCCCATCTTACTGCGCTTAATCTTTTTGTTGCTCCTACACCAATAATTGCACCTGTAATTGTATGTGTAGTTGATACTGGTATTTTGAAATGCTCAGTCATGAATAGGGTTATAGCACCAGCTGTTTCAGCAGCTACACCTTCGATTGGAGTAACTTTAGTGATTTTAGTACCCATAGTTTTTACAATCTTCCAACCACCACTCATAGTTCCAATACCAATACATAAAAAACTAGTAAATGGAACCCATGGATATGCATCAACAAAACTGTTGAAATCCATAATTACACCATGCGTATTTTTTTCATAAAATATAATAGCTGCTCCAATGATGCCCATTACTTTTTGGGCATCGTTACCACCATGTCCAATACTAAATGCTGCAGATGAAACCAATTGTAATTTCTTGAACCAATTTTCCGCTTTATACGGATTCGATCGTTTACACAAATGAACAATAATAATTGTAATTACAAATGCGATGAACATCCCAATTAATGGAGCGAAGAAAATGAAAAGAAAAGTAGGGACTACTTTTGCATAGTTGATTACATCACCCGCTTCACCAGACAAGCCACCAGCATGTGCCAAGGCTGCACCAATAAATCCTCCCATTAAGGTATGCGACGAACTAGAAGGAATGCCAAACCACCAGGTAATTAAATTCCAGGTAATGGCTGCTAAAATTCCTGCCATTAATACTTCTAAAGTGATGAAGTCTGCATTTACCCATTTTGCAACGGTATTACCAATTCCAAATTCTTTAAAGATGTATTTTGAAATGAAGAAGGCAGCAAAATTAAAAAAAGCCGCCCATGCTACTGCCTGAAACGGAGTTAGCACTTTGGTAGAAACGATTGTTGCAATTGAGTTTGCTGCATCATGGAACCCATTGATATAGTCAAAAATAAAAGCAAGTACTATGATGATTACCAGTAATGTAAACATAACTTCCTTTAGTGCCGATTAAGCGTATTTAATAATAATTGACTCAATTACATTGGCCGCATCTTCACATTTATCCGTTGCAATTTCCATTACTTGATAAATTTCTCTCTTTTTAATTACTTCTTTGAAATCGTTCTCTTGTTGAAACAACATTTCAATGCTCATATCAAAAACATCATCTGCTTGATTCTCGATGCTGTTAACTTTAACCATAGCTTCAGTCATTTCACGGAGATTCTTCATATCCCTCAAGCCAAATACTGCTTTTTTAATTTCAATAGTGCCCTGTAATATTAGGTCAGCCATCTTTTGAATACCAGTATCATTGGGGTTAACGCTATAAAAGTTAATTTTTTTGGCTGATGCAAAAATATAATCTGCAATATCATCCAATGCAGTTGCTAGGTAGTGAATATCTTCTCTGTCAAAAGGGGTAATAAAGTTTCTACCCAACTCGGTGAAAATTTTATGGGTATTGTCGTCGTTTTTATGTTCTAGGTCTTCAATTTGAGCTAAAATGGCTCTTCTTTTATCTTGATCAGCCTCACTAACCATTTCTTTGAGTTTGATTCCCATTTCATGTGCTTTTTCTGCTACATCTTCAAAAAGCTCATAAAAGAGTTTATTCTTTGGCATAAAAAAACGGCCGATGTTATTGATACCCATATTGGTGATTTTGTGCAAAATTACCCTTTTGGATAAGGGTTAATGGATTGTAAAGAAAAGTTAATAATTAGATAATATATAGTTATTAATTAATATTCAACTTGTTGGTAGATAATGTAAATCCAACTGAAGTGCCTACATCAATTTTCGATCGGATATGAATTGTTTGGCCATGCGCTTCTATAATATGTTTACAAATGGCCAACCCAAGCCCTGTACCACCCACGTCTCTACTTCTTCCTCTATCTGTTCTATAAAATCTTTCGAAGACTCTAGGCAAGTGTTCTTCTGCAATTCCTATACCGTCATCACTCAATTCTACCAATACATGTTCTTCGTCTGTTTTATAAATGCTGGCAATAATATTTCCACCTTCTTTCCCATATTTAATGGCATTGATGACTAAATTGTTGATTACTTGCCTGATTTTTTCTTTATCGGCAAATACAGCAACTGGAAATTCACAGCCTTTTTTAATGCTGGCGTTAATTTTCTTTGCATCAATTTTAATGGAGAGGGTCTCGTAGATTTCTTTAATTAATTCTTGAATAATAAACGACTCTTTGTGTAAAGGTTGCTCCCCACTTTCTAATCTAGAAATGGCGTCTAAATCTTTAACAAGATTGACCATTCGGTCCACGTTTTTGGCCGTGTTCTCTAAAAAGCGAATACTAATTTCCCTATTATCAATTGCTCCATCTCTTAAAGTATCTATATAGCCCTGTATAGCAAATATGGGAGTTTTGAATTCATGGGCTAAGTTTTGTAGAAATTCTTTTCTAAAGACTTCATTTTGTTTTAGAATTTCTATTTCTGCGCTTCTTTGTTCTGCCCATTTCTCCACATCTTCTCTCACTTCATCAATGCCCTTTTGTGGTAAAATATATTTGTAATAAGTCTCTTCTCTTTTAGATGCCTTAGTTTGGTATATAAACTTATAAATCAATTTAATCTTTCTATAAATAAAAGACTCTAACACAAATCCAATTAACAAATAACTGCCAATAAATGTGACTATCAATGATATGCTGGCAATTAACCAATCCGATTTTATAAACCAAATACCAATTGAGATTGGTATTGCTAAAATGGCTGCTGTAAAAGCGGAAAGCTGCTTTGGGGAGAGATTTTTAGTGTTCAGCATAGTGGCAATTTACATTTTTGCAACTGAACGGGCTGTCTAAATTTCGAATTTGTAACCTACCCCTTTAACGGTAGTGATGCAGTCAATGCCTAATTTTTGTCTTACTTTTCTAACATGTACATCAATTGTTCTGTCGCCCACAATTACTTCATTGCCCCAAACTTGGGTGAGAATTTCATTTCTTAGAAAAACCCTACCTGGTTTAGATGCCAATAAATAGATTAATTCGAATTCTTTTTTAGCTAAGATTACTTCATTTCCATCAACCGATACCAAAAACTTAACTGGATCTATAGCAATGTTACCAATCTGTAATGTTTTACCAGCTTCTTTACTCGTTACTCTTCTGAATAATGCATTTACCCTGCTTACTAATACTTTAGGGCTGATAGGCTTGCTAATGTAATCGTCTGCACCTGTCTCAAGTCCCTTTATTTGGGAGCTTTCGTCGCTCATGGCAGTTAAAAAAATGATTAATGTGTCTTGAAAGCTGGGCTGGGTTCTAAGTATCTGACATACTTCCACCCCGTTCTTTCTCGGCATCATGATATCCAAAATAATCAAATCGGGGTAAAGCTGTTTTGCTTTTTCAATTGCTTCATTGCCATCCTTAGCTGTATGTACTTCGTAACCCTCTTTTTCTAGGTTGTAACGGATAATTTCTAAGATATCTGGCTCGTCGTCTGCAATCAATATCTGTTTGGCCTTCCCTTCCATGTTAACATTCTGTTTACACAAAGTTAATTTCATTCACCCGCAATTAGCTCTTTTTGCATTATTATCTAATTGTTAACTGACTCTTTGCCTATTTTTACCTTGAATATGAATAAACTAATACATACACTCTTTTTATTATTTGCTTTTACCGGTTTAGTTAGTGCTCAACAAACCGATTCTATTCCTCCAATTCCTGCAATGCGTCAATTGCACCATGAATATATTATTAGAAGCTTTAGTGCAATTAAAGCATATGCTGGTGCAAATAATAAATTGGCTGATCAAGACCTTAGTGATGCGGCACAGATTGTTACTAGGCTAAGAAGTAAGATAGAGCTAAGTGCTGAAATAGATAATAATGCAAAATACACTTGGTTAAGGGGGGTGAATGATTTACTTCAAGGATTCCTAGCCAATTACCAAAGTGCTAAAGTTACCAATACCCCATTGTCTGTATTATTAAATACTTATCAGGTTGCTATGAATGAACAATTATCAGGAGGTTCAATAGCACCATTAATGAAGCAGCTAGATTTAGAGTCTGCAATTATTCTAACAGAAAATTTTGTTCTAGCTACTAATAGAGGAATGTCTGCTGCAAAAGACAGTATTCTAGTAAAACAATGTGCTCGTAATCCAGGTAAAATTTTGCCCATTTTATTTCGAAATCCTGCAACAGCCTCTGCAGACTCTTTAATCATTTTAGCAGCATTTAGAGATCCGGAAGAATTGTATAGTTATGCCGCAGCACCAAATGCATTGGGTAAAAAAATTCAATCGGTTAATCATCCATTTGTAAAATTAGTTTCAAGGCTTTCATTAACCAGTACCGGAAGAATGTATTTCCCATTTTTAGATCAATTGTATACTGGCAAATTAAAAATGGATTCTATTACCAAATTTGTTGGGAACGATACATCCGCTGGATATTTTAGTTTATTGGTAAGAACTAGAATAGATTATGCTAAAAGAATACAACAGGGCGACACCCCAATGGCTGCAAAAGTGTTGTACGATAAATTAAAAGCAAAGAGCATAGAGTTGTATATTAATGAAATCAATGCATTACATAGTGAAAACAGTGAATCAGTAAGATTCAAAAGTATTAGTAAGTTAAGTCCACAAGAATTGTACTACTTGGCTGTTACAGGTGAAGAAGAAATGTACACTTCCAGTTTTGTAAATGGAGTTTATCCAAGAATTTTTTCTGGGATGAAAAGTCCTCGGTCCGATTCTTTATTGGCAATGGTGAATAATGACCAGTACAAAAAATTTATAAAAATTACAGCAGCCTATAATAAGTTAGACGACTTTCTGTCTAAAATGGCTAAGAAAGATGCCGAACAATTGATGAGGGGGTTTGTGAATGGATTAGAGAAAACCAACTCTTTGGAAGATGCTGTGGATGTGGCAGATTCCTATGCCAGCGTTTACAATCCAGCACTTAAAAAATTAATGTTGTCTCAGGTTCAATCAGAACTTAAAAGATGCACAGAAATAAAAAATAAGAGAGGTCAAGTAATTTATGATTTATTGGGCACTATTTTTTCTTCTTTAGAGCCATCCAATAAAATTGACCTATCTGCAAAGCTAGGCATCATGCCTATTTATGAATTGCCTAATACCTATTTGAAAGACAAAGAGAATGGAAGAGTAGTAATGCAACAGTTTTTTTACGGCGATAAAGATGGGATGGTCGTTTTTAACGCATTTTTAAATAAATTCAGAAATGCTAATTGGAAAATAACCAAAAAGTCTCAATGGGTTGAAGTTAGCTCTAGAAAAGGAACACCCATTACTATTTACGCAAATCTTCCTCTGGATGAAACTGAGGAATTAGATGCAGCATCTCAGGATAGTTTGATTGCTTATTTGAATGAAGAAAAATTGCATCCATCCATTGTAATACACCGTGGTCATAGTTATTATTTAAATCAAACGGTTCATAAAATGCCTTCCTCGGCCAAATTGGTTTTATTAGGAAGTTGTGGCGGATATCAACGACTAAACGAAGTCTTAGAAATTGCCCCTGGCGCACATATTATTTCGTCTAAACAAATTGGCACAGGTATTATTAACCAAGGGTTAATCAATGTTATTAGCGAAGAATTAAGATTGGGCAAGAACTTAAAATGGCCGGCTTTATGGAATAGTTTAGCTATCCGTTTTAGCGGAACTGCTAAAGAAAAATTCGACGATTATGTTCCGCCATACAAAAATTTAGGAGCTATTTTTATTACTGCTTTTAATACCTACATGCAACAAGAAAACGAATAAGCTTATTGCAAGAATGGATTATGCCTTTTTTCGTGACCAATGGTGGTGGTAAGTCCATGTCCTGGGTATACTTTAACATCATTAGGCAGCGTAAAAAGCTGCTCTCTAATGCTGGTTAATAGTTGTTCATGATTCCCACCTGGCAAATCGGTTCTGCCTATACTTTCTCGAAATAACACATCTCCACCAATTAGAAAGCTTTCGAATTCACTGTAAAAACAAATACTTGCAGGAGAATGACCAGGTGCAAAAATCACTTTCAGGGCATCATTTCCCAATAAAATGGTATCTCCTGGATGCAGGTATTGTATTGGTCCATTGTAATTTTCAAAAGGCAATCCCCATTTTTCACCTGATAGGGGAGCCATTTTTAACATTGGCTCTTCATCTGGATGAATATGAAGTGGTGTCTTGAAAGTTTCATACACCCATTTGTTCCCAAAAACATGGTCCAAATGGCAATGTGTGTTTAACAATTGAACTACTTCAAGCCCGGTTGATTCAATAAACTGAAGCAATTGTTCTTGTTCTGCTGGGAAATAACAACCTGGATCTATAACAATGGCTTTTTTATGTTCATTGTATAATACATAGGTATTTTCCTGAATTGGACTGAATGTGAAAACCTTAACCTTTATCATATACGTATTTTACCAGCTTTTAACGGTAAATGACTAATTTTAAATACCAAAGTTCGGATATGCAATTGAATAGTATTAGTAAAGTAATTTTTTTTCTTGGTTTATTAAGTTCTGCTGCTGTAAATGCGCAGGTTAATAGTGTTGAATTTGGTAAAAACAGAATTCAACACCAGAAATTTAATTGGAAGTTTTACCAATCTCCCAATTTCAATACTTATGTAACTCAAGGAGGAGTAGAATTGGGCAAGTTTGTAAGTCAGGTTGCCGAAGAAGAATTAAAGTCGATTGAGAATTTTATTGAATACTCTTTGCAACGCCGTGCTAATATTGTGGTGTACAATAATTACAACGATTATAAAAGCAGCAATATCGGACTTGGTTCAGATTGGCAGAATTCAGGTGGAGTTACCAAATTGGTAAACAATAAAATCATCGTTTACTTTAATGGCAATCATAACAAACTAAAAAATCAAATACGAGAAGGCATTGCTAAAGTGTTAACAGACAATTTGCTTTTTGGAGATGATATTGGTGAGTTTGCAAGTAACCAAGCTCTATTGGATTTGCCCAAATGGATGGTAGACGGTTATGTGGCTTATGCAGGTCAGTCTTGGAGTACAGAAAAAGATGATGAATTAAAAAGTGCCATATTAAGTGGCAGGTATAATTCATTTTATCAGTTTGCATTTGAAAAGCCGCTATTGGCTGGTCATGCATTTTGGAATTATATAGGCGAAAAATACCGTAAGGAAAATATCACTTACTTATTGTATTTGGCTAGAATGTATAAAAATATCAATAACGCTTGTTTAAGAATTTGTAAGAAAAAATTCAAAGACGTATTGGCCGATTTTATGCAGTTTCAACAAGATCGTTACATTAAAGACATTCGCCAAAGAAGAAACCAATTAAAAGGCCAGTTAACGGTAACAGAAGAAATTGGAAAAAGAGATTATTTCAGATTTCAAGCTAATCCTAATCCGCGCAGCAATACCTATTCCGTTTTAGAATTTAAAAAGGGAATTTATACGGTTAAGCTCATGGAGAATTTTTATGATGAGAAAGTATTATTGAAGAGTGGAGTGCTTACCAATATGCATGATGTAAATCCTAATTATCCTATTATGGCTTGGGATGGTAAAGGATCTCGATTGCTAGTGATTTACTGGGAGAAGGGCAAGATTAATATGTTTGTGTACGATTTGATTGCCCGATATAAGCGATTCAAGCAAACCATTGAAGGCTTTGATCAAATTCTAGATGCAAGCTTTATGCTCGATGCAAATACCCTTGTGTTAAGTGCGGTTAAAAACGGTCATTCTGATATTTTTACCTATAAAATTGAAGAGCAAAAAGCAACACAAATAACCAATGATATTTATGATGACCTAGATCCAACTATGGTATCGTTTCCGAATAGGGTAGGAATTATTTTTTCTTCAAACAGACCTGGTAATAATGCACCAAATAAAGACACCGTATTGCCGAGTAGATATCCCTTCAATATTTACATGGTGGATATTTTGAATGACAGTAAAGACAAGCAGATTGCCCAATTAACCAATGTTAAAATGGGAAATGCGCGTTTTCCCATGCAATACAATACCAACCATTTTACATTTGTTTCAGATGAAAATGGTATTGGAAACAGATGGGCTGGGTTCTTTTCTACTCAAAGAAATGGGTTAGATACATTGTATTATATTGGTGAAGAAGTACTTCGAAATCCAGCACCAAAAGAGTTTGACTCTACATTAACTGCATGGCAAAAACAGGAGCCAGACAGCGTAAGCTATTTTCAAGTTTACAAAGACTCTACTTACACTTTTCCAATCACCAATTATCAAAGTTCTTTGTTAGAAACGAGAATTGCAGGCAACAATGGTCAGGTAAGTGAAGTGAGAAGAGAAGGTGATTTTAAGTTTGTATATAAATTAAAAGTAGATGAGTTAGCATTATCTAGAAGGAATGTAAACGCCCGCAACACAGAATACGTCAAGAAAGTTTTAGACGATCAAAAAATTGCAGGAGGAAAAGCCATTCAATACAACAATAACAAGCCAGCAAACGATACTGCAAAAAAAGTTGTTGTCTTCCAAAATGAATTTGCGGATGAACTTCCCGATACTACTTCCATTAATACACCTTTAATAGTTTCCGCTAGTCAACAAAGACAAAGCAGCTTAGCAAAATCAAAATTATTTGATTATCGATTAAAGTTTAGTTCTGATTATTTATTGGGTGGATTTACCAATAATGTTTTGATCAATCGTTACCAGCCTTACGCTGGTGGATCAGGCCCCATTCAATTAAATAATGGAAACGATTTCAATTTCACTTTTCGAGTAGGAGTGAGTGATTTGATGGAAGATGTGAAATTTGTAGCTGGAATGCGTTTTGGAACCAATTTAGCAGATAAAGACTTGATGTTCTCGTTTCAAAACATGCGTAAGAAATTAGATTGGGGTGTTACTTATTACAGAAGTAATGTTACCAACTTCTTTAATACGCAGTTCAACAATATGCTTTATACCAATTTATATCAGGTAAATGCTACTTACCCAATTAATGAAGTGAAAAGCATAAGAGCTACGATTGGTTTACGTTCTGATAGAGGTGTTTTAAAGTCTTATGATAATATAGCTGGTCAGCCTAATCCAAATGCGTTGGCTTTTCAGGATACTGTTTCAAAATTTATCTTGTCGAGAATTGAATATGTTCACGATAATACGATTAATCCAACCCAAAATATTTGGAATGGCTTGCGATACAAAGTTTATTTAGATGTAAATATGCCTACCTTAAAAACGGCTATTAATAATGGTAAGCCTACTATGAATTTTGGTTTTGATGGAAGGTATTACCATAAAATTTACCGAAACTTTATTTGGGCAGGAAGGGTAGCAGCAGATTTTTCTTGGGGAAATCAAAAGTTAATTTATTACTTAGGTGGTGTAGATGGATGGATTGGGCCTAAGTTCAACAATGGTAATCAACCTGCAGCAGATCAAAACTATGCATTCCAATCTTTAGCAGTGAATATGCGCGGTTACAGACAAAATATTGCGAATGGAAATAATGCTTTTGTAATTAATAGTGAATTTAGATTACCGCTTTTTGCAACCATCTTTGATAGACCTATTAATAATGCATTCTTACGCAATTTCCAATTGGTTCAGTTTCTAGACTTGGGTACTGCATGGAACGGCAAGTACAATGGTATTAAGCGCCCAGGTGAAGTGATCACCAATAATCAAACCCCTGTAGTAGTTAAAATTGACGCAGGTGGTTTAGGCCCTTTTGCAGGAGGGTACGGGTTTGGTGTTAGAAGTACTTTATTGGGTTACTTCATGAAGTTCGATGCTGGGTGGCCAATGAAGGGTATTTTCAAAGGCGCACCAGTTTACTATTTTGCTTTAGGATTTGATTTCTAATATTATTTGGCCTGATCGGAGTATCCTTCACTGGGTACTTCGATATATGGTTCTCTCAATTCTACTGGAGCTGATTTTTTTCTCACTTTCATATTGAGTAATTCTACTGAGAAAGAAAAAGCCATTGCAAAATATACATAATGCTTTAGGTGTAGTTCATGCGCTTTTTCTGCATTCCAGCCTTCTACCAGTAATACCATTCCAATCATCACCAAAAAAGATAAAGCCAACATTTTCAAAGTTGGATGCTTATGTATAAATGAAGAAATATTCGCACTAAATAAAAACATAATTATCATTGCTATGACTACCGCAGCAATCATTACTTCTAAATGTTTGGCAGTACCTCCAGCTGTAATGATACTATCAAAACTAAAGACCATATCTATCATGATAATTTGAGCAATACCACTAGCAATACCCAATTCCTTTGTTTTTCTGCCTGCTAATGCATCTTCTTCTCCTTCTAATTTGTGGTGTATTTCTTTTACTGTTTTATAAATCAAAAACAGTCCTCCACCTAACATTACCAAACTTGCTAAGTCAAAATCTTTGCTGAACAAACTAAAGACAGGTTTTCCCTTTTGCGTTAACAACCAACTTAATCCAAATAATAAAATAGTTCTTGTTATAATGCCCGTAAACATCCAAATTATTCTTGCGTTCTTTTGAAATGCTTTGGGCATTCTATTCATGATAATGCTTACGAATATTACATTATCTATGCCTAATACCACTTCTAGAATGGTTAAGATTAAAAAACTGATTAAACTTTCGGTGGTAAATAAATGTTCCATTAATTATTTTTTTTCAGCTAAGTATTTACAAATATTTTTTACAATGGACGGGCCTTCATAAACAAAGCCAGTCCAAACTTGAACCAAAGAAGCTCCCGCAGAAAATTTCTCTTCTGCGTCTGCACCTGTAAAGATTCCTCCGCTTGCAATAATAGGAACTTTACCGGCTGTTTGAGTTGAAATATATTGTACTATTTCTGTAGATCTTTTTTGTACTGGTTTACCGCTTAAACCACCCATGCCAATAGATTCGCTTAGTAAAGCAGAAGTAGCACTTAAATTGGATCGATCTAGCGTGGTATTGGTTGCAACTAAACCACTTAGATTCATCGATAAAGAGAGGTCAACAATATCATCTAGTTGTTCTTTTGTAAGATCAGGTGCAATTTTTAATAAAAGCGGTTTAGGTTTTTTCTTCCCAGCATTATGGTGTTGCAATTCGCTAAAGATTTTTGTAAGCGCATCTTTTTCTTGCAAAGCCCTAAGCCCAGGCGTATTGGGTGAACTTACATTAACCACAAAATAATCTACCTGATCATGCAATTCATTGAAACAAATGCTATAATCTTTCCAAGCATCTTCGTTGGGCGTTATTTTATTTTTACCAATATTACCCCCGATGATTAAATCGCCCACTGATTTGCCCCTGCTATTCCAATTAATTAATCTTTCTTTTACAGCAGCTACTCCTTCATTATTAAAGCCCATTCTATTGATCAATGCCTTATCTGCAGGCAGTCTGAATAGTCTTGGTAAATCATTACCAGGTTGACCTTTTGGCGTAACAGTACCAATTTCAACAAAGCCAAAACCAAGTGCTTCTAATTCATGCAAATAGGCCGCATTTTTATCGAAACCTGCACCTAACCCTACTGGGTTTGGAAAGTGAAGCCCCATCACATCTTTGGCTAGAGAAGTGGGTTTATATTGAAATAGATTTTTTACAATCGTTTCTCCAATCCCCAAAGTAGTAGCCATTTTAAGGCAATTCATTGAAAAATAATGCACTTTTTCAGGTGGAGCTTTAAAGAGTATGTTTCTGAGTAAAGTATACAATGTGTTATTTTTTGCGAAAATACCCCGAAAGCCCCATTTAAAATTTAGTTGCATAAACAACTTTTAATCATTTTTACTACATTTGGATGATTAAATCAAGTTTATGCAAGAAGCCTATATAGTAGCGGGATTTAGAACCGCAGTTACTAAAAGTAAAAGAGGTGGATTCCGATTTTTTAGACCCGATGATTTGGCTGTTGAAGTAATCAAAGGATTAATGGCATCTGTGCCGCAACTCGACTCGAAATTAGTAGATGATGTAATTGTAGGGAATGCAGTACCTGAAGCGGAGCAAGGCTTGCAATTTGGAAGAATTATTGCTGCAAAAGCCTTGGGAATTGAAGTAGCGGGTATTACGATTAACAGGTATTGTGCAAGTGGATTAGAGAGCATAGCAACCGCAACCGCTAAAATTAGGTCGGGCATGGCGGAATGCATAATTGCAGGTGGAACAGAAAGCATGAGCTTAGTACCCACAGCAGGGTGGAAAACGGTACCTTCTTATGCAATCGCTAAAGAAGAACCAGATTATTATTTGAGTATGGGTTTAACTGCAGAAGCAGTGGCCAAAGAGTTTAATATTTCAAGAGAAGACCAAGATGCTTTTGCTTACGCGTCTCATATGAAAGCCAAAACGGCCATTGAAAATGGTTATTTTAAATCGGGCATTTTACCCATTGCTGTAGAAGAAACTTATGTAAATGAAAAAGGTAAAAAAGCAGTCAGGTCTTATACGGTAGATACAGATGAGGGATTAAGGGCCGATACAACGGTGGAAGGTTTATCTAAATTAAAAGCAGCTTTTGCGGTTGGAGGATCGGTAACTGCTGGAAATTCCTCTCAAACCAGTGATGGTGCTGCATTTGCTTTGGTGATGAGTGAAAGAATGATGTTGTCGTTGGGTTTAACGCCAATTGGAAGATTGGTCAACTGCGCATCTGCAGGGGTTCATCCAAGAATCATGGGCATTGGTCCTGTTGCTGCTATACCTAAGGTATTAAAGCAAGCAGGAATGAATTTAGGTGATATTGACTTATTTGAATTGAACGAGGCTTTTGCTTCTCAATCTTTAGCGGTCATTAGAGAGTTAGGGTTAGACACAACCAAAGTAAATATTAATGGTGGTGCTATTGCACTAGGCCATCCTTTAGGATGCACTGGTTGTAAATTAACCGTTCAGTTGTTGAATGATATGAAGCGCTTGAATAAAAAATTCGGGATGGTAACTGCCTGTGTGGGTGGTGGGCAAGGAATTGCAGGGATTATAGAAAACTTGTAACTTTAGGATTATGAAAACCATCATTGTACCTACCGATTTTTCAACTACTGCTAGTAATGCTGCAGATTACGCTGTTCATTTTGCGCAACAAGTAAAAGCAGAGCGAATTGTTTTATTGCATGCTTACGAAATACCGGTAGCGATTGATCCAATGATGCCTGGAATTCAGATACCTGAAATTGATGGATTCAGGGAATCCGCAGAAAAAAGATTGTATCAATTTAGGGCCGACTTATTATTAAAATATTCCAACACAGGTCTTGTGTTTGATATACACGCAGTATATGGTTCTATTCTTTCCGCCTTAGAAGATTTTGGGGAGAACAACCCTATAGAATTGGTGGTTATGGGAATTACTGGCGGGGGTGCTTTAGAAGAAACATTAATTGGAAGCAATACCGTTCATATTGCAGAGCATAGCCATATTCCTTTGATTATTGTACCCGCAAAATCTAGTTTTAAGCCTATTCAAAAATTACTATTTGCCTGCGACTTTAATGATGCTGAAAAGTACATACCTGTTGAGCAAATAGGAAATATGCAACAGTTAACAGGAGCTGCATTAATGGTCTTTAATATTGAGGCTGAACCTGATGAATTTGAACAAACATTTCCTGGAACAGTAATGGGCGAAAGTTTTGCAGTACATAGTGTTCTAGAAAAATTGAACCCAAGTTATCATTTTTCTCATGATGAAAATTTTATTGAAGGGGTTAATCATTTTGTAGATGAACAACAAGTTGATTTGATAATTACCGTTCCTAAAGAACATAATTTCTTTGCTCAATTGTTTTCTTCAAGCCATACAAAGAAATTGGCTTTTCATAGCCATGTTCCTATTTTGGTTTTAAGCAAAAACAATTAACTCAAATATTTACCTACTATCGGCATTCTTCTTCCTACTCCAAATGCTTTTGGAGAAATTCGGATGATGGGGCAAAATTGATTGCGTTTGTATTCGTTGTTGTTGACCATCTTGATGGTACGGTCTACTAAAACAGCATCAAAACCTTGCTCTTTCATATTGGCTGGACTTTGTCTCTTTTCAATATATTGGAACAATAATTTATCTAACACTACATAGTCTGGGAGGCTGTCACTATCTTTTTGATTGGGCCTTAATTCTGCACTCGGGGGCTTGCTTATAATATTATGGGGTATAATTTCTGATGTCTTGTTTATGTATCTAGCTAATTCATACACTTGTAATTTATAACAATCACCTAATACGCCGAGTCCTCCAGCCATATCTCCATAAAGTGTTCCATAACCAGTGGCCAATTCACTTTTATTGGAAGTATTTAATAATACGTATCCAAACTTATTGGCAATGGCCATTAAAATATTTCCCCTACTTCTACTCTGTATATTTTCTTCTGCTAATGAAAAAGGAAGGCCGTTGAAAAGTGGATCTAAAGTTTTTAAAAAACTATTATAAACCTGGTCTATTTGAACAATATCGTATGGGTTATTTAAGTTCTTGCTCAGTGCTACTGCATCGTTTACAGAATGTTCAGTAGAGTAAGGGGAAGGCATTAATATGGCCCTTACATTTTCTGCACCTAGTGCCTCACAGGCAATTGCCAATGTTACAGCGGAATCAATCCCACCGGAAGATCCAAGAATGGCTTTGGTAAAACCCATTTTACCAAAATAATCTTTAATGCCTGAAACCAATGCTCGGTATACCTGCTCAATATTTAATTGTGGATCAAGCGTTGCTGGATTTAATTCTTTTTCTGGTATTCTACTAGCTGGCTCTAAAATGGGTCCATTCATTGATCCATCTTCATTTAATTCAACACAGTCTAATGCTTCTTCAAATAGTGGAAAGGCTTTCATTAAATTGGCATCCTTGTCAAAAACCAAAGATGCTCCGTCAAAAACAATTTCTGTTTGACTTCCTACTGCATTGCAATAAAACAAAGGAATTTTGTACTTTAAAACATTGGATTTTATTACTGCTTTTCTATCTTCATCATGGGTATAATCAAAGGGTGAAGCGCTTAGGTTAAGCATGATGTCTGGATTGAATTTCATTAATTCATCCATAGGACAAATGCGATAAAGCGGATTGTCTCCTAAATTCCAAATGTCTTCACAAATAGTGACCGCCAGTTTTTTCCCTTTAAATTCTACAATATTCCATTCGTATGCTGGTTCAAAATAACGATACTCATCAAAAACGTCGTAAGTAGGTAATAAGGTTTTGTGAATAATTGCTTTCACTTCTTTTTCATATAAAAAATAAGCAGCATTAAAAAGATCTTTTCCTTTTAAATGTTTATTCTTTACAGGGCTTCCAATTAAAACGCCTATAGTGTCTGCATGTTCTTTTATTATATTGACTGCGTTGGTGCATTTTTCAATAAAATCTTCAAATTCAACAAAATCTCTAGCAGGATATCCAGACACCGTCATTTCACTAAAAAGTATCAAATCTCCACCTGCTGCTTTAGCTGTTTCAATGGCTTCGATTATTTTTTGGGTATTTAGCTCAAAATTGCCAATATGATAGTTTTGTTGGGCTATGAATATTTTCATGAAACAAATTTCATCAATTTAACAACATGATTGCAATCCTTTCCGTTAATTCGCCTATGAATTCAAGGATTATTGCTTTGTTTTTGCTTTTGAGCTTGGGTGCTTGTAGATCAGGTGAAGATGCGCCCGATATTTCTCAAATTAAAATTCAATTAGATCAGCAGCATTTTGAACAAGATTTTTTTGCCATTGATACCAATCAATTAGAAAATTCTATTGCTGTACTAGATAAAAAGTATCCAGGTTTTACAACTGTTTTTCTGTCTAATATTTTGGCTTTAATGCCTCAATCTGAATCGGCCGATTTAAAAAGTTTTTACAAGGCTTATCAGCCACTATACAAACAGTCTACTTCTATTTTTAAGGAACAAGACAATCATATTCAAAAAGTTACAGCAGGACTAAAATATACAAAATATTATTTCCCTTCTTATCGCTTGCCTTCTAAGCTGATTACTTTTATTGGTCCAATAAATAGTTTTGGATCTATATTAACGGAAGATGCCATTGCTATTGGATTACAACTGTTCATGGGCAAAGATCATCCTCTTTATACCAGCGAAGAAGGTCAGGCTTTGTATCCTGCTTACATTTCTAGAAAATTTGAACCAGGGTATATTCCAGTAAGTGCAATGAATAATATTGTTTTAGATATGTACCCTGAACAAATGTCTGGAAAGCCCTTAATTGCACAAATGGTTGAATTAGGAAAGCGAATGTATGTAGTAGATCATTTACTCCCTCAACTTTCCGACACCTTAATCACAGGATACTCTTCTAAGCAACTTGAGGCCTGCATCAACAATGAAAAAAATATTTGGAGCTTTTTTATCCAAAACGATCTTTTGTATAAATCGGACCCGCAATTGGTAAGGGAATATGTTTCTGAAGGCCCTTTTACCCAAGCTTTTGGGAAGGAGTCTCCAGGTAATATTGGCCAATTTTTAGGTTGGCAAATCGTAAAAAAGTGGATGAGTAAAAACAATCAAATAAGTTTTGATGCACTAATGAAAAAAGATGCGGTGCAATTATTTGAAGAAGCAAAGTATAAGCCGAGTTAATTCATTTTAGAAGGAGCAACCAAATCAAAAGAAGGAATAGGGACACTAAAATTTTGTTTCGAATGTTGATTTAGCATGGTATATGACCCTTGCATTTTGCCCATTTCTGTTTTTAAATTACAACCACTTACATAAGTGTATTGCTCGCCTGGTGCAAGAATTGGTTGAACCCCTACAACTCCTTCTCCTTCTACTTCTCTATGTTCTGCATTGCTATCAAAAATAAACCAATGTCTTCTTAATAGCTGAACAGCAAACTTATTGTGATTCTCGATAGTAATGCGGTAGGCAAACATGAACTCTCCTTTCAGCGGATTGCTGTAATCGGACTGATAGAATACTTCTACAGTGATTTCGATTCCTGCTGAAATTTTAGAAACCATATTTATACGGATTGGTCATTGTAAATGTAGGTAAATTAACATTCTATAAGGGGTATTTCATCAAATAATCATGTGAATAATTGCTTAAAATAGTTGAATCGGCTGTACTTTTGCACCACAAAAAAAGACGTTTATGACAAAAATTGCTGTTGCTAAAGGTGATGGAATAGGTCCTGAAATTATGGATGCAGTATTATCCATATTCGATGCCGCTAAAGTGCCATTGACGTACGAAGTTGTAGATATGGGTAAATGGGTATTCGATAAAGGATACAGTAATGGCATGACCCCTGAAGCAAAGCAGACTATTGAGACTTTAGGAATACTTTTTAAAGGGCCAATGGAAACTCCTAAAGGGAAGGGAGTAAAAAGTGTGAACGTAACTGCTAGAAAAACCTGGAATACTTACGCTAATAAAAGAACCTTTCAAACTTTACATGGGGTAGATACCGTTTTTAGTAAAGCGGGAATTCCTATTGATATTACCATTGTTAGAGAAAACATTGAAGATACTTATGGTGGCATTGAACATATGCTTACCAATGATGTGGCGTTAAGTAGAAGATTTATTACCCGTCCGGGTAGTATGCAAGTGATTAAGTATGCATTTGAAATGGCCAAGAAAAAGGGCTGCAAACGAATTACTTGCGGTCATAAGGCCAATATTATGAAATTGACCGATGGATTGTTTTTAGAAGTATTCTATGAAATTGCTAAGGAATATCCTGAGCTAAAAGCAGATGATGTTATAGTAGATGATTTATGCATGAAGTTGGTGAGCAAACCCGATCTTTTTGATGTGGTGGTGTTAACCAATTTACAAGGTGATATTGTAAGTGATTTATGTGCTGGACTTGTTGGTGGATTGGGCTTTGCGCCTTCTGCCAATATTGGAGATCATATCTCTATTTTCGAAGCTGTGCACGGGACCGCTCCGGATATTGCAGGTAAAAATATTGCCAATCCTACCGCTCTTTTACTAAGTGGTATTGGAATGTTGCGGCATCTTGGTTTAATGCAGTCAGCTGGCACCATTGAGAATGCTTTATTGTATACACTCGAAAGTGGCAAGCATACCGGCGATTTTGGTGAAAAAGGAACCACTAATTTGAATACAACCGAGTTTGCCAATGCCATCATTGCTAATTTTGGTCAAAAGCCTGCTCATAATCCAAAACCTGATATGCAGGATGTATCTGTAACACCTACCATATTTGCTTTGGAAAACAATCCCATGTTAGAAACAACAGATACCAATAATGAATTTATTGTGGGTGTAGACATGTTTATCGAAAGCAATGAGCAACCAAATGCTGTTGCGGAAAAATGTTTGAAGCATACATTGGATTTATTTAAGCTAGTCACCATCAGTAATAGAGGTACTCAGGTATGGCCCACAGGTTCAGTTTATACTAATTTAGTGAATCAATACCGTTGCAGATTTGAAAGTGTGGGTGATATTCCGCTTACACAAATTGATATTATTGAGCTCTATAAAAGACTTACGGCCGATTTCAAAGTTTGCTCTACAGAAATATTAAACATGTGGGGAGACAAAAAAGCCTATAGTCTTGCACAGGGGCAATAATTGAGTTGATTTTTAACGTAATTTCACGGCTCATTTAAAGCATATAGTACAATGGCTGAAGTGATTTTAATGCCCCGATTAAGTGATACCATGACCGAAGGGGTAATTGCCGCTTGGCATAAAAGGGTAGGAGATACAGTACAGAAAGGTGACTTACTGGCTGAAATTGAGACGGATAAAGCCACAATGGAACTAGAAAGTTACCAGGATGGCGTTCTACTTCATATAGGAACACCCGATGGAGGAAAATTACAAGTAAACGACTTATTGGCCATATTTGGAAAGCCAGGTGAAGATATTACTGAATTAGTAAAAATTCACGGCAGTGGTGCGCTTGCTCCAATTCCAACCGCTGCGCCAGTTGCACCTGTTGAAACTGCTGCACCTGCAACAGCTCCAATCCCAACGGAAACAACTACTTCAATGGATATTTCTTCTATGGATGAAGTGGTTTTAATGCCTAGATTAAGCGATACGATGACCGAAGGGGTAATAGCTTCTTGGCAAAAAAATGTGGGTGATATTGTGAAGAAAGGGGAGGTTTTGGCTGATATAGAAACCGATAAAGCTACCATGGAATTGGAAAGCTACAAGGATGGTGTGTTATTGTATCAAGGAGCTCAGGCAGGTGAAAAAATATTGGTTAACGACTTACTTTGTATAATAGGTAAGGAGGGATTAGATGTTGCTGCAATTGTAGCAGCGGTAAAAGCGGGAACAGGTGCAAAAACGCCATCTGAAGAAGCGCCTGCCGCTCCATCGGTTGTTGCACCGTCAGCTCCTGCAGTTACTGCTGCACCTGCTGTTGAGCAAGCAGTGGTGAATAGTGGTAGAATATTTGCATCGCCATTAGCCAAAAGAATTGCTGCTGAAAAAGGCATTGATTTAAAATATGTAAAGGGTTCAGGTGATAATGGTAGAATTACCAAAATTGATATTGATCAATACGTACCATCAACAATTTTAGCGGCTGCTGCTCCTGCAGCCAAGTCTGCTGCCCCAGTTATAAGTAATGCTGTTGCCGGGCAAGTTAGCTTTACAGATGTTCCTGTTTCTCAAATGAGAAAAGTAATTGCGAAGCGTTTAAGTGAGAGCTTATTTACTGCTCCTCATTTTTACTTGACTATGCAAATTGATATGGATGCTGCAATTGCTGCAAGAACCAAAATCAATGAAGTGGCTTCTGTTAAAGTAAGTTTTAACGACTTAGTAGTTAAAGCAACTGCAATGGCATTGAAAAAGCATCCAAAAATTAATAGCAGTTGGATGGGTGATTTTATTCGTTATAACGACCATATTAATATTGGTGTAGCAGTTGCAGTAGACGAGGGTTTATTGGTTCCTGTAGTACGTTTTGCCGACGGAAAATCGTTGAGTCAAATTGGTGCTGAAGTAAAAGACTTTGCACAAAGAGCAAAAGACAAAAAATTGCAACCATCCGATTGGGAAGGAAGTACTTTTACTATTTCTAATTTAGGAATGTTTGGTATTGATCAGTTTACCGCTATTATTAATCCGCCTGATGCTTGTATTTTAGCAGTAGGAGGTATTTCTCAAGAACCAGTAGTGAAGAATGGTCAAGTAGTTCCAGGAAATATTATGAAGTTGACTTTAAGTTGCGATCACCGCGTAGTGGATGGTGCAACAGGTGCTGCATTCTTACAAACCTTGAAACAATTATTAGAAGAGCCAGTTAGAATGCTCGTTTAATTTTTTAGATGGTATTTATGCTTAGCAATACTTTGGCTAGGCATTTGAAATAAATAAAAAACCTCACTAAATGTGAGGTTTTTTATTTGGAAAAGAAGCATTTATGTTAGAGATCCCAATCACAACCAATGGGTGCGCCAGGCGGTATTTCTTTATGTTGTGGTAAACTAATTTCTTTGGGATTATTAATTCTTTCAATGGCGTATCCAAAATGTGGAGTATCAGTTCCAGCTTTTACCATACTCTCTGCATATTTTTTCAGTGAGTTTAAACGGTTAAAACAGATGGACTGAACTGCATAATTAGCTTGATCATTTTTGCTTAAAGCTAATAACCAAGTCAATACCATTTGTTGTGTTTGTTTCTGAACCTCTCTGGCTAAACCTTTCTCTGGTGCGGCTTTCCAAACACTATTAATGATAGCATCTAATACATCGTCCCAGCCTGGTGTACCCGACATAGCTTTCAATTGCACTAAACGATTGGCACGCTCTGCATTAAATAAGAAAGATAATTGAAAATGAGTAAGTGCTTCAGCGGCAGCTAATGGGTCGAAACTCATTCCTGTTCTTTTAGCAAATACTTCCCCAACACCATTGTACATAGGTGGCCTAGGCGGTATCAATTGAACAATTTGATTGGGTAATGTTAATATACTTGGAGACAATGTTTTAAGCATTGCATTCAAGGCTTTTAGTTGAGTAGTTGCTGGTAAAACAGTTGGTTGAATCTGTTTGTCTCCCCTTACATTGTAACTGTAATACATACCCCCTATTAATTTACTTACAGCTTCTGCTTGATAACGATGATAATTATACACTGGAACCAATGCATCTTCTAATGTACTCATTGGGGTATTGGGTCGAATGGCTGATTCAGAAAACTGATCCAACGCTTTTTGTCTTACTGCTAATACATTATTGAGTTCTGTAATTGGGTCTTTGTCATTATCCCATAAATGCGCGTCTGGATGAAATCCACTCACTGCTCTCGCATCTGCATCTGCAATAAAGAGCAAACCTTTTTGTTGATTCTCTTCTAATAATTTATTGAGTGCGGCGGTTTCGTCGGTACCATTTGGGAATTGACTATACCCATACATGATTGCACGTTTATCCCATTCTCCAATTTCATTGGTGTACACTTTACTAAAATCAATGGCTCCTTTTGAATTAATAAAAACGGCAGGATGCGGATAATCCATTACCGATGCACGATTGTTTACACTAGACGCATAATTGTGCTGTAAGCCAAGTGTATGGCCTATTTCGTGTGCGGATAATTGTCTAAGTCTTTGTAATGCTGCTTCTCTCATGGTTGCTGGAACAGGCTTTCCTGTTTCGTAAGGGGAAAGCAATCCTGTGAAAATTAAATAGTCTTGTCTTACCCTTAATGACCCTAATGTTACTTGTCCTTTAATGATTTCTCCCGTGCGGGGATCGGTAACGGAAGCACCATAACTCCAACCTCTGGTAGATCGGTGCACCCAATTAATCATGTTGTATCGAATATCCATCGGGTCTGCGGAATCGGGTAATACTTTTACAATAAAAGCATTTTTAAATCCAGCAGCTTCATATGCTTGGTTCCACCATTTAGCACCATCTAGTAAGGCAGAACGAATGGGTTCGGGCGTTCCATTGTCTAAATAATATACAATGGGCTTTATGGGTTCGCTAATTGCAGCAGAAGGATCTTTTTTAAACAAGCGGTGTTTAGCAATTACCATTTGTTGAATGGGCTCAGTAAAATCGCTGCTGTAATCGAAATAAGTTTTTCCAAAATAGCCGCTTCTGATATCGTATTTGCGCGGTTTAAATTGATTATCGGGCAATTGTACAAAAGAGTGATGCATCCTTAAAGTGATTGCTTCTGTAGAAGGGCTTACTGCTCTAACTAATCTGCCTGCATCTGCTCCACCTACAAAACTGATCATTGCTTCAAACTCTGAATTTAATGGGAAGTTTCTGGTATTGTTGATGTAGATGGCAGACCTTGCTTCGTTAAAAGAATAGCTGCCTTGGCGCATACTTCTGATTTTATCAGCAACACCATGCGCATCTCTAATTAAAAACGCATTCAAATCTATTAGGTAAGTTCCATTTTCTTCTGCTTCAATATTAAAAGAGGCAATGGCCGATGAGGCAAATGATTCTGCCACAGCTTTTTGTTCCTGCACATCTTTTGAACTTGCTCTATAGTCGTAGTTGGGTTGAATGAGCAATAATTTTTTGCCTACTTTATGAAAATATACAATTCGGGTATTTCCTATTTGTCCTCTGTCTAGCCCAATATCATTGGATCCAAGGCCTGCTGGCAAACTATTTACATATAAAAACTCCGTATTCAATTGGTTAACCAATAACCAAATTTTGCCATTATTAGTATCGTACCAAAAAGGGAAAAAACCATCCATTTTTTTCATGGATTTTGTTTTTTCTGCAATAACTGAACTGTTCTGGGCTTGAAGTGAAACAACAAAAAAACAAATCAAAATGAAGGTCCATTTTTTCATAAGAACTATTTTAAAATCATTGAGGTAATTGCAAAATAAAAGACCCTGCTCTTATAAAATAAAAACAGGGTCATATTATTTAAACTGATAAAACTTAACCGTTGTTTTCTGAACTTGGAGTTTCAGGAGTAAAAAGCGTTGGAGCTTCTACCACTACTGGTTCAGCAGCAGGCACAACTGGAGCTACAGGAGCTGGTGGTGCTACTTTTTTGATTGTTTTTTTAACAGCTGGTTTCTTTGCTGGTGCAACTTTTTTAGCGGGTGCAGCTTTTTTAGCAGGGACTGCTTTTTTAGGTGCAACTTTTTTTACTGGAGTAGCTTTCTTAGCGGGAGCAGCTTTTTTAGGGGCTACTTTTTTAGCAGGTGCTGCTTTCTTTACCGCTTTTTTAGGGGCGACTTTTTTGGCTGCTTTTTTAGGAGCTGCTTTTTTAGCGGCTTTTTTAGGGGCTACTTTTTTAGCAGGTGCGGCTTTCTTTGCTACTTTTTTAGGAGCGGCTTTTTTAACTGCTTTTTTAGGTGCTGCTTTTTTTGCGGGTGCAGCTTTTTTTACCGCTTTTTTAGGGGCGACTTTTTTGGCTGCTTTTTTAGGAGCTGCTTTTTTAGCGGCTTTCTTTTTACTTGCTTTTGCCATGATGGTATTAGTTTGAATGAAAAGTTTTAGAAAGACAGTAAGTTAGAATATTTTTTTCAATATAATTTAAATTCATTCTCGCCTATTTTTTTTTGCTTTTACTATAACCATTTTTTTGTAACCAAAGCAACACTTTATCACGCTGGTCGCCTTGCACTATGGCTTCCCCATCTTTGGCACTTCCTCCCGTTCCGCAAAAATTTTTTAATTGCTTTGACAATGCTTCAAGGTCATTTTCCTTCCCAACAAATCCAGTTACTAATGTTACCGTTTTTCCCCCTCTTTGTTTCTTGTCTAATTGTATAATTAGATTTTGTTTAGCCGGTTCAAGGGTTTCCAATGTTTCGTTTTGGGTTCTATTAAATTGGAAGTTAGGATCTGTACTGTAAACAAATCCTGACTGATCAGCTATATTTTTCTTACTCATTTGTTTGTTTTTGCTAAAATAATCGTAAAAATTGTCCCCTTCCCAATTTGGCTGTCTACTTTTATTTCCCAATTATTAGCTGCGGCATATTCTGCACAAATTAATAAGCCTAAGCCAGTACCTTTTTCCTTTTGTGTTCCAGGGGTGGTAAAATGCGTTTTCAATTGGAATAACCGGTTGATTTGTTCAGGGTTCATACCAACTCCATTATCTTCAATACAAATTGCTAGCTGATCGTTTTCAATTTTACTGTACAAATCAATTTGGCCTTGCTCGTTGGTAAATTTTATAGCATTCAATAAGAAATTACGAATAATAATGTCGAAATGCTGCGGGTCGGCTTTAATGCTTAAACTTGTATTAATCTTGTTATCTACCCTGATATTCTTTTGGTCTGCAAGTCCTTTGAGTAAACCAACAGAGATGGCTGCCTGTTTATACAAGTTAATGTCTATTAATTCAGGGGTATCAACACCTTTCATTCTAGATCTTGACCATATCAACAGATTGTCTAGTACATAATTTAAATTTTGAACCTGTTTCGTTAAATTTAATTTTAACTGATGATAGGTTTCATGGTCCAATGAATCAGGATCAAGCATAGGAAGCACTGCGTTCAAAGATGCAATGGGAGAACGTAAATCATGAGAAACAATGGAGAAAACCCTATCTTTTAATAATAAAGTTTCCTCTAGTTCTTTTTTTTGTGTTTGTAATAATAGGTTGGTTGCTGTTTTGTATTTATTTTTTCTCCAAATATTAATGAGTAATACAATTACTACTATCATAGTAATTATTAATGAAAAATTTAGAATCGTCTTTCTTTGGTTATTCTCTATTTCTAATTCTTTTTCAATTCTGAGTTGATTTATTTCTGATTGTTTTTTCTCGGCTTCAAATTTGGCTTGCATTTCTGCTAACCTAGACCTGCTTTTTTCTTGATAAAGGGAGTCGTTTAATAGGCTAGATTTTTTTTGAATTTGATATGCTTCTTTATAATTTCCAATTCCTTCAAAGGCAGTTGCCAATAGGCCATAAATTAATGCAGTTTCAGATTTTGCACCCATTTTAATGCTGAGTTGAAGTGCATTTTCTAAATAATTAATAGATTCTTCGTATTTAAGTTCGCTATTCAAAATTCTACCAATCCTATACATAGCAGTCAATTGAAGCTGTATGCTTTTTATGTTTATTGCATATTCTATTGAAAGATTGAAATAATATTTGGCACTGTCTAATAATTTTCTAGCTTCTGATATGTCCCCAGCATTTCTATAAGCAAATGCGATTAAATAATCATCTTTTAAATTTAGATTATGGGCAAGTGCTTTATTGGAATAATGCAAAGCGCTATCAGTTATATTTCCTCTTAAAAAAGTAAAAGACAAGTTATTTAATGCCCTCCCAATACTTTTTTGGTCATTCAGTTGTGTGTGAAGCGATAGGTCTTTAAAAAAGAATTCAATAGACTTAGTTGTATTGCCCTGAGAATTATAAACAGAAGCCATACATCTAAATGAAGCGGCTAGTGCTGGTAAGTTTCGGATAGAATCATTCCATTTTAAGGCTTTTGTACTGTAATCAAATGCAGCGGTAAAATCACCTTTCCTGTATTTAATCCAAGCTAAATTATTAAGTGCAATTCCTTTTTCTTTGGGTTCATTAATTTTTTCCGATTCTAATAAAGCTAGATTGGCGTAATCCATCGCTAGCTCTGTATTTTTATCTGATAATGTTTCTGAAATATTATTTAGAAATCGAATACGTTCAAAGGCGGAACCCTGTTTAGTAAGCAAACGATCAATACTATCTTTTGCAAAAGTTTGGGCGGATAAAGTGGATTTTCCTAAAAAAAAGCAAGCAAGACAAAATAGAAATGCTAACTTTTTATATTCATCTTTCATGAATAAAATATATGCTGGAAAATTACAAAAAACAATACGCTAAAAGGGAAAAACTTTGTGAATCAGGTCATTTATTTCACGAAACTTGCTTTTAAGCTTAAATCGAGGCTTTGGGCTTGGTGAATTAAACCACCCACGCTAACAAAATCTACCCCAGTTTTTGCAAAAGCTTCAATAGTTCTTAAGCTAATTCCTCCACTAGCTTCAGTCTCTACTCTGCCTTGTATAATATTTAGCGCTTGGGTAACTTCTTCTGGAGAAAAATTGTCAAGCATTATTCTATCTACTTTATTTAGCACCAAGTTGCATACTAATTCAACATCTGAAAGGGTTCTGGTTTCTACTTCAATTTTTAGAGGTTGCACTAATTGTTTGGAATAGTTATAAGCTTGATTGATGGCTTCAATTATTCCGCCACAATAGTCAATATGATTGTCTTTTAGCATAATCATATCATATAAACCAAATCTATGATTAATGCCTCCTCCAATCTTGACCGCTTCTTTTTCAAGTAACCTAAAGTTGGGAGTTGTTTTTCTTGTATCTAATAAACGGGTATGGTATCCTTTAAGTAGTTGGGTATATTGATTTGTAAGGGTTGCAATCCCACTCATTCTTTGCATGCAATTCAACGCCAGTCTTTCCCCTTTTAAAATAGTATGTACGGATGCAGTAATTTCAAATGCAATTTCTCCAACCTGCATCTGATCTCCGTCTTTTTTAAAAGCTACAAATAGAGCGCTTGGTTCAATAAAGTTGAAAATTTTTTTAGCTACTTCAACGCCCGCCAATATACCTGCTTGTTTTATTTTGAGAAGTGCTTTGCCTTGTTGTGAAGCAGGTATACAACTCAAAGTAGAATGATCTCCACTACCAATATCTTCTTTTAATGCAGCTTCTATTAAAGAAACCAAAGCAATATCAAATGAATTCATGCGCCTTCTTTAGCTAATTCTCATTGTAATAATATACAAAGTCCCGTTTTTTTGCTTGAGCTGAACAGTTATGCTATAGCTTTTTCCAGAAGTTGTTAATTTTCCCAAGATATAAACGAGTGTTCCTTTTCCACCATCAGAAACCTTTTCAAATCCTTTTATTCCATTATCAGTATAAAATGATTTTAAGGCTAAAGCAGCTTGATTTTTGCTCATATTCTTCACTTCGTCTTTATCTAATAATTTCAAGTCTACATAATCATCCAAATAAGTGGTAATCATATCTGGGTTAGCCGATTTTAGTGCTCTAACAACCATATCTGTTTCAGATTGGGCTTGGGAATTCAATATCCCACCCAAAATAAATCCAATTACTAAAATCAAGTTCTTCATAAAATCCATTTAAGCTTAAAATGTGCTATAATCATGCCAAAAATGGGCATTTTTACCGATTTGATAAATGTACAGCCAAAAGCTGAATGAGAAATAAGTTAACTTTAACGCATGAGCAAAAAAGTAATATTAATCATCATGGATGGCTGGGGTTTAGGGAAAGTAAAATCTGCCGATGCCATCCAAAATGCCAATGTACCATTTGTTAGTTCTTTATATTCCCAATACCCAAATACAACGCTAATCACTTGTGGGGAGCAAGTAGGTTTACCTGAAGGACAAATGGGAAATAGTGAAGTAGGACATTTAAATTTAGGAGCTGGAAGAATTGTATATCAAGAATTGCAAAGAATAAATGTTGCAGTAAGAGATGGTTCTTTAGCAACCAATCAAGCATTAAAAAATGCTATTGAACAGGCCAAACTGAAAGGTAAAAAACTACATCTATTGGGTTTAGTAAGTGATGGAGGGGTTCATTCTCATACAAGTCATTTAAAAGCCATCTGTACCATTTGTCATGAGCAAGGGCTCAGTAATGTTTTTGTACATGCATTTACCGATGGAAGGGATACTGATCCTAAAAGCGGGTTGGGATATATTCAAGATGTTGAAGCACATCTAGAAAAGACAACTGGCACCATCGCAACAGTTAGTGGAAGGTATTATGCCATGGACAGAGATAAAAGATGGGAAAGAGTTGCTTTGGCTTATCATTGTTTGGTTAATGCAAAAGGAAATATTGCCCTAAATGCTGAGTCGGCCATTCAATCTAGTTATGATGCAGGGGTTACCGATGAATTTATATTACCAACTGTTTTAACTAAAGCCGATGGAGCTCCTATTGCAAAGATTGAAGAAGGAGACATCGTCATTGCTTTTAATTTTAGAACTGACCGTTGTAGAGAAATCACTGAAGTGCTTACCCAACAAGCTTTTCCAGAACAAAATATGCATCCATTGAATTTGCATTATACTACCATGACCATGTATGATCAGAAATTCAAGGATGTGAATGTGATTTTTGAAAATGATAACCTAACCAATACCATCGGAGAAGTGTTGTCGGCTCATGGTAAAAAGCAAATTAGAATTGCAGAAACTGAAAAATATCCACACGTAACTTTTTTCTTTAGTGGTGGTAGGGAAGAGCCGTTTACCGGCGAATCTAGAATCATGGCTCCGTCGCCTAAAGTTGCTACATACGATTTACAGCCAGAAATGAGTGCTGCTGAATTAACAGAAAAAATTCTTCCTGAGATTGAAGCAGAATCTGCTGATTTCATCTGTTTGAATTTTGCCAACGCAGACATGGTAGGTCATACAGGTGTTTTTAATGCAGTGGTAAAAGCAGTGGAAACGGTAGACGCTTGTGTTGCAAAAATAGTTACACTAGCAATTGAGCATGGATATACCATTTTCTTAACGGCCGATCATGGAAATGCAGATTATTTGATTAATGAAGATGGTTCTCCTAATACTGCACATACTTTAAATCCAGTTCCATTATTTATAATTGATAAGGAATGGAAAGGGAAGATTGCACCCGGAAAACTAGCCGATATAGCACCAACTATCTTAACTTTTATGGGAGTACCTATACCAGCCCAAATGACTGGAAATATTTTAACCAATTAAAAAGTATACCATGTTTAAAAAATTGCTACTAACACTATTGGTCATTTTGCTGGTTCTACAAGCTTTTAGACCAGAAAAAAACATTACTGGAAATAAAGAAAATGATATTAGTTCATTGTATCCAGTTCCAGAAAATGTAGAACAAATTTTAGTGAAAGCTTGTAACGATTGTCACAGTAATAGCACGGTTTATCCATGGTATGCCGAAGTTCAGCCAATTGCTTGGTGGTTAGATGATCATGTAAAAGATGGAAAAAAGCACCTCAATTTTAATGAATTCGCTTCTTATAGACTAGCAAAGCAATACCATAAATTAGAAGAAGTTTTTGATGAAGTTAAAGGAGGTGAAATGCCTTTAGAATCTTATACCGTTGTTCATAGAGATGCCAAGCTTACTGACGAGGAAAGAACTATTTTGATGGATTGGTCGGTTGCAGTAAGAGACACCATGAAAGCCCGTTTTCCAGCAGATAGTTTAATAATAAAGAAGAAAAAATAATTTAACTGGATGTAATTCTAAAGGTTGATGATTGCATGTGTAGAAAGAAAATGATTTCAAGCATTTTAATGCTGGTAAGTGTTCTCGGTATTAATGCACAACAACTGAATGATACCGTCAAGACGAATTCAGCACTATTGGATGATGTTGTTGTTTATTCCAGCCGATTTGCAGAAAAATTTAAAAGGGTTGCTCAAACCATTGATGTTTTAAAAACACGAGAGCAACTTAATTATCAACCCAATACAGCCGATGCGCTAATTAATTCTGGTAAATTATTCGTACAAAAGAGTCAGCAAGGGGGTGGTAGTCCTGTTATAAGAGGGTTTGAGGCAAGTAGAATCTTAATGGTAGTAGATGGTGTTAGAATGAATAATGCTATTTATCGTGCAGGTCATTTACAAAATATCATTACCATCGATAATATGGTTCTAGACCGAATGGAGATTTTGTATGGTCCTTCTTCAACCCTATTTGGCAGTGATGCTTTAGGAGGAGTGATCAGTTTAAGTACCAAAGACCCTATTTTATCAACCACTCACAAAACACAATTTTCAGGCGCAACTACTTTACGTTATTCCAGTGCAATGCAAGAGAATAGGGGTAATATTCAGCTGAATATTGGTGGACAAAAATGGGCTTCCTTTACTTCAGTTAGTTATGGAAGTTTTGGCGATTTAGTTCAAGGAAGTAATAGAAGCGCTGCATATCCGAACTTTGGAAAAAGAAATATTTATGTTGAACGGGTAGGAAATATAGACATGATTATACCAAATTCCAATCCCAACAAACAAATTGGCTCTGGTTATAAACAAGTTGATATAACCCAAAAATTTCTATATCAGGGTAGCGAAAAAGTACAGCATATATTGAATCTTCAGTTTTCTAATACCAATGATATTCCTCGTTATGATCGACTCTCAGAGATAAGTGGAGGGGTTCCTGTTTTTTCGGAGTGGTATTATGGGCCACAACTTAGAAATATGGCGGCGTATCATTTAAATGTAAAAGAGCAATCAGGTTTTTTTAAAGACATTAAAATCACCACTAGTTTTCAGGATATAGAAGAAAGTAGAATGGCTCGCCGATTTCAAAACAGCAGTAAAGATTTCAGGTGGGAAAGAATTAAAGTCTTTGGTTTAAATATTGATGCCAAGCATTATTTCGGTAAGCATGAATTGCACATTGGTGCAGAGTCTTATAGTAACTATGTAAAGTCTACTGCTGAAAGGACGAATATCCTGACTGGCGCAAAAAGCCGAATTACTACAAGGTATTCAGATGGTCCAACATCTATGGCCACTCATGCAATATTTGCTCAACACACGTTTAAAATTTCTGATCGATTAACCATTAATGATGGGCTCCGATTTAATCTGGTACAATTAAATGCACAATTTGTAGATACTTCGGTAACTCGCTTCCCGTTTACAAAAGTGAAGCAAAGTAATCAATCTATTACAGGCAATTTAGGAATCGTTTACGCCACCAAAAACAATCTAAGAGCTGCATGGGTATTTAGTACAGGTTTTCGCTCTCCTAATGTGGATGATTTAGCAAAAGTTTTCGATTCAAGAACTGGACTGGTTGTAGTTCCCAATACCAATATAAAGCCCGAATACACTTACAATATTGAATTTAATCTAAACAAATACAGCAACTCATTTAGTTATGGTGCAGCTGTATTTTATACTGCTTTTGAAAATGCATTGGTATTAGATAAATATTTATTTAATGGGCAGGATAGTATTTTTTATAGTGGAGTAAAAAGTGCTGTTTTTGCTTTACAAAACAAAGCAAGGGCTCGTATATATGGGCTTAGTTTAAATGCATCTGTAAAGTTGGTAGAATCCCTTTCTTTTGAAGGTGTGATTAATTTTACTAAAGGGCAATTTAGGGATGCTGTAAACGGTATAACCCCATTGGATCATGTTCCTCCAACTTATGGTCGGGTTAGTTTAAAACGCCAAGGCCCAAAATGGAATGCTGATTTTTGGGTGTTGTTTAATGGTTGGAAAAGGTTGGCTGAATACAATTTAAATGGAGAAGATAATCTGCAATATGCTACCCCGGATGGTATGCCTGCTTGGTACACACTTAACCTACGATCTTCATTTCAGTTGAAAAAGCAAATTCAATTGCAAGTTGCTCTTGAAAATATTTTAGACACCAACTACCGATATTTCGCTAGTGGTATTTCCGCTTCAGGAAGAAATTTGTCACTCTCATTAAGGATAGCATATTAGATAAAAATGAATATTAGCTAAATTGATAAAGGTGGGGGCTTTTGTTTAATTTGCAGGATGGAAATTAAGAAAGCAGCATACGTCATCTCTAACGCAGATTACAAAGCTTGTCCTGCACCGGATAGACCTGAATTCGCTTTTATTGGCAGAAGTAACGTGGGTAAATCTTCATTAATCAATATGTTATGCAAGAATAATAAGCTTGCCAAAACCTCTTCTGCTCCAGGAAAAACACAGTTAATTAATCATTTTGAAATAGAAAGTAGCAATAAAACAAACCAAGGTTTCAAGAAATGGTACCTAGTAGACTTACCAGGTTATGGTTTTGCCAAGGTAGCCCAAAGCAGTAGAAGAAGATGGGAGCAAATGATTGAAAACTATTTGCGCAAAAGAGAAAATCTGGTGAATGTTTTTGTATTAATCGATAGCAGGCACAAACCACAAAATATCGATTTAGAATTTATTAGCCAATTAGACAAATGGCAAATTCCTTTTAGTTTGGTATTTACTAAAACCGACAAAGAGAAGCCAACAGTTGTAGCGAATAATATTCAAGCTTTTTTTGATACACTTAGAAGTACTTGGCAATTTTTACCCCAGCATTTTGTTACGAGCGCCGAAAAACACCAAGGGAGAGAAGAGATATTAGCTTTTATTCAATTAAAAAATGAATCAATTGCCTAGTACGGTTTCCATGGCTTTTGCTTTTAACAAACACTCTTCATATTCTAATTCTGGGTTGCTGTAAATGGTAATTCCGCTACCAACTAAGTAACTTAAGTAGTGGGTTTGAGAATTATACAATAAGCTTCTAATAACTACATTAAAATCAAAGTCTTTGTTTGGATTGATATATCCCACTGCCCCTGAAAAGATGCCTCTTTCGATAGGTTCATATTGGTGAATTAGCTCCATTACTTTTTTCTTGGGTGCTCCTGTCATGCTACCCATTGGGAATCCGGTTTCTACCAACTCTTTTATACCCACTTCATCCATTAATTGTCCGCTGATGGTAGAAATCATTTGATGCACTTGTGGGAAGCTATATATGCCATACAATTCATCTACTAACACAGAACCTGGCTTGCACACTCTACTAAAGTCATTTCTGACTAAGTCTACTACCATTACATTTTCACTTCTGTCTTTACTGCTTTCAAATAGCTCTTTTTTCAGCTGAGTATCTTTTTGGGGATCGGTTAGCGCTCTTTTTACGGTTCCTTTAATTGGTTGGGAAATAATCTGATTCCCCTGTTTTTTTAACCAACGTTCTGGGCTGGCACAAATCAGATGGGCATTATTTTCTTTGTAATAACAGGCAAAAGGAGTAGGAGACAATTTGGTTAATTGCCGGTACAATGCAATAGGGTCAACCAATGCATTTTTTGAATGAAATTCTTGGCAAAAATTAATTTCATAACAATCCCCTTGCTGAATATGGGCTTGCAATTGTTGAATGGTAGTAATATATTTTTCTTTGGTGATGCAAGCAGTAATGCTGATAGGTTCAATATGGTCTAATACTATTTTAGTTGTACATATTTCTTCAAAAATTGCTTCAGGCAATAAGGAATAGCTTTCAATGGTTAGCCATTCTTCATTGAGGGTTAAAATATGGGCTGGTCTAAAAAAGAAAGCATCGCTAAAATGAATTGGATTCTTCAGTTGGGTGCCATCTAAATACTTTGCATTGTATTCATAAGAAAAGTGTCCAAAAAGCCAATCTTGATTGGTTTGGTAAAAAACATCAATTGATTCAGCTGTGTTAGGGCCTGTGATTCTTGATATTTCACCTGCAGCAGCTATACATTCTACAGAATGGTGTGCAGAATCATATTGGTGGTTATCTAAAAAAGAGCAAACACTGAACTGGTTAACCCAATGCAATATTTGCTCTTTTATATTTGGTATTTCCTTTACAGGATATACCTTTTTAGTTCTTTTCAAAATGGTATGAACTTTTAAAAATCGTCGTCCTCGTCGTCATCAAAGCCGCCGCTCTTGTCATTGAAAAGATCAAACTCTTTAAAGTCTTCGTCTACTTTAAAGTCTTCCTCTTCTTCTTCTTTTTTCTTTCCTCCAGTCACTTTTTTACCCTTGCTCTTGGGTAAATCAAATTCATCAAAATCAGGATCCCAACTGTCGTCTTCTTCAGAAGCTTCCCAATCGTCTGCGGTTTCATCTGCTTCATCATCTAAGTCTTCGTCGTCGTCATCCGCAGGTTTTTTAACAGATGATTTTGCGCCTACTTTTTTGGCAGAAGACTTCACAATGGGTTCATCGTCTTCCAAATCATCATCGTCTTCCTTTTTCTTTGCTTTAGGAGACGGTTTACTTGCGGCTACTTTTGCCGGTACTTTTGGGGTAGAGGATTTCTTATCCTTATCAGACTTCGCTGCCATATTTCTAATAAGATTTAGAGGGTAAAATTTGTACGCAAAATTGTATTAACCAAATAAATTTTTCAATATCAAATAAAATGCCAAAACTACAAGCTTACTATCTGTTCTCTTCCCGGTCCATTAGAAACATATTTAACAGGTGCACCTACATAATTGTTGATGAAATCAATATAAGTATTCATTTCTGCTGGTAATGCAGCAGCAGTTTTAATGGATGAAGTATCTGTATTCCAGCCTGTAAAAGATTGAAGCACGGGGCTGATCTTAGCTCTGGAAATTTGATAAGGTACTTCTTCTGTAATTTTTCCATTAACATCGTAAGCTGTGCAGACTTCCAATTCTTTAAAACTATCTAAAACATCTGCTTTGGTCATGATGATTTTTGTAACACCATTAATCATACAAGTGTATTTCAATGCTACTAAATCAATCCAACCGCAACGCCTAGGTCTACCAGTAGTTGCGCCAAATTCGCTGCCAATTCTTCTTAATTCCTCACCAGTAGCATCTTCTAATTCAGTAGGGAATGGACCACCACCTACTCTGGTGCAATAGGCTTTAGATACACCCATTACATCGTTTATTTTTTTAGGTGATACACCCAACCCAGTGCATACACCAGCAGAAATAGTATTAGATGAAGTAACAAAGGGGAAAGTGCCGAAATCAATGTCTAACATACTACCCTGTGCGCCTTCTGCCAATACTTTTTTTCCATTGTTTATTTGGTTATTAATATAGTACTCGCAATTAATAACATTCAAAGTTTTCAAAAATTCTAAAGCTTCAAAAAACTCTTCTTCCCAAGCTGAAATGTCTTCAATAAAATGAAAATTATCCAATAATTTCTGGTGCTTTAAACGAAGTTTGATGTACTGACTAGTAAAGTTTTTATCTAATAAATCGCCTACTCTTAACGCATTTCTACCCGTTTTGTCCATGTAAGCAGGTCCAATTCCTTTTAAGGTAGAACCAATTTTGCTTTCCCCTTTAGATAATTCCGAGGCTTTATCTAAAGCTCTATGGGTAGGTATAATAATATTGGTACGCTCCGAAATAAATAAATTTTTTCTTACATCAATTCCAAGTGCTGCAACTGCATCACATTCTCTTTTAAGCGTTACAGGATCTAATACAACACCACCTCCAATAATATTTACTTTATCTTGATGAAAAATGCCCGAAGGAATTTGGTGCAATACCATTTTCTTTCCTTCTACATAAAGTGTATGTCCTGCATTGGGGCCACCTTGAAAACGGGCTACGATATCATAATCAGGAGCAAAATAATCTACTATTTTACCTTTTCCTTCGTCGCCCCATTGTAAGCCTAATATTACGTCAACCATAGTTTATTGTCTATGGCGCAAAAATAAGGGATAAGAATAAGAGTTTGGGGTTAAATATTTAACCTTCTTTTTCCGTATCAAAACGATCAACCGTTTGAATTCCATTTAGCGATTTTAATCGATTTACCAACTCTTCTAATTCTTCTTTGTCGTGAACAAAAACTTTAATGGTACCCTCAAATAATCCTTCTCTTGAATCAATACTTAAACCTGAAATATTGATGCGCAAATCTCCACTAATTACATTGGTGATTTTGTTAATAACACCAACGTCGTCTAGCCCAACAATCTTTAAACCTGTTAAGAAAGAAATTTCTTTATTCTTGGCCCATTTGGTTTTAACAACCCGGTGGCCATAGTTGGCCAACAGTTGAGTGGCATTGGGACAACTGGTTCTATGTATAATTAGCCCTTTTCCTGTGCTCACAAACCCAAATACATCATCCCCTGGAATGGGGTTGCAGCATTTGGCCAAAGCGTACATGATTTTATCACTGCTTTCCCCAAAAATGATTAATTCAGAATCTTTTTTAGAAATCGTTTTTGTTGGGTCAGCAATTAAATCATTAAAAACAGGCTTGGGTTTTGGAATTTCAATTTTGTCTCCTAAAACCTGAAAGTCTTTTAATTCTCTTAAATCAATGGCTTTGGTTGCAATTTTATAGTTTAGGTCTAATGCAGAGTTTAACTTATAAAACTGCATCAGTTCATCTATATTATGTTGGCTATAAGCTGCTCCAATTGATTCTAATCTTCTTTGTAAAACATATTTACCATCCTCGGCTATTTTTCTTTTCTCTTCGCGTAAACTGTCTTTAATTTTATTTTTGGCTTTGGCAGTAACAACCATATTCAGCCAATCTTCTGAAGGCTTTTGTTTATTGCTGGTGATGATTTCAATTTGATCACCACTTCTGAGTTTATGGCCAATCGGAACCAATTTGTGGTGCACTTTTGCTCCAATACATTTGGTACCAATTGCCGAGTGAATGGAGAAAGCAAAATCAAGTGCGGTGCTGCCAGTAGGCAACATTTTCACTTCCCCCTTTGGTGTGTACACATAAATTTCCTCTGCTAAAAAGGAGGTTTTAAAGTCTTGTAAAAAGTCTACACCATCTGTATCGGGCGCACCCAATACTTCTCTGATTTGACCAAACCATTTATCAAAACGGTCTTCGTCGTTTCCATCTTTTCCTTCTTTGTATTTGAAGTGAGCAGCCAATCCTTTTTCGGCTATCTCATTCATTCGTTTGGTTCTTATTTGAACTTCCACCCACTTACCCTGCGGTCCCATTACCGTGGTATGCAAAGCTTCATACCCATTGCTTTTGGGGTTGCTTAACCAGTCCCTTAATCTTTCAGGGGAGGGATTGTACTCGTCGGTTATCACGGAGTACACTTTCCAGCACTGCTCTTTCTCTTTTTCGGGTGAGGCATTCAAAATAACTCGAATGGCAAACAGATCGTACACTTCTTCAAAAGCCACCGATTTTTTCTTGATTTTATTCCAGATAGAGTGTATGCTTTTGGGTCTACCATAAATTTCAAAATCAAAATCGGCAGCAGCTAATTTTTCACGAATTGGTCTAATGAACTCGTTGATATAGCGGGTTCTTTCGCGTTTGGTTTCCGATAATTTTTTAGCGATGTCTTTGTAAGCTTCTGGTTCCATGTATTTCATGGAAAGATCTTCCAGCTCGGTTTTGATGCTGTACAAACCCATTCTATGCGCTAAAGGAGCATATACCCAAACCGTTTCAGAAGCAATTTTTAACTGCTTCTCTCTTTTCATATGGTCCAACGTACGCATATTGTGCAAGCGGTCGGCCAACTTGATGAGAATAACCCTAGGGTCATCGGTTAAGGTCAAAAGAATTTTTTTAAAATTCTCTGCTTGCTGACTGGTATTGGTGTCTATTACTCCTGAAATTTTGGTCAGTCCATCTACAATTTTGGCAATTTCGGTACCAAATTCCATTTCAACATCTTCCAAAGAAATATCGGTGTCTTCAACAGTATCGTGTAATAATGCGCAAATGGTACTTCTTACTCCAAGCCCAATTTCTTCCACGCAAATCATGGCAACGGCAATGGGGTGAAGAATATAAGGTTCTCCACTTTTTCGGCGCATGGTTTTGTGCGCATTGGCCGCCATTTCAAAAGCGGTTCTTAATAATTCTTTATCCCCTTTTTTAAGTTTAGGCCGTAAGGCTTTTAATAATGCGCGATAATGGCGAATGATTTCTTTTTTCTCCTGTTCTTCGTTCAGCGTGTATTTGGCTAAACTGGGCTCTATTGACTGAATTGGGGCTGAATCCATACCTTACAAAGATAGGAAAAGGCTTCATTTGAATTTGTTTTATGCCGCTGCACAAGAATGGTGTACCTTAAATAAAAAATTTTCTTGAAGTTCAGCTATTTTCACATTTGTATAATCACCTTTGTTTGTTTTTTTTTAAGTGTTCAACAAGCAGAAGCCCAGCCCCCTGTTCCCGATACGGTAAAAACCGGTATTTACGTTACCAGTATTCACGACATCGATTTTAAACAGAAAGAGTATACTATTAATTTATGGCTTTGGATGAGGTACATGAACCGCGATTTTGAATTTGATAAATACCTAGAAGTACCCAATGCCAAATCGGTAACCAAATTATATTCCACCATTGATTCTTCTAGTGGAGATTATTTTATGCAGATGAAACTTCAGTGTATTATGAAGGACGATTGGAGTCTTCTTTGCCTGAGTCTACCACATTTACCTTAGTAGATTTATTGCATGGAATTACTTTGATATTCATTATTGCGGGAGTGTGTTTATCCATTTACTCATTAAAATTGCAGAAGCAAGGGAAACTGGCGCAAGCCAATCGATTTGATATGATAACCGCCCAAGTATTTTTAGTAATTTATGTAGGGTTAAATGGATGGTTAATCTGGAAAGCCAACCAACAATAATTTCTATTTACATTTGCGCTGCAATGACCGCTACCGCCAAAAAAAAAATATTCGATTTTAGTTTATTAAAACGCATCTTCTTTTTTGTAAGACCTTACTCTTCCTACTTTTATTTGAGTTTGGTGCTCGCGATTTTTATGGCAATTGCCGCACCAGTAAGGCCTTATTTGATTCAGCTAACCGTAAACGGGGCAACTGGGAAAACAGCACAGGTTCCAGATTGGGTAAAATGGGTCTTATTTGGCAATGATTTGTCCGATGTGAGTAGGTTCATAATTGCGGTAACTATTTTTCAAATCAGTTTTTTATTCATTGAAACGGGCATCCGTTTTTTATTTTCTTATATTACTGCTTGGATGGGTCAAAATGTGGTGAAAGACTTACGAGTAACTGTATACAAGAAAGTCTTAGGACTGAATCTAAGACAGTTTGATCAAACCCCTATTGGCACCCTTACCACCAGAACCATCAATGATATTGAAAGCATTAATGAAATTTTTTCAGATGGTTTAATCCCCATTGTGGCCGATTTGCTTACTATTATTATAACCCTGGCCACCATGTTTTATATGGATTGGAAATTGACGTTAATTAGTTTAACGCCGTTTCCCATCATGATTATTGCCACGTACTACTTTAAAGAAAGCGTGAACAAAAGTTTTATGCAGGTTCGAAATGCGGTGGCTTCGCTCAACGCGTTCGTACAAGAACATATCACCGGGATGCAGGTAGTACAAGCATTTGCGGCTGAAGACAAAGAAGCTGGTGCGTTCAAAAAAATTAATGAGAAGCACCGAGATGCGAATATCAGTGCCATTTTTGCCTATTCTGTTTTTTTTCCTGTGGTAGAAGTGGTGTTGGCTGTTAGTATGGGTATATTGGTATGGTGGATTGCAGATAGAACGTTGGATGCAGGATTATTGGTAGCTTTTATTTTATACCTCAACCAAATTTTTAGACCCTTACGCGTAATTGCAGATAAGTTTAATGTATTGCAAATGGGTATGATTGCAGCAGAAAGGGTGTTGAAAGTGCTAGATAATGCCGATGAATTGCCTCCAGTTCAATCGGATGCTTTTGCCCCCAAGCATATTAAAGGTGATATTTCATTTAAAAATGTGAGTTTTTCGTATAACGGCACTCAAAATGTGCTACATCATATCAATTTTGAAGTAAAAGCGGGTGAAACAGTTGCACTGGTAGGCCATACTGGAAGTGGGAAAACGTCTATCATTAGTTTGCTCAACCGATTGTATCAAATTCAGGAAGGGGAAATTGCCATTGATGGGGTGGATATTAGCCGCTGGGATACGGACTGTCTGCGTAAAGGGATAGGGGTGGTATTGCAAGACGTTTTTTTATTTTCGGGAACTGTCATGGACAATATAACCCTCCGAAATCCAGCAATTACGCTTGCTCAGGTAGAAGAAGCAGCTAAAATGATTGGCGTGCACGACTTTATTATGCAATTGCCGGGAGGCTATCAGTACAATGTGATGGAGCGGGGGAATACGCTTAGTTTGGGTCAACGACAACTGATTTCATTCATCAGGGCACTTTTGTACAATCCCGCTATCTTAATTTTAGACGAAGCCACTTCTTCCATTGATACGGAAAGCGAAATGTTAATAGAAAAAGCCATTGATACGCTTATTTCTGGCCGAACTTCTATTGTTATAGCCCATCGCCTAAGTACAATACGAAAAGCCAATCAAATAATTGTGTTAGACAAGGGGGAATTGAAGGAAAAAGGAAGTCATGCCAATTTATTGGCAGCAGGCGGTTTCTATGCCCGATTACACGAAATGCAGTTTGAGAAAAAGAAAGCTGTTTTGCAGTAAATTTCCCCCATCTACCCTTATCTTTGCCGCAAATTTAGAGATGGGTATGGCCTCAAAAAGCATAAAAACATTACTGGTAGCTGTTTTCAGCATATTCTTATTGCTTTTTTCTGCGAATTCATTTGCGAGCGATGCCCCAGTTGGTGGCGCCGAAAAGCATGAAGCAAGTTCATTTGATCCGGCCAAGCTTATTATGGAGCATATCATGGACGCCCATGAGTTCCATTTCGCTACTATTGGCGAAAAGCATATCAGCATTCCATTGCCAGTAATTCTGTATTCTCCTGAAAGAGGATTAACT
The DNA here is from genome assembly GCA_002281875.1 of Sphingobacteriia bacterium 24-36-13. Lineage (GTDB taxonomy): Bacteria > Bacteroidota > Bacteroidia > Chitinophagales > Chitinophagaceae > Sediminibacterium. Next base: position 21,670 of record NCHN01000014.1, on the reverse strand, counting down.
ATGTTCAATTATTCAAAGTTTAATCATGGGCACGATGTGTACCAAGGATATAAATCAGCAGAAGGACATATTATAGCAGTAAATGAAGTGGGTGAGCACGACACAACAATTACAGTATACGATATGAGTTTAACTCGTAATGTGATACAAATGTTTATAGCCCTTATTCTATTATGTTTATTAATGATTGGGGTAGCAAATAAATACAAACGCAACGGTGCAAAAGTTGCTCCAAGCGGATTCCAAAATGCAGTGGAACCCGTTATCACTTTTGTTAGAGACGAAGTGGGTAAACCAAATTTAGGACATGCATATGAAAAATTCATGCCTTATTTGCTCACCGTGTTTTTCTTCATCCTGATCAATAACCTGATGGGATTAATTCCTGGCTCTGCTAACGTAACTGGAAATATTGCATTCACTATTGTATTAGGGGTAATCAGTTTCTTTGTTATTTTATTTAGTACCAACAGACATTTTTGGGCGCATATTTTTAATCCGCCAGTACCTGGTTTTGTTAAACCAATTTTAGTGCCTGTAGAGTTCTTAGGAATTTTTACTAAGCCTTTTGCTTTAATTGTCCGTTTGTTTGCCAATATGGTTGCAGGACACATTGTAATTACTTGCTTTGTGATGTTGATTTTCATTTTCGGTGCCATGAGTAAAGTTGCAGGTTGGGGTTTTGCGCCTGTTTCTATGGCATTTACCATTTTCATTTATTTTATAGAGATATTGGTTGCCTTTATTCAAGCGTTCATTTTCACTAATTTAACTGCCGTATTTATTGGTCAGTCAATGGAAGGTGCACACCATGATGAAGCACATCATTAATTTTTTTTATCATTAAAACAAACAGTATGTCAGTTATTAACACTTTGTTGGATGCTAGCATGAGCCATTTAGGTGGTGCTATTGGTGCAGGATTAGCTGCAATTGGTGCCGGTATTGGTATCGGTCAAATTGGTAAAGGTGCTGTAGAAAGCATTGCTCGTCAACCAGAAGCTTCTAACGACATCCGTGCAAACATGATCTTGACTGCCGCTTTCGTTGAGGGTGTTGCCCTTTTTGCGGTAATTGCAGGTATCTTGGCTGTATTAAAAGCCTAGTTGCACAAACTTTTTACTGCATCGTGCGCACAGGGCAATCGATGCAGTAATCTTTAATTAAACATTGAAGTTTTAAACTTATAATATGGAATTGTTAAACCCCGGAGTAGGATTGTTGGTATGGACTTTACTAGCATTCCTTGTTGTATTCTTCTTGTTGAAAAGCTTTGCATGGAAGCCCATTTTAGCTTCATTAAAAGAAAGAGAAACCGGTATTGCTGATGCTATTGCTTCTGCAGATAAAGTGAAAGCGGAAATGGCTGCATTGAAGAATGAAAACGAAGCTATGATGGCTAGAGCTCGTGAAGAGAGAGCGGTGATGATTAAGGAAGCAAAAGAAACGGCAGATAAAATGGTTTCAGACGCTAAAGACAAAGCGAAGTCTGAGTACGATCGCATTGTTGCTGAAGCACAATCTGCCATCATGCAACAAAAAAATGCAGCGTTAACCGATGTGAAAAATCAGGTTGGCACATTGGTAATTGAAGTAGCAGAAAAAGTATTGAGCAGAGAATTGTCTAACAAAGGCGATCAAGAAAATTATATTAAACAATTAGCTGAAGCCGTTAAACTGAACTAATACATGTTGAACCCAAGATTAGCAGACCGATATGCCAAAAGCCTGGTTGATCTTTCAACCGAAAGAAATCAATTAGACACTGTGCGTACAGATATGCTATACATACAGGCAATTTGCAAAGCAAGTCGCGACTTTTTGAATATGCTGCGCAGCCCCATTATTAAGGCCGATCAAAAGGAAAAAATGTTGGTAGCAGTAATCAATGGAAAAGTAGCTGAATTAACTGCACTGTTTTGCAATTTATTGGTAAGAAAAGGAAGAGAGCGTGATTTACCTGAGATTGCGTCTGCATTTATTCAGCAATACAATGCAATTAAAGGAATACATCAAGTGAAGCTTACTACTGCAGTACCTGTTTCTGAAGAATTGAAAAAATCTATTGAAGCAAGTGTACAAAAGGCTAATAATTTCACTTCAGTTGAATTAGAGACAGTTGTAAATGAAAAATTAATTGGTGGGTTTGTATTGGAATTTAATAACAAGCAAGTTGATGCGAGTATTGCATTTGATTTGCGAGAGATTAAAAAGCAGTTCTTTCAAAATCAATTTGTTCCAAATATTCGATAACCAAAAACATTAAGATCAACTTTTAAATCATACAAAATGGTAGATATTAAACCAGATGAAATATCAGCGATACTGAGACAGCAACTCAGCAATTTCAATGCTGCTGCCGAACTTGAAGAAGTAGGAACCGTATTGCAGGTGGGTGATGGTATAGCCCGTGTGTACGGCCTTAATGGTGTACGAAGCGGCGAACTGGTAGTATTCGAAAACGGTGTTAAAGCAATTGCCCTTAACCTTGAAGAAGACAATGTGGGTGTGGTTTTAATGGGAGAAAGTGGAAGCATTAAAGAAGGTGCTAAAGTAAAAAGAACTGGACAGATTGCATCTATCAAAGTAGGTGAAGGAGTAGTTGGTCGTGTTATCAATACTTTAGGGGAACCAATTGATGGTAAAGGTCCTATCAAAGGCGAGTTGTATGAAATGCCATTGGAGCGTAAAGCGCCTGGGGTTATTTATCGTGAGCCAGTAAAAGAACCATTACAAACTGGTATTAAAGCAATTGATGCAATGATTCCAGTAGGTCGTGGCCAGCGTGAGTTGGTAATTGGTGACCGTCAAACTGGTAAAACCGCCATTTGCGTTGATACCATTATTAATCAAAAGGAATTTTTTGACGCAGGCAAGCCTGTTTACTGTATATATGTTGCGATTGGTCAAAAAGCATCCACTGTTGCTGGGGTTATGAAAACCTTAGAAGACAATGGTGCAATGGCTTACACAACCATTGTTGCAGCTTCTGCATCTGATCCTGCTCCATTACAATTCTACGCTCCATTTGCGGGTGCAGCAATTGGTGAATTCTTTAGAGATACTGGTAGACCAGCATTGATTGTTTTTGATGACTTATCAAAACAAGCAGTTGCATACCGTGAGGTTTCTTTGTTGTTAAGAAGACCTCCAGGACGTGAAGCATATCCAGGAGACGTATTCTATTTGCATAGCCGTTTATTGGAAAGAGCTGCTAAAGTAATTGCCAACGATGATGTAGCTAAAAACATGAATGACCTTCCTGAGTCAATCAAACATTTAGTAAAAGGGGGTGGTTCTTTAACTGCTTTGCCAATTATTGAAACACAGGCTGGTGACGTATCTGCTTATATTCCTACCAACGTAATTTCTATTACAGACGGACAAATCTTCTTAGAAGGTAACTTGTTTAACGCAGGTATTCGTCCGGCTATTAACGTAGGTATTTCTGTAAGCCGTGTGGGTGGTAATGCGCAGATTAAGTCTATGAAAAAAGTGGCTGGTACACTTAAGTTAGACCAAGCCCTATACCGTGAGTTGGAAGCTTTTTCTAAATTTGGTGGAGACTTAGATGCCGCAACTAAATCAGTAATTGACAAAGGTGCTAGAAACGTAGAAATTCTAAAGCAATTGCAATATTCTCCAATGTCTGTAGAAAAGCAAGTTGCCATCATTTACTTAGGTACATTGGGTCTTTTACGTGAAGTGGCTGTTAAGAAAGTAAAAGAATTTGAAGCTCATTTCTTAATGGAAATGGAAAACAAATTACCAGATGTATTAGCAGAATTTAAGAAAGGAAACTTACCTGAAGATGGTCTTAAGAAAATGACCGAGCTAGCTAAAGGAATTGGCGAGCAATATAAGTAAGGTTTCGTTCAAATATATACGAAGAGGTTGTCTGAACAAGGCAACCTCTTTTTTTTGTGATGCACTTGAGTCATTAGCTAATAGCGTAATTTTATTGTATGCAACAAAATCTAATCATTGAAACCACTCATTTATTAGTGCCCATACATAATGCATTGATTCAAGTTTTAAAAGAACTCCAATCAAGTGATTGGAATAAATCAACATTAGCGAAGCATTGGTCAATAAAAGATATAGTTGCGCATATACTTGATACAACCACAAGGGGAATAGCTATTTTAAGAGATGGGCACTTTGGCGAAAGTGGCCCTGCGGATGAAGCATACGCTACACTGGTTGATTATATTAATCAAATGAATGCCGAATTTATTCGTACAGCTAAAAGATGGAGTCCGCAGGTTTTGATTGAATTATTAGAACAGTCAGGACCAATTCATGCAAAATTATTGGCTGATTTAGATCCTTTTCAGAAAGCAACTTTTTCAGTTGCATGGGCAGGTGAAAAGGAATCGTTAAACTGGTTTCATGCTGCCAGAGAATACACAGAAAAATACCATCATCAATTGCAAATTAGAGAGGCAGTAAATAAAACAGCAGCTATACTCACTCCTGAATTATATAGACCTTTTATTCAGACATTTCTTCTAGGACTTCCACACTTATTAAGAAATCATACTGCTCCGGACTTTGCAATCATTGCTGTTGAAATTAAAGGGGAAATGGGATTGATACAGTGTTTACAATACTACAATCAACAGTGGAATCTTTTAAATGAATCACCTGGTGATAAATTGTATGCCAAAACAATTATTTCTGCAGATATTGCTTGGAAACTTTTTACAAAAGGAGTTACACCAAAAACCATTTTGTCTGAAGTGGTATTAGAAGGCAATCAAGAAATCGCTTTTCGGGTATTGCATTTAGTTGCTGTGATGGCATAACTCTTTGTATTCTTTTGCTACACTTTAAAAAAATTAGGCTTGCGTACAGTAACAGCCGAACCCTTTGCTAACAAAGCCGATTCAGGTTGTGCAGTTAAATAAGGAACGAACTCAGCACCGTACAAGCTAGCAATATCCGCGTTGAGTTCATGGTAGGTTACAGGAAAGATTTCCCATCTTGGATGTTCAACACCATATTCTATCAATGTGTTTTTATTGAGTTGATTGTAACCCCAATAATGTTCAAAAATGAATTCTTCTTTTGAATGGGTTTCAATCCGTATTGGACGATTGAGTGCTTTTCTTTTAGACAATTCCATTGTTGTTTGCTTTTCCATTCATAGTTGAGTTGCAAAAAAGCGTTTTCGTGGTGCGCCTGATATTGCATGGGCATTCTACAATAATGCTCATTGTATAATCCATTCGCAATCCAAGCAATCATGTGTTTTGGAACTATTTCGCTGATAAAGGCGACACCTCTTTTCCAATTCACACCATCAAACCTTTTTACATAAAAACGCAGGTTCACTTCTTCAAAATTGGTATGGAAAGGCCATTACTTAAACAGTATAGCTCATGTAAAAGTTGGTGATTAATCAATAATTTATAAAATAATTTGGTTTATAAAATAAACTAGTCTACGTTTGTTGTGTCAAAGGAATAAAATGAAAGCAATCTTAATATTTATAGCAGGAATGATGTTGGCTGGCTTATTAAAAGCCCAAATACTTGTAAAGGGAACGGTAAAAGACAATAAAGGGCGCATTCTAGCTGGGGCCAATATTGCCATTAAAGACAGCTATGATGGAACGATGTCTGATTCCACTGGATCTTTCTCATTTAAAACAACCGAAAAAGGAAATGCGCTATTGGTGGCTAGTAATATTGGGTATAAGACCATGGAGCTTCCAATTGTTTTGGGAACTGATTCAGTGGTAATCAGCTTTATACTGAAAGAAGAAATTAATGAGTTAAAAGCGGTCATCATTACTGCAGGTTCTTATGAAGCCAGCGATAAGAAAAAAGGAACTGTGTTAAAAGCATTGGATATTGCTACCACTGCGGGTGCCAATGCAGATATTTCTGCTACCATACAAACATTGCCTGGGGCACAAAAAGTTGGAGAGCAAGAAGGATTATTTATCAGAGGTGGTTCTGCGGAAGAAGCTAAAATCATTATTGATGGAACAGTAGTTAATAATTTCTTTTACAGCAGCGTTCCAGGTATTTCTCAAAGAGGCCGGTTCTCTCCTTTTTTATTTAGTGGAACGGTTTTTAGCAGTGGGGGTTATTCTGCATTATATGGACAAGCTTTAAGTAGTGTATTAAGTTTAGAGAGTTTAGATATTCCCGAAAAATCTGAATTACAAGTAGGACTCTCCCCATTATTTGCAACAGTGGGTTTACAACAAGTCGCAAACAATAAAAAATCCAGTTATGGGTTCAGTTACGATTGGACCAATTTAGCTGTATATCAAAAATTAGTGCCACAAGCTCCAGACTTTTTTAAGGTACCTGATTTTCATACGGCCGATATGAACTATCGTTTTAAAACAAAAAAGAATGGGGTATTTAAAATGTATGCCTATTATAACTCAGGTACATTAGGCGTAAGAAATCCTTCTTTAGATAGCATTGGCTTATGGAATGCTTTTAGTTTAAAAAATCAAAACCTTTTTACCAATATAAGTTTCAGACAATTTTTAGGAAATGGATGGAAAATAAATATTGCTGCCAGCGTTAGTTATAATAAAGACGAAATTCTTACACAGGTTCAAAATCAACAATATCAAGCTGTTCCTACTACCAATATTCCTGTAATTGATCAAACTGGTTTTTCATTAAATGCCAATCAATGGATGTTACAAGGAAGAGTAGTGGTAGATAAAAGATTTGGAGCAATCAACACCATTCGATTTGGAACAGAAGTATGGAACAATACCGATAGTAGCCGTTTTCAAAACATCAATGGTTTATTTCCTTCTAAAGTAAATGATTTTTATAAAGCTGGATTTGCTGAAGCAGACTTATATATTACCAATGAATTGGCTTTTAGACCTGGAGTTCGAATAGAACACAGCAGCTTATTAAATAAGATGAATATTGCACCAAGAGCTGCACTATCCTATAAACTGGGAAAGAATAGTCAAGTAACAGCAGATTATGGAATTTTTTACCAAACACCCGAAAGAAGGTATTTGATCAATCAGCCTCCAGTCAATTTCTTGCGAGCAGATCATTATATTCTTACCTATCAACATATTTCGAGTAGTTATACTTTCCGTGTTCAGGCTTTTTATAAAGATTATGTGAGTCTATTAAAAATGTCCAACAGTTTTCCTTCTACTGTAAGCAACACTGGTTTAGGCTATGCAAAAGGGGTAGAACTTTTTTGGAGAGATAAAAAAACATTTAAAAATTTTGATTATTGGATTAGTTATTCCTATTTAGATACAAAACGAGATTATAATAATTACACCGATTTAGTACAACCAACATTTGCGGCAACACATAGTGGTAGTGTGGTGTTGAAGAAGTTCTGGGTTAAAAATATGTTCGGCGTAAACTGGAATTATAATTGGAGTACTGGGCGTCCTTATTTTAATCCCAACAGATCTCCTAAAGACTTTCTAGTTGATAAAACTATCGGGTATAGTTCTAATAATTTCAGTTTGAATTGGTTGCCAAAAATTGGAAAAGCCAATGCAGTTGTTGTATTGGGTGTAAACAATGTATTTAACGAACGACAAATCTTTGGATATAATTACAGTGGTCGGTTAAGAGATAATAATGGAGATTTAATTCGTTCAGAAATTAATCCACCTGCAGACAGAAGTTTTTTCTTAGGCATTTTTCTAAGTTGGGGTGTAGATCGTTCACAGCAAAATATCAATAATAATCTTTAATAAATTAAATCAACGCTTAAATTTTAAAACATGAAAAAACTATTAATGGCATTTGCAATGTTTGCAACTCTTGGATTAAATGCACAAAGTAAATACGAATCAGCTATGCAGAATGGCTTTACTAAAATGAAAGAAAGTAAAACAGTAGATGAAATGAGTGCTGTAGCTTCATTTTTTGAAAGAGTAGGTGATGCTGAGAAAACCCAGTGGCTGCCTTATTATTATGCTGCAAGAAATTATACTATTTCCGCATTCATGAACCCATCAGCAGATAAAGATAAAGCAGCTGAAAAAGTAAAAGGATTGATTGCAAAAGCGGAGGCAATTGAAAAAGACAACGCAGAAATTTTTTGTTTAAAGCAACAAGTAGCAGTAATGCAATTGATAGTTGATCCAATGAGCAGATGGCAATCGTATGGTGCTATTGCTGCTGAAGCTATAGCAAAAGCAATAGCAATAGATCCCAATAACCCTAGACCTTACTTACTAGAAGGTCAGTATTTAATGAATGTACCAGAAGCATTTGGTGGGGGAAAAGCAGTTGCCAAAAAACTATTTGAAAAGTCTGTAGAATTATTTGGCAATTTTAAACCTGCATCTGTATTACATCCAAGCTGGGGTAAGGAACAAGCAGAACAATTATTGGCTGCTTGTCAGTAATTTGTGTATCTATTTTACCCCTGCTACTATTGGTGGGGGTATCTTTATATTTCTAAACTGATAGTATGAGTAATCAAGCGCAAAATCGATATTCTGAAAATGGTACATTGTATCTTTTGTGGGGATGGATTATTTTCACTTGCTCATTGGTTCATTATGCTTTGCTGACCTATACTTCTATGGGCGCAAGTGCCGGATACATTTGGATGTTAACCATTGTAGCATTGGCTTATCAATTGTATTATTTAAATACAAAAGGGAAAAAGGAAACGGTTAAAACGTATACCGATGAAATGATTGGATATGTTTGGATGGTGTTTGGTATAAGTATGGGAGTAGTTTCGTTTATATCAGCAAAGCTTGGAAGCTGGCAATTGATGTATGCACTCATTTTATTATTGTATGGCATGCCTACTTTTTTAACTGGTGCCATTATGCGATTTGCACCACTAAAAATAGGCGGCATCGTTTGTTGGTTTTTGGCTGTTTTAGCAGTGGTTAGTGCTTGGATTATTCCTGGTTATTTATTACGGGCAAAGTTTAAAAATTCTCTCAATGGCTAATGAAACAAAATTTTCGGAACAAGAAAGTTTGCAGCTAATAGCTGAAATGATTAAAAAAGCAAAAGGCAGTTACCACGATACGGGTATTGGCTCTTTATTATGGGGTGCTGTTGTTTCTATAGCTTCTTTAATGAGTTATTTGCAAAGAGAATATGATTTCACTTTGGCAATTGATATTTGGTGGTTGGTATTTGCAGCAATCGTACCCCAAGTATATATTTCTATAAAAGAGAAAAAAAATATGAAAGCCAAGCAATACGACGAAGATGTAGTGAATGCAGTTTGGTTGGTATTTGGTATTAGTATTTTTGGACTAAACTTTTATCAAAATATAGTTCCTGTTCAAACAGAAAGACTTATTGCTGAAGAAGGCTGGACTATGATGAAACATTTTTCGGACGGACGACCCGATGAAGCAATTAGACCTTTTACTCCCTCTTTATCTTCTTTTTATATTTTAATCTATGCTTTTCCAACTATGGTCACAGGCATGGTTAAAAAGTTTAATCCCATGAAAATTGGAGCAATAATCACTTATGGATTGTTTATCCTTAGTTTATTTACTGAGAGTAAATATGATATGTTGCTCGGCTCAGCATCGGCATTAATTTGTTGGTTTATCCCTGGAGTGATATTAAGAAAAAAGTACCTGGCGCAGACTAAACCCAATGTTTAAAGAATTAGACCCGATATTACATTCGCAGTTAAGGTTAGCCATAATGAGTTTACTCATTAGTGTTAAAGAAGCTGAATTCACCTTTATAAGGGAGAAAACGAATGCGACTGCGGGTAATTTGAGTGTGCAAGTCCAAAAACTAAAAGATGCGGGTTATATTGAAGTAATAAAGCAATTCAAAGACAACTACCCTCAAACTACCTGTAAAGTTACCCCGGCAGGGCTCAAGGCGTTTGAAGATTATGTAACAGCGCTTCAGCAATACCTAAAAGTTTAAACAGCTTAACTGGTTTTGTTGTTACACAAATCAATGCAACAAATAGGTGCTGTTATTGAAAAGCCAGACGTTTGCAAGTATTTATCTGCGGATGAAAACCTAAAGTTGTTTGCGAAGTTGAGTGGGGTTAAGCCTTCCAACAAAATGTTGATGGACCAATTGGGATCGGCATTGCTTTGGTACACAATCCTCCATTAATCATTTTAGATGAACCCACAAACGAGCTACCCGAATTTTAATTATCAAGAAAGGCCGGAAATTGGTGGAGGGGTCATCAGCTGAATTATTGAATGATCAGCAAACCATCTTGCAAATAAGTGAGTATTAATATTGGAAGTAGGATTATGTAAACTGGATTTGTGACAATAGATGCAGATTCGGGTGAAATTATTTTATCAACCTTTGGATTGCCCAATAAAGTATTATTTAGTTTCAACGCTAAAGATTGCAACCTGCCCAAAGGTATTACGCTAGAATTTGATGATACCGACCAAGCAGTTAAAGACAAAATGAAAGGTTCAAAAAGACGAGTTGAAATCAATTACACTGCTTATACCATTAACACTGGGTTAAGCGATGTGATTTTTAAATAGATTAGTATAATTCAATAGTCCAAGTTCTGTGGGTATTTTGCCCTGGTGTTAATAGCATCATGCCTTCTTTTTCTCTTAACTCTCCAGTTGCGTTTACAGAATCGGCTATTCCGCACCATGGCTCGAGGCATACAAATGAGGCGTCTTTTGCACTCCATATTCCCATGTAAGGAAATTCAGCCCAAGAAAATGTAAATCCATGTTGAGATTGATCATTGCATAAGCGAATGGATGAAGAATCCAATTGTTTAAATACTAAAGCGTCGCCATAAAATAATTCTTTGCTTAAGTTAATCCGATTGTTGCTTTGAAAAAATGGTACAGGGTTTTCATCAATAAGACCTTCAGCAGTAATAGGCCATCTTCCAGCCAATTCTGATTGGTCAAATTCAAGATAATAATTGTTGAATGGGTAATGATCTTCTAATGGCACTTTAAATGCTGGATGAGCCCCCACCGAAAAATAAAGTGGCTTAACGTCAATATTGGTTATTTGATAAGAGCAACTAAGTTTGTTTTTATTGATCTCATACACAATGCTAAACCTAAAAAGAAATGGATACTGTGCTAATGTTTCAGCGTCTGCGTCTAGGGTTAAGCAAACACGATTGGGACTTGATTCAGTAAGTTTAAAATTTTTGTCACGTGCAAAACCATGTCTACTTAACGAGTAGGTTTCACCGTTATGCGAAAATTGATTGTTTTTTAAAGTACCTACAATTGGAAATAATACCGGACTTTTCTTTCCCCAAAAAACAGGGTCGCCACTCCATAAATAATCCAATTGAGTTTCCTTATTGAAAACTTGTTGAAGTTCCGCTCCTTTTTCTGCAATCGCAATTTTGAGTTCGGTGTTTTCTAAATAAATCATGGTATTATCCCTCGTTTTCTTCAATTCTTTCATCTACAGCATTGGCCAACATCCTTGCACTAATTTTACGTAATGGGTTGCGATTTCTCTCTGCATAACCCATGCGTCTGTTAATAATATCAATGCATTCAAATGTTGCTGCTAAAAAGGATGCATGGTCTGCTTTTCCTTTACCTGCAATGTCAAATGCGGTGCCATGGTCGGGGCTGGTTCTTACAGCGGGAAGACCTGCAGTATAATTGACCCCTTCACCAAAAGCCAATGATTTGAAAGGAATTAATCCTTGGTCGTGGTACATGGCCAATACGGCATCAAATTTTTCATGAGTACCTCTAGCAAAAAAAGCATCAGCAGGATATGGTCCAAAAATCAACATCTTGTTTTTGGCTTCTTTGATGGCTGGTTTTATGATTTCAATTTCTTCTTTGCCAATTAACCCTTCGTCACCTGCGTGCGGATTTAATGCTAGTACCGCAATTTTAGGTTTATCAATGCCAAAATCTTTTTGGAGTGACTGGTGAATGATTTGCAATTTGCTGATAATATTTTCTTTAGTGATATGCTTTGCTACCTCTTCAACTGTAACGTGTTCAGTAACTAGTCCTACTCGCATATTTTCAGCAACCATTAACATGACCACATCATTTACTCCAAAAAAAGCTTTTAAGTAGGGGGTATGTCCACTGTACTGAAAGCTTTCTGATTGTATGTTTTTTTTGTGAATAGGTGCGGTAACCAATCCATGAATATGACCTTCTTTTAGTGCCTTAGTAGCTTCTTCTAAAGATTTCAGCGCATATTGTCCACCTGTATGGTTTAGTTCACCAGGGGTAATCACCACTTCTTCTTCCCATACATTAAAAATATTGACTTGTTTGGGATTAATGCGGGTGAAATTATTGATATTGGTGCAATTGAAATTAGAATCTGGTATGGCTTTTCTATAAAAATTCAAGCTTTTATTACTCGCAAACACAATGGGTGTGCAGAAATCGAGTATTCTTTGATCCAGTAAAGTTTTGATTATCAGTTCAAGCCCTATACCATTTAAATCTCCGCAGGTGAAGCCAATCACGGGTTTTTGTAATTCATTACTCATGAGCCATTATTTAGGATGCTAAAATACTACTTTTGCAGTCATGCAATATACGCTCAAAAAGTCGCTGGGTCAGCATTTCCTAACCAATGAAGCCATTTGCAAGCAAATTGTTGCTGCGCTGCAAGAAGGTAGTATTGAACAAGTGTTAGAAGTGGGCCCTGGAGCAGGTGCTTTAACCAAGCATTTGCTAAAACTACCAATCGCTCATTTTAAGGCAGTTGAGTTGGATAGAGAAAAAGTAGACTTCTTGAAACTACAATATCCCATTTTGGTAGAAGCCATTATTGAGGGAAGTATTTTAGACATCCCTATTCCTTTTCAAAACCAATTTGCATTGGTGGGTAATTTCCCCTATAATATCTCTACCCAAATTGTGTTTCGTTTATTGGAGTGGAAAGAACAAATTCCTGTAATGATTGGAATGTTTCAAAAAGAAGTGGCAGAGCGTATTGTTTCTAAGCCACATACCAAAGTTTATGGGATATTAAGTGTATTGGTTCAAGCATTTTATGAAGTAGAATATTTATTTGATGTGCCCCCTGAAAGTTTTAATCCACCACCTAAAGTAATGAGTGGAGTAATTAGATTAAAGCGAAAAGAAACCCCGGTTGAGCTAAGATCAGAAAAAGCTTTTTTCACTTTAGTAAAAGCAGCATTTGGACAACGAAGAAAAATGTTGCGTAATCCAATGAAGCCATTTTTTGATGCAACTGTTTTGCAAGAAGAAATATTTACTAAAAGGGCTGAACAGCTTACGGTAGAAGAGTTTGCAGCCCTTACTTTTAAAATGGGATAAAGGAATTTTTATGAAAGTAATTATTACAGCCAAAGTACATCCATTTTTAATTGATACATTAAAGGCAAAACAGTTTATTGTTATTTATCAACCTGCAATTACATACGATGAATTACAATTTTTAATTGCAGATGCAGTTGGGTTGATTGTAACCACTAGATTAAAAATAGATCGAGATATCATTGATGCCGCCCCCAATTTGAAGTGGATTGGCAGACTCGGAAGTGGAATGGAATTGATTGATGTAGCGTATGCAGAAAGCAAGGGTATCCAATGTGAAAGTAGTCCTGAAGGCAATCGCAATGCGGTGGCTGAACATACATTGGGATTGCTGCTGAATCTAATGAATAGAATCAGTAGTAGCTATGATGAAATTAAAAAAGGCCTTTGGTTAAGAGATGAAAATCGTGCTGATGAATTATATGGTAAAACAGTTGGTATCATAGGATATGGAAATACTGGATCCGCTTTTGCTCGTTTGCTTCAACCTTTTGATGTTAAAGTATTAGCGGTTGATAAATATAAAACAGGATTTGGCTTTGATCAAGTTGCGGAGTCTACTATTGAAGCAATAGCGACTGAAGCAGAAGTCATCAGCCTCCATCTTCCCCTAACTGCTGAAACTTTTCATTTTGCAGGGGAAGCTTTTTTTAATAGCCTCCAAAAAACGCCCTACTTTTTGTCTACTTGTAGGGGGAAAGTAACCAGTACCCAGGCATTGATTCATGCGCTAGAAACAAAAAAAATTAAGGCTGCTGGTTTAGATGTGTTAGAAAATGAACAACTCAATAGCTATTCCCCTGAGGAACAATCCGAATTGCAAACGTTGATTGCAATGCCTAATGTGGTAATCACGCCTCATATTGCTGGTTATAGCCATGAAGCCTATTTAAAAATGGCCCAAGTGATTTGTAAAAAATTGGGTTTATCAGCTATTTAAAACTGCATTCTGTTTAATCCTTTAAGTGTTTTTCCACTGACTGTTAGAGAAGCGGTTGAATCGATGCTTAGTAGTTGTTCTTTAAAGTAAATATTGTTCATGATAATAAGTCCATTATGCTTGGCCCTTATTTCCCCTTTATGAATAGTATCTACTCCTGAAACGGACAGGGTTGAATTGTCTTGAGCCCTTAGTTTTAAAGACTTACTATTGATTTGTATTGCATTAATACTTGAGTGTTCATTTGATTCAAGGTAAATACTATCGGTCTTATAGTTATAAAGGGTTGCTTGTGAATTGCTGGTAATTACTGATCTTAAGTTTTTGCAATAAATTTCAATAGAAGGAATACTTCCATCAAATGTAGAATCTGCCTTCAAGTAAAGCGTATCGTTTTTTACGAAATATTGATATCCAATTGGGTTGTAAAAATTATAAGCAATGGCACTAGTATCTTTTCGCTCATAAATGCTAATAATGGGCTTATATGTATAGTCTATATTTTTTAAACCATTTAGTTCTTTTATATGATGGAAAATGGGCAGTATTTTCTTTTGCGTAACAGATTGAATTGCTCCTTTATTATACTCCGTGCTCAATTTTATATTCACTGCAATAAAACAAATACAAACTATGGAGAGGGTAATGATTAATAGAATATTACTTTTTTTCATTGCTATTATTTAGGTTGTTCTGCAAATAATGTTGATACAGTTGATCTATTTCATTGATATTGATTGCCAGTATTTTCATATTCTTAAATAAGTTGGGCAATTCCTGTTCCATAAATTCTTTTCTTAAATAGGCTGTTACTCTTTCAATACTTTCGGTATTCACGAAAAAGCCCACTCCTCTTTTATTGCTGATGATAGCTAAATCTTGTAAATATTCATAAGTTCTCATCACCGTATTTGGATTCACTTCTAAGTCAACTGCCAATTCTCTAACAGAAGGAATTCTTTCCTCTTCTTTGAATATACCAGAAAGAATCTTTTCACAAATCAGATCGGCAATTTGTATGTAAATGGCTTTATTTGAATGAAAATGCATTGGCTCTTTTAGTTTAAATCTGCTTCTCTTTAATTTTAAAGTAGCTCATTGTCCAGCAGCTCATGTATAAAAACATCGGTAAAAACCATGCTATTGTTGTGAACCAGCCATTGGGTAATTTCACGATTCCTATGGGTTGGTGCTTATCGCCAATACTTAAAGAAGCTGTGAAATATTGTCCACGTGGCATAACAGTTTCAGGAAACATTAAATCCAGCGATTTGTTGTTCAAGAATATCAATGCAACTACAGTTAGAACAAATAAGATGACGGTTTTGACATAGGCATTATTGATAAAACTAAGTGACCCTAAATGCGCAATAGAAGTAGTGATAAAGTACATAATCAATATTTCTTTTATTAGTACTGTATTTGAATTAAATAGATAGGTTGCTTTATAGTAATGCTTCTCTTGTTCTACAATCCATTTCGGTATTGATACAAATTCATTATAAATGGTACACATGAGCCAGTCAATACTGATAAAGCTGATTAAAAACACAATGATGTAAACGAATTGGGTTAAAATAAAACTGATCAATAGTTTTTCACCAGTAGTTGCTGGCAATAAAAGGAATTGAATGGTTTTGGGTTGCGATTTAAAAAAGCTATAGAAACTGGCAGAAAATAATGTCCCTCCTAAAAAGATTCCTATTGTAAAAAGCATCTTTCTATCACCAGATGGGAACATATTATGAAAACTCCCAACAATTAATAATCCATAGATTAAAAAGATGATGCCAAAGCCCGCAATAAACATCAGCAGATAGCGTCTGCCATTTTCTTTGAAATTTTTTCTCAATAAAAGTAGTACCCTCCTAAAACTAAACTCGTTATTCATAGCCATTAATTGAAAAGTTGTTTTATTCCATTTTTATTATTGATACCTGCATTAAAAAACAGTTCAAGATCTAGTTTGGTAGTTTCATCTTCCGGGGTTCTTTCTTTCACAATTAAATTACCCGCTAAACTACTTTCATAGTATAGGTACTGTTCTGTAGATGAAATGTCGGGTGACAGCTTGAAGACCAATTTTTCTGTGATGGAGTCAGTATCGGTGTTTACAATTATTTCACCTTCATCAACTAATATAATTTTATCTATCAAACTGTCTAAGTCTTTCACTTGATGGGTACTGATGATTATGCAAGTGTCTTCATTCAAAACACTCGCAATTAGTTTTCGAAGTTTTCTTTTGGAAGGTATATCCAATCCATTGGTAGGTTCATCCAGAATAATTAGTGAGGCATTTGATGCCATGCCTAATGCAATCCAAACTTTTTTCTTTTGACCAAAACTCATATTGTTCAAGTTGGTCATCGGAATATCAAACTCCTTCAAATAATCCAAGAATTGCTCGTTATTGAATTTTGGATAAAAGGGCATATGCTCAGCGCCAAAATCAAGCACATGTAAACTGGGCGTGTCAATTTCTTCTGGGATAAAAAATACCTCATGCATAAACGAGGGCGCTCTTTTGGTAGGGTTGGCATTAAAAACCGAGAGTTTCCCATGCAGTGGATAAACCAGCCCAGCCATTAGTTTAAGTAATGTAGACTTTCCCGCTCCATTTTTACCCAATAGTCCATACACACTGCCTGCAGTCAATTCCAAATTAATATTGGTGTAAAGTAGTTTTTGTTTGGAGTACCCAAAACTGACGTTGTTAAATTGGATCATTGTTAGTGTATTAGTGTAATAGTACACAATAAAAGTATTACTTTTTTTGAAATCACCTAATTTTTTTTAGAACGTCTTCTATGCCATGGAATGATTAATCCCTTACCTTTGTATTAATGCAACGCCGCAGTCAAATGTGGCGTTGTATTTTTTTTTACCAATCTTAAAGCCGGTACTATGAGTGAAACCAATATGTATGTTACGAAAGAGACTTTCGATAAGATGCGCGAGGAATTGCAGAAAATGAAATCTGTTGACCGTCCTGCCGCTTCTAAAGCTATTGCTGAAGCTAGAGAGAAAGGTGATTTAAAAGAGAATGCCGAATACGATGCAGCCAAAGAGGCTCAGGGTATGCTGGAGGCTAAAATAAAACAATTGGAAGGCGCTATTGCAAATGCAAAAATTGTAGATACCAGTACCATTGATACCAGTAAAGTAACCATATTGACCAAAGTGACTATTACGAATATGGCTACCAAAAAAACAGTTACTTATCAAATAGTGGGAGAAAAAGAAGCCGATTTAAAATTGGGTAAAATTTCTGCATCATCACCAATTGGTAAGGGGTTGTTAGGAAAGGTAAGAGGAGAAATAGCTGAAGTGCAGGCGCCCAATGGTATTGTTAAGTTTAGAGTTGAAGAAATTACCGTTTAAGTTTTTACCATGACTATTTTTTCGAAAATCATTGCTGGAGAAATACCTTGTTATCAAATTGCAGAGAACGAACAGTTCTATGCATTCTTAGACATTTTTCCATTGGTAAAAGGTCATGTATTGGTGATACCCAAAATGGAGATAGATCATTTTTTTGATTTGCCACCTGAAGTATTATCAGGTATGATGGTTTTTGCACAACCCATTGCAAAAGCCATTGAAAAAGTATTTCCATGCAATCGTTGTGGTATTAGTGTAGTAGGATTAGAAGTGCCCCATGCACATATGCATTTAATACCCATCAACAGTGCAGATGATTTAAATTTTAATCGTGCAAAATTGAAATTGTCAAAAGAGGAATTCATTCAAGTTCAGCAAGCTATTCTTGCGGAATTGAGTTAAAAGGTGATGGAATTATTTTCTAATTCTATCTTCATTCTTTGCAATAAAATCGCCCCAACCTTTCAATGCTTTTCCCTTAATAGCTAATGGACTGCTGTTTTGGTAAAAATGACAAAGTGCAACGGCCAATGCATCGGTGGCATCAAAATAAACGGGTTTTTTTTCAATGTTTAAGGTAAGCTGAAGCATTTTCCAAATCTGGTCTTTGTCTGCATTACCATTGCCAGTAATGGATTGTTTTACTTTTTTAGGAGCATATTCTGTAACTGGAATTTGGGATTGCATGGAAGCAGCAATGGCCACACCTTGTGCCCTGCCTAATTTTAGCATACTCTGTACATTCTTTCCAAAGAAGGGGGCTTCAATGGCAAAGCTATTGGGTTTATACAGGTTAATTAAACCAGTAATTGTTCTATAGATGATTTCGAGCCTGGCATAAATATCTTTTTCCTTAGTCAACTTTAAAGTATCCATTACAATTAATTCAGGTTTCCCTTTACGTATTCCCAACAATGCATACCCTAATAACTGTGTGCCAGGATCAATCCCCAAAATAACTGAATCGTATTTCATTATGTAGTGAAAATAGGCATTATTGATAAATCAGCTACACCCTTACCTTTACAAAAAAATAAGATTGACCAAACGAGCCAAAATTTTTTTAAATTATATAGTTGGGCCATTATTATTTATATGGCTTAGTTGGGCAATTTATAAGCAAATTCAAGCCCAAACAGATTTAGAACAATCATGGCAAACTATTTTGAATGCTTTAAATGGTTCAAATAAATGGATGATAGGATTGGTGATATTACTCATGTTAGTTAACTGGGGTATAGAAGCAAGAAAATGGCAAATACAAGTTAAAGGAATAGAACAACTTTCACTTTTGTATGCATTCAAATCAATCTTGGCTGGTCAAGCCATGGGTTTTACAACCATCAATCGAATAGGTGAACCATTAGCTAGAGCGGCTTTTTTAAAAGATGGAAATAGAATCCGAGGTGCTGTATTGTCAATTGTGGGAAGTATGGCTCAAATTATTGTGACATTTGTTTTAGGTGCTGCAGCTTTGATTTATATGCGTTGGAATATTTTAGATGGAGAACACCAGTTAGAGGGCTTATCTATTTTTTGGTTAGATGCGTTGATTTATGTGATAGGAATGGGTATCTTATTATTCACATTAGCATACTTTAAACTTGCTGGATTAATTCAATTGGTAGAAAGAATTCCATTTGTTCGCAAGTACCAATTCTTTTTAGAAAAATTAGAGGAGTTTCATTGGAATGAATTACTTCGCTTATTGTCACTTTCTTTGGTTCGTTACCTGGTTTTTTTATTACAGTATTATCTATTATTACAAGTTTTTGACATTCATGTTTTTTGGTTAGATGCATTTGCCATGGTAGGAGTGATGCTAACCCTTTTAGCCATTATTCCAACAACCGCTTTGGCCGAATTAGGAATTAGAGGAAAAATGAGTTTATTAGTATTGGGTTTGATCAGTACTAACTCGTTAGGAATCATTGCTACAGCTGCGGGTATTTGGTTAATTAACTTAATCTTACCAGCAATTGCCGGTACATTGGTTATATTAGGTGTAAGATTATTCAGAAATAAATAAGGAATGGGTTTTAAAAAAATATTGATTGCAATTTTATTAGTGGTCTTGGTAAAGCCGCTTTCTGCAGGGGATGATTTTTGTGGAATAAGAAATTATGCTTTTCAAAGTGGAGAGCAGATTTCATTTACCGTTTTTTATAATGTGATAGGATTATACGTGAATGCCGGAGCGGCTACTTTTACTGTTAATTCAGGGAAATTAAATAATACTCCGGTTTATCATTTAGTAGGTGTAGGAAATTCAAATAGAAGTTATGATTGGATTTTTAAAGTAAGAGATAAATACGAGAGTTATATTGATACGGCCAAATTGCAACCGCTCAAATTTATTCGTAACGTAGAGGAAGGTGGATACAAGATTAATGAAAATGTAGCTTTCAATAGAACTGCCAATACCGCAACTAGCGAGAAAGGGACTGTTAAAGTACCCAATTGTGTACAGGATGTTTTAAGTGCAATCTACTATGCTCGCAATATTGATTTTGAAAAATACAAGCCTGAAGATCGAATTCCATTCACCATGTTTTTAGGCAATGAAGTCTATAATTTATATATTAAATACTTAGGAAAGGAAACCATCAAAACAAGATTTGGTAAATTCAATGCCATTAAATTTAAACCACTATTGGTTAAAGGAACATTGTTTGAGGGCGGCGAAAAAATGACTGTTTGGGTGAGCGATGATGCCAATCATGTTCCACTTAGAATTGAAAGCCCCATTGTAGTAGGGAGTGTAAAAGTAGATATGATGGGATACAAGAACCTCCGTTATCCTTTTAGTTCAATGGTTTCAAAAAAGTAATTGGGTTCAATAGGAAGAATTGGCCCGCCAACAATCTTTCCCTCTAATCATCATAAGTCTGCTAAACGAAGTACTTGGTGCATTCGAATTCCCTTTTCTGTTTGGTGAACCGTGCAACACTCAATGGAAGGGTCGTGTTCAAAAAATAAAATATACCCCTGTTCCGCTGCTTCTTGCAAGAACGATTTTTTCTCTTTTAAGGTAGTTAAAGGAAACATATCATAGCCCATGATATAGGGAAGCGGAATATGCGAGGCGGAAGGCAGTAAGTCTGCCATATAAACAATGCTTTTGCCATTGTAATTAATTTGCGGCAACATCATACTCTTGGTATGACCATTTACAAATCGGATACTGATCTTATTCGTAAACGAAACTTTCTCTAATAATCCATCAGGTGTAAACTCATTGGTGGGAGCATCAATCATTTTTAATTGACCACTTTCTTGAATAGGCAAAATGTTCTCCTTTAAAAATGAAGCTTTTTCTCTATCGTTGGGATGAATTGCCCAATCCCAATGAATGGGGTTGCTCCAGTAGGTAGCATTAGGGAAATAAGGAACTAATTGGTTGTTTACACGTTCAATACTGCCTCCGCAATGATCAAAATGCAAATGAGTATGAAATACGTCTGTAATATCGTTTCTGGTAAAGCCTAAGCGCTGCAATTCAGTATCTAACTCAATGGTTTCGCTCATGCCGTAATGACCAAAAAATTTTTCATCCTGCTTAAACCCCATTCCGGTATCAATCAAAATGAGTTTATCGTCGTCTTGAATAAGTAAGCTTCTTAATGCCCAATTGCATAAATTATTTTCATCTGCTGGATTCAATTTATTCCAAAGTGATTTTGGAACAACACCATACATGGCCCCTCCATCCAATTTAAAATAACTATGATTAATGGCGTATAATTTCATTGGACTATTTTTTGGCTTGCAATTTATTTGCAGAAATTAATATGAGTAAACCGATGATGAAAAATATTTCTAAAACCAACACTGAATTTCTTTGTGAACCAGAAATCTCATTGATATAACCAAAGCTAAACATGCCTACCACGATAGATACTTTTTCTGTTACATCATAGAAGCTAAAATAGGATGTAGTGTCTGTTGTTTCAGGCATTAATTTGGCATAAGTACTTCTGCTTAATGCTTGTATTCCACCCATAATAAAACCCACCAAAACAGCAAGGCCATAAAATTCGTTGATGCCGTCTCTGGGCAACAAATACCCAATTATGCAAAGGATAATCCATAAAACG
>NCHN01000089.1 GCA_002281875.1 Sphingobacteriia bacterium 24-36-13 | reverse complement strand
AGATGAAGTGATTTTATTGCCCATTTATCCGGCAAGAGAATTACCCATGGAAGGGGTAAACAGTGAAATGTTATTGAATAATATGAGACTGACCAATAAACAAGTGTTGAGTAAAACAGCATTATTAGACTGGGTTAAAACCAATCGACCTTCTTTATTAGTAATGGCTGGTGCAGGAGATATTGATACCCTAGTGAATCCTGCAGCAGCATTATTAATGAATCATCCTCTTTTATAATTGACAATGAAAAAGTTGAACTGGAAAAAAATATTGATCAATACTGCTTGGGTGTTAAGCCTGGTAGGGGTATTGGTATTATTGGGTGCTTCCATCCGCCAGAAAAGCAATAAAAAAATTAAAGGGGTAGTGGTTGAAATAAAAGGTGCCGAAAAACATATGTTCATTGATGAGCAAGACGTTTTGCAAATTGTAAACGACCCTGCTCCTGTTACTGGCCGACCCATGCGTGGTGTTAAACTTCGTAAGCTAGAAGAACTAGTGAAAAAAAATCCTTGGGTCAATAATGCTGAAATGTTTTTTGATAATCAATATCATTTGCAAGTAAGCATTCTAGAAAGGGAGCCTATTGCTAGAATATTTGAAACCAATGGCCAATCTTATTATATAGATACGGCTATGAATAAAATGCCATTAAGTACCAAATTGACTGCTAGAATACCTGTATTTACTGGATTCCCTGCTACTAAGAAAATAGATACTTCCTTAATGCAATCGGTTATTCAATTATCTACTTTAATAAATGCAGATTCTTTTTTAACTGCTCAAATTGCGCAGATTGATATTGTTCAACAGCATCAATTTGAAATGATTCCTGTAATTGGCGATCACTTAATTGTGTTTGGGGATGCTTCCGATGCTGCTGATAAGCTAAAACGTTTAAAAGCCTTTTACCAAGCCGCATGGTTACAACATGGAATGAATACCTATAAAATAATCAGCTTAGAATATAAGGGTCAGGTGGTAGGAGTAAAAGATGTAATAAAAAATGTAATAAAAAATGTACCCCCTGAAAACAATATTCCAATTCAAATTCCGTTAACAAGTAAAAGAAATACTCTATGAATCACAATGACGCACCTATCATTGTTGGACTCGACATTGGTACCACCAAGATTGCCGCAATTGCTGGCCGTAAAAACGAATATGGTAAATTAGAAATTCTTGGATTTGGACGCGCCAACAGCAATGGTGTATCTCATGGCCAGGTGCTGAACATAGACCAAACTATTAAAGCCATTCAAGCTGCTCTAGAAAATTGTGCGCTTAGCAATCCCGATTTAGAAATTAATGAAGTGTATGTAGGTATTGCTGGTCATCATATCAAAAGCTTACAAACTCGTGGAGATATTGTACGCCAAGATGCTGATATAGAAATTAGCAGGGCAGAAGTAGAACAGTTGGTTAACAATCAACGTAAAACTTTTATTCCTGCTGGTGATCAAATTATTGATGTGATTGCGCAAGACTTTCACGTAGACAGCAATCAAAATATTAAAGACCCTATTGGTTACAATGGTGTAAAAGTTGGTGCAAACTTTCATATCATAACCGGAGATAGAAATGCTATCCGTAATATTAATCGTGCGGTAACCAGAAGTGGTTTACAAACCAAAGACCTTGTATTACAACCTTTAGCTTCTGCAAGTGCAGTAATGAGTGAGATTGATATGGAAGCGGGTGTTGCAATTCTTGATATTGGTGGCGGTACTTCTGACTTAGCCGTTTTTTATGAAGGTATTTTAAAGCATACAGCTGTTATACCTTTCGGTGGAGAAAATATCACCAACGATATTCGTTTAGGGTTGGGTGTGTTAAAAACCCAAGCCGAAGCAATGAAAGTGCAGTTTGGTTCTGCATTAGCTGATGAAGCTAAAGCCAATGCTTATATTACTATTCCTGGTTTAAAAGGAATGCCTGCTAAAGAAATCAGTGTTAAAAGTTTAGCACAGATTATTCAAGCAAGAATGGGTGAAATCCTTGATTTTGTTACTTATCATTTAAAGCAAGTAGGTCTAGACCATCGCGCTTTAAACGGAGGTATTATTTTAACAGGTGGTGGATCTCAATTAAAACACTTAATTCAATTAACTGAATATACTACCGGTTTAAATGCTCGTATTGGTTTGCCTAATGAACATTTA
>NCHN01000049.1 GCA_002281875.1 Sphingobacteriia bacterium 24-36-13 | reverse complement strand
AGTAGAACAATTAATCAATTTTGCAACGATTGAATCTTGGACTGAAGCAGACGATGTGTACTGTTGTTTAGGAGCAACTATCAAAACAGTTAAAACAAGGGAAGCATTTACATTAGTAGATTTGTACGCACCCTTGCATATTGCCAAACTGCAATTATCTGCAGGCAGCAAACGTTTCTTGGTTGTAAGTGCTGCAGGTGCTAATCCAAAATCAAGTGTATTTTATAATAAAACCAAGGGCAGACTAGAAGAAGCCTTGAAGCAACTCAATTATAGCTCCATTTATATATTCCAACCATCATTTATTCTAGGACCAAGAAAAGAATCTAGAT
Source organism: Sphingobacteriia bacterium 24-36-13 (assembly GCA_002281875.1). GTDB lineage: Bacteria > Bacteroidota > Bacteroidia > Chitinophagales > Chitinophagaceae > Sediminibacterium. The sequence goes on along the minus strand of NCHN01000049.1, from coordinate 9,484 downwards.
GGCTGGAAGAACTAGGAATATTTTTCGCATTGAAAGCCATCCCTATTATGAAAGGTCGCTTCAAAAAATATATTCCAGTTCATGCAAAAGCAATCGCAAGAAGCATGGCTTATTTTGCATCCCACTCAAAAACTGGAATTCATATCATCCCATCAAATATTATTAAACAATGGGAGCAACCCGATTTTATACCGACTACTTAGCCCATTGAATTAAGTTCAATAATGTATCTGGGTCAGGACAGTTGTTGAGGTATTTTTGGCGATTCAATAAACTACATACACCAGGGTAATCGCCGTTTTTATTTTCCATATCAAGAATCAATTGAAAATGCAAATGTGGAGGCCATTGTCCATTTTCTGCGGGCTCTCCAAAATGTGCAAACTCTTCTCCTGCATGAATGAACTTTCCTTCTGCTAAATTTTCTAAATCTTTTAATGCTAAATGACCATACAAACTATAAAACTGGGCTCCATTAATTTGGTGTGATAAAATTATGGTTGCTCCATAATCACCATAAGCTTCATTAAATGCGAAACTATGCACAGTAGCATCTAAAGGCGCAGACACTTCTGTACCAGCTTTGCCCCAAATATCAACTCCTAAATGAATGCATCTTGCATCTTCTTCTTTAATACCATCAAATACCCTACTTCTTGCATATACCGTTCTATGTTCATTATATCCGCCGATTCCATACAGTGCACCTGCAGTGTTTAGTGTTTGGTTAACATAGTCAGAAAAGTTTGTAGTGTCTTTAATGATCTCCGTGGTTAATGCTTTATTTAGCTCAGTAAAATCCATTGCCAATATTTTTTCCCTTTGGGGATTAAACGCGACTATTGGATGAATGGCTAATTGAGGCTGTTGGCTTAACCAGAAATAAAAACTATTTGAGTCCATGTTTCCTTTTAAATTCTATTTTAACTGTTTTAAAACTTCTTCAATGGCTTTGTCTAACTGCGGGTCCCTTTTATTGATTTTATCATTAAAATTTAAAGGCACTTGTATATCTGGAGCTACACCTGTTAACTCCAAATCATTGCCATCTAAGCTATAACAACCCCAACTGGGTAAACGCACAAATGAACCATCTACTAATCCTGCACCACTGGTAAAAATAATCCACCTATAAGTAGGCATACCAATAATTTTGCCCAACTTCAACGCCTTAAATCCGGCGGCAGTCATTTCTGCATCACTTAATGATTGTTCATTAATCAACAGTACAATGGGTTTGTCAGATGGACCAAAATTAGATTGAGGAGTCAATTTGCCTTCGCGGTATTTCCAACGTAAATATGTTTTCTGACTTAAAAACTTCAACACTTCATCGTGTACATTTCCCCCGGTATTATATCGTAAGTCTAAAATCAAGCCATCTTTTTGATATAAGTCTTGCGTCATATCAATGAAAAACTTCTCTAACTCTCCCAAACCCATGTCTTTCATATTGTGATACGCTACTTTCTTGTTGGTTTTTACATCAACTGTTGCTTGGTTATTTTTAATCCATTCATCGTATAAATTGGGCGTAACAGTTCTTTGTGGATGTATATTCACGGTAATCATTTTACCGTTTCTATTAAACACCAATTGCAATTCTCTATCGAAACTTGGCTTACTAAAATAGCTGTTTCGGTCTTTAGTAATATCTACTGTTTCATTATTTACTTTTATTAAAATATCTCCAGGCAAAACATTAATTGATTTTTTATCGGCAGCAGTATTGGCTATCACATCTTTAACAGTGTAAGGTTGATCATTATCAAAGCGAATGCCCGTTTCCATAGTTCGATTAACCAATCGAATTGTTTCTTCGTCACCAAATGAAGAAAATCCTTGGTGAGATGAATTCAACTCGCCTAATAAATCATTCAATAACACCCGCAAGTCTGCCCTGGTATTGAGTGCTGGCAAGTAAGCTTCGTACTTCTTTTTCATGGCTCGCCAGTCTACCCCATGAAATTTTTCATCGTAGAAATTTTGTTCCACTTGCGCCCATGTTTCCTGAAAAATCTGTTTAAACTCTGCTGCTAAACTTCTTTGAAATGTTTGGGCAATAGAAACCATATCGGCTTTGTTGGTCTCTAAATTGAATTTATAAATATTCCCATTGCCTAATAAATAGCTTTTCTCTCCAGCTTCAGCATAATCAATACTATTAGCATCAATTCCATTTATCTTCTCTGTTTTACTAGGTTCAAAAGGATCTAAAACAGTTTTCCAAAGAGACATTTTACCTTCTGCATGATCACTAATGTATAGTAAAGTTGTTTTATCGCCCTTCTTAATTACATTTAACAAATACTGAGATCCAAAACTAGGACCAACCTGTTCCAACCTTTCCATTAATCCATTAAAATCAATATTGATTACTATAGTAGGTTTAGTAGTGTCTTTCTTTTCAACTTTAAATAAATCATTGAATTTTTCTGACCGAAATGGCTCATCCAATTTTTCTAAAGCCATTCTATAAATTCTTGGATTTGCCATTCCAAACGGATAGGAAGGCTTAGTTCTATTACTTACAAAATAAATATACTTTCCATCAGGCGACCAAATAGGATCTGCTTCGGTTACACCTGAGTTGGTTAAATTAACCGTTTGATTTTGTTTGATATGATGAATCAAAATGTCTTGCTCAAAATTTTTAACTACCGTAAATACTAAATAGTCATCATTAGGAGAGAATCCAGGGCTTGAGTTTTGCATTGCCCATATTTCATCTTTAACAACCGTCTTGGTTTCAAATGTTTTTGTATCCATCAAAACAACTTCATCTCTTCCACTTAAATAAACCATTTTAGTTTTTGATTTATTCAACACCAAAGAACGATTGTCCTTGGACTGGTTAGTGATTTTTTTAGGCATTGTAGATCCATCAGCTGTTACAGAAAAAATATTTAAATAGCCCTCTACTGTTTCATTAAATAATAAAGTGTTATTGTCTGCCAACCACTTTACTTCTCTTGCTCTCTCTGTATTTCCTTTATTAATTTGCCTTATAAATTTTCCCTCTATATCACTTACAAATAATTCCCCTCTTGAAATAAAAGCCAATTTTTTCCCATCTGGTGAAATATCCATTGCGCCTATCTTACCACGCACATCGTATTCTTTTTGCGCTGGTAAAATTTGGTTCCGATACAATTGAATATTCAATTGGCTAGCTTTTTTATTAGCCACATTATACCACCACAATTGATAATCTTTTTCAAAAACTACATACTCCCCATTTGCGCTTACAGTAGGTGTCTTAATTGAACTATTGAAATTAGTGAGGGCAGTTTTTTTACCATTGTTTAAAGTATATAAGTTATACTCTCCATTGGCTTCATCTGAAATAAAATAAATTGCCCCTTTCTGATCTATGGTTGTTGCAAAATCTTTCCCCACCCAATCAGTATGCTTTTTATATGCTTTAGTTGTTAAATTGAACGATTGAATATCTGGATTAAATGGCCCTTTGTATCTTTTTCTTGCCACTTGATTATTGCTTTCCCAAGTATCATTAAAATAAATATCTCCAGTGCTAGGATGTTCCGCAATTAAATGATCCATCAAAAAATAATGATCAGCAAACAAACGCTTAGGCGTACCTCCATTAATACCAACCGTATAAGCAGATGCAGGACCATACCTACTTGAAGTAAAATAAATGGTTTTGCTATCCCAACTAAAATTCGATACTACATCTGCCCCGCTATGAAAAGTAAGCTGTTTAACTTCGCCTCCATTCAAGGGCATTATATAGACATCCGTATTGCCCATTTGTTCGCCTGTAAACGCTAACCATTTTCCATCAGGGGAAATGCGTGGGGTTGTTTCATATCCTTGCATGGCAGTTAGTCGAGTCGCTTGCAAGTCTGCAGTCGAAGCTTTCCAAAGATCTCCCTCAAAACTAAATACCACCGTTTGTGCATCTGGAGATAAAACTGGATGAGATAAAAAACGAGGAGCAGTGGTTTGCGCCGAAAGGGTTTGTACAGCTAAGGCTAGTAATACCCCTATTTTTTTAATAATCATAATTGCAATTTGAATATTGAAAGTAAGCGTATTTGTATAACAAAAAAAGCCACTCATATAAATGAGTGGCCTTTAAAATCAGCATTAAGCTTGTTTTAACGCAACATTCCTTTTGGAACTTCCTTGCTTAATAAATGCTTATAAATAAACTTAGTTTTTAAATTATTGAAGTGATTTCCCTTGGCTCCACCCCATCCATGCCTTCCTCCTGGATATAACATGAATTCAAAATCTTTTCCTTTGTCTTGTAAAGCACTCACTAATTGAATGCTATTTTGCATATGTACATTGTCGTCCATTGTACCATGAACCAATTGTAATACGCCATTGAATTTATCAATATGGGTTAATACGCTACCGCTCTTATATCCATCTGGATTTTCCGCTGGAGTATCCATGAATTTTTCGGTGTAATGACTATCGTATAATTTCCAATCAATTACAGATCCACCTGCCATAGCATGGGTAAATACAGATGAGCCATAAGTTAATGCATAAGTGCTCATATATCCTCCATAACTAAAGCCAGTAATGGCAATCTTTGTAGGATCTGCTTGTCCATTTTGGATGAACCACTTTGCCATATGCATATAATCTTGCATTTCCCAGAATCCCAAATTGCGGTGCATATAATTCACGCCTGCTTTACCAAAATGACCACTCGCACGGTGATCAAACTTCACATGGATCAACCCTTCTTGAGAATAGATTTCACGAATAGGATTCCAACTCCAACTATCCCAGGTATTACCCGCATTTGGCCCCCCATAAATATCTACCAACATAGGGTATTTTTTATTGGGATCCATATTGGCTGGCCAGGTTACTTGTGCTGGTAATTCAAATAAACCATCTGCGCTTTTAATGCGGATAAATTCAGTTTTAGCAATTTGGTAATCGCCCATTGCAGCCCCTTTAGCATCACCCAATTCACGTACTACTTTTCCCTTACTATCTAATAATGTCATTTTAGTAGGAGTAGTTGTATTGCTGTATGAGGTAACAAAATATTTTCCATTTGGTGATAATCTAACTTGTGTATGATTGTAATCTCCAAAAGTTAATCGCTTCATTTCTGAACCATTCATTTTAACGCTGTATAAATCTGTACGAGCCGTATTTTCCTTACCCCTTGCAGTGAAATAAACCACTCCATTTTTTTCATCAATTAATTCAGTATTTAACACAGTGAATTCTCCTGATGTTATTGGATTAATTAAACTACCATCGTTATTGTGTAAATACAAATGATTCCATCCGGTTTTATCACTTTCTAATATAAAAGCTGGCTTAGTTTTTAAGAAAGTAAAACGTTGCCCAGCCCTGTCTTCTAAATCTACCCATGTTTTCTGTTGTTCTTCATACATGATTTTTTTAGCACCAGTTCCAGGATTGACATCAAATATTTTCAAATGATCTTGGCCACGATTAATCCATTGAACCAATAAACTGCTACCATCATTTCTCCAAACAGGCCAACCAAAATACTGGTCCTCTTTTGCATTAAAATCGGCCCATGTGGTAGCACCGCCATCTACTCCTACAAATCCAACTTTTACCTCAGGGTTTTTATCACCTGGCTTTGGATAGCGGGTTTCTTCAATAAAACCGTGCTGGCCTTCACTACTATAAATAGGGAACATAGGTACCATGCTTTCATCAAAATGCATATACGCTAATTGTTTGCTATTGGGGTTCCACCAAAATGCGCGATAACGGGTACCTCTTCCAAAAATTTCTTCCCAATACACCCAGCTTGCATAACCATTTAAAGAAGTGCTAGAACCACTGAACGTAAGTCTAGTTTCTTTATTCGTTACTAAATTATAGGTATACAAATCATTGGATTTTGTATAGGCGATATAGTTACTGTCAGGAGAAAAAGTAGGATTCTTTTCTTCTGCAGCATCAAAAGTAATTTGCTTTTCTGCATCTCCATTTTTATAAAACAAATCGGCTTTTTTTACCGATACCGTTTTGGTTGGAGGTGCAGCACCTTTCATTTGATCAGGAGTGGCAACAACTAACTTTCCTGTTTTCACTTCCATTACATAATTCTTAGCTGCAGAATCTGGATGAATTTTTTGGTTTAAAATCACTCGATCATCATCCAACCATTTCATGAATTGGGGTAATGGATTGCGAAAGTTCTCCGGTAATTTATTGGCCATCAAATCAGCTTTGCTGATCATTTTGTTTTGCGCCAAACTAGGGTATGCAAGCAATAGCAACCCAAATGATAAAATATACTTATTCATGGTTCAGAATTTGGACCATGAATATAGTAAAATATGCAGGAAGCGCTAAAAGATCACTTAAAATGCTTCGTTCAAGCGAATATAATAAGCTCCGCCAGCAGTACTGTTTCGAGCATAATCTAGACGAAGAAACATTCTGTTTTTCTTGTTTACGAGAAAACGAAGACCCAACCCGCCCGCTTTTAAAAGATTTGCAGTAGAATAACTACTCGGGGCATCATCAATTAGCCCAGCTGAACCAAATGCTGCACCATATACCCAACGCCATATATGAAAACGGTATTCAGCTTGTAGTGCTGTAAAAGAGCGATCTCTAAATCTTCCTGTAAAATATCCCCTCATTAAAACGGAGCCCCCTACTCTGGGCAACTCCCTTAATGGAACATTTCCTGAAGTATGGATACTACTCAGTTGAAATGCCAAAGTGCTATTGGGTGTTAAAGGATAAAATTTTCGTAGGTCAAGAAACCAGGTATTAAAATCGTAAGGATTGTTTTTAAAAGATATATTTCTAGAAAAATAAAACTCCGCGAATGCACCTTTATGAGCACTAAAAGGGAAGTCTCTTCCCTCGTATAAAACAGCAGGTCCTAAGCCCAATGATTTACTTCCATTGATACCCGAAACCTGTTGTTCATTAAAACTTAATGGTCGCTTATTTACTACATTATACACATCGTTGTAATCAAGCTTTAACCCTATATACCATTGATTTCTTAATAAACGATAGGTTCTAGATTCTAAAAATATTCTACTATAATCTTGTGCTAAATAATTATTCTCGGCTACTGTATTATTACCAATACCCCAGAATCGATCATTGTAAGTACTGTATCCTGCAGATCCACGAAATACAAATTTTTCTCCCTTGGTAAAAACTTGCCAAGTTGCTTTTGCCTCAAATTGGCCCAATGTGCTATAGGTTAATTGACCATGTATATAGGAGCCTCTTGCTTCGGAATCTTTTTCTTTTGCATTAAAAAAATATTCCAGCGCACCGCCAAATCGAACACCCGTTTCTGGTGTAGAAGTAAGGATAGGAATGGGTACAATCCGCAAATTCATCAAAGGCAATGAATCTGGATTAATAAAATTCCGAATCGTTTTTTTGGGCGCAGGTACCACAGTATCCTGAGCAATTACCCCAAAGGTTGTACTAAGGGCAATGCCCAGTAAAAACTTATATAACAACATTAATCATTCTCCCTTTTACAAAAATAAATTTCTTCACTGCTTTACCTTCCAACCATTTCTGCACCAACTCATTAGCTAGAACAATATTTTGCGCTTCTTCTGATTCCATATCAATCGGCAAATTAATATTAGCTCTTACTCTTCCATTAATGCTTACAGGATAGTCCTTGGAAGATTCCTGCACATAAGATGCTTCAAACAATGGAAACGTTGCATTTAATATAGAACCTTTATTACCTAATTGATGCCATAGTTCTTCACTAATATGCGGCGCATAAGGTGTTAGTAAAATTAAGACTTGCTCTAAGATGGATTTTTTATAGCATTTTAGATCGGCCAACTCATTTACACAAATCATAAAAGTACTTACCGCTGTATTAAAACTAAATCGCTCTGTGTCTTCTTGAATTTTAAGAATGGTTTTGTGTAACACTTTTAGTTCAGCATTGTTAGGAATGTCTTCATTCCAAACCTTTCCTTTTAATTCGTCATAAAACAACCGCCAAAGTTTTTTCAAAAAGCGATGCACTCCTTCAATACCCTTGGTATCCCAAGGTTTGCTCTGGTCTACAGGACCTAAGAACATTTCATACATTCTAAAAGTATCGGCGCCATATTTCTCTACCAACACATCAGGATTCACGGTGTTGAATTTGCTCTTAGACATTTTCTCCACTTCTGCTCCACAAATGTATTTTCCGTTCTCTAACACAAATGTTGCATTGGCATATTCACCATTGCGCCATTGTTTAAAAGCCGTTATATCTAATTCGTATCCATCTACAAAATTGACGTCCACATGAATTGGATTGGTATCATATTCTTTAATTAATCCTGCAGAAATGAATTCATTGGGGTTTTGTTTATTCCGATATACAAACCTAGAACTACCCTGAATCATTCCCTGGTTCAATAGTTTTCTGAACGGTTCATCAAAGCTAATATGGCCTAAATCAAATAAAACTTTAGTCCACATTCTACTATAGAGTAAATGACCCACCGCATGTTCCGTTCCTCCAATATATAAATCTACTTGGTTCCAATAATCACTTACTTTTTTATCACAAAAAACATCGCTGTTTTGCGGATCCATATAACGTAAAAAATACCAACTACTACCAGCGTAACCCGGCATGGTATTGGTTTCCAACGCACCACCTGGTACAATAGAATCATATTGATGAATCCATTCAGGAATATTGGCCAGCGGTCCTTCTCCCTCCGGACCTGGCGCATAACTATCCACTTGTGGTAATTCAAGAGGCAGTTGCGATTCGTCTAAAGGATGAGCAATTCCATCTTTCCAAATAATCGGGAATGGTTCTCCCCAATAGCGTTGTCTGCTAAAAGCAGCATCGCGCATTTTATAATTTACTTTTCGTTTACCAATGCCCATTTCTACGAGCTTGTCTATCACAATGGCAATGGCATCTTTTAAAATAACCCCATTTAAAAAATCACTATTAGACAATGCCACATCCTTGGTTGAATTGGCTTCCTCCCCAGTAAAATGTTCCCCAATAATATTGGTGATGGGGATATTAAAATGCTTCGCAAATTTGAAATCTCTTTCGTCGCCGCAAGGCACGGCCATAATTGCACCAGTACCATATCCTGCCAATACATATTCGGAAATCCAAATAGGAATTGGTCGTTGATTAAATGGATTCAATGCATAAGCACCTGTAAAACAGCCAGTGATTTTTTTCTCCGCTTGGCGCTCTCTATCACTTCTACTTTTCACGTAAGCAATGTATTCTTCAACAGCTTGCTTTTGTTCGGCAGTAGTAATTTGTTCAATTAATTCATGTTCAGGAGCCACTACCATGAAGTCGACCCCAAAAATGGTATCAGGTCTGGTAGTGTATACTTTTAGTTTAGCAGCAGTTGTACTTTTGGCAATAGCAAAATCAATTTCAGCACCATAAGATTTTCCAATCCAATTGGTTTGCATTTCTCGCATGGCTTCGCTGAATTCAATTTGATCTAAGCCGCTGATTAAT
>NCHN01000013.1 GCA_002281875.1 Sphingobacteriia bacterium 24-36-13 | reverse complement strand
GCTTGTCTGACGTCTTTCTTTGTAGCTGAGTGATTTGCCATTTTCTATTTTTTTCAGGACGGCAAAGGTAGGGGCTTTCTAACAAATTTCAAATTTAAATTACAAAAAACTAGAAAAATATTGATTTTAGGCAAAACGACTACTGTGTATAAAATAGTGGGTTTTAGCTTATTTTTTGGTTTATTTTCTGCCCCCAATGACCGATATTTGCGAACAATTTAGATTGAAAAGCTGCATAAATAAGCCAAATGAAGGATTTTTCGTACATCACCAATTCACATCCGGCGTTCATAGAGGGTCTTTACCAAGACTTTTTAACCAATCCTGAGAGCGTTGACCCCGATTTGAGGAAGTTTTTTGAAGGTTTTGACTTTGCTGTCGCAGGTAATTATACTGCAGGTCAGGGGTCTGTTGAAGGAGGGGCAACCGCTTCAACAGATTGGATGAGGGAAATTAAAGTGTATAGGCTTATTCTGGGCTACAGAAATAAGGGGCATTTAATTGCCAAAACCAATCCTATTAGAACCAGAAAAGATAGAGGGGCTAATTTAGACTTGTCATTTTTTGGTTTGTCTGAATCAGATTTAAATACGGTTTTCCAAGCTGGAAATTTAATTGGCTTGGGTGCCACTTCCTTGAAAAATATCTTAGCTCATTTACAAAATACCTATGCCAATCATGTTGGAATAGAGTTCAAATACATTAGTGACCAAAAAAGAGTTGATTTTTTAACTGCTGAAATGGAGCAGCAATTTGCTAAGCCATTGCCATTGAACAAAAAACAACGAATCCTTGAGAAGTTGAATCAAGGGGTGATGTTCGAAAAGTTTTTGCACACAAAATATATTGGGCAGAAAAGGTTTTCATTAGAAGGTGGAGAAACAACTATTGCTGCATTAGATGCCATCATTAATACTGCTGCCAATCATGATATTCAAGAAGTGGTAATTGGTATGGCGCATAGAGGAAGGTTAAATGTGTTAGCCAATATCATGGGAAAAACCTATGAGCAAATTTTCAGTGAATTTGAAGGAACTGCTACCATAGATCAAACCATGGGAAGCGGTGACGTTAAATATCATATGGGTTATGGCAGCGAAGTAAAAACCATCGATGATAAAACGATTCATTTAAAATTGATGCCCAACCCTTCTCATCTTGAAGCAGTGGATCCTGTTGTAGTTGGTTTTGCTAGAGCAAAAGCGGATCTTATTTCCGAAAGTCATTTTGAGAATATTTTACCCATCTTAATTCATGGTGATTCTTCTGTAGCTGGGCAAGGTATTGTATATGAAGTTTTACAAATGAGTAAGCTTCGTGGGTATTACACAGGTGGAACTATTCATTTTGTAATTAATAACCAAATTGGTTTTACAACCGATTTTGATGATGCCAGAAGTGCAGATTATTCTACTTCTGTTGCTGCCATGGTTCAAGCTCCTGTTCTGCATGTAAATGGGGATGATGCAGAAGCGGTTGTTAAGTGCGCTGAAATTGCGACCCGTTATAGAGATCAATTTCATTCAGATATTTTCATTGATATGGTATGTTATCGTAAACATGGCCACAATGAAGGCGATGATCCTAAATATACACAACCACAGTTATACGCTTTAATTGATAAGCACCAGAATCCAAGGGAAATATATACCCAATACCTTATTGAAAACGGCACATCTGATGCCCAGGAATTGGCCAAAGGAATGGAGAAAAAATTCTGGTCAGATTTACAGGAGAGATTGGATGAAGTAAAACAGAATCCACTTCCTTATAAATACCAGCCACCTGAATTAATTTGGAAGTCTTTTGAAAAAGCGACTCCTGCTGATTTTGAATACTCACCTTCAACTGCAATTGACGATAATCAATTTAGTTTGTTGTTTAATGGATTAATGAAATGGCCTGCCGATTTAAAACCATTAAAGAAAATTGAAAAATTAATACAAGATAAAATTAAGTTATTCGAAACCGAAGGAAAGGTTGATTGGGCTACTGCAGAATTAATGGCTTATGGGTCTATTTTGACAGATGGTAATATTGTGAGAATGAGTGGCCAAGACGTAAAACGTGGTACGTTTAGTCATAGACATGCGGTTATAAGAGACGAAGAAACCAACCGTGAATACAATCGATTAAATCATTTTAAAGAAGGTCAGCAACCCTTTAGAATTTACAATTCTTTATTAAGCGAATATGGGGTGTTAGGATTTGAGTATGGTTATGCGATGGCTAATCCCAATGCGTTGGTAATTTGGGAAGCTCAATTTGGAGATTTCTGTAATGGTGCTCAAACCATGATAGATCAATTTATAGCAGCTGGTGAACAAAAATGGCAGCGCCAAAATGGGCTGGTAATGTTATTGCCTCATGGGTATGAAGGACAAGGTCCTGAACATAGTAGTGCAAGAATGGAGCGCTTCCTTCAAATGTGTGCAGAATTGAATATGGTCATTACCAATATTACCAGTGCGGCTAATTTATTCCATGCTTTTAGAAGACAAGTGAGCTGGAATTTCAGAAAGCCGCTAATTAATTTTTCACCTAAAGCAAATTTGAGAAATCCGGGTACTTATAGTGCGAAAGAAGATTTCACTTCAGGAGGTTTTAAAGAATTGATTGATGATTCTTTTGTTACAGATGCTTCTGCAGTTAAAAAAGTATTGTTCTGTTCTGGTAAACTATATTTTGAATTGGCAGATAAACAGCTAAAAGAAAATAGAACGGATATTGCAATAGTGCGTTTAGAGCAGATTTATCCATTGCCTTACCAACAACTTGACTTACTGTACAAGAAGTACCATAAGGCAACTTGGTTCTGGGTTCAAGAAGAACCTTTGAATATGGGTGCTGCAGGATTCTTACAAACAAATTTAAAAACCATCAATTTTGGTGTGATCAGTAGAAATGCAAGCGCTGCAACTGCAACAGGTTATGCTAAAGTGCATGCACAAGAGCAAGCAGAAATAATTGATACAGCATTTAATATTTAAAGCATTTAACTAGAACTATCTATTATACCTTATTAATACATCGTTATGATCGAAATAAAAGTACCTACAGTTGGAGAATCAATTAATGAAGTAACCCTTTTGAAGTGGACTAAAAAGGATGGAGAGTGGGTTGAACGTGATGAAGTGATTGCTGAGTTGGAAAGTGAAAAAGCCACTTTTGAAGTGAATGCCGAGAAAGCAGGTATTCTTACAACTATTGGTAAAGAGGGGGATACCCTTAATATTGGAGATGTTTTAGCTAATATTGATGAAACTGCTGCTAAACCTGAAGGAGCGCCTGCAACCTCAGTAGCTCCAACTTCTGCTGCTTCTGCAGCAACGCCTGCAGCTCCAGCTAATCAAGCTGTAGTAACTGCTGTTCCAAATGATATTAAAGCAAGTCCTGTGGCTTCTGCTATCATTGCAGATAAAAAAGTAGATACAAAATCAATTACTCCTTCTGGTACTGGTGGTAAAATCATGAAGCAAGATGTATTAGATGCATTAAATAATCCAGGCAAAAAATCATTTGCACCAGATGGAGCACTTTTCAGTAGGAATGTACGTCAAGAAAAAATGAGTGCATTGCGTAGAACCATTAGCAGAAGACTGGTAGAATCTAAAAATACAACAGCTATGCTCACCACTTTTAACGAAGTGGATATGACGCAAATAATGGAAATAAGAAAACAGTATAAAGATAAATTTAAAGAAGGGCATGGGGTGAATTTAGGATTCATGAGTTTCTTTGCAAAAGCATGTGCAATTGCATTAGGCGAGTGGCCTTCTGTAAATGCATATATTGACGGAGATCAAATCATTTATCATGATTATGCCGATATTAGTATTGCTGTAAGTACACCTAGAGGGTTAACTGTTCCGGTAATGCGCAATGTAGAGAGCTTAAGCATGGCCGACATTGAAAGAAAGGTAGTAGAATTAGCTGGAAAAGCTAGAGATAGTAAATTAACCGCTGAAGAATTACAGGGTGGTACATTTACTATTACCAATGGTGGTGTATTTGGAAGTTTAATGAGCACTCCAATTATTAATATTCCACAGAGTGCTATTTTAGGAATGCACAAAATTCAAGAACGCCCGATGGCAATGAACGGACAAGTCGTAGTTAGGCCAATGATGTATTTGGCATTAAGTTATGATCACCGCATTATTGATGGAAGAGAAAGTGTGAGCTTTTTAGTTCGCGTAAAGGATCTCTTAGAAAACCCTGCATTATTATTAATGGGTAAAGATCCTGTAAAGGCATTATTAGAACTATAGTGAAATACGCCGAAAATTATTTACGTTCTGCTGCTGTAATAATTACTGCTTATAATGGAGATACGCCTTTTGCTGGCTTTTTAAAGACGCATTTTGCTGCCAATAAAAAATTTGGCTCAAAAGACCGAAGGTATATTTCTCAAATTTGTTTCTGTTATTTTAGAACAGGCAATTCCATGATTGGAATTGATATGGATTTGGCTTTAAAAGCTGCTCTGTATCTCTGCAATAATGAACCAGGTGTATGGGCTGATTTATTTGATGAGCAATGGCTGCAAAATTGGCCCTTGGCTGTGCACCAACGAATTGATTTTGTAAAAAATCATCTTGCTTATTTTAATCCTACACAACTATTTCCTTTTGTTTCGTTTTTAAGCAAGACTATTGAAGTTGACAAATTCTGTGAATCTCATTTAATTCAACCAGACTTATTTATTCGGGTAAGGCCTGGTAGATTGCCTAATGTTATTAAAGCATTAGCCAATGCTGGAATTGAATATAAAGCAATTTCTGAATCATGCTTCGCTTTACCCAATGGTTCAAAGTTAGAAGGGGTAGGAGAATTAGACAAAGACTATGTTGTTCAAGATTATAGTTCTCAACAAACGGCTCAAATTATGGAAGCGGGTAAGCAACTACGTAAAGGAAAAGATGCTTCTGTGGATATTTGGGATTGTTGTGCTGCTAGCGGTGGTAAATCTATTTTGGCAAGAGATGTTTTAGGTAATATGGAACTGACTGTTTCTGATATTCGCAAAAGTATTATTCAGAACCTATCACAAAGATTTGAACGAGCAGGTATTCGAAAATACCAATCTTTAATTGCCGATTTAAGTAAGCCTATTTCAGCTCCTGAATTAGCTGGGATGCAATTCGATTTAATTATCTGTGATGCTCCATGTAGTGGTAGTGGTACATGGGGAAGAACGCCTGAACAACTGACACAATTTAATGATCAGCAAATAAGTGTTTTTCAGCAGTTGCAACAACAGATTGTTCAACATGCTTTGCCTAAACTTCGCAGCAATGGTTATTTTTTATACATTACTTGTTCTGTTTTTGAAGGGGAGAATGAAGCAATGATTCAATTTATCGAAAGCCGTTTTCCGTTTATGAAATTGGTAGAACAAGCAACAATAAAAGGCTATGAACTAAAGGCAGACACCATGTTTGTGGCACTATTTAAGAAGTTGAATTAGCCATTTAATATCAATTCTCCTCTCTGAATAATACCTCCTCCAATTACATCATTCCCTTCGTAAAAAACAGCACTTTGTCCGGGAGCTATGCTTTTTACATTTTCATAAAATCGGGCACGTATTATTCCATTCGGTTCGTTGTATAAATTGCTAAGTGCACCTTTGTCTTTGTAACGAATTCGGGTATTGGCTTCCATTCCATCGGAAATACCATCATATTTGATCCAATTTAATTTGCCTACCATCATGTCGTTTTGCTCTAAATCAGACTCATCTCCCAAAACTACCGTATTGGTATCTGGATTAATTGAAGTAACATATACTGGATGTCCCATGGCTATATCTAATCCCTTCCGTTGTCCAATAGTATAAAAAGGGTAGCCTTTATGTTGTCCTAGTTTTTTTCCTGTTTTATCTACGAACCATCCACCAGCAACTTGTTCTTCTAGGCCGTCTACTCTTCTTTTTAAAAAGCCTCTGTAATCATTATCTGGAACAAAACAAATTTCGTAACTCTCGCTTTTCTTTGCGAGTTCTGGGTAGCCCATATCCATTGCCATCTGTCTGATAGCCGATTTTCGGTAACCTCCCAAAGGCATCATGGTTCTACTGAGTAGTTCCTGGTCTAATCCCCAAAGAACATAACTCTGGTCTTTTGTTTCGTCTAATCCCTTGCTAATTACATATCGCCCATTGGTATGTTGTCTAATTTCAGCATAGTGTCCTGTAGCTATATAATCACAACCTAAAGCATTAGCCCTTTTAAGTAATGCCCTCCATTTAATATGTGTATTGCACATAACACATGGGTTAGGAGTTCGGCCAGCCAAATACTCTTCAACAAAATTTTCAATAACAAAGTCGCCAAATTCTTCCCGTATGTCTAAAATAAAGTGAGGAAATCCATGGTGAACGGCTGCCTGTCTTGCATCATTAAATGAATCAATATTGCAACAACCTGTTTCTTTGGTGCTAGTTCCACTGCTGGCATAGTCCCATGTTTTCATGGTTATACCAATTACTTCATACCCCTCGTGGTGCAACATTAATGCCGTAACGGTACTGTCGATACCCCCGCTCATTGCCACCAGTACTTTTCCTTTACGGCTCATTTTGATCATTGTTTCTGCAAAAGTAGAACAACAAACCCAAAAATGATTTTCGGATTACGATAATAACCGTTAAAAGGAAAAAGGATCCGCGGATAATACGCATTTTACTTAATTTCAATTTTTAGACATTGATAAAAAAACAGCTATGATTAAATTAACCGCTATCGGAAATCTAGGGAAAGATGCCATCTTAAATAATGTAAATGGGAAAAATGTGATCAATTTCACGGTTGCGCATACCGAACGTTATAAGGATGCGCAAGGAAACCAAAAGGATAAAACCACCTGGGTGGACTGTGCTTATTGGACTGAAAGAACAGGTATTGCTCCTTATTTAAAGAAAGGTACACAGGTATATGTTGAAGGACAACCTGATGTAAGAACGTATACCACTAAAGAAGGAACCAATGGTGCTACTTTATCTTTAAGAGTGAGTAGTGTTCAATTATTAGGTAGTAAAAGCAATGATGCTGCTCCATCTTCTGGCGGATACAATACGGGTGGATATCAAGCTGCGCCTCAAGTAAATACTGCATCCGCACCTGCATCAAACGATATTACTGAGCCATTTGATGATTTGCCATTTTAGTAAGCATTAATTGCTTCGTACATTGCAGTTATGGAAAAGATATTCCAATACGAGCAACTATATTCTTTCACCCATGCTGTATTCATCGGCATGGGTTGTTCTTTAGAGCATGCTACCATTGCAACTAAAGTATTGCTTTCAGCAGATTTACGTGGAATAGATAGCCATGGCGTAGCTAGGTTGAGTGGCTATGTAAGGTTATGGCAAGCTGGAAGAATTAATGCTAAGCCTAATATTCAAATAATTCATGAAACACCTTCTACTGCTGTTGTAGATGGGGATCAAGGCTTAGGCCTAGTAGTAGCCCCCTTTGCAATGGAAATTGCTATGCAAAAAGCAGCGGCGGTTGGAACGGGTTGGGTTGCAGTTCAAAACTCCAATCATTTTGGTATTGCTGGTTATCATGCTATGATGGCTATAGAAAAAGATATGATTGGGATGGCCATGACGAATGCAAGTGCCTTGGTTGCCCCAACTTTTTCAAAGGAAAAAATGTTGGGTACCAATCCTATAGCAGTAGCTATTCCTGCAAAAGATCAACCTCCGTTTGTAGCAGACTTTGCTACTACTACTGCAGCCAATGGAAAGTTGGAAATATTACAGAGAAAAGGACAGGATACTCCATCAGGATGGGTGCAAGACTTGCAAGGACAATCTAGTACCGATGCCAATATTTTAAAAAAAGACGGAGCTTTATTACCATTGGGCTCAGATAGAGAACATGGTAGCCATAAGGGTTATGCTTTGGGAAGTATTGTTGATATTTTTTCTGCTGTTTTAAGCGGTGCTTCTTACGGTCCTTGGGCGCCTCCCTTTCCTGCTTATATTCCAATGCCAGATAATATGCCAGGTAAGGGGTTAGGTCATTTTTTAGGAGCAATGCGAGTGGACGCATTTAGGCCAGCTGAAGATTTTAAAAACCATATGGATCATTGGATCAATCGATTTAGAAATGCAACGCCAATAGAAGGGCAAGAGAAAGTAATTATTCCTGGTGATCCAGAGCGAGAAATGGAAATGATAAGAATGAAAATGGGTATTCCATTATTGCCCATTATTGTAGAAGATCTTGAAAAAACCGGTGCCATTTTTGAAGTATCATTCAATAAATAATCCCCTATGAAATTCCGTCTAAATTTGTTGGTTATCTTCTTAGGGTTTTTATTGCTTCAATCTTGTGCTACTGCTAAAAAGGAAGAATTGGATTCATTTCCGCTATTATCTGAAGCAGAATGGAATCAATTGTTTCCACATATAAATGGGGGCGATAGTGCCAATACACCTTTTTATAGCTATGCCGCTTTTGTAAAAGCTACAAAGCGATTCCCTGAATTTTTAACAGACGGTTCTCTAGAATTAAAGAAAAGAGAACTTGCTGCATTTTTAGCAACGATATCACATGAAACAGGGGGTGGGGATGAAAGGGATATGGCTCATTTTTACGATTATGGATTATACTATAAGGAGGAATTGGCTTGTTTAAATGGGTGCGAACATTATTCTGATACCACCGATATTAATTTTCCTCCTGTTAATGGCAAGTCTTATCATGGAAGAGGTCCTATTCAATTGAGTTGGAATTATAATTATGGGTTGTTTAGTGAAATGGTACTTGAGAATAAAGACAGTTTATTGAATAATCCAGATTTATTAACCACTGATGCTGAATTGAGTTTTGCTACTGCGATTTGGTTTTGGGTAACACCCCAAGAACCTAAACCGTCTTGTCATGAAGTAATATCAGGTAAATGGGTGCCTACAACTACAGATAGCTTAGCTGGGCGTAAACCTGGCTTTGGTGCAGTGATGAATATTGTTAATGGAGGTCTCGAATGCGGTGGGATAGAATCCGTAAAAAATAAATTTAGGCTTCAATACTATTTAGCCTTTTGTAAAAAAATGAAAGTAGATCCAGGTCCCAATATTAGCTGCAATTCGCAACAACCATACGGCCAATAATTCCATTGATAGCGTTACATTTGCAGCAAATTAGTTGCAATGATGAAAGTTATGAAGTTTGGTGGTACCAGTGTGGGTAAGCCAGAACGTATGCATGAAGTGGCCAAATTAATCACTCGAAATGCCGATAGCAAAATAGTGGTTCTAAGTGCTTTAAGCGGAACAACCAATTCATTAGTAGAAATCAGTAATTTTTTAGCACATGGGAATCGTGAAGGTGCAAAAAATACAATAGAAAAATTACATCAACATTATAAAGCGTTTATACAAGCGCTGGTTCAAAAAGAAGAAAATAGAAAAAATGCCAACCAAATAATTGATGAGCATTTTGAGTTTTTGAATATTATTTTGCGAATCTCATTTAGCGAAGCGCTTAATAAAGATATTTTAGCTCAGGGTGAATTAATGAGTACTAAATTATTTTGCGTTTACTTAACAGAAATTGGAGTGGACCATGAATTATTGCCTGCATTAGAATTCATGAGTATTGATGCAAATGAAGAGCCTCAATTGGGTGCCATACGCATTAAATTGAATGACTTAATTAGAAAGCATGCTGATAAAAAAATATTGGTTACTCAAGGTTATATCTGTAGAAATGTTAGAGGGGAAGTAGATAATTTAAAAAGAGGAGGTAGTGATTATACGGCTTCTTTAATTGCAGCAGCATCTAATGCATCTGTTTGTGAAATTTGGACAGATATTGATGGAATGCATAATAATGATCCAAGGATTGTAAATAAGACTGTAGCTATAGAACAGTTGAGCTTTGACGAAGCAGCCGAGTTGGCTTATTTTGGCGCTAAAATATTACACCCAACCTGTATTTGGCCTGCACAGCAAGAAAATGTACCAGTAAAATTGTTGAATACCATGCAGCCAGATGCTCCTGGAACAGTAATTACTAAAGAAGCTGGAAGTGTTGGTGTTAAAGCGGTAGCTGCAAAGGATGGGATTATTGCTATTAAAATCAAAAGCAGTAGAATGCTGTTGGCCTATGGATTTTTAAGAAAGGTTTTTGAAGTGTTTGAGAAATACAAGACTTCTATTGATATGATTACTACTTCAGAAGTGGCGGTCTCAGTTACCATTGATTCAGATTTATTTTTAGAGGATATTGTAAGAGAATTAGAGCCATTTGGAACTGTTGATGTAGATAAAGGTCAAACCATTGTGTCTATTGTGGGGAATGAAATTGCACAGACTGATCATGTATTGCAAAAACTATTTGATGCATTAAATGAAGTGCCTGTTACAATGGTTAGTTATGGTGGTAGTGCACATAATATTTCTTTATTGGTGCCACAAGACTATAAAACAAAAACTTTGCAGCTATTGAATGCTGGATTGTTTGGGTTATAATTTGCTGAATACTATTATTTATATCATGGGGGTGTCTGGTTGTGGTAAAACAACCATTGGAACGCTGTTGTCTAAAGAAACTGGTTATCCGTTTTTTGATGGGGATCAATTTCATCCTTCAGTCAATATTGAAAAAATGGCTGCAGGTATTCCGCTAAATGATGAAGACCGAATACCTTGGCTAAATAGTATTAAGGATTTTGCTGAGAAGAAAGTGATGGAGCGTTCCATTATTATTGCTTGTTCTGCATTAAAGCAATCTTATCGGGATATTCTGGCTAATATTCCTTCGGCCAACTGTGCGTTTGTTCTATTACAAGGGACAGAAGAAATACTGTTAGGTCGTCTGCAAAATAGGGTAGGGCATTTTATGCAAGCAAATTTGTTGGCTTCTCAATTAGAAATTTTAGAAATGCCCTCCAATGCGTTGCTAATTCATATCAATCAAACTCCAACCAAAATTGTTGAGCAAATTATTGATAAACTACCAATAACTTTAAGTATGCAAGAATTTGGTTTAATTGGGTTAGGTGTTATGGGAAAGAGCCTAAGTAGGAACTTTGCTAATAAAGGCTTTACACTTTCTTTGTACAATCGTTTTGTACAAGGAAAGGAAGAAAAAGTAGCTGAACTATTTATTGCTGAATTCCCAGAATTACATAAAGCCAAAGCATTTGAGAATATTACTGAATTTGTACAGTCCTTGGCTTTGCCAAGAAAAATCATGTTAATGGTTCATGCAGGAGAAGCTACTGATGTTTTAATTGATCAGCTTATTCCGCTTTTAGATAAAGGTGATGTTTTAATTGATGGTGGGAACGCTCATTATTTAGATACCGAAAAACGAATTGAGCGATTAAATAAATATGGGATACATTTTATAGGAGCAGGTGTTTCTGGAGGGGAAGAAGGCGCATTAAAAGGGCCTTCAATTATGCCTGGTGGTTCATTAGAAGGGTATCAGCTAATTCAACCTTATTTAGAAAGGATTGCAGCAATCAATGAGCATGGAGTCAATTGTTGTAATTATATTGGTACTGGAGGCGCGGGTCATTTTGTAAAAATGGTCCACAATGGAATTGAATATGCAGAAATGCAATTGTTGGCTGAATTGGTTCAATTTTTGAAAATAAGTGCAGGATTCACCAATGATTTAATTGCCCTACTATTACAACCGTTTTTACAAACTGATAAGGCTAGCTATTTGTTGGAAATAACTATTCAAATACTGCAGAAAAAATGGAAGGATGAATTTTTAGTAGATCAGATTCTAGATAATGCGGGTAATAAAGGGACGGGTAGTTGGACTACAATTGAAGCTGCAAAGTTTGGTGTTCCAATTCCTACTCTTACTGCAGCTTTGAATGCCCGTTTTATTTCTTCTATATGGCAAGAGCGCAGACAGGCGGCTTCTGTTATGTTAACCACTACCCAAAAGCAGGCCGTGAATATTAACGCTGTAATGGAAGCGTACCAATTATGTAGAATCATTAATCATCACCAAGGTTTTCAATTAATTGCTTCTGTTTCAAAGCAACAAAATTGGGAAATCAATTTGTCGGAATTAGCAGAAACTTGGACAGGGGGCTGTATTATTCGGTCTAAATTAATGGAAGAGATTAAAGAACTGATAGCCCATTCGAATAATTTGCTGATGCATCCAATAATTTTGCAACAGTGTAATCAATCAGTTGAGTCACTCAAACAAATGCTTGCTGCTGCATTAACTAATGAATTACCCATGGACTGTTTTAGCGCATCAGCACAATTTCTATTTGGATATAAACAAGCGGATTCTGGTGCATCTTTAATACAAGCACAACGTGATTTTTTTGGTGCACATACTTACCAATTAAAAGAAGATCCTACAGGCCCATTTTATCATACTAATTGGCAATAAGCATGAATTATTTACTGATGCTAAGTGTAATTGCTGGAATAGCCAGTTTACTCATTTTGGTGCTTTATTTTAAGTTCCCAGCATTTATTGCATTATTAATGGCTTCTATAGTTACTGCGTTGATAGCAGGATTATCTGCGCAAAAAATGATTGTAACAATTCAGGAAGGGATGGGGTCTACATTGGGTTTTGTAGCAACCATTGTTGGGTTAGGTGCCATGTTTGGTGCTATTTTAGAGAAGTCAGGTGGTGCAGATGCCATTGCTCGTTATTTAATTAAAAAAGCAGGGCTAAAAAAATCTCCACTTGCACTTGGTTTTACTGGGTTGATTATTTCTATTCCCGTTTTTTTTGATGTTGCATTTATTTTATTAATCCCCATCATTTATTCGATACAAAAAAATACCCGAAAATCTTTGTTGTTATATGCAATGCCCTTACTTGCTGGGTTAGCATTTGGGCACGCATTTATACCACCTACACCAGGACCAATAGCGGTTGCTGAAATTATTGGAGCAGAAATAGGTTGGGTCATATTAACTTCAATATTAATTGGTATTCCAACTGTCATTTTATGTGGGGTTCTGTTTGGTAAATTCATTGCAAAACAGATTTATATTTATTCACCTGAACAGACTTTGCTTACGTCTAGTGAAGATTCTTACAGTAATAAACAATTGCCTTCTTTTGGATTAACAATCAGTATCGTTTTTCTTCCTATCTTTTTAATATTATTGAATACTACATTTAATGCCGGATTATTTAAAGTTGATAATGCATTTCTAATTCAAGTAGTAGCATTATTGGGGCATCCGTTTTCTGCATTAATTATTGCAAATATTGTTGCATGGATTTTGTTAGGTATAAAAAAAGGATACAGTGCTAATGAGTTGAGTAAAATCTCTATTCAGTCAATGGCCCCAGCTGGTGCCATCATTTTGGTAACAGGGGCAGGTGGTGTTTTTAAACAGGTATTGGTTGATACTGGAGCTGGAAAATTATTAGCAGAATTACTTTTACACGCAGGGGTTTCAGTTATTTTCTTTGCTTATTTGTCTGCAGCCATCATTCGTCTTTTACAAGGTTCTGCAACCGTTGCAATGATAACAGCTGCTAGTTTATTAGCTCCTTTATTAATTGCCGGAATGTATTCGCCATTGCAATTGGCTGCCTTGGTTGCTGCCATTGCAGCGGGAGCTACTATTTTTTCTCATGTGAATGATAGTGGTTTTTGGCTGGTAAAACAATATCTTGGTTTAACAGAAAACCAAACATTTAAGTCTTGGTCATTAATGACTTTGCTCATTTCTGTAGTTGCTGGACTATTAGCAAGTTTAATTTTTTACATTGGTTCCTAAACAATTATACAAGCCATGAAGCTATTTTTTGTTTTATTATTAAGCTTATTGGTATTAAATGCGCAATCGCAAAAAAAGTTAATTGGTAAGGTTGTCGTTTCAGGAACTGAAGTGCCAATTGCTTCAGCAAGTATTTTTTTAAGTAATACATCTGTTGGTACTGTTTCAAAAGATGATGGTAGTTTTATCATTGATCCATTACCTACTGGTAGATATAATTTGGTAGTTGCTATCCTAGGCTATGAAACCTATGTTAAAGAAATAAATTCTAATCAAATTCCTGATTTTGTACTTGTCCCATTAACGCCTAAGCCAACAGAATTGCAAGAAGTAATAGTTGGTAATTATGATAAAAATGGTTGGGATAAGTGGGGTGAATTTTTTATGGAAATGTTGATTGGAAAAACACCTAATGCACTCGAATGTAAATTATTAAATAAAAATGCAGTAAAATTTCGATACAATAAAAAAGATAATGTGCTCAATGCATATGCCGATGAGCCATTAAAAATTGTTAATAATGCTTTAGGGTTCGATTTAGATTATAAGCTATTGAACTTTGAGTATAATTATAAATCAAGGATTTTTTATTATCAAGGATATCCATTATTTAAAGAGAAAAAGCCCAAAAATAACCGTCAACAATTACGATGGTTATCTAATCGAAATGAAACATATGAGGGTTCATTAATGCATTTCATGAGGTCACTTTATAGAAATCAATTGCAAAAAGAAGGATTTGAGTTACGTAAAATAGTTAAAAATAAAACCCCCAATACTAGTATTACAGTAAACGGACAACATCCATTACAAGAAGTAGATGTCTTAATCGATATGCCATTAAATGGTGACAGTATTGCATTTGCCATCGATAGTACAACAGCAGGACTGCAATTCAAAGATTATTTACAAGTGGTATATAAAAATAGAAATATGCCATCAGCATTTATTAGGGAAAGTAGAGGGGTTCAAATTGGGACACCTATCACTGCTAGATTGTTTATGCCAGATTCAGATAAAGTAGTAGCAGTATTAGCCAACGGAAGTTATTTTCAAGGAAAGGATATTCTTACAATGGATTATTGGGCTTGGTCTGAGAAACTTTCCAATTTGTTGCCGCTTGATTTTCGTAGATAATTGCTAGTTGGGCAACATGATTCAACCAATTAATTAGTATATTAGGTATTTATTATTGTTACTGAATATGACCAAACATCCCAATACTTTAGCTGGTATTATTGCTTTATTAGTCTTTTGTGGAATTTTTCTGCAATTGGTATTAATGATTCAAGCTCCAACAAGTGACTCAATATTTGAAGTGATTATTCGATTCTTTAGTTATTTCACCATTTTGAGTAATTTGATTGTGTTTGCCTATTTTATTTCAAAAGCGATGTCCGCAGAATTGGGTGAAAATGGATTTTGGACTAAGCCTGAAACGAGCACAGCAGTTACTGTTTATATAACTGTTGTTGGATTGGTTTATCATTTGGTACTCAGTAAAATTCATAACCCGCAGGGTTTGGCTAAGATTGCAGATCATGGTTTGCACAGTTTTACTCCTATTGTTACATTGCTTTATTGGGTTGTTTTTGTTTCTTCTAAAAAAGTGAATTATGCTTCCATCCCTTACTGGTTAATATATCCAGCTTTCTACTTTGTTTATACGATTATACATGGTGCTTTAACCCGGTTTTATCCTTATCCATTTTTAGATGTAAGTAAAATTGGTTTATTACAGTCTTTTTTAAATTGCTTGGTTGTATTGGTTTTATTTACTTTTTTAAGTCTTTCATTTAGTTTTATAGCCAATTGGCGATTCAGAAACTTAAATAAATCATTATGACTAGTGATGCAAAAACTGTAGTTGAATACCTAGAACAAATACCTGAGGAACAAAAATCGGTTGTTGTAAAACTTCAGAAAACCATAAAGAAAAATTTGCCTAAAGGGTTTAAAGAAATAATGAATTATGGTATGATTGGTTATGTAGTTCCACACAGTATTTATCCAGATGGATACCATTGTGATCCAAAGCTACCATTGCCTTTTATGGGACTCGCAGCTCAAAAAAATTTCGTAGCATTTTACCATATGGGAATTTATGGGGATTCAAAATTACTGAAGTGGTTTACAGAAGCTTACACAAAGGAGGTCCCATCAAAACTAGACATGGGAAAAAGTTGTTTGCGGTTTAAAAAAAATGCGATTATTCCTTATGAGCTTATTGGAGAGTTGGTTCAAAAAATGACTACCGAAGATTGGATCAATCTGTATGAAAAGAATTATAAAAAAGCAGCTAAGAAAACATAGGCATAAAAAAACTCCCTTGAAATAAAGGGAGTTTTAATTTATTTATTACTGACCTTAGAAAAAGTCGCAAGTATAATTATTGGTAGATTAAACAATTAACAACGCATCTCCATAACTGAAGAAACGGTATTTGTCTTTGATGGCTTTCTTATATGCTTCAATGGCTAAATCATATCCTGCAAATGCACAGGTCATAATTAACAAGCTTGTTTTTGGCAAATGAAAATTGGTTACCAAGCTGTCTGCAACATTAAAATTGTATGGGGGATGAATAAAATGGTTGGTCCAACCTTCACTAGGTTTTAAAAGTTTCTGTGCAGTGAAGCTACTTTCCATGGCACGCATAGTTGTTGTTCCAATTGAACAAATGCGTTTGCCACTTTCCTTCGCTTTGTTTACGATTGCACAAGCCTGCTCGTCAATTTGATAGTACTCAGCATCCATCTTATGTTTACTTAAGTCTTCTACTTCAATTGGGCGGAAAGTTCCTAATCCAGTATGAAGGGTCACTTCCGCAAAACGGATACCCTGAATTTCACAACGCTTGATTAACTCTTTACTAAAATGTAAGCCGGCAGTTGGTGCCGCAACAGCGCCTTCGTGCTTAGCGTAAACAGTTTGATAACGCTCTTTATCCTCTTCGTCTGGCTTGCGTTTGATGTATTTGGGTAATGGAGTTTCTCCCAAGAATTCCAACATTTTCTTAAAACTAGCGTCGTCATCATCCCATAAAAAGCGAATGGTTCTTCCACGGCTAGTAGTATTGTCGATTACTTCTGCTACTAGTTCTTCATTGTCTCCAAAATACAATTTATTTCCTACTCTTATTTTTCTTGCGGGATCAACAATTACGTCCCATAAGCGATTGGGTTTATTCAATTCGCGTAATAGAAAAACTTCAATTTTCGCACCAGTCTTTTCTTTTCTACCGTACATTCTGGCAGGAAAAACTTTGGTGTTGTTTACTACAAATACGTCTTTGTCGTCGTAATAGTCTAAAATGTCTTTGAAGTTGCGGTTTTCCATGTGCCCGCTTTTACGATCAACTACCATAAGGCGGCTGTCTTCTCTTCTTTTGGTGGGGTTTTGTGCAATCAGGTTTAACGGTAGGTCAAACTTGAACTGGGATAATTTCATGTAACTAATCTTTTTAGATGATAGCCACAGCAAGTTGTTCAATCCGCCTAAGCGGAATAGGATAACTTCATGTTACGGCATGAATTTTGAAAGTTGGCAAAAGTACGAAAAAATAGGCTATAATCCAATTTTAAAAGATTGCGACAGAAGGGTAATTTTTACACATTGCTAAGGTTTATTGGGCATCTTTCACCTAATTTTGCATCACCAAATAATAGTGCCTAAGCGCATAATAGGGGCTAAAAAAAAATTCAATGATTCGGAAGTATTGGTGGAAAATTTTGTCATTTGTGTTGTTGGTCTATACCTGCACATATGGTTTTTACGTGAAAGTGCCCCGTTTGGACGATCGAATGAAGGAATCTATAAGGAACTTCTTTTTTCATGTGCCCATGTGGTTTACCATGATGATTCTGCTGTTGGTTTCTATGATTTATTCCATCCGCTATTTGCGTAAACCTTCTCCTAAAAACGATGCATATGCTGTAGCATTCGCAGCTACTGGTGTGATTTATGGTATTTTAGGATTGGTAACTGGTGCAATTTGGGCCAATTATCAATGGGGTAGTCCTTGGAGTGGCGATCCCAAGCAAAATGGAGCTGCTATTGCTATGCTTATTTATTTGGCTTATTTTGTTTTGCGTGGAAGTTTAAATGAAGACGATAAAAAGGGCAGAATTAGTGGGGTCTATAATATTTTTGCCTTTTTCATGCTATTCCCAACGTTATGGATTTTACCAAGATTAACGGAGTCCTTGCATCCAGGAGGTGAAGGGGCAGATGGCAATCCAGGAATAAATGGAAAAGATATGGATGTTCAAATGAGAACGGTATTTTACCCTGCTGTAATTGGGTGGACGCTTTTAGGCGTTTGGATAAGTACTTTAAAAATTCGCTATACATTATTAGCTGAAAAAAAATACAACAATGAGTAAGATGCGCTTATTTATCACAGCAATGCTTTCAATAGTATTTTCAATAGTGGCAATTGCACAGGAGAATCCTTCGGACATTGGTTTAATGAGAAGCAATGGCAAAATATTTGTAGTTATGGCTGTTGTAGTAACCATTTTGATTGGTTTATTTGCATACTTATTCACTATAGACAAAAAGATAACCCGATTAGAAAAAGAGGGACCAAATCAGTAATTTTTCATAAACGATTATAACCTATAAAACGATTGCCAATGTCGAATCATCAACCGTACAGCTTTTTTCACAGTGTAGAAAGAAGTTTTGATAAAGCTGCCAGTTTTACCAAATGGGAAAAGGGCTTACTTGAACAAATTAAAGCTTGTAACAGTATTTACAGTATGCGTTTTCCAGTAAAAATGGACGATGGACGCATTGAAGTTATTGAAGCATATCGTGTACAACATTCTCAGCATAAATCTCCTTGTAAAGGAGGTATTCGTTTTAGTGATGAAGTTAACCAGGATGAAGTAATGGCATTGGCCTCATTAATGACTTACAAATGTGCTATTGTAAATGTTCCATTTGGTGGAGGTAAAGGGGGAATTAAAATTAATCCCAAGAAATATTCTGTATACGAGTTGGAAAAAATTACTCGTAGATATACCAGTGAATTGGTGAAGAAAAATTTCATTGGACCAGGTATTGATGTTCCCGCTCCTGATTATGGAACCGGTGAGCGTGAAATGTCTTGGATTGTTGATACTTATGCTTCTTTAAAACCAGGTGAAATTGATGCTGCTGGTTGCGTAACTGGTAAGCCAATTACGCAAGGTGGTGTAAGAGGTAGAAAAGAAGCGACCGGATTGGGTGTTTTCTTTGGCATACGTGAAGTATGTAATATGCCCGATGTTATGGCAAAATTAGGATTAACTACAGGTGTTGAAGGCAAAACAGTTATTGTTCAAGGTCTGGGTAATGTGGGATACCATTCTGCAAAGTTTTTCCGTGAGCATGGTTCTAAAGTTATTGCCATAGCTGAATATGAAGGAGCTATATTCAATGACAATGGATTAAATGAAGAAGAAGTATTTCAACATAGAAAAGCAACAGGGTCTATTTTAAATTTCCCTGGCGCAACGAATATTGCTAAAAGTACGGACGCATTAGAAATTGAATGTGATATCTTAATTCCTGCGGCTTTAGAAAACGTAATCAACGGAGATAACGCTGAAAGAGTTAAAGCTAAAATTATTGGTGAAGCTGCTAACGGTCCTTTAACACCTGAAGCAGATGAAATATTTGCGAAAAAAGGAGTGCTAGTTGTACCAGATATGTACTTGAATGCGGGTGGTGTAACCGTATCTTATTTTGAGTGGTTAAAGAACTTAAGCCACGTACGTTACGGTAGAATGGAAAAACGTTTTACAGAGAATTTGAATACCCATATTCTTACGCAGATGGAAGAATTAACTGGTAAGAAAGTAAGTGATGCAGAACGTAATTTTATTTTACACGGACCTGAAGAAGTAGATTTAGTGCACAGTGGATTAGAAGAATCTATGATTGCTGCAACACGAGAAATCATGGCCATCTGGAAAGAAAATCCTTCTATTCCAGATATGAGAACAGCTGCTTATGTATGTGCTATTAATAAAGTTGGTACATCATATACTGAGCTAGGTATATTCCCATAATAGTTAACATTAATCAAATAGATATAGTCCCGGTACCCCAAGTGCCGGGATTTTTTATTGGTAATGAAGTGCTTATTGATATTTTGGCAGCTGTGAAATTTGTTGAATTTGAGCTCCATTAATTTGGAATGCCTTAGTATCATTACCATTACTAACAATGAGTACACCTGTTTGTAAAACTATTTGATATGATAGTATTTGTTTAATGGTTTGTTCGGATAATGCAACATCCTGTTCTTTGCATTCGATTAATATCCATGGGGCACTATTTTTATAAACCAAAATATCTACTCTCTTTTTTAATTCACCCAAATGAATTTCCTTTTCAACCGCCATTAGTGAGGCAGGATAATGCTGCACATGAATTAAATAATTCAACCAGTTTTGTCTCACCCATTCCTCTTTAGTAAATGCCACCCACTTTTTTCTAACCAAGCACCATATTTGCGGCTTTTGATCAACTGTTTTTATTGGTGGTTCGTATGCTGGAAATTCAATGGTCATTCGGTTGTCTAAGCTATGCTGTAAAAATGAGTACTAATTTGTATATTTACAAGTTAAACTGTTCAATATGAAATCTAGAGAAGAAATTGTGAACAATTGGTTGCCACGCTACACAGGTGAATCATTAGAAAATTTTGGAAAATTTATACTGCTTACTAATTTCAGTAATTATGTAAAAATGTTTGCAGAATGGAACAATGTTCCAGTGGTGGGATTGGATCGTCCGATGCAATGTGCCACTGCAGAAGGCATTACCATCATCAATTTTGGAATGGGTAGCCCGGGTGCAGCAACCATAATGGATTTATTGACCGCTATAGAACCAGAAGCTGTATTGTTTTTAGGAAAATGTGGGGGCTTAAAACGTAGAAATAAATTAGGGGATCTTATTTTACCCATTGCAGCAATAAGAGGAGAGGGTACATCTAATGATTATTTTCCGCCTGAAGTTCCAGCCATGCCTGCATTTGCTTTACAGAAAGCCATTTCTACCACCATTCGTGATTACGAAGTAGATTATTGGACAGGTACTGTTTATACTACCAACCGCAGAGTTTGGGAGCACGATGAAGAGTTTAAGGAGTATTTGCAAAAAGTAAGGGCTTATGCGATAGATATGGAAACTGCCACCATTTTTACAGTTGGGTTTTATAATAAAATACCAACCGGTGCATTACTCTTGGTAAGTGATCAACCAATGATTCCTGAAGGAGTAAAAACAGAAGCGAGTGATTCTAAAGTAACGGCCCAATTTGTAGACAAACATTTGAAGATTGGAATTGATTCCTTAAAGCAATTAATTAATAATGGCCTTACGGTAAGACACTTGCGTTTCTAGTCTTTCCAAAGAAACGGAAACAAAATAATGGCAAGGGCAATCACCATAATGTCGAGTGCGCCCAACAAGCCCACCATTTGCCACCATCCGTTTTGGATGGCTGAAGTAAATGCCGCTGCTGAAACTTTGGTTAATAATAATAATTGAGGAATAATAATGGGGAAGCCCATAATGGCCATCATGGCTGCTTGTTGTTGTGCTTTAGCTGCAATAGCAGCAAGGAAAGTAAATACTAAGCTTAAGCTGATTCCTCCTAAAATACTGATGAGCATAAATTCTCCCATTCGTATCACTGGATTTCCCAATAGTAAAGTAAAAACTCCCAAGCTCAGAATATTCATAAAGAGCATCAGTAAGGCGTTAAACAATAACTTTGATAAAACAAAATGTATGGGAGAAGCAATTGAATAGTAGTACAACATCCTTCCTCTGTTTTCTTGAAGAAAACTTTTCGCCACTGCATTAATGCATACAAATAACTGCAGCACCCAGAACAAACCATTCCAAACTTTGTCTTCTGGTTGACCCATAGTGAGGTATACCACAAAAGTTGTGGAAGCAATGTATAATAACACGCCATAAAAGCTATACTGCTGTCTAGCTTCTAGCAGTAAATCTTTTTTAATTAGGGCTAATATTAATTTGATACTACTCATTAAAACAATTTCTACAACGCGGTTCGTAGGTTTCTTTTTCTCCTAATAAAACCTGTCCTTCGGTACTGGTTTTTCTGTAGGATATATTGGCAATATTCCCACATTTCATACAGATGGCATGAAGCTTGGTAATATAGTCTGCAGTAGCCAATAGATTGGGCATTTGTCCAAATGGTTTACCCATATAATCCATGTCTAAGCCAGCCACTATAACTCTTACGCCTTTCAAGGCAAGCTTTTCACAGACCGATACTATTTCAGCATCAAAAAACTGTGCTTCGTCTATGCCTACCACATCAACGTCTTGGGCCATTAATAAAATAGTCTGCGAATTTTCAATTGGCGTAGATGTAATCACATTTGCATCATGACTCACTACATCATTTTCGTCGTATCGCTTATCTACGGCTGGTTTAAATATCTCTACTTTTAAATTAGCAATCTTTGCGCGTTTGAGTCTTCTGATTAATTCTTCTGTTTTGCCACTAAACATGCTGCCACAAATGACTTCAATCCAACCCCTGCGTATTCCTGATAAATTTGGTTCTATAAACATGTAACAATAAAATAGCTTAAAATTCGTTTTAGACCATTAGACGGCTCCTTTGGTCACCCCCAAAAGTATTGCTTCCTATGGAAAGAGTAGGCACTTTAATAAATAAATTACAAGAACAGTATCATCAGCAAGCTGATGCAGATAAATTGGCTATTACGGCCCAATTATTATTGGCCGAATTACAAATGCTTAAGCCCGTCAATTGTTGCAAAACAAAAGTATCTGTTGTAATGCCTCAAGTGGCTGTTTCGGCACCGTTGGAAATGCCACAGTTTACTCATAATACCCCCAAACAATCCAATAAAAAAGAAGAAGCATCTGGATTCCTTTTTGGAGAATATGCCGACATACCTACTTTAATTCATCAGCCTACAAAAATGCAAGTAGCAGCAGAGCCGGTTAAAGAGATTAATGAGTTATTGGCTTTGGATATACCTGAAATGAATGAGCATTTGAATGAGTATGCTGTAGAAGTTTCTACCATGTTAGACGATACACCCGTTCGCGATTTAAAGAAAGCCATCAGCATAAATGATCGATATTTATTTATTAATCATTTATTTAGGGGCGATGAAAATATGTACGAACGAAGCATTAAAACCATTAATGGGTTTAATATTTTTCCAGAAGCCCAATACTGGATCCAACGTGAATTAAAAGTGAAGCTAAGTTGGACTGAAGAAAACCCTACAGTTCAGTTATTTGATCAATTGGTCAAAAGAAGATTTGCCTGAATATAATTAAGAATTTTGTCAGAGGCCCCCGCATTGGAAGAAACATAATTCGCGCCAGCCTTTCCTGCATTCATTCTTTTATCCTCATCGTTTAATAAATCATCTAATAAAGATTCCATTTCTAGCGCTGTTTCTGCACTAAACGCTGCACCTATTTCAACCATTTCGACTGCTTCTAAATACTTTTCATAGACTGGCCCAAACACAACTGCTTTACCAAATACCGCTGCTTCTATTGTATTGTGAATTCCTTCATTGGTAAATCCTCCTCCAATAAATGCGATACTTGCATAGTAGTATAATGAACTCAACATGCCTACATTGTCAATAATCAAAGTTTGATAATGAGTTTCTTTATTTACTGTTGAAGCTTCATACTCAGAAAGTAATATAGCGGATTGATAACGCTGTAAACATTCGGCTAGTCTTTCTGCACTTATTTGATGTGGTGCTATGATGAACTTAGCGTTTCGATGAACTATGGTAAAATGTTGCAATACTTTATCGTCATCACTCCAAGTACTTCCCGCAACAATAATTGGTTCATCTTTGCAAAACCTTTCAATACTTGGGTATTCTTTTCTAGCTGCTGCAATAGTAAGGACTCTGTCAAATCTAGTATCTCCAGATATACTGATGCAATTCGTAAGAACGATGTCTTTAAGCAAATCAGCAGAACCCTTATCCTGCACAAAAAAATGGGTGATATTCAACAACATTTTTCGGTAAAATCCTCCATACCACTTAAAAAATAATTGAGTTGGTCTAAAAATTCCTGAAATTAATAAGGTTGGAATCTGGTGCCTTTTTAATTCGGATAAATAGAAATGCCAAAATTCATATTTGATAAATAAAGCTATGGAAGGCTTTACTATTTCAATGAATGCCGCAGCATTGGAAGGGCTGTCCATAGGTAAATAAAATACCCAGTCTGCTAAAGGGTGATTTTTCCTTACTTCATACCCAGATGGTGAAAAAAAAGTGACCAACAAACGGTGTTGAGGATATTGTTTTTTGAGTGCTTCAACAACGGGCAGACCTTGTTCAAATTCTCCAAGGGAAGCAGCATGCATCCAAATAAGGGGTTGCTTATTCATTCGCATTGCTGTTTCAATACGTTGTATCAGCCCTTTTCTCCCCTTAACCCATAATGCTGCTTTGGAATTAAAAGGAGCTAAAAGCTTTGCCATTAAAGGATAAAGCCGAATGAATAAAAAGTATGCCCATTTCATGCAAGAACAAATGTACACTCAAATCTTTGTTGTTGATTTTGTAGTAATTTTGCATATAAATTTTTACTATGCGGCCCATTCAAATGGTGGATACCCATTCACAATACCTTGCTATTAAACCTGAAGTGGATGCTGCCATTCACGAAGTACTAGATACAGCAGCTTATATTAACGGGAAAGCAGTTCAACAATTTACCCGGTCTTTAGGAGAATATTTGCAGGTAAAGCATACCATTCCTTGTGCAAACGGAACCGATGCATTGCAAATTGCTATGATGGCGTTGGGATTGCAGCCGGGGGATGAAGTAATTACTCCTTCTTTTACCTATATCGCTACTACTGAAGTAGTGGCATTGTTGAAATTGACCCCTGTATTTGTAGAAGTTGACCCTCAAACTTTTTGCATTGATCCAGTTTCGGTGCGTAAAGCCATTACTCCTAAAACAAAAGCCATTGTACCTGTCCATTTATATGGACATGCTGCACCAATGGAAGAAATTATGGCCATTGCCAAAGAGTTTGGCTTATTTGTGATAGAAGACAATGCCCAAGCTATTGGTTGTGATTATACTTTTTCAGATGGCACTAAAAAGAAAACTGGAACTATTGGAACCATTGGAGCAACCAGCTTTTATCCTTCTAAGAATTTAGGCGCATATGGGGATGGGGGAGCTATTTTTACCAATGATGATGCATTGGCTCATCAAATGAAAATGATTGCCAATCATGGCCAACAAAAAAGATACTACCATGAAGTGGTGGGTTGTAATTCAAGATTAGATTCTATTCAAGCAGCTGTATTAAATATTAAGCTTAAAAAATTAGACCAGTATAACGCTGCAAGGCAGGCTGTTGCTGCTTTTTATAATAAGGCATTTGCTAATCATCCAGCAATAACCACACCATTTGTAGCTAGTTATAGTACCCATGTATACCATCAATATACTTTACAGTTAAAGGGGGTTGACCGCGAGGGCTTGGTAGCCTATATAGCGGAGCATAAAATCCCTTCAATGATTTATTATCCCGTTCCTGGGCACAAGCAAGATATGTTTGCTTCTTTTGGATTAAAAGAAATTTTGCTTCCAGTAACCGACGAATTAACAAATTCCGTAATTTCTCTTCCAATTCATACAGAAATGAATGAGGAGCAGTTAAATTACATATGTACTCATGTTTTAAACTTTATTAATAAATAATCTTTTATGAAAATTGCAGTAGTAGGAACAGGATATGTTGGATTAGTAACAGGAACTTGTTTCTCAGAAACCGGAAATAAAGTTACCTGTATTGACATTGACCAGAAAAAAGTTGAAAAACTTTCTAAAGGTGAAATCACTATTTATGAGCCAGGCTTGGAGAAAATATTTCTAAGAAACTTGAGAGAGGGCCGATTAACTTTTACTACCAATTTAGCAGAAGGAGTTAAAGATGCAGAGATTGTATTTTTAGCCTTACCCACTCCTCCAGGTGAAGGTGGTGCTGCTGATTTGCGCTATGTGTTAGGTGTTGCCAAAGACCTTGGTAAAATCATGACCGATTATAAAGTATTGGTAGATAAAAGCACCGTGCCTGTTGGAACTGCTGCAAAAGTTCATGCTGCTGTTGCAGAAAATTACAAGGGTGAATTTGATGTAGTGAGTAACCCTGAGTTTTTACGAGAAGGTGTTGCAGTAGACGATTTTATGAAACCCGATCGTGTTGTAGTTGGAACACAATCAGATCGTGCAAAAAAGCTGATGTCTGACTTGTATGCACCATTTGTACGTCAGGGTAATCCGGTGATTTTCATGGATGAAAAATCTGCTGAATTAACTAAATATGCAGCCAACTCTTTCTTGGCTACCAAGATTTCTTTCATGAATGAGATTGCTCAGCTATGCGAAAAAGTGGGTGCTGATGTTGATATGGTAAGAAGAGGAATTGGATCAGATGATCGTATTGGTAAACGTTTTTTATTTCCTGGTATTGGATATGGGGGTAGTTGCTTTCCAAAAGATGTACAAGCATTGATCATGTCTTCTGAAGAAGTGAGTTACGATTTCAAAATTCTGAAAGCGGTTGAAGAAGTAAACGAAGCACAGAAATTACACTTGATTCCTAAAATTGAAAAATATTTCAAAGGCGATTTAAAAGGAAAACATTTTGCCCTTTGGGGATTGGCATTCAAGCCTAATACCGATGATATTAGAGAAGCACCAGCTTTGTATTTGATTGATGCATTAACTGCTGCAGGCGCAACGGTTACTGCTTATGATCCTGAAGCAATGCCGAATGTTAAAAATACCATTGGCGATAAAATTAAATATGCCGATAGCCAATATGGTGCGCTAAAAAATGCAGATGCGTTGATTATTGCAACAGAGTGGAGTGAGTTCAGAACACCCGACTTTGAAGTGATTGATAGCTTATTGAAGGGCAAAGCCATATTTGATGGAAGAAACTTATTTGAAGTAAAATATATTACCGACATGGGCTATCATTACGAAAGCATTGGACGCCACTAAACAAATTATTATGTCTAAAAAACGCGTTTTAATAACCGGCGCTGCCGGATTTTTAGGTTCACATTTATGTGATCGTTTTATTAAAGAAGGATTTAAAGTGGTGGGAATGGATAACCTGATTACAGGTGACCTCCGCAATATTGATCACCTCTTTAAGTTAGAAGATTTTGAATTTTATCATCATGATGTTTCCAAGTTCATTCATGTTCCTGGGCCCATTGATTATATTTTACATTTTGCATCTCCAGCGAGCCCAATCGATTATTTAAAGATCCCTATACAAACTTTAAAAGTGGGTGCATTGGGAACGCACAATTGTTTGGGATTAGCCAAAGCAAAAGGAGCCAGAATGTTGGTAGCTTCTACCAGTGAAGTCTATGGAGATCCGATGGTGCATCCTCAAACGGAAGAATATTGGGGAAATGTAAATCCAGTAGGACCTAGAGGGGTGTATGATGAAGCAAAACGTTTCATGGAATCCATCACCAGAGCTTACTATACTTTCCATGGTGTTGAAACACGTATCGTTAGAATTTTCAATACCTATGGTCCTAGAATGCGACTGAACGATGGTCGTGCATTGCCTGCATTTATTGGTCAAGCTTTACGTGGTGAAGATCTTACTGTTTTTGGAGATGGTAGCCAAACTCGTTCATTCTGTTATGTAGACGATTTAATTGAAGGCATTTATCGTTTGTTAATGAGCGATTATACTATGCCAGTGAATATTGGTAATCCACATGAAATTACTTTAAAAGATTTTGCAGAAGAAGTATTGAAACTAACTGGTTCATCCGTTAAAATCATTTACAAAGAATTACCAGTAGATGATCCCAAACAAAGAAAGCCAGATATTTCTAAAGCAAAATCTATTTTAGGGTGGGAACCCAAAGTTGAGCGGGCAGAAGGTTTGGCCAAGACCTATGAATATTTTAAATCTTTGCCAAAAGAAGAATGGTCTAAACAACCTAAGGAATTTTATACTGGAAAATAATTATTAGCATTTTTTATATGAAGCCAATTATTGTAGTTACTGGAAAGAATGGTCAGCTTGGATGGGAACTGCAACAATTGGCTTCTTCATTTGACAATCAATTTGAATTTTTTTTTACAGATAGAACTCAATTAGATTTATCCGACCATTCAACGATTCATCCATTCTTTGAAGCAAACAAGCCACAATATTTTATTAATTGTGCTGCATATACAGCGGTAGATAAAGCAGAATCGGATCAAGAAGCTGCAATGACGATTAATGCAACAGTGGTAGGGGAGATTGCTGCTTGTTGCTTATCGTTTAACTGTAAGCTTATTACTGTTTCTACCGATTATGTTTTTAATGGTAACGGTACATCGCCTTACCAAGTTGATACCCCTACTGATCCTATCAATTATTATGGAGCTACTAAAGCCATTGGAGAGCAATTGGCTTTAACCAATAATCCTTCATCTATTATTATTCGCACATCTTGGGTGTATAGTGCACATGGAAATAATTTTGTGAAAACCATGTTGCGCTTAATGAAAGAGCGCCCTGAAATAAAAGTGGTGAATGACCAAGAAGGATGTCCTACTTATGCCGCTGATTTAGCTGAAGCTATTATGCAAATTGTGGCATCTCATTTAAATGGAAACAATGCTGCTGGCATTTTTCATTATAGCAATGCAGGAGCCATTACCTGGTTTCAATTTGCAGAAGCCATACAAGAAGAAGCAGGTCTATCTTGTACGGTATTACCTATCCCTTCATCGGCGTTCCCAACGCCAGCTAAGCGACCTGCATATTCAGTCATGCATATTCAAGACATAGCCACTGTTTTTGGAGTGGAGTTAAAACCTTGGAGAGAGAGCTTGAAGCAATGTTTGAAAAAACTTTAATTAGAAATTTTAGCAATTTATAACTCGAATTTCAATCCCTGTTTTGCAGTTTTGAAACCCGCTTTCAATATTTGTTCACTGGCTTCACTGTTGATGTTCAATAACGGATTGGTATGATTAAAATGAATGAAATGAATTTTCTGTTTCTCCTTTAATGGCATCAATGCAAACCGATTCATGCTTTCAATTACAAAGGGGTGTGGTATTTCACTAATGGGGCGATTATTGATTTCAGCTGCATCAAAAAAAGTGGCATCAATTAACGCAAAGTCTACTTGTTTAATTAATGTATTAATATCTTGATTCCATTTTTCCCATTTATCTATATCAGGAATAAAGAGTAATTTTTTTCTAGGGCCACTGATAAGGTAACCAACCGTTTCTGAATATTCATCTCGGTGAGGAACTAAAATCGGCGTAACCGATAGGGAATCACTTAAGCGCAAAGGTTGGTTACATGATAGGTCTTTAATCAATATATTTTGTTGAGTCACCAATTGACTCCAAGGACCATTTTGTTCAAGAAAAGTTTTCATTTTCGGCATTGCATAAATAGGCAATTGTTTTGCATTGATTGCTTCTTTTCCTAGGTATATTAGTCCTGTATAATGACCGATATGCGCATGTGTTAAAAATATGCCGTTGGGTAAGTCTGTAGCTGTTTTACTGAATGTTTTTAACAGTCTTAATTGCTTACTAATATCAGGAGTGGCTTCAAATAGATAACTTATTTTTTTATTGGGGTCAAATAAACCTAACGATACAACTTGCCTGGTTTGGTCAGGTTTAGAAAAAAGATTTTTGCAACATGCTTTGGTGCATCCTATTTGGGGGGATCCTGCATCTTGGGTTGTGCCTAAAACAACGATGCTAGGTTGTGCATTTAAGGGTTGAAAAAAGAACAAAAGGCCTAAAAAAGCAAGGATTTTCATTCTTTAAATATAATTGATTGACTAGGAATCAAAAACAATAAAATGGCCTTTTTTTTATAATTTCAAAGCAGATTAAGCCATTATGAAAAAGACTTTAATTGTACTCTCTCTATTTGTTGCTATTGTAATTGGCTTCATTTCATGTTTAAATTTTGAAGGGGGGATTAAATCTGAATTGCCAGATTTAGTGAGTTATAATTTTCATATCCGCCCCATACTTTCAGATAAATGTTTTTCTTGTCATGGTCCTGATGCAAATAAGCGAGCTGCCAATTTAAGGCTTGATATTGCAGAACACGCATTTGCTCCACTTACGGAAACCAAGGGGGCGTTTGCGATTGTAGCCGGTAAGCCTGAAAAATCTGAATTGTATAAGCGAATCATATCAAAAGATACCGCATACATGATGCCATCTCCTGAATCACATTTAGGGGCCCTTTCTGAAAATGAAATTATACTCATAAAAAAATGGATTCAACAAGGGGCGAAGTACGAAAAGCATTGGGCATTTATTCCACCACAAAAAAAGGAGTTGCCTAAAATCAAGGCTTCTGATTGGGCAAAAAATGAAATTGATTTTCTTATTGCTGCTGCCTTGGAACCAATGGGGCTAAAACCGAACGAAGAGGCCGATAAAGAAAGATTATTGAAGCGATTGTCTTTAGATATTACAGGTCTCCCGCCTTCTATTACTTTGATGGATCAATTCTTAAATGATCAATCGGATAAAGCGTATGAAAAAATGATAGATGCGTTAATCAGTACTCCACAGTATGGCGAGAAAATGGCCGTGCCTTGGTTAGACATTGCTCGATATGCCGATAGTTATGGATATCAAGATGATAATATTCGAACTCAATGGCCTTGGCGTGACTGGGTGATTCATGCGTTCAATAAAAATTTGTCTTATGATCAATTCATTACATGGCAGGTTGCAGGAGATATGTTGCCGAAGGCAACTAAAGAACAAATATTAGCAACAGGTTTTTTTCGCAATCATAAATACACCGAAGAAGGGGGCGTAATTCCAGAAGAGTATAGAATGGAATATTTGTTTGATAAAACGAAAACATTTACAAAAGGTATTCAGGCAATAACGCTAGAATGTGCACAGTGCCATGATCATAAATACGATCCTTTTTCTCAAAAAGATTATTACTCATTTCTAGCTTTTTTTAATAACACTAAAGAAAAAGGTTATGAAGGGGATGTGAGTATTTCTAAGCCGGCAAAGTATCCTATATTAAAATTGAAAGATGGTGAAATCAAGCAGTTTTTATCTTTTATCAATAAAAAAGATACTGGGGAGATTACTATTTCAGTAATGGCCGAAGATACTCTTCGGAAAACCTATTTATTAAATAGAGGAGTGTATGATCAACCTACTGGTACTCCATTGGTAGCTTCTGCTGTTCCTGCAGTGATGAAATTTGATGATAAAAAATTTGAAAGAAATAGAATTGGTTTAGCTAAGTGGACAACGGATAAAAACAATCCGTTGACTGCAAGGGTTTTTGTAAACTTACTCTGGCAAGAAATTTTTGGCAAGGGCATTGTAAAAACATCGGGTGATTTTGGTATGCAAGGAGAATTACCGTCTCACCCTGAATTATTGGATTGGTTAGCCGTTGATTTCATGGAAAATGGTTGGAATATCAAGAAGCTTGTAAAGAAAATCGTTTTATCTGCTACCTATCGACAGTCTGTTAAAACAACTGCGGAAAAACAAAAGTTAGACCCCGATAATATTTACCTCTCGAGAGGCCCTAGAACTAGAGTATCTGCTGAATCAATCAGAGATATCGTTTTAAGTACTAGTGGATTATTGGTCAAAACAATTGGCGGTCCCAGCGTTAAACCTTATCAGCCTAAAGGTTTGTGGGAAGGAGCAACCTCGGGTAGAGGGGCTTTGTCTACATATCAACAAGACAAAGGAATGGATTTGTATAGAAGAGGAATGTATACATTCATTAAACTAACCTTGCCGCCCCCGAGTATGACTTTATTTGATGCAAGTAATAGAGATCAGTGTGAAGTAAAAAGAACAAAAACCAATACGCCTTTACAAGCATTGATTATGATGAATGATCCGTTGGTATTAGAAGCATCTAGGGTTTTGGCTCAGCAATTGATAGCCGAAAATTCATCATCAGTTGAAAAATGTAGGAAAGCTTTTAGAACAATTATTTGTAGAAAGCCAACTGCAAAAGAATTGGAGATACTTTCTTCATTTTATAATGATCAGTTAGCAGGTTTTAAACAAGGGAAATTGGATGCTTCTGCTACCATTAAAGTTGGTGAGTATCCGCAAAAAATAACCAAAGATAAAAATGATTTTGCAGCATTAATGAAAACAATTAATGCCATTTATAATATGGAAGAGTGCATCACAAAAAGCTAAACATGAATAAAGAATTATTAGAACATAGTTTAAGTTTTAACCGTCGCAAGTTCTTGTCTAAACTCAGTTTAGGTATTGGAAGTGTTGCGTTGGGTTCTTTATTAATTCCCGACTTATTTAGTGGGAAACCAGATGAAGAAGCACTGATGGCAGGTCTTCCACATTTTGCCCCTAAAGCAAAACGAATTATATATCTCTTTCAGAATGGTGCACCTTCTCAATTGGATCTGTTTGATTATAAACCCAAATTGCAAGAAATGTTTGGCCAGGATTTGCCAGAATCTATCAGAATGGGGCAACGTTTAACTGGAATGACGGCCGATCAAAAGAAGTTTCCATTAGCTGGTACTGTTTTTAACTTTAAGCAATATGGCAAGCATGGTGCCTGGTTCAGCGAATTATTGCCGCATATAGCAGCGGTATCAGATGATTTGTGTATCGTAAAATCGATGTACACAGAAGCCATCAATCATGATCCTGCATTAACTTTTTTTCAAACTGGTGCACAAGTAGGTAATAGGCCTAGCATGGGTTCTTGGTTGAGCTATGGATTAGGGAGCGAGAATAAAAACTTGCCAGCATTTTGTGTATTACTCTCCAAAGGGAGTGGTAATGGGCAGGGGGTATATTCAAAATTGTGGACCAATGGATTTTTAGATTCCATTCATCAGGGGGTTCAATTTAGCAGCGGTGATAATCCAGTTTTATATTTAAATAATCCTGAAAGCATCAGCAAAGATGATCGCAGGAAAATGTTAGATAAAATAAATGCGCTGAATGCTGAATCTTTTAAAGAGTTTGGTGACCCCGAAATCAATACCAAGATTCAGCAATACGAAATGGCTTTTAGGATGCAAACTGCAGTACCTGAAATTACTGATATGAGTAAAGAGCCTGAAAGTATAGTAAAATTATATGGACCTGAATGTTTGGTTCCGGGCACTTATGCAGCCAATTGTTTATTGGCAAGAAAGCTTTCTGAAAATGGAGTACGTTTTGTTCAATTATATCATCAAGGATGGGATGGGCATAACAATTTGCCTGGTGAAATAAAAGGGCAATGCAAAGATGTAGACCAAGCAAGTGCTGCATTAATTACCGATCTAAAACAAAGAGGTTTGTTAGACGAAACATTGGTGATTTGGGGAGGTGAATTTGGCAGAACCAATTATTGTCAAGGTGCTTTATCTAAAGATAATTATGGCAGAGATCATCATCCAAGATGTTTTACTATTTGGATGGCGGGTGGAGGTGTTAAACCTGGGGTATATGGCGAAACAGATGATTTTGGTTATAATATTATTCAAGACAAAGTGCACGTGAATGATTTTCATGCAACCGTATTAAACTTAATGGGCCTAAATCATGAGGAGCTTACTTACAAACACTTAGGAAGAAGATATAGATTAACAGATGTTGCAGGTAAAGTTATTGACGGAATCATTGCTTAATTATTGGTATGAATAGAAAATCATTTCTTTTACAGTCTTCCATTATAGCTGCTGGAATAACTGGTTTCCCATCTCTATTAGCGGCAGCTAAAAAACCGGACATTATTTTTGGGCATAACCAAAAGCGATATCGACTTGATACCCAATGGGGGAAACTTGATTTTAATCGTTATCCAGTTAAGGATTGTCATGAAATGGTTCAGGATAAGTTGGGAAGGATTATTTTATTAACAAATGAAACCAAGAATAATATAATTATTTACGATAAAAAGGGGAAGTTGGTAACAACATGGGGGAGTGAATACCCTGGTGCGCATGGGCTGACTTTATTTAATGAGAATGGACAAGATTGCTTGTTTATTGCAGATAATAATCGGCATCAGGTAATAAAAACAACCATCGATGGCAAAGTGTTACTTACCATTGATTATCCCAAAGAAGCGGGCATTTACAATAACGCATCCGAATTTGTTCCAACTGAAACCTGCATTGCTCCTAATGGGGATATTTGTATTGCGGATGGATATGGTAAGGATTATATTATTCATTTCAATTACAAGGGGGAATATATTCAACATTGGGGTGGAAGAGGAAGTGAGCCCAAGCACTTAAAAAATGCTCATGGTATATGTTATGATGATAGGGATAAAAATAATCCATTACTCATAGTTACTTCTAGAGAAGAGAATGCTTTTAAGCGATACACTTTAGATGGGCAATACATTGATACCATTGCATTGCCTGGGGCATGGGTTTGTAGGCCGGTTATTAAAGGAGATTATTTATATGCCGCTGTATTACAGAGTCAGCATCGTCAAGGACAAGAATCTGGCTTCGTAACCATTCTAGATAAGGATAATAAAGTAATCTCCAATCTTGCAGGAAGTACACCAACCTACCAAGGACAAGTGTTAACAGATATGTACCAAACGGTAAAAGCTTTTAAATATCCGCACGATGTTTGTATTGATGACGAAGAGAATGTATATGTAGCACAGTGGAATGCGGGGCATGTTTATCCTTACAAATTAATCCCTGTACTCTAATGGTTAAATTGATCTGCAGCGTAATCTTATTATTTCCTTGTGGCTTATTTGCGCAAGATAGTTTACAGTTAACTCCACCAATCATTAAGTACCATTCTATTTTCTTTTCGAAGAAGATACGGGTAGAATTGGCATTTGCATATCCCAATACTGCCATTCATTATACGCTTAATCAAGAAGCACCCACTATTGCTGATCCAGTTTACAAAAAACCAATATGGATTCGTAATAACTTAACTAACATAAAAGCAAAAGTTTTTGGAAATGGTTATGTAGCATCTGAAATCACCACTGCCACTTTTATACAAGCTGGAAAAAAAATAGAATCCATTGTTCAAACTCCACCCAATCCTAAGTATGTTGGATCTGGCAGCAATACATTAATTGATTTAAAGGGAGGCAATACCGCAATTGGTGCTTCTACTTGGTTGGGCTATAATTGTGATACCGTAACACTACAATTAACTTTAGCCAAGCCGCAATTGATTAGCGAACTACTTTTTAATTTTTTACAGAATGAAAATGCTTGGATATTTCTTCCTGAAGAAATATCCATACAATGGTATAATCAACAATTAAATGCTTATCAGTTTTTTGGAAAAGAGTCAATTGAATCGAAGGCTCAAGTTAATGGGGCTAATTGTAATTTTAAGATGGTAAATGCAATGAATAAAGTAATTACCAATAAGT
This sequence comes from Sphingobacteriia bacterium 24-36-13, assembly GCA_002281875.1. Taxonomy (GTDB): domain Bacteria; phylum Bacteroidota; class Bacteroidia; order Chitinophagales; family Chitinophagaceae; genus Sediminibacterium. Next base: position 43,788 of record NCHN01000013.1, on the reverse strand, counting down.
TCTTGATAAATATTGTGGTTAAAAAGACAATCCCCGATTGGCATCCAGCAAAAGGGTCACATGCTTGGATGTTTATAGACGAAATAAAAGTGTATTAGTATGATGGCTCTTCAACGAAATATTTTTAACCTTGTTTTTGGAATCAATATTCTGCTGGTTTTCTTATTGATTTTTGAAAACAGTTTAGTAATCCCTCCATGGTTGCAAGTTATGGGGCGAATGCATCCATTGCTTTTACATTTTCCCATTACATTGGTTTTGTTATTTCTTTTTTGGCATTTTGTAGTGGTTAAAAAAATGGTGGGGAATGAATGGATAATCAATATTGATCGTTGGTTGTTACTAATTACCGCATTTGCCGCTAGTCTTACTGCATTAATGGGTTTGTTCTTATCTAAAGAAAAGGGGTATGATGTTAATGCATTACAATTACATAAATGGTCAGGAATAGCTATTGCATTCATAACCACTATATGGTTTGCTTACCAGGAGTGGGTCCAAAAAATTCCTTGGCTACATTATTCAATTGCTGTTTTAAGCATAGGCATTATTCTATTTACTGGTCATCAGGGTGGAACCATTACCCATGGGCCTAATTTTTTATTGGCTCCCATTGAATCTGTCTCAGCTCAACAAGAGGTTTTATTGTCTGAAGCCGAAATATATACTCATTTGGTACAACCCATTTTGCAAACCAAATGCTATAGTTGCCACAATGATAAAAAATCGAAAGGCGAATTAAGAATGGATACAGAAGCTTTGCTGCTTAAAGGAGGAAAGAGTGGGAAGCTTTGGGATAGTACTGCTCCAGATTTGGGCTTGTTAATGAGTAGGGTGCATTTGCCTTTAGAAAATAAAAAGCATATGCCACCCATCGGTAAACCTCAGTTAACAGATATAGAGATTCAAATATTAGAAGCATGGATTAAAAAGGGTGCTAATTTTAAAACCAAACTAATCGACCTAGCTACTAATGATGAACTGCGGATGATTGGGCAAGAAAAATTTTCTAAATCAGCCATTGATGAATTCGATTTTGAACCCGCTTCTACAGCATCACTAAAAAAATTAAATACAGACTATAGAGTAGTTACTCCATTGTCAAAAACTTCTCCTGCTTTACAAGTTGATTTTTTTAGCCCTGCTGCTTTTTCTTTAGATCAATTAAATGAATTGCTTGAAATTAAAAACCAAGTGGTGAGTTTGAATTTAAATAAAATGCCCCTTAAAGATGATGCATTAAGCATCATTGCTCAATTCGCTAACCTGCAAAAGTTGAATCTATCTTTTACTCAGATTACGGGTAAAAATTTAAACCAACTTAATCAATTAAAATCCTTAAAACAATTATCACTCTCAGGAACCAAAGTGAGTAAAGAAGATTTGATGACCATAGCTGGATTGAAAAACTTGAATGCTTTATATGTATGGAATACAAAGCTTACAGACAATGAAATCATTGAATTAAAAAAGAGTTTGAAAAGTGTAATGATTGAAAAGGGTTTTACTGACGATACTTCCATTATAAAATTAACTCCACCCATATTATTAAACGAGGAACAAGTAATCACTACCCCAATCAAGCTGAAACTAAAACACTATATCAATGGAGCTTCTATCCGATACACGCTAGATGGTTCTGAACCCGATAGCATAAATGCTAAAGAATACTCCGGAGATATTCTTTTATCTGGTAACACCACAGTTAAGGCAAAAGCTTTTAAAAAAGGCTGGATAAGCAGTAATACAATCGAAACCTATTTTTTCAGTTCAAAATTTAAGCCCGATTCTGCAGTCAATATTTTGCGAGCAGATGATAATTATAGGGGAGATGGTGCAAGCACTTTAATTGACTTAGCGAAAGGGGAATTGAATAATTTCAAGAGTCGGAAATGGTTGGGATACAAGTTGAATCGGATGGAATCATTGTTGTTGTTTAATACAACAGTTAAAATAAAAAGCGTAACCTTGAGTACTTTGGTTGATATTGGTAGTTATATTATGCCACCAACTTCTATAGAAGTCTGGGGAGGAAATGAGTTGAGTCAGTTAAAATTATTAGGTCGTTTAACACCCCCTCAACCCACAGCTGTCACAAAGGGATATTTAAAAGGATATGAAATTAATTTTGCACCTACTAGTTTAAAATATATAAAAGTGATTGCAGTTCCTATAGCTGTTTTGCCTAAATGGCATCCTGGCAAAGGAGACAAGGGTTGGGTATTTGTGGATGAAGTATATGTGAACTAAGGATTACCTTCGGCCTCGGATTAGCTTCGCTCAATTGGATTGCCTTCGGCCATCCTTCCCGCTTTGCATTACCCAAGAAACTACGCACCGCGTAAACGCGGCGCTCGTTTTGTTTTTTCACTCGCTCCATTGAGCAAGCTCATGTCGCTCGCTTAAAAAACAAAACCCGCAGCTTTTGCTGCGGGTTTCTTGTTGCCCGACCTGGATTCGAACCAAGACATACTGAACCAAAATCAGTTGTACTACCCTTATACTATCAGGCAATCCGACCCATTCTTTTGGAATGGGCTGCAAAAATAGGACTAGGAGTCAATTGTTCCAAATTTTTTAATTTGAAATTTCTCATTTTCTTTCGAAAACACTGCTACCACTAGCTAGCAGACTCCCTGTCTTTCAATTCTTTAATCTTATCCAATGCTCCTGCTACCACATCACACATGATGGTGTACAATGCCCCTGGTTTATAATTGGCATATATATGCTCCAATGCCAAATTCTCATTTGCAATAACAGTTTGAGGGATATTTGGGTTCACTGAATTCACCCCTTCCTGTAGTAAAGCAATTATTTCTTCGGCTGTTCTTCCCCTTAAATTCTTATCACAGCGTATGATGATTTCGTCAAAATAGGCGGCGGATATGCTCCCCAATTCACGAATATCTTCGTCCCTTCTATCTCCCGTTCCGCTGATGACGCCCACTTTATAAGGGTAGTCTAATTGCTCAACAAACTGGCAGAGTAATTTTAGGCCATGTGGGTTATGCGCAAAATCTGCCAAGAAAGTAAAATGTTTAAAATGGAAAAAATTCAATCGACCAGGCGTGGTGATACTGCTGGAAATAAATGTTTGTAATCCCGTTCTAATGTCTTCAATGGTAATGCTCTTAAACAAATAAGTGGCCATTACACTGGGTAAGCAATTGGCAATATTGTGTACTGCTTTACCTTCAAAAGTTAATGGTATGTCTTTTACATGGCATACCCTGATTTTCCAGGTCCCTTTTAAAATACTGATGTATCCATTTTCGTATACGGTTGCCAATCCTCCTTTTTTACAATGTTCTTGAATGCGTGGGTTATTTTCATCCATACTAAACAATGCCACATTGCATTTCAGGTCTTTCTTCATGGCATACACCAAATCATCTTCTGCATTTAAAACGGCATAGCCATGTGGATACACAGTTTCAGGTACCACTGCTTTTACGCGAGCCATTTGTTCTACACTATTAATACCACCGAGGCCAATATGATCACTGGCAACATTGGTTACGATGCCTACATCGCAGTGTTCAAATGCCAAACCGTTTTTTAAGATGCCGCCTCTGGCACATTCCAATACAGCAAAATCTACAGTGGGATCTTTCAAAACAAACTGTGCCGAAATAGGGCCGGTACAATCCCCCTTCATCAATAATTGGTTTTGAATATAAACTCCATCACTAGTAGTATACCCTACTTTTTTACCAGCTGTTTTAGAAATATGTGCAGTTAATCTAGTAGTGGTGGTTTTACCATTGGTACCCGTAATAGCAATGATTGGGATTCTTCCATTACTCCTGTCTGGGAACAGCATATTTATTACTGGCTCAGCTACATTTCGGCCCAAACCTTCCGTAGGGTCTATATGCATTCTAAAGCCAGGCGCTGCGTTCACTTCTAAAATGGCGCCTCCATTAGATGAAACAGGTGTTTTTAAATCTTGCGCCATAATATCAATGCCACAAATATCTAATCCAATGATTTTGGCAATGCGTTCGCACATGACAATATTCTCTGGATGTACTTCATCAGTAACATCAGTGGAAGTACCTCCAGTAGATAAATTGGCAGTTGTTTTTAGTAATACCAATTCACCTGTAGGCGGAATTGTTTCAAGGGTATATCCTTTTTCATCCAGCATTTTCATGGTGCTGTCGTCTACGGTAATTTGAGTCAATACTTTCTCATGTCCATAGCCTCTGCGAGGATCTTTATTGGTTTCATCTATTAACCACTGAATAGTATGAATGCCATCTCCAACAACAGATGCCGGTGTTCTTAGTGCTGCACAAATGAATTTATAATTGATCACTAAAATTCTAAAGTCGAATCCGGTAATAAATTTTTCTACAATCACCGAGCGGCCATATAGCTTGGCACTTTCAAATGCTTTCTCAGCTTGATCCCAAGTAGTAATATTGGTAGTATTACCTTTGCCATGATTGCCATCAATTGGTTTAATTACCAATGGGTATCCAAATTTTTCAACAGCTTCTTCTAAACCTGCAATGGTTCTAACAACAGTTCCTCTTGGAACAGGAATTTCAGCAGCCCCTAATAGATTTTTGGTTTCTTCTTTGTCACAAGCAATATCAACTGCAATATTTCCAGTAGTAGAAGCAATCGTTGCACGAATTCTTTTTTGATTTACACCATAACCTAATTGTACTAAACTATGTTTATTTAATCTTAGATGTGGTATGCCTCTTTTGGCCGCTTCTTCTACAATACAACCTGTTGAAGGTCCTAAGCGAGTATCTTCTCTGATTTCTCTTAATTGTTGTATGTCTTCTGTTAAATCATAAGGGGTTCCATCCGTTAATGCTTCAGCAATTTTAACAGCAGCTTTGGCAGCATATACTCCCGCATCTTCTTCTAAATAACTAATGACAACAAAATATTTGCCCGGCTCTCCTGTACCTCTGGTTCTTCCAAAACCTGTATTCATGCCTGCCAATGTTTGCAATTCTAGTGCTATATGCTCAATTACATGGCCCATCCAAGTTCCTTCCGCTACACGTTTAAAGAATCCTCCTGGCTCGCCTACGCTGCAGCGATGCGCATACATGCTTGGGAATAAAGCAGCTAATCGATCTCCAAACCCTTCAATAGTATTGGTGGGTCTTTGTTCCATTTCTTGCAAATCCAATTTCATTTGAATCAGCTTAGTTCTGCGAATGCTCCAATAATTGGGCCCTCTTAGTATTTTTAATTCCTCTATTTTCATATACCATTATTTGGGGAACATTGAATATATTGAATTTTTGTATATGCTGGGGGAAATCAAAACGCTTATTTTTGTTGAACGATAATAGTAAAGCATGCAAATTCCAAAAGGTAAATTAATCGCCATCGGTGGCGCAGAAGATAAAGGGTCAGATTTAGAGAAAGGGGCAATTTTCAGAAACAATCTTAATTTTTTTGAATTAGGCATATTAAGAAGAATTGTAGCAGAAGCTGGGGGATCAGACGCCAATATAGAGGTAGTCACTACGGCTTCTACCATTCCTTACGAAGTCGGCGAAAATTACTTGGATGCTTTTGGTAAAATTGGATGTACCAATGTGCATATCATTCACATTAGAAATAGGGAAGATGCTCAAAAGCCAGAATACATAGAACGCATTCAACAATGCAATTGTGTGATGTTTAGTGGGGGCAATCAATTGAGATTAACGACCATTTTTGGCGGGACTCGGTTTTTAGACATTATTCAGGAAAGATATTTGAAAGAAAATTTTGTAATAGCAGGTACTTCCGCGGGTGCTATGGCTATGAGTAGTACCATGATTTATGAAGGTAATGCCACTCGTGCGCATTTAAAAGGGGAAGTGAAAATCACGACCGGATTGGGTTTTATGGATGGGGTAATTTTTGATTCACATTTTGAAAAAAGAGGTCGATTTGCAAGATTGGCTCAAGCAGTGTCTGCTAATCCTTCCTGTATCGGTATTGGATTGGGTGAAGACACAGGGATGCTAATTACCCAAGGAAACAATATGGAAGCGATTGGAAGTGGTCCAGTGATTATAGTGGATGGCCATGATGTTAAACACAGCAACTTAGCCGATATTCCTGAGGGTAATCCGTTGAGTATAGAAAATTTACATGTTCATTTTTGTGCAAAAGGGAATGGGTTTAAAGTAAAAGAAAGAACTTTTGTAGAATTGATGGGAGAACATACCACTCCTGTAATGACTGATATTTATTAGTAGGTTCCGCACAGTTCAATTAAATTGTACAAAATTATCACCATGAAAAAATGGATTACTTTATCGCTGTTTATTACTTCAATTATATTAATGGGATTCACATTGAATAAAAAGAAGAAAGTCATTTTTTTTGGAGATTCCATAACTCAAATGGGAGCAGGTAACGGCGGGTATATTCGTTTAATGGAAGACTTAATTAAAGCAGAAAATAAATCCGAAGAATTTGAATTGGTGGGTGCTGGAATCAGCGGTAATAAAGTGACAGATTTATACCTTCGTTTAGAAAAAGATGTATTGAGTAAGCATCCAGATATTGTAGTGATTTATGTTGGGATTAACGATATTTGGCATAAGCGCTTAGCAGGTACAGGAACGGATTATGTAAAATTTGGCGAGTTCTATAATGTGATTGTAAAAAAACTTCAAGCTGCAAATATTAAAGTAATGATATGTACTCCATCTGTAATAGGGGAAAGAAAGGATAATTCAAATGAGCAAGATGGGGAATTAAATATGTACAGTAATTGGTTGCGCTACTATGCTAAAACGAATGAATTGCCTTGTGTAGATTTAAGAACCGATTTTCAAAACTATCTAATAGCAAACAACCCTTCCAATGAAGAGAAAGGGTTGTTGACTTCAGACCGTGTGCATTTAAATGCTAAGGGCAATCAGTTTGTTGCAGCGTCTATGTGGAAAATACTAAAAGACCTTAAATAACTTTTAATAAGAAATAGTTTTTCTTTCCTTTTTGCACTAAAATATATTTGTCTTGTAATAAGTCTTGGGCAGTTACCTTTGTTTTGTCTGCAGTCAATTTTTCTTTATTAATGGCTACACCTCCAGCTGCTAACAATTTTTTTGCTTCACCTTTGCTCGGAGTTATTCCTGCGTCTGCCAATAAATTAATCAAATCGTAACCTTCGTTTATTTGAGCACGGGATATTTCTGCAGTAGGAACCCCTTCCATTACTTGCAATAATTGTTTTTCATTCAATGAAGTCAATAATTCAGTAGAAGCATTTCCAAATAAAATGTCTGACGCTTTTACTGCAAATTCATAGTCTTCCTTGCTGTGTACAAAGCAAGTAATTTCTTCTGCTAATTTTTTCTGTAAAGCCCTGGAATGTGGAGCAGTTGCATGTTCGGCAATTAATTGGTCGATCTGTTCCTTTGGCAATAGTGTGAAAATTTTAATCCATTTGGTGGCATCTTCATCACTGGCATTTAGCCAGAATTGATAAAACTGATATGGAGATGTTTTTTCTGGATCTAACCAAACATTTCCTCTTTCTGTTTTCCCAAATTTTCCACCATCTGCTTTAGTTAGCAATGGACAAGTAAACGCGAATGCTTCCCCGCCTGCTTTTCTTCTGATGATTTCTGTTCCAGTAACAATATTTCCCCATTGGTCACTACCGCCCATTTGCAATTTGCAATTTTTGTTTTGGTACAACCAGTAAAAATCATATCCCTGAATCAATTGGTAAGTAAACTCTGTAAAACTCATACCTGTATTGCCATCTAGCCGCTTACGAACACTGTCTTTACTCATCATGTAGTTCACTGTGATATGCTTACCTACATCTCTTATAAAATGTAAAAAACTAAAATCTTTGAACCAATCATAGTTGTTTACCATCTCCGCTTTGTTGGGCGCTTCTCCTGTAAAGTCTAAAAACTTGCTTAGTTGTTTTTTGATGCCCGCTAAATTATGTTGCAAAGTTTCTTCACTCAATAAATTTCTTTCTTCACTTTTAAAGCTAGGGTCTCCAATCATGCCAGTTGCTCCTCCTACCAATGCATAAGGCTTATGTCCTGCTTTTTGTAAATGAACCAATAATAAAATAGGGACCAGGCTTCCAATATGTAAACTATCCGATGTTGGGTCAAAACCAATATAGCCCGACACCATTTCTTTGTTTAATAATTCTTCTGTACCTGGCATGATATCCTGGAGCATTCCCCTCCAACGTAATTCCTCAACTAAATTCATTGCATTCAAATTTGAGTGGCAAATGTACAAAAGTTACCCGCATGGAATCATTGCCTTAAATTTGCTTTGTAAATAGGTACTTATGTTAAAAGTTGGCGACGGCACACGTTCATTGAATTTTTTTATTGATACGATTTTGTTGACCATTTTAGCAATGCTACTATTTCGGTGGTATAATTTTTATGTAGTTTATTGGCGCTATACGCCTTTGCATTTCGGTTGGTTCTTTTTTCCTACTATGTTTGGGTATTATAGTTTTTTCGAATTGATTTTTGCTAAAACACCAGGCAAATGGTTTACCCATTCAAGGGTAGTTGCAAAAAACGGGCAGCGGGCAGCTTGGTTTATGATTTTACTAAGAAGTATGATAAGGCTTACCATTGTTGACCTTTTTTTTGGTCCCTTTTTAGGGGGTCCCTTGCACGATTTTGCCAGTTCAACAACCGTTGTTCAAGATCCAACTCATTAATTGATTTCGCAAATCGCAACAACTACGCTGGCCATTTGTAGTATTTTTGTATTTCATTTTTGAAAGGAACATTATGGCTAAAATTGGCATTAATATAGCAACAGGTAGTTTACAACAGGCAGAAGTTATAGTGGGAATAGATTTAGGCACTACCAATAGTTTAGTGGCAATCATCCACCCAGAAAGTAAGCAGCCTGTGGCTTTGAGAGAATTTAATAGTAGTAGCTTGGTTCCTAGTGTGGTGCATTTTGATGCTTTGGGTAATGCTGAAGTAGGTGAACAAGCTAAATTGTATTTAGAGTCTGATCCATCCAATACCATTTTCAGCGCCAAACGATTGATGGGCAAAAGTTATAAAGATGTAAAGGAGAATGCAGGATTTTTCACTTACAAAGTAATTGACGACGATACCGATAGTTTAGTGAAAGTGCAGATAGGAGATCGGTTTTATTCACCTATCGAACTCAGTTCTTTTATATTGAAAGAATTAAAATCAAGGGCCGAACATATTTTGAAAACACCTGTGACAAAAGCGGTGATAACTGTTCCAGCCTATTTTAATGATGCGCAAAGGCAAGCAACCAGAGATGCTGGTAAGTTGGCAGGATTGGATGTGCTCCGAATTGTAAACGAGCCTACTGCTGCCAGTTTAGCATATGGTTTGGGGTTAAACAAAGACGAAGAAAAAACCATTGCTGTATACGATTTAGGTGGAGGCACATTTGATGTATCTATTTTAAAAATTACTAATGGAATTTTTGAAGTTCTTAGTACAAATGGAGACACTTATTTAGGTGGTGACGATTTTGATAGAGCCATTATGGAGTTTTGGTTGAATCAAATTGGGGTTCCTTTTAATGCAGTGCAAAATGATAAGGCTGTTTTGCAATCGCTCCGTTTATTAGCGGAAGAAGCTAAAAAAACCTTGAGTAATGCAGATGAATTTAAATCAGATTGGAGTGGATACACTGTTGCAATAACTAAAGCAGAACTAGAACAATGCTTGCTTCCTTTAGTTATAAAAACCATTGATTGTTGTCGTAAAGCCTTAGCTGATGCAGGTTTGCAGGTTACGGATATTGACGCTGTAATTATGGTTGGGGGTAGCACACGTGTTCCCTTAGTAAAAGAAAAAGTGAGTATTTATTTTAATAGACCCGTGAATGATTCTGTAAATCCTGATGAAGTAGTGGCTATTGGAGCTGCAGTTCAGGCGGATATTTTAGCGGGGAATAATAAAGACTTTTTATTATTAGATATTACACCGCTTAGTTTAGGTATTGAGACCATGGGAGGATTGATGGACGTATTGATTCCAAGGAATGCTAAAATTCCTAACAGAGCGGCCAGACAATATACTACACAAGTAGATGGCCAAGGATCGATGCGTATTTCGGTTTTTCAGGGGGAGCGAGATTTGGTTCAACACAATCGGAAATTGGCGGAACTTAATTTTAAAGGGATTCCTGGCATGCCTGCGGGTATGCCCAAGGTTGAAGTGAGCTTTCTCATAAATGCAGATGGCATTTTATCGGTTACTGCCAAAGAATTGCGCAGTGGGGTAGAGCAAAGCATTGAAGTGAAGCCTCAGTATGGATTAACAGATGCCGAAGTAGAGCAAATGCTGATGGATAGTATTACCCATGCCAAAGACGATATGCTTACGCGTGCATTGGTTGAAGCCAGAACAGAAGCGGAACAAATTTTATCGGTAACTGAAAAGTTTATTGCAAAGAATGCTTTATTGCTGACCAAAGAAGAAATGATAACTACAGCGGCTGCGATGCAGAATTTACAGATGGCGTTAACTATGAACGATAAAAATTTGATTCAGACCAAAATAGAAGAATTGAACGAAATCAGCAGACCATTTGCAGAGAGAGCCATGGATCAGGCAGTTAGTGGGGCATTAAAAGGAAAACAGATTTAAAAATAGCTTATTTAAGTAATCATATGTTTACTGGAATTATAGAACAATTGGGGGTATTAGAGTCTGTTACACAAAATGGCTCCAATATTACTTATACTATTAGTGCACCAATGGCTCCCGAATTAAAAGTAGACCAGAGTTTGGCTCATGATGGGGTTTGCTTAACAGTGGAACAAATCAATGGCAATCAATACCAGGTTACTGCTATTGAAGAAACCATTCGCAAGACCAACTTGTCTGAATGGGGCATTGGTAAAAAAATCAATCTGGAAAGATGTATGCAAATGAATGGCCGTTTAGATGGTCATATTGTTCAAGGACATGTAGACTGCACTGCCGTTTGTATTGCAGCTGTAATTTTAGCGGGTAGTTGGGAATACCGATTCGAATTTGATCCTGCATTTGCTGCTTTAATCATAGAAAAAGGTTCTGTAGCAGTAAATGGAACTAGCCTAACTTGTTTTAATGTGAGTGAGTCTGCTTTCACGGTGGCAATAATCCCCTATACCTATGCAAATACTGGTATTCACCAGGTTAAAATAGGGCATAGGGTTAATATTGAGTTTGATATATTGGGTAAATATGTGCAAAGAACAATTGCACTAAAAAATGCATAATTATTTTGTCAATTAATTTAGGCTGCTTATCTTCGCCGCCTAAAAATAACCTGAGGAGGTATATAAGCTATGTTAATTATCGATTCTAAAGACTGCGAAAACATCGACAAGGCACTTAAAAAGTACAAGAAGAAATTCGAGAAAAGTAAGACTTTGTTACAGTTGAGAGAGCGTCAAGCATTTACCAAACCGTCTGTTGTACGTCGTGGTCAAGTGTTGAAAGCTATCTACAAGCAGCAGATCGCCAGCGGAAAGATTGAGGGATAATTTTTTCCCATTCATCATACGATTAAGTAGTCTAGATTCGTTGTAGTCTTGACTACTTTTTTTATGCCCATATACCAATACCCTCCATTGCAAGAATTTTTAAACCATCTTAGGTTTGAAAGAAGGTATTCTGAGCATACCATCATAGCCTATCAAAACGATCTTGAGCAGTTTGCGCAATTTTTAATTAGCCAGTTTGATGCCCCATCTTTAAGTGCAGTAACGGCAACTTTTATTCGATCTTGGTTAGCTGAACTTAAAGAAGACAAGATTAGTTCTAGGACGATTAATAGAAAAATATCTTCTCTTAAATCTTTTTTTAAATACTGTCTAAAAACGGATGCCATCAAGCAAAGCCCGATGGGGTCGATTGTTTCGCCTAGAACCAGCAAGCGTTTGCCGGTGTATGTAGAAAAAAAAGACATGGAACAATTATTTGCCTATTTGCCTTTTTCGGATGATTGGAAGGGTAAAACTGAGCGTTTGGTGCTTTTACTCTTTTACAGTACCGGTATGCGTTTGAGTGAATTGATTCATTTGAAACAATCTCAAATTGATCCTGCTAATGGTCAGTTAAAAGTGCTGGGTAAGGGAAATAAAGAACGAATTCTGCCTATTGCTTCTCCATTAATGGAACAATTAGTTGCCTATAAAAATGAACGGCCTGTTGAATGGGTGTCTGTACCACAATTTTTTATTACTGAAAAAGGGATGCCTTTACAGCCAAGATCTGTCTATGGTTTTGTGAATGCTCGATTAAAGGAAATCACTACCATTGAAAAGAAAAGTCCACATGTATTGCGCCATAGTTTTGCCACTCATTTAATGAATAATGGGGCAGATATTAACGCTGTTAAAGAATTATTAGGTCATAGTAGTTTGGCCGCCACGCAGGTTTATACGCATAATTCTATTGAACAATTAAAGGCAGTGTATAAAAAAGCCCATCCTAAAGCATAGACTGTTAAATCGGGGCAAAAAAAGCAGTTAATTGTTGTTTTTTCTCCTAAATATTATTAACTTAATGGTCTTGTTGAAGTAGTTGATATTTCTTTAACAAGTAGTTCTTTTTAATTAATTGTTTCACCGATTAAATGTTTAACACCATGAACGTTAACATTCAAACAGTCCACTTTGATGCAGATGAAAAACTAGTTGAGTTCGTAAACAAAAAATTGGCCAAGTTGCCTACGTTTCACGACAAGATTCTTAAAGTGGATGTTTTCTTGAAACTGGATAATGTGGTTCACAACATCAAAGACAAAGTAGCGGAAATTAAAGTGCATGTTCCCAAACATGAATTCTTTACAAAAGCTTCTTCTAAGTCCTTTGAAGAGTCCTTTGAAAGTGCCCTAGAAGCACTGATTAATCAAATTAAACGCAAAAAAGAAAAATTAGCCGCCTAATCAAAGGCTCCCAATGGGAGCCTTTTTTATTTGGAACCCTTGTAAACGCTGTATTTTAGGCGTTTTTTTTTATTGTTGATAAATTCTCATCAATTTCATTGAAAAAAATCATTTCAAAATTTTGCCAAATAAAGAATTCCATTACCTTTGCCATCCCAAAAAATAGGGAAGTTCTTTGTTTGCCGAAGTAGCTCAGTTGGTAGAGCAGCTGATTTGTAATCAGCAGGTCGCGGGTTCGAGTCCCATCTTCGGCTCAAAATTTGATGAGGATTCAGCCTAGCTGAATACGGCAAATTTATATTACGGGCAGATGGCCGAGTGGTTAAAGGCGACAGACTGTAAATCTGTTCACTCACGTGTACGTAGGTTCGAACCCTACTCTGCCCACAAACAATCGAAAGGTTGTAGTTCTTTTTTTATGGTTAAGCGGAAGTAGCTCAATTGGTAGAGCGATAGCCTTCCAAGCTATAGGTCGCGAGTTCGACCCTCGTCTTCCGCTCCATTTTTTTTGAGTCTGCCGTTGTAGCTCAGTGGTAGAGCACTTCCTTGGTAGGGAAGAGGTCGTGAGTTCGATTCTCACTAACGGCTCTGCACTCGAAAAATGGCTCAATTAAAATTCCCTGGTGATATCCCGTTCAACTGGATAAGTCAGGTAACAACGGGATAAGTGAGAAAGGTGATAATAATATTGTCTTTAGGGAAAGGCAAAAATATAAATTTTTAAAAACACAACTAAAAACCGATACAAATGGCAAAAGAGACCTTTAAGAGGGAAAAACCTCACGTAAACGTAGGTACCATTGGTCACGTTGACCATGGTAAAACTACTTTAACCGCAGCTATTACTATTACCTTGTCTAAAAAAGGTATGGGTAACGTTGCAAAGAAATATGATGAAATTGACGGTGCTCCTGAAGAAAGAGAGCGTGGTATTACCATCAATACTGCTCACGTAGAGTATCAGACTGAAAATCGTCACTATGCACACGTTGACTGTCCTGGTCACGCTGACTATGTGAAGAACATGATTACTGGTGCTGCTCAAATGGACGGTGCTATTTTAGTTGTGGCTGCTACAGATGGTCCTATGCCTCAAACCAAAGAGCATATCTTGTTGGCTCGTCAGGTAGGTGTACCTCGTATTGTAGTATTCATGAACAAGGTTGACCTTGTTGATGATCCTGAATTACTTGAATTAGTAGAAATGGAAATCCGTGAGTTATTAACTTCTTATGGATTTGACGGAGATAATACCCCAATCATCCAAGGTTCTGCAACTGGTGCGCTAGCTGAAGATCCAAAGTGGGTTGGTAAAATTGATGAATTAATGGAAGCGGTAGATACCTACATTCCATTGCCTCCTCGCCCAATTGATATGCCTTTCTTGATGTCTGTAGAAGACGTTTTCTCAATTACAGGTCGTGGTACTGTTGCTACTGGTCGTATTGAGCGTGGTATTATCAAAGTAGGTGAAGCTGTTGAAATCGTAGGTTTAATGGAATCTCCATTATCTTCTACAGTAACTGGTGTTGAGATGTTCAAGAAATTATTGGACGAAGGTCAAGCTGGTGATAACGCAGGTTTATTATTACGTGGTATTGAAAAGAAAGATATCCGTCGTGGTATGGTTATCTGTAAGCCAGGTTCTATTACTCCTCACACAGATTTCAAAGGTGAAGTTTACGTACTAAGCAAAGAAGAAGGTGGTCGTCATACTCCATTCTTTAATAAGTACCGTCCTCAGTTCTATTTCAGAACTACAGACGTAACTGGTGAGTGTACTTTACCTGAAGGAACTGAAATGGTTATGCCTGGTGATAATATCGGTTTAACTGTTAAATTGATTCAACCAATCGCAATGGAAAAAGGTTTGAAATTTGCGATTCGTGAAGGTGGCCGTACAGTAGGTGCTGGTCAGGTTACTGAAATCATCAAATAAATTGCGATACGTCTCTAGGGGCGTAAGGCAAAAAACTATATCTTTACAGAACAAAGTACTTAGCATCCGCTAGGTACTTTGTTTGTAAAAAGAAGTCTAAAAACGGGCATGGTGCAACGGTAGCATACGGGTCTCCAAAACCTTTGATCTGGGTTCGAATCCTAGTGCCCGTGCAAAAATCGTTCACTGAACAAACGATCAATCACGGAAATGAACAAAATAGCGTTATACTTTAAAGAAAGCTACCAAGAGTTACTGGAAAAAGTAACCTGGCCTACCTGGATGCAATTACAGCAAAGTACTGTAATCGTTTTGGTAGCAACCGTAATTATCACTGCAATGGTTTGGGTGATGGATTTCTCCAGCAACCAGTTATTAAAGTTAGTTTACTCATTATTCAAGTAACAGCAACATGGAAGCAGTAGAAACAGTTCAAGCCAACGAAGTACCTCAACAAGAAACCAAATGGTATGTGTTGAGAGTAGTGAGTGGTAAGGAGAGAAAGGTAAAGGAATACCTTGATAAGGATATCATCAGAAATGGTTGGCAAGATATTATCAAGCAGATTTTCCTTCCAATGGAAAAAGTCTACAAAGTGCAGAATGGTAAAAAAGTAATGCGCGAAAAAAACTATTTTCCTGGTTATGTGATGATGGAGGTATTAGATGGTAAACTGAATGACGATATGGTTCAGCATATCAGTAATATCAGCAATGTAATGCATTTCTTAACCGATGGTAAGGGCTCTAAAGGTATCATCATTTCTCTACGCAAATCTGAAGTAAACAAGATGTTGGGTAAAGTGGATGAAATGAACGATATGGGTGTTACTATGAGCGAACCTTTCATAGTTGGTGAAACTATCAAAATTATTGAAGGGCCATTCAACGACTTTAATGGAGTTATTGAAGAAGTTAACGACGAGAAGAAAAAGTTGAAAGTAACAGTAAAGATTTTTGGAAGATCAACTCCAGTAGAGTTAAGCTATATGCAAGTTGAAAAACTATCATAAACTCTTTAAATATTTATTTTAAAAAGCCACTTCAATCGAAGTGGCTTTTTAATTTATATTTAATATATTTGGCTTCTATTGAATATGAGAGTTGCACATTTAATTATCACTTATACAAATCCTGCTCAAACAGCACGAATGATTAAAAGGATGCAACATCCTGATTTCGATTTTTATATTCATGTTGATGCCAAATTTCCAATAGAATCACACGCCGAAGTTGCCAAAATACCTAATGTATATTTAATTCAGAACCGTGTGGATGTTCAATGGGCTGCATTTAGTACTATTCAAGCTGAATTTAATGGGCTTCAAGAAATTTTAGATTCAGCTCGTACTTATGATTTTATTAGTTTAATGAGTGGTCAAGACTATCCCATTAAAACGGTGGAAGAAATGCAAAACTTTTTTGAAGCAAGAAAGGGAAAGCTATTACTCAAGTACCGCGCATTTACTGGAGAATGGGAAGAGGGGATGATAAGAGTGAACAGGTACCATTTAACTGATTTCAAGTTTAAAGGACAGCATTTTCTAGAACGCATTATCAATAAATTAGTAAAAAGGACCAATCAACCCAAAGGGATGAAATTTTATGGTAGTTCAATGTTTTGGGTCATAAGTCCAGCAGCAGCTGAATATGTTTTGGCTACAGTTGATAGAGACTCAAAAATGAAACGATTTTTCAAATTCTCTTGGGCTCCTGATGAATTTTTGTTTCAAACCATTTTATTAAATTCTCCTTTTGCCCAATCTGTAATAAATGAAAATTGCCATTATTACAAACATCCACCCCATACACCAAGTCCAAAAACTTTTTTATTAGAAGATTTTGACGATATATTGAGCTCAGATAGATTATATGCACGTAAATTTGATATGAATAAAGAGCCTTTGCTTTTAGATAAAATTGATGAATTTCTAGAAAGTCAATCAAAAAAATAAATTTTAGAATATAACCTATTATGGCCTATTTATTAAACTTGGTCAACTTTAAAGATACTAGAGGAGAACTAACAGTATTAGACAATGCAGAAAGGTTGCTTCCATTCAAAATAAAGCGTGTTTTCTATATTTATAATGTAGACGAAACGGCTAGAGGAGGTCATCGGCATCATGAAACCATTCAGGCTGCTATTTGCATTCATGGTTCTTGTAAGGTATGGAATAATGATGGAGAAACCATTCATGAATACCATTTAGATAATCCATCAAAATGCTTAATCCTTGAAACCAAGGATTGGCATAAAATGTATGATTTTACGCCTGATGCAGTTTTGTTGGTTTTCGCCTCAACCACTTTTGATTCATCCGATTATATCTACGAGCCATATCCCGAAAAAGCATGATACCATACGACTGTCTATCTAAAGTAAATGAACCATATACCCTCTTGTTCGAAAAAAGGTTTCGCGAATTTTTGGATAAGGGTTGGTATATTTTAGGTGATCAAGTAAAAAAGTTTCAAGAAGATTTTGCCACCTATAATCAAATGAATTATTGTGTAGGCGTGGCCAATGGACTTGATGCATTGATATTGGCTATTTGGGCTTTGCATTTGCCCAAGGGCTCAGAAATCATTGTTCCTTCTAATACTTATATTGCTTCTATTATTTCCATCATTCATGCAGGTCATAAACCTGTGTTAGTAGAACCAGATATTGCTACCTACAATATTGATCCAACTAAAATTGAAGCGGCTATAACGGCTAAAACAAAAGCCATCATGGTGGTACACTTGTATGGCAAGTGTTGTGAAATGGATCCCATTCTTGAAATTGCAGATAAATATGGGTTGCAAATTATTGAAGATTGTGCCCAATCACATGGTGCAAAGTACAAAGGAAGAATGGCTGGAACATTTGGTATCATGAGTGGCTTTAGTTTTTATCCCAGCAAAAACTTAGGCGCATTAGGAGATGGGGGAGCGGTGCTGACCAATAGTCCTGAACTCTGTGAAGACCTTAAAATGATCCGCAATTATGGTTCACACGGTAAATATTACAATGAAGTAGTAGGTTACAATTCTAGGTTAGATGAAATTCAAGCAATGTTCCTTGAAATTAAATTGCCTTATCTGGACAATGTGAATAATCATAAGCGTAAGTTGGCTTCTATGTATTTGGAGCAATTAAAAGAAGATTTTATACTTCCTGTTGTGCATCCTGATTACCATGATGTATATCATATATTTAATATTCGCCATCCTAAAAGAGCTGAACTGAAAGAATACTTGCAAAAATTAGGTATTGGAACCGAAATACATTACCCTGTTCCCCCTAATAAGCAAAAAGCAATGGCCCAATTATTAGGTCATTTGCATTTCCCTATTGCAGAAACCATTCATGAGACTACTTTAAGTTTGCCTTGCTCTGCATGCCACACCGATTTGGCGATACAGCAGGTAATTGATGCATTAAATGCATTTTAGTTTGGTAGAATAGTTTTATTTACTACCTTTGCCGCCCCAAAAGTTCTTTTTTAAAGAGCGATTGAATTTGGGAGTCCCGAGTAAATTCAGGACGCTATAACCAATAAATCAAATAAAATGGCAAAAGAAATCTCTGGCTTTGTGAAGCTGCAGGTGAAAGGTGGTCAAGCCAATCCTGCGCCTCCAGTAGGCCCCGCACTCGGTTCTAAGGGTGTGAACATTATGGAGTTCTGTAAGCAATTTAATGCTAGAACTCAAGATAAAATGGGAAAAGTTGTTCCTGTTTTAATTACTGTTTATTCAGACAAATCTTTCGACTTTGTAATCAAAACTGCTCCAGCTGCTGTACAGCTAATGGAAGCTGCTAAGATTCAGAAAGGTTCTAAGGAAAGCAATCGTCAAAAAGTAGGTAAAGTAACTTGGGAACAAGTTGAAGTTATTGCTAAAGACAAAATGACTGACCTTAATACATTCACATTGAATAGCGCTATGAGCATGGTTGCTGGTACTGCACGCAGTATGGGTATCACTGTTGATGGTAAAGCTCCATGGGAAAACTAATTTATTCACCTACTTAACTAATTCAAATGTCAATTACTAAAAAAAGAAAAGTAGCGAACACGAAGGTGGATAAATCAAAAGTTTATTCCCTAAAAGATGCTGCTTCACTCGTAAAAGAAATTAACTGTACTAAGTTTGACAGTTCTGTTGATTTACATATCCGCTTAGGCGTAGATCCTAAGAAAGCAGACCAACAAGTGCGTGGTACTGTTTCATTACCTCATGGTACAGGTAAAACCAAGAAAGTATTGGTTTTATGTACTCCTGACAAAGAAGCTGCTGCTAACGAAGCAGGTGCTGATTATGTTGGTTTAGATGAGTTCATTGCTAAAATTGAAAGCGGCTGGGTAGATATTGATGTAATCATTGCTACTCCTGCGGTTATGCCTAAAATTGGTAAACTAGGTAAAGTACTTGGACCACGTAACTTAATGCCTAACCCTAAAACTGGTACTGTAACCAATGATGTTGCTGCTGCAGTAAATGAAGTGAAAGGTGGTAAAATTGCATTTAAGGTAGACAAAACTGGTATTGTTCACGCATCTATTGGCCGTATCTCTTTCTCTCCTGAGAAATTGACTGAAAATAGTACTGAGCTTATCAATGCAATCATTAAATTGAAGCCTTCTTCTGCTAAAGGTACCTATCTAAAAGCAGCAAGTATGGCTAGTACCATGAGTCCTGGTATTGCTTTAGACACCAAATCATTAATGAACTAATCCTGGCGATCCTGCATTGTGGGAAATGACCCGGGTTTTTAAAAAAATTAGTTATGAACAAAACGCAAAAAAACGAAGTAATTGAAGTACTGAAGGAAAAATTTTCTCAGTACAACAACTTCTATATTACCGATACAGAATCATTGACTGTTGAACAAGTTTCTAATTTACGTAGAACTTGTTTTGACAAGAATGTTGAAATGAAAGTTGCTAAAAACACCCTTATCCGTAAAGCATTGGAATCATTAGATGCGGAAAAGTATGCAGGGGTTTTTGATTCTTTGCATAATGTAACTGCTTTGATGTTTTCTGAGAATCCAAAGGAGCCAGCACTTATTATCAGCTCTTTCCGTAAAAAAGGAAACGTTGAAAAGCCAGTTTTAAAAGCTGCTTTCATTAACGGTGATATTTATAGCGGAGATAACAACCTTAAAGCACTTACTCAGATTAAAACTAAGAATGAGCTTATTGGTGATGTTATTGGCTTATTACAATCTCCTGCTAAGCGTGTATTGGCTGGATTGTTACACCACCATGAGAAGCAAGCTGAAGCTGCTGCTCAATAATCAATGTTTAATCCCAATGCCACTGAGGTTAAAATGTGGCAATTTTTATAACCATCCGCTGGAGCAATTGCTTTGAAAGCGGTTTAAAAAGTAAAAAAATGGCAGACGTAAAAGCATTAGCCGAACAATTAGTAGGCTTAACAGTAAAAGAAGTTCAAGAATTAGCTGATGTATTAAAAGCTGATTACGGTATTGAGCCAGCTGCTGCTGCAGTTGTGGTTTCAGCTGGTGACGGCGGTGGCGCAGCTGCTGTTGAAGAAAAAACAGCATTTGACGTTATCTTAGTTTCTGGCGGTGCTAGCAAATTAGGTGTAGTTAAAATCGTTAAAGAATTAACTGGTTTAGGCTTGAAAGAAGCAAAAGACCTAGTTGATGGCGCTCCTAAGCCTATCAAAGAAGGTGTTTCTAAAGCTGAAGCAGATGATTTAGCTGCTAAGTTGAAAGAAGCAGGTGCTGAAGTAGAAATTAAGTAATCAACTTCTACCATACTATTGACCTTCCCCTCGGTAAAACGGGCGGGAAGGTTTTTATTTTTAGTTAATTTATCCCCAAATGGTAGTTTGGCGCAAAATTTGTTTTTGCGTTTCTGTTACATTCCTTAACTTTGCCAACCTTAATTTTGGGCAATTTAGCGGGTGGACATTTTTATCATTGAGTTTTAATGATGAATGAGCCGATTGTACGTTAAGAGGATGTTACAGTTCTCCCCAATAATTTTATCGTATCAAAACCGGTTTTACATATATATGTCTACAACTACATTGAACAACAGGGTCGGCTTCGGTAAAACTAAACATTTGGCTGATGCCCCTGACCTGCTCGACATCCAGTTAGAATCTTTTAAAGAGTTTTTTCAGTTAGAGACAACCCCTGACAAACGTAATGTTGAAGGGCTGTTCCGTGTGTTTAAGGAAAACTTTCCTATCACAGACACGCGTAACATCTTTGTGCTGGAATTCCTGGATTATTTTATTGATCCGCCTCGTTACACTATTGAAGAGTGTATGGAGCGTGGGTTAACTTATGCCGTACCCTTAAAGGCTAAATTGCGTTTAAGTTGTAACGATGAGGAGCACGTGGATTTCCAAACCATTGTACAGGATGTATTCTTAGGAAATATCCCCTACATGACACCACGTGGTACTTTTGTAATTAACGGTGCAGAACGCGTGGTTGTATCTCAGCTACATCGTTCTCCAGGCGTGTTCTTTGGACAGTCTGTTCACCCTAACGGTACAAAAATTTACTCTGCTCGTGTAATTCCTTTCAAGGGAGCATGGATGGAGTTTGCTACCGATATCAACAACGTAATGTATGCGTACATTGACCGTAAGAAGAAATTCCCGGTTACTACCTTATTGCGTTCTATTGGCTTTGAAACCGATAAAGACATTCTAGAATTATTTGGAATGGCCGATGAAGTGAAAGCCGATAAAAAATCATTGGCTAACCAAGTAGGCCGAAAATTAGCTGCACGTGTTTTAAGAACATGGGTAGAAGATTTTGTGGATGAAGATACTGGTGAAGTAGTGAGCATTGAACGTAACGAAATCGTTATGGAACGTGATACTGTTTTGGATGAAGAAGCTATTGCTACCATTATTGAAATGGAAGTAAAGAGTGTATTTATTCAGAAAGAAGACGTGGGTGGCGATTACGCAATTATCTACAACACTTTAAATAAAGATACTTCTAACAGTGAATTAGAAGCGGTTCAGCATATCTACCGCCAATTGCGTGGTGCTGATGCTCCTGATAATGAAACTGCTCGTGGTATTATTGATAAATTATTCTTTAGCGATAAGCGTTATGATTTAGGAGAAGTTGGTCGTTATAAAATCAACCGTAAACTAGGTCTTGAATATCCTTTAACTAAAAAGGTATTAACCAAGCAAGATATCATTGAGATCATCAAGTACTTGGTACGTTTAACCAATGCTAAAGCAGAGATTGACGATATTGATCACTTGAGCAATCGTCGTGTTCGTACAGTAGGTGAGCAGTTGTATGCTCAATTTGGAGTTGGTTTAGCTAGAATGGCTCGTACCATCCGTGAGCGTATGAACGTTCGTGACAATGAGGTATTTACTCCAGTAGATTTGATTAACGCTAGAACCTTGAGTTCTGTGATTAACTCTTTCTTTGGTACTTCTCAATTGTCTCAATTCTTAGATCAAACCAATCCTTTAAGTGAGATTACGCACAAGCGTCGTATCTCCGCTCTAGGACCAGGAGGTTTAAGTAGAGAGCGTGCTGGTTTTGAGGTTCGTGACGTACACTATTCTCACTACGGTCGCTTATGTACTATTGAAACACCTGAAGGTCCAAACATTGGATTGATTTCTACTCTTTGCGTTCACGCTGCTATTAACGATATGGGCTTCATTGAAACCCCTTACCGTAAAGTAGAGAGTGGTAAAGTAAACATGAAAGAATTGACTTTCTTGAGTGCAGAAGAAGAAGATTCAGCTAAGATTGCGCAAAGCAACTCTCCTTTAAATGAGAAGGGTGAATTTGCTGAAGACAAAGTTGTTTCACGTCAAACTGGTGATTTCCCGATTCTTGATAAAGAAGAAGTTGAATATATGGACGTTGCCCCTAACCAAATTGTTGGTTTGAGTGCATCTCTTATTCCTTTCTTAGAGCATGATGATGCCAACCGTGCGTTGATGGGATCAAACATGCAACGTCAAGCCGTTCCTTTGATTGTACCTGAAGTGCCAATTGTTGGTACTGGTTTAGAAGGAAAAGCTGCACGTGATGCACGTATTCAAATTCACGCAGAAGGTAATGGTATTGTTGAGTTTGTTGATGCAAACGAAATTCATGTTCGTTACGATAGAAATGATTTAGATCGTTTGGTAAGCTTCAATGATGATTTACAAGTTTATAGATTAACGAAGTTTATCAAAACCAACCAAGCTACTTGTATTAATCTTAACCCTGCTGTAAAGAAGGGCCAAAAAGTGAAGAAAGGTGATTTCTTAACTGAAGGTTATGCAACTAAAGATGGCGAATTGGCTTTGGGTCGTAACCTACAAGTGGCATTCATGCCATGGAAGGGCTACAACTTTGAAGATGCGATAGTTATCAGCGAAAAAGTAGTTAGAGAAGATTTATTTACTTCTGTACATATTGATGAATACGAATTAGAAGTTCGTGATACCAAATTAGGTGAAGAAGAATTGACTCCTGATATTCCAAACGTTTCTGAAGAAGCAACTAAGGATTTGGATGAGAATGGTATCATACGTATTGGTGCAACTATTAAAGAGGGTGATATACTAATTGGAAAAATCACGCCAAAAGGCGAGTCTGATCCAACCCCTGAAGAAAAATTATTGCGTGCCATTTTTGGAGACAAAGCAGGTGATGCAAAAGATGCTTCTTTAAAAGCACCAAACGGAACCGAAGGTGTAGTTATAGATAAGAAACTTTTCCAACGTGCTAAGAAAGATAAGAACGGTAAGATTCGTGAAAAAGCATTGTTAGAAAAAGTAGAAAAAGTACATCAGCAAAATGTTGAAGCTATTAAAGAATTGTTATTAGATAAGTTACAAACTTTATTGAAAGACAAAGCTTCTACTGGTGTAAGCAACAACTTTGGTGAAATGTTAATTGGTAAGGGCGCTAAGTTCAATCAAAAGAATTTGAGCACCATTGATTACCAAAACGTGAATCCATTGGGTTGGACTGGTGATGCTAAAACAGATGACCAAATCAATACTTTATTACACAACTATAGCATTAAGTTTAACGAAGAACTAGGAAGATACAAACGTGAGAAATTCAATATCTCTATTGGAGATGAATTACCTGCTGGTGTATTAAAACTAGCTAAAGTTTACCTAGCTGTTAAGCGTAAGTTGAAAGTAGGTGATAAGATGGCTGGACGTCACGGTAACAAAGGTATTGTGGCTAAAATTGTACGTGCAGAAGATATGCCATTCATGGAAGATGGAACACCGGTTGATATTGTGTTGAATCCATTGGGGGTACCTTCTCGTATGAACCTTGGTCAGATTTATGAAACCATTTTAGGATGGACCGGTAAGCGTTTGGGTGTGCGTTTTGCAACTCCAATTTTTGACGGTGCTTCTACAGATCAAATTGAACAATATTGTAAAGATGCAGGCATTCCAAGAAACGGTCATACTTACTTGTATGACGGTGAAACAGGAGAGCGCTTCCACCAGAAAGCAACTGTAGGTGTAATCTACATGATTAAACTACACCATATGGTGGATGATAAAATGCACGCACGTTCAATTGGACCATATAGCTTAATTACTCAACAACCGTTGGGTGGTAAGGCACAGTTTGGTGGTCAGCGTTTTGGTGAGATGGAGGTTTGGGCATTGGAAGCATATGGTGCTGCAAATATTCTGCAAGAATTATTGACTCTTAAGTCTGATGATATCATCGGACGTGCGAAGACCTATGAGGCCATCGTTAAAGGAGAAAATATACCTAGAGCAGGTGTTCCTGAATCATTCAACGTATTGGTGCATGAACTGAGAGGTCTTGGTTTAGATCTTAAGTTCGATTAACAAAAACAATTCAAATTCTCAACCGCGATATGGCAATCAAAAGAGAAAACAAACAGCGTCCAACTTTTTCACAGATCACCATTAGTTTGGCATCACCAGACAGTATTCTGGAAAGAAGCTTTGGCGAAGTACTAAAACCTGAAACCATTAACTACCGTACGTATAAGCCTGAACGTGATGGCTTGTTCTGCGAGAGAATATTCGGACCTGTTAAAGATTACGAGTGTGCTTGTGGAAAGTATAAGCGTATTCGTTACAAGGGTATCGTATGTGATCGTTGTGGTGTGGAAGTAACAGAAAAGAAAGTGCGTCGTGAACGCATGGGTCATATTAAACTAGTAGTTCCTGTAGTTCATATTTGGTATTTCAAGAGTTTGCCTAATAAAATTGGCTATCTACTTGGAATGAGTTCTAAGAAATTAGAAACCATTATTTATTACGAGCGTTATGTAGTTATACAAGGTGGTATTAAAGAAAATCTAAACATGGGTGATCTTCTTACTGAAGAAGAATACCTTGATTTGATTGATGGTTTACCAAAAGATAACCAATACTTACCAGATGAAGATCCACAAAAATTCATTGCTAAAATGGGCGCTGAAGCAGTTCATGCCCTTTTAGAAAGAATTGATTTGGATGAATTGAGTTTCTCATTGCGTAATGCAGCAGCAACTGAAACATCTCAGCAACGTAAAGCAGATGCCCTTAAGCGTTTGAGCGTAGTAGAGTCTTTCCGTGATGCAAGCACTCGTATTACTAACCGCCCTGAGTGGATGGTAATGCAATATATTCCAGTTATTCCTCCAGAATTACGCCCGTTGGTTCCATTAGATGGTGGCCGATTTGCTTCTTCTGATTTGAATGATTTGTATCGTCGTGTAATTATTCGTAACAACCGTTTAAAGCGTTTGTTAGAGATTAAAGCGCCTGAAGTAATCTTACGTAACGAGAAGAGAATGTTGCAAGAAGCAATTGACTCTTTGTTCGATAACTCTCGTAAGTCTAATGCGGTTAAAGCAGAAGGTGGACGTGCATTGAAATCATTATCAGATGTATTAAAAGGTAAGCAAGGACGTTTCCGTCAGAACTTATTAGGAAAGCGTGTTGACTATTCTGGTCGTTCTGTAATTGTGGTAGGGCCTGAACTTAAAATACATGAGTGTGGTTTGCCAAAAGACATGGCTGCTGAATTGTTTAAGCCATTTGTTATTAGAAAATTAATTGAAAGAGGAATTGTGAAAACCGTTAAGTCTGCTAAGAAATTAGTAGATCGTAAAGAAGCGGTTATTTGGGATATCCTCGAGAATATATTGAAGGGTCACCCGGTTATGTTAAACCGTGCCCCAACACTTCACCGTCTATCTATTCAGGCTTTCCAACCTAAATTAGTAGAGGGTAAAGCTATTCAACTTCACCCATTGGTTACCTCTTCATTCAACGCCGACTTTGATGGTGACCAAATGGCTGTGCACGTTCCTTTAAGCAATGCTGCTATATTGGAAGCACAATTGTTGATGCTTTCTTCTCACAACATTTTGAACCCACAGAATGGTACACCTATTACCCTTCCTTCTCAGGACATGGTACTTGGATTGTATTATATTACCAAGGGTAGAAAGTCTACTGAAACGGAGACCATCAAAGGTCAAGGAATGGCTTTCTATAGCATGGATGAAGTAATCATTGCTTACAATGAGAACCGTGTAGATTTACATGCAAATATTAAGGTTAAAACAAACGTACGTGAGAAAGGCGTATTGGTTAAGAAATTAATTGATACCACTGTAGGTCGTGTATTATTTAACCAGCATGTTCCTCATGAAGTTGGATTTGTAAATGCATTGCTAACTAAGAAAAGCTTAAGAGAAATTATTGGTGATATTATTAAGATCACTGATGTACCTAAGACGGCTAAATTCCTAGATGATATTAAAACACTTGGTTTCCGTATGGCATTCCGAGGTGGATTAAGCTTTAGCGTAAACGACTTGATTGTTCCTGAAATCAGAAACCAATTATTAGATAGTGCTAAGGTAGAAGTAGAAGAAGTTTGGGAAAGCTACAATATGGGTTTAATTACCAATAATGAGCGTTATAACCAAGTTATTGATATTTGGGGTAGAGTGGATATGAAAATCACCGAGTCTTTGATTCGTGAAATGACCATTGATAACCAAGGTTTCAACTCTGTATTCATGATGTTGGATTCTGGTGCTCGTGGTAGTAAAACACAGGTTAAGCAGTTGGTGGGTATTCGTGGTCTAATGGCTAAGCCTCGTAAGAGTGGTAGCTCAGGTTCTGAAGTAATTGAGAATCCAATTCTTTCTAACTTTAAAGGTGGATTGAACGTATTAGATTACTTTATCTCTACACACGGTGCTCGTAAAGGTTTGGCGGATACTGCACTTAAAACGGCGGATGCGGGTTACTTAACTCGTCGTTTAGTTGACGTATCTCAAGACGTAGTTATTTCTGAAGAAGATTGTGGAACACTTCGTGGTATTGCAACCAGTGCGTTGAAGGACAACGAAGATGTTATTGAGCCACTAGCAGATAGAATTGAAGGTCGTACATCATTGCATAATGTATACCATCCAATTACCGAAGAACTAATCATTTTAGCTGGAGAAGAAATTTCATCTGATGTAGCTAAATTAATTGAAGAAGTAGGTATTGAAACCGTTGAAATTCGTTCTGTACTTACCTGCGAAAGCAAGCGTGGTGTATGTGTGAAGTGTTATGGTAAAAACTTGGCAACAGGTTACCTTGCACAGCGCGGTGATGCAGTTGGTATTATTGCTGCACAATCAATTGGAGAGCCTGGTACTCAGCTTACCTTGCGTACTTTCCACGTGGGTGGTGTTGCCGGATCTGCTTCAATTGAATCTACCTTACAAGCTAAGTTTGATGGTACAATTCAGTTTGATGGTTTAAGAACTGTTGATACGGTAAACAATGATGGAACTAAATCTAAGATTGTAATTGGTCGTACGGGTGAAGTAAGAATCATGGACGTGAAAAACGACCGTTTGATGATTACCAATAACGTACCTTATGGTGCAACCTTAAATGTAAAAGATGGCGCTCAAGTTAAAAAAGGAGATGTAATCTGTACATGGGATCCGTTTAACAACGTAATAGTTGCGGAAACTTTAGGTAATATCAAGTTTGAAAATATCTTAGATGGTATCACTTACCGTGATGAGTCTGATGAGCAAACTGGTCACCGTGAGAAAGTGGTTATTGAAACCAAAGACAAAACAAAAATCCCAACTATTATTGTTGAAGGAAAAGATATTAAGCAATACAACTTACCAGTTGGTTCGCATATTGGAGTAGAAGAAGGAGATGAAGTTAAAGCAGGTCAAGTATTGGTGAAGATTCCACGTATCTTAGGTAAACTAAGAGATATCACTGGAGGTCTTCCTCGTGTAACTGAATTGTTTGAAGCTCGTAATCCAGGAAACCCTGCAATCGTTTGTGAAATTGACGGTGTTGTATCATTCGGTAATGTGAAGCGCGGTAATCGTGAGATTATTGTTGAGTCTCGTGATGGAATGGTTAAGAAATACCTGGTTCCATTGACACGCCAAATTTTGGTACAAGATGGTGACTTTGTAAAAGCTGGTACACCAATGTCTGACGGTCAAACAGCTCCTGCTGATATCTTGGCTATTAAAGGACCTTTTGCAGTTCAAGAGTATGTAGTAAATGAAATTCAGGAAGTTTACCGTTTACAGGGTGTAAAAATCAACGACAAGCACGTAGAAGTGATTGTACGTCAAATGATGAAGAAAGTAGAAATTGTAGACGCTGGAGATACTAAATTCTTAGAGGAGGACTTAGAAGATCGCTTCGACTTTATTGAAGAGAACGATAGAATCTATGATAAGAAAGTAGTAACCAATGCTGGTGAAAGCGCTAAAATGAAAGCTGGTCAAATTATCACTTTACGCGAACTAAGAGAGGAGAACTCCATCTTACGTCGTTCTGATAGACAACTAGTAGAAGTTAGAGATGCAAAACCTGCAACAGCAAGACCAGTATTATTAGGTATAACTAAAGCTTCTTTAGGCGTACAAAGCTGGATCTCTGCTGCTTCATTCCAGGAAACAACCAAAGTATTGAGTCAGGCTGCTATTCAAGGTAAAACTGATGCAATGTTAGGGCTAAAAGAAAACGTTATCACTGGTCATTTAATTCCTGCAGGTTCCGGACAAAAAGAGTTCGAGAATATGATTGTAGGAAGTAAAGAGGAATATGAAGTTCTAGCAACAACTAGAGAAGCGATGAGCTTTGATGAAGAAGAATAATCATTGATTGATTAAATATAAAAAAGTAGGAAGCGCAAGCTTCCTACTTTTTTACTGAATACCCCTTTCTATTTAAAACCGACTTTTTAAAGTAAAACTTATTCAAATGAAAAATTTTATAACTGGACTAAGCATTGCAACTGCTATTGGTGTAGCTGTTTTATTTTATTTACATTTTTCTGGAAGCAAATCTCCTGCCGCTTCAACAAGTAGCACTGTAACTGCTGGTGCTGGTGGATTTAGAATTGCCTATTTTGAGTCTGATTCTATCCAAAACAATTTCGAATATTTTAAAGAAGTACGTTCTGCACTTCAAGTTAAAGATCAGGCAAATGCCAAACAATTGAATGAGCTAAAGAATGTATTTACCAATAAATACCAAGAGTTACAACGAGTAGGTCAAAATCTTTCTCAGGCCGAGTTAGCAAGCAAACAACAAGAATTAGTTCAAATGGAACGTACTTATCAGGGTAAAGAGCAAATGATGGCCCAAGAAATGCAAGATGAGAGTTTCAAAAAATTACAAGATGTAAAGAAAAAGATAGAAGACTATTTGAAAGAATACAATAAAGACAAAGGGTTTGCTTATATTTTCTCTAGTGCACCTGAGTTTATGTATTTAAAAGACAGTGCTTTTAATATTACTGATGATTTAGTGAAAGGATTAAATAAGTTGTATCCTAAGAAGCCATAATGGTTCAATCATATTTATTATCTTCATTCCCGCCTCCTCAAAAAAGTGGCGGGATTTTTTATGGCAGAATCAACAACTTCTTTTAAACCCACGTTGGGATTGCTTGATGCAACAATGTTAGTTGCAGGCAGTATGATTGGGTCTGGTATATTTATCGTAAGTGCAGATATTACCCGAAATGTGGGTAGTGCTGGCTGGCTAATTGCAGTTTGGTTGTTAACAGGTTTTATGACCTTAACAGCAGCATTAAGTTATGGGGAATTAAGTGCCATGTTCCCCAAAGCTGGAGGGCAGTATGTTTATTTAAAGGAATCTTATAATAAGCTTACAGGTTTTTTATATGGATGGAGTTTTTTCTCGGTAATCCAAACTGGAACAATTGCAGCTGTTGGAGTTGCCTTTTGTAAGTTTGCTGCTTATTTTTTCCCTGTATTAGAAATGAATGAATCGGATGTATTGTTTTTATTAGGGCCGTTCAAAATTTATCCTGCACAATTTGTTTCTATATTCATCATTGTATTGCTTACTTATATAAACACCAAAGGTGTACAGGGAGGCAAAATGATTCAAACTGTTTTTACAGTAACTAAATTGCTTTCTTTATTTGGATTGATTGTATTTGGTTTTATACTTGGTGCAAATGCCGAAGTGTGGAATACTAATTGGACCGATGCATGGACCATGAAATCTATGACAAAAGGAACAGGGGAATTGTCCACCGCCATTATTATGCCTGTTTTAGGAGCTGGTGCATTAGGAGCAATTGCCGCTTCTATGGTTGGTTCTATCTTTAGTAGTGATGCATGGAATAATGTAACTTTTATAGCAGGCGAAATCAAGAATCCTCAAAAGAATATTGGACTAAGTTTATTCCTAGGAACATTAATAGTTACACTAATTTATGTTTCTGCAAACTTAATGTACCTAAGCGTACTTCCTTTAGATAAAATTGCTTTTGCTGAGTCAGATAGGGTAGCGGTTACTGCATCTAATATCATATTTGGGGGCATTGGTACTTATATTATTGCCGCCATGATTATGGTTTCAACTTTTGGTTGCAACAATGGATTAATTCTAGCAGGCGCAAGGGTGTATTATACAATGGCTCAAGATGGTTTGTTTTTTAAAAAAGCGGGGGAACTTAATAAGAATGCAGTTCCTGAATGGGCTTTATGGGCACAATGTATAGTTGCCTCTTTGTTGTGTTTAAGTGGTAGGTATGGAGATTTATTAGATATGGTTTCATTTATTGTTGTGATATTTTATGTGTTAACCATTGCAGGGATTTTTATCCTAAGAAAAACCCGACCAGAAATTCCACGTCCTTATAAAGCAATCGGTTATCCGATCTTACCAGCTATTTATATGATAATGGGGATTAGTTTTTGTGTGTTATTAATTATTTATAAGCCTCAATTTACTTGGCCTGGATTAATAATTACTTTACTAGGTATACCTTTGTATTATATTGCTGTTCGTAATGCCAAAAAATAGCAGATGAATTTTGATCAGTTATTTGCAAGTTTCAAAAACACCCAAGTATTAATTGTTGGTGATGTTATGTTAGATACATACTGGTGGGGTAATGTAGATCGAATTTCTCCTGAAGCTCCTGTTCCTGTGGTAGCATTAAATAGGAAAGAATATAGGGTTGGAGGTGCTGCCAATGTTGCATTAAATACGGCCTCATTAGGGGCTAACACCGCTATAATTTCAATTGTGGGCCAAGATTCAGACGGAGATCAATTGTTGCAATTAATGGAACAGAATGGAATTAATACAGAAAATATTATTCGTTCTGCCGATCGCATCACAACCAATAAAATGCGAATAATGGGAAGGAATCAGCAGATGATGAGATTGGATGCTGAAATGGTGAGTGATATAAATGAGGAATTAGAAATTCAATTATTAAAAACCGTTGAAAATTTTATTAAGAAATATAAGCCTGCCATTCTAATATTTGAAGATTACAATAAAGGTGTGCTTACCCAAAATCTAATTACAGCTATTACAAAAACCTGTAATGAACAGCAAATTTTTACAGCAGTAGATCCAAAGAAGAAAAATTTTCTTTCTTATAAAGATGTAACATTATTTAAACCCAATTTAAAAGAAGTAAAAGAGGGGCTAAATATTAATGTTGATCAAACAAATCTAGAACGAATGCAGCATATACATCATGTGCTTAAAGAAGTACTAGGGCATTCCATTTCATTAATAACATTATCTGAGAAAGGAGTTTTTTATCAACAGGAAAATAACTCGTTAATTATACCTACGCATATTAGAAATATAGCCGATGTAAGTGGAGCTGGTGATACTGTTATTGCGGTAGCTTCGTTGGTATATGCTTCAACCCAAAATATTCATTTAGCTGCCGAAATGGCTAATATTGCTGGAGGTTTGGTTTGTGAAGAAGTGGGTACAGTTGCTATTAATCAACACCAATTATTAGAAGAATGTAAAGCACTGCTTGCAACAAAAAATTAATCAAAGTTGGCAATGCATATTCGAGTTTAAATGACAATTAGTGATTTCTCAGCAAATGCGAACGAATCTTTAATTCTATCTAATGTCTGTTGATTTAATTTAGAATCTTTTTGCCTCCTTAATTTCTACTTTCGTACCTAAAATTATTTAGAATGTCGAATTTTACTATAGTAGTTCATGGCGGCGCAGGCACCATATTAAAGGAAGATATGACTCCTTCTTTAGAACTGGCTTATTCTGAAGTGTTGCAAGAAGCACTAGACAAAAGTTACATCATTTTAGAAAAGGGGGGAACAGCTGTTGATGCAGTTAAAGCTGCGCTAATTGTACTAGAAGACAATGTTTTATTTAATGCAGGTCGGGGCTCGGTTTTTACAAAAAAGGGAGTTCAAGAAATGGATGCTGCCATAATGGATGGATCCAATTTAGCAGCAGGAGCTGTATGTGGTGTTCGGAATGTGCGTAATCCTATTGAGTTGGCATCTGAAGTAATGCTTCATAGTAACCATGTTTTTTTAAGTGGTAAAGGAGCAAATGATTTTGCCATTAAGCAAGGGGTTAAATTAGAACCCGATGAATATTTTTTCTCTCAATTCCGCTACGATCAATGGAAAGCAATTCGCGATTCAGATAATTACTCATTAGATCATACCAACCATCAATTAGAGGAATTGATGAGGGATAAAAAATTTGGAACTATTGGTGCTGTAGCACTTGACGGGATGGGTAATATTGCAGCTGCAACTTCTACAGGTGGAATGACCAATAAAAAGTACGGTAGAATTGGGGATAGCCCTTTAATAGGGGCAGGTACTTATGCTAATAATAAAACTTGTGCAATTAGTTGTACAGGGCATGGAGAAATGTTTATTAGATCGGTAGCTTCATATGATGTAAGCTGTTTAATGGAATACAAAGGATGTAGTTTAGAAGAGGCAATGAATATTGTGGTTCACGATAAATTAATGGCAATACATGGTGAAGGAGGTATGATTGGGGTTGATGCCAAAGGGAATACTGCAATGGTTTTTAATAGTGCTGGTATGTATCGCGGAGTAAAAACTAGTAAAGGAGTAAATATGGTAGCAATTTATAAATAACTTGCAATCGTGCAAAAAATAGCGATTATAACTGCAGGTGGATCAGGTGCAAGAATGGGAAGTCCAATTCCTAAGCAGTTTTTATTACTGAATGAAAAGCCTTTGTTGTGGTATACCATTCGTGCTTTTTTAGAAGCTTATCATGATATTTCCATTTTATTGGTATTGCCTAAAGATTATTTATCTGCTGGGCAAGAATTAGTAAATGAAATGGGTATTGCCCATCAAACAACCCTTGTAGTGGGTGGTTCAACACGTTTTCATTCCGTTCAAAATGGTGTTCAACTTATAAAAAATAATGCAGTGGTTTTTGTGCATGATGGGGTGAGATGTTTAATAACCCCTCATTTAATCATTCGATGTTTTGAGCAAACAATTGAAAAAGGTTCTGCTATTCCTGCTGTCACATGCACAGATAGCGTTAGAATAATTAATAATCAGTCTCATTCTGCTATTAATCGAGATCAGGTTAAAATAATACAGACACCACAAACATTTTTGTCTTCTATTTTAATACCTGCTTTCAATCAACCCTATCAGTCAGATTTTACCGACGAAGCTACCGTTGTTGAGGCTTCAGGAGAATCAGTCCATTTGATTGATGGCGAGTACAGTAATATAAAAATAACTAGACCTGCAGACCTATTAGTTGCAAATGCAATCTTAGCAGAGAGAATAAAATAATATTAAGGTATTAGAGATAACGGGAAGGGTAATTTATTGTAATGCCAGAGATAATAAATTTCTTCGTAGCATCCGAATCCTTCATAAAAATGTTTAATTCCAGGAATTGAAGAGCCCTCAAAATCAAGTGTCAATTTTTTTTCAGAAAACTCTTGAATTACATGATGAAATAATAAGTGATTCGCTTTTTCATTTCTTCCCATTTCACTAGTTGCATTCATTATGTTGTAAATGCGTTTCCCATCTTTTAAAAATAGTGCAGACGATAGTAAGTTTCCTTGATCATTTATTACTGCTCTTGTAAAGCAATTTTGGTTGAATTTTAAAATGGAATTGCAATAGTCATTTAGTCTTTGATAATTTGATGCCGCTATATGTGGTGTTTTAGCCCCATTAATTAATTGGTAAAAAGAAATAGCTTTTTCTATTGGTATGATTTCAGAATAAATCAACCCATTGTTAATTGCTTTTTGTGCATTTTGTGTATGGTCTTTTCTAAACATCAATTTAATTTCATTAAATGGACGTTCTAAATTTAATAGTAAGTTTGGTTTGGGGTAGGCTTGAACTATTTTTGCAGTTATACTATTGCCAGCATTTAACAAAATACTCCCATATCTAAAGGTAGAATATATCCTTTTAACCACTCTTTCTGTATGCTCCTCTAATGGAGCACCAATAAAACCTAGCTGTTGTGTAAATGCAGGTGTGTATGCATATTTTATACCCGCTTTGGTTCTCCAAGTAATGGGCATTATGGTTTCGTAATTATTAATGATTAAGGCATCCCAATGATCTGCAACAAAGTCTAAATAATTGTATTGTGCATAGATTAACCCATTCGATGATGCTGAAACCAGATGATTCCACTTCTCTTTATTAATTTGATTTGATGGTAATATTTCAATTTTATATTTCAAGTATGCTTATTTTCCTTTTCCCGAGAGTATAATTCTAAGCGTATGCATTAGTATTTTAAAGTCTAGTAATATTGAAGCATTTTCAACATAGATTAAATCGTATTGCATTCGATCTAACATTTCATCTAAGGTAGATGCATATCCAAATTGTACCATTCCCCAAGAAGTAAGACCAGGTTTTGCTTTTAGTAAATACCTGTAATAAGGTGATTTTTTTAATAACAAATCAATATAGGTTTTTCTTTCTGGTCTTGGCCCTACTAAGCTCATGTCTCCTCTTAGTATATTCCATAGTTGTGGTAATTCATCTAGTCTCCATTTTCTCATGAATTTTCCCCATGGGGTTATTCTTGGATCATGGTCGCTTGATAGTGCAGGGCCATCTTGCTCAGCATTTTCATACATGCTTCTAAACTTATAAATGATAAATGGTTCACCCCTAAAACCAATACGTTCCTGCTTGTATATAGCTCCACCCTTAGTGCTAAAGGCAGTCCTTAAAGCTAAATATAACATTAATGGGCTTAATAGAATTAGGCCAAATATTGCTACAATTAAATCCATTAAGCGCTTAATATGTTGCTCTTCTGGCGACATAGCTGCAGTTTGAATATCCATTAACATAGCGCCTAAAACATTACTGGTTTTGACTGAGCCAGCTAATATGTCAATTGTGTCAGGTACCATTTTAATATCAATCTCTTTTTCAGTTAAAGCACTTACTAATTCCTCAATTATTTGTTTGTCTTTTTTTTCAATCGAAATAATAACTCTTTCAATTTGATGTTCTTCAACAATTTTCTTAATCAATTGAACTGGCCCTAGGTGTGGTATCCATTTAGATAATCCATTTTTTGAATCCTCTCCATAAACTGAAACAAATCCAACTGTTTTAAAGCCTAAGTATTTAAAGTTTCGATTAAGCGCTTCGAATACTTTTATTGCATTGCTATTATTTCCAGCGATTAACGTTTTAAAATATACTTCCCCTCTTTTAAGTGTTTTTTTAGTTTGAAACAATAAGAGTGTTCTAGCACTTGCAACTAGTAAAAATTGTAAAATAAAATAAACAAAAAACTGATTGGCAAATACAATATGACTATAACTTGGAAAGAAGTACAATAATAGTGTCCCTAACATTGAATGCAATAAGGTTGCTGTTAGTTCGCTCAGTCTAGATTTATCGTATAGAGACCTATTGTAACTTCCAGTGATAAAGTAAAAGCAAATCCAAAATATTGGGATAAGGATTAAACTTAGGATAGTATCGACCCCAACAATTTTAATCTCTAAAAAAGAAAAGGAACTATGGTTTTTTTCAGGGTAAATTAGAAAATACACTATCAGTACAACCAAGGATAAAACGAAATCGCTAAGTATGTATAAACTAATATTTCTTCTTCTGGTTTGCATACTTTCTTAATAACAATTAAACCAGTATGCTGGTATTGTTTATTTTTTCTAAAATTTGATGAGCTACTTCCATAGCAAGATATCCATCAATTTCATTTACCTGAGTTGGCTTGTTATTTAATATTGCATCTACAAATGAAGTTAACTCTAACTTTATTGCATTTAATGGCTCAATAGAAGGTGTTGCAATCGCAATGGTTTTTTTCCCATTTGGGGTATCAATATCAAATGAAAATACATTCTCATCTTCAGGTTGCTTAAGCTTAATAATTTCAGTCTTCTTTTCTAAAAAGTCGATTCCTATATAAGCGTCTTTTTGAAAAAGACGCATCTTTCTCATTTTTTTCATGCTAATTCTACTACTAGTTAAATTAGCTACACAACCATTATTGAATTCAATTCTTACATTAGCAATATCCGGTGTTTCTGTCATTACCGCAACTCCACTTGCTGCTATACTTTTAACATCACTTTTTACCAAACTCAAAATAATGTCTATATCATGAATCATTAAATCTAAAATCACGCTTACTTCAGTTCCTCTAGGATTAAATTGCGCCAATCTATGAACTTCAATAAACATTGGGTTTAAATTGAGGTCCTTTACCGCTAAATAGGCAGGATTAAATCTTTCAACGTGGCCTACTTGTAATTTTACATTAGCCTCTCTAACCATATTTACAAGGTTTTTACCTTCTTGTAAAGTATGGGTGATTGGTTTTTCTACAAAAACATGTTTGCCTTTTCTAACTGCTTTCATGCATATATCGTAGTGTTGATTGGTAGGAGTAATCACATCAATGATATCACAAGCATCCATTAGCTTGTCTTCATCCATATATCGCTTAAGGCCATATTTTTCAGTTACCTCTTTAGCATTGTCATTGTTCGGATCAAAAAATCCGACCAACTTAATCCCTTCAATCTCTTTCCAATTGTTTAGGTGGAATTTACCTAAGTGACCTACTCCAAAAACGCCTACTTTCAGCATAAATTATTGTATCAAATGATTGGTAAATATAAATAAATCAACACCCATATTGCAAAATATCAATGGAATGCCTCAAAATTGCTAATGAAAGTTAATTCAGATTCTTCAAGTAACGTGGCAGCACATGCTGCTGCATGTGGCATTTCATACTTAAAGAAAAATTGACAAGTATGAATTTTTCCTTCATAAAAGGCGCTATTATTAGCAGGGATAGTACCAGATTTCAATAATTCCGCAGCTTTTGATGCCATTTTAAGCCATTGCCAGCCAATTACACTGTAGCTCATCATCTCTAAAAATACAGTAGCATCAGCAAGGTATTTTTCAATTTTGCCTTCTACTAAATATTTATTCAAGTGTTTAATGATCCAATTAATTCTAGATATTTCATTATTCAATGAGTCAGCGTTCTTTTTTAACGTATCGAACTGACTGGCATTTTTTATAGATAGTTGAATTTCATCTAATAACAGTTGCAAGGCTTTCCCTTTTTCCATTAATACTTTCCTGCCTAATAAATCGATTGATTGAATACCAGTGGTTCCTTCATACAAAGACATGATTTTTAAATCTCTATAATGTTGTTGTACAGGAAAATCAGTTGTAAAACCATAACCTCCTAATGTTTGAATTGCTAAAGCTGCAGATCTACTGCCTTGTTCTGAGGGATAGCTTTTTACAATAGGAGTTAAAATTTCTAATAAAAATAGGTACTTATTTTTTTCTGCCTCATCATTGCTTGAATGATATAAGTCGTAGAGTTTATTACATTCAATTCCTAATGATATAGATCCCTCGGAAATGGCTTTTTGAGTAAACAACATTCTTTGAATATCGGCATGCTGAATAATATTTACAGGAGGTTTGTTTGGGTCTTTTTCACTTGGTAATCTGCCTTGTGGGCGTTCGGTGCAATATTGAAGGGAAGCTTGATAGGCTGCCATAGCTACCGATGCTGCGCAAAGGCCAACACTTATTCTTGCGCCATTCATCATTTGAAACATATAACTCAATCCTTTATGTGGTTCTCCCACTAAATACCCAATACAGTTATTATTGTCACCAAATGAAAGGTGAGTGGTGGCATATCCTCTTTGCCCCATTTTTTGAAAATCACCTGCGCAATAAACATCGTTATATACTAAGCTGCCATCTTTATTTGGCCTGAATTTTGGAACAATAAAGAGAGAGATGCCTTTTACTCCAGCTGGTGCACCCTCTATTCTTGCAAGTGTGAGATGAATAAAATTTTCGCATGCTTCATGTTGTCCGCCAGAAATAAATATTTTTTGTCCTTTTATTAAGTAACTGTTTTCAGATAATGGTTTTGCAGAAGTGGTAATATCCGTTAAAGAACTTCCCGCTTGTGGTTCTGTAAGTGCCATTGTTCCTTGCCATTCGCCTGAATATATTTTTGGAACGTATTGTTCCAATTGTTCAATATTTCCAAAGCTGGTTATTAGTCCGGCTGCTCCTGCAGATAATCCTAAATAACCTTGTACTCCGTTATTGGCAGCTTGAAATAAATGATGGGCTGTACCAAAAATCATTTCGGGTAATTGCATACCGCCGTGTTCAAACATTGCGCTACCTCCAATCCAACCTTGTTCTGCTGCCTTGTTGATCATTTTCTTTAGGGCTGGATGAGTCAAAACATTTCCTTTGCCATCATAAGTAGCTGGGGTTGTATCCATTTCTTTAAAAAATGGGGCAAATTCTTGGTCGGCCAATTGCTTTGCTGATTCAATCATCATCCATGCTTGTTCTTCATTTAAATGAGCAAAACGTTCACGTGTAAATAATTCATTAATGGGGTGAACTTTAAATAATAGGAATTTCAAGAATTCCATATTTGTATACTTAGCCATTGCTAAAAATTTAATTGATGATACTGATTATTTCTGCAACATAAGCAGGCTTTTCAATTCCTTCTATTTCTATGATGCAGCTTAAAAATAATTTTATTGAGCCATTAGATTGAGATTCCACATTCTCTAAAATAGCTTTTAATCTTAT
The DNA here is from genome assembly GCA_002281875.1 of Sphingobacteriia bacterium 24-36-13. Taxonomy (GTDB): domain Bacteria; phylum Bacteroidota; class Bacteroidia; order Chitinophagales; family Chitinophagaceae; genus Sediminibacterium. The sequence goes on along the minus strand of NCHN01000013.1, from coordinate 4,480 downwards.
ATTATCATTTACCTTAACAGGATTAATGAAACGAGCTTTATTTAATCCGTAATTGTAAAACGAATTCACTTCATTTAATTCTATCAATTCAAAAAGTAAATGTGAAACCATTGACATAGTAAGGTATCCATGCGCAACTGTTTTTCCTTCAGGTAAATATTTAGCTGCTTTTACTTCATCTATATGTACCCACTGGTTGTCTTGTGTTGTAGAAGCAAAATCATTAATCATTTTTTGTGTTATAGTTATCCATTTCCCAGGTCCAATGTTACTTCCAATAAATTGATGAATCGCATCCTTACCATTAATGATTAGTTTATGGCCATCATTGCTTGATTTATTTGTCTTTTTGGTTAGTTCACTCGAATTAATACCATTATTTATAGTAGGAGAGCTGAATTGTTCTGCTTTAATTTGAATAACCGCTTTCCCGTTAATTTTCCTTTGAATCATATCATCTATCGCTTTCGGTGCCTCTTCAAGAGAATAGATTTGATGAATATGTTGCTTTAATTTTCCTTGTAAAATCCACTGTATAATTTGAATAAAATTTGTGTTGTTTGAATTGGACTCTTTTTCGGCAAATGAACCCCAAAAAATTCCATGCACTGAGCATCCTTTAAGTAAAGCAAGGTTAAATGGGATTTGTGGTATAATTCCAGAGGCAAAACCTACTATCAAATAATGACCATTCCACGATACACTTTTTAATGCTTCTTCTGCTAAAGGTCCTCCAATGGTATCAACAACAACTTCAACTCCTCTATTGCTGGTAATTTCTTTAATCTTGTCTCTAAGATTTTCAGTACTATAATCTATGGTTTCATCCGCAGCCAACATTTTACAATAGGCTAATTTTTCTTTGTTTGATGCAGCAGCAATTACACTTGCTCCCATTAACTTGGCTATCATGATGGCTGCGGATCCAACACCACCACCAGCTCCCAATACCAATACAGTTTGACCTGCTTTTAATTGTGCTTTATTTTTTAAAGCATAAAATGCTGTTCCAAAAGTATACATACAGATGGAGGCATTTAACATGTCTAAGCTTGAAGGAATAGGAAATACATGGGTAGCTTTTACACATACCTGTTCTGCCATTCCGCCCCAACCACAAAGTGCAACCACTCTGTCACCCACTTTGAAATTATTCACCCTTCGGCCAATATGGCTAACAATTCCAGCTATTTCGCCTCCCGGAGAAAAGGGTAGTGGCGGTTTAAATTGGTATTTGTTTTGAATTATGAGGGTGTCGGGGAAATTAACCCCACAATAATGGACATCAATTAAAACTTGATCTTCTCCAATTTCAGGGATTTTTGTTTCAATTAATTTTAATAATTCAGGGCCTCCATATTGGGAGCAAATAATCGCTTTCATAAGTGCAGTTAATGTACAACCATTCCTGCAATTTATAGCCCAATCATTCTTTTAAGTCTTTTGATTGTTCCTTTTAAAAGTCCCCCATCAATTTGGATTCTTCTATCGGTTGTCCAAACCAAGGCTTTAATATTGGTAACATAAAAGAGTTTCCCGTATCCTTTTTCTCTTAATTTCAGGGCTAACCATCCGTCTTCATTAGTGCCCGGTGGGTGATTAAATCCATCAACAGTAAGGCCTTGTTCTCTCCTAAAACCAGAGTTAAAGCCGTAGGCATTCATTGCTTCATCCCTAAATATTTTATTGATCCATCTCATTAAATCAGCAAAATATTCATAAAAAAAGTAGGTAAATCTACCAGTGTTCCCAATCGGAATAAATGAGAATCTTCCATAAACAGAACAAATATTATTGTCATTGGCCAAAGGTTTTACCATTTCCTCAATCCAATCTTTTGGGTATATAGTATCTGCATCAGCGTTAAGTATATATATGCCTTTAGCTACAGCCAAACCAGCATTCCTAGCATTGGTTATGCCTTGTTGAGTTTCTCTAATACAAGGAATACCAGCAGAAAGGACCATTTCCTCTGTTTTATCTTTTGAATTATTGTTCACAACAATTATTTCTACAGGCCATTGGGTTTCATTATTACTTAATGATAATAGGGTTTGTAAAATATTGGCTTCCTCATTATAAGCAGGCATAACAATGGATACAACTGGCTCACCCTTTGATAAAATGTGGTATCTTTCTTTAATTAAAGTGCTAGTAGTAGCATCTGTAGGATTGATGTTGAATAATTGGTTAATATACTGGGGGATTGAAATGGGTCTCATTAATTTTTAAAATTAAGCATCAGAATGAATAAAAACTATATAAATTCGCTTATTACATATTTAAATATATTTAGATTTCTTACATTAGCAAAATTTTAAAATATGGCATTCACCGATTCTGATACTTTAAAAATTGTTGTGGTTGAAGATGAGATGACCATGCAATTGATTTTAAAAAAATATTTAAGTACCCATTATCAAGTAGAAATATTTAAAGATGGGGTTGATGCAATGGCTTTTTTACAACAGGGTAATGTGCCAGATTTAATAATCTCCGATTTAAATACTCCAGTTATGGGGGGGCTTGCATTAACTAAGCAACTTCGTGCTAGTGATTTTTTTAATGCTATTCCAATTATTATTCTGTCTGGTGAAGAAAGCTCAGAAATGATTATTCAATGTTTGGAAGCAGGAGCAGATGATTACCTAGTAAAACCCTTCAATCCAAAAGAACTCGAAGCAAGACTTAGAGTGGTTTTACGTAGGATTAGAAAATAATTTCACCAAATTGCTACAATGAACACCCAACTACCTCCCCAAGATCAAGTTATTGTACTTCTCAATTGTGATGACATTATATTTAGTATTTTTTCACAAGCAAATTTGGGAGGAAGAGAACTCAAAAGATTTGCTAACCCTCTTCTTTTTTTTGCTGATTGGGAAAAAAATAAATTCAATCTTGTAGCCATTGTTTCGCAAAGCGAAGTCTTAGGTACTGGGGGCATCTCATTATTGGAAACCTTAGTAAGTAAGAAGAATATAGCAGTTCCCTTTTTTTTAATTAGTCAGCAATTAAGTGAAAGCACCGTCAAAATGACTTTAAAAGCGGGTGTTGCAGATGTTTTTAAGCTACCCATTAAAAAAGAAAATATTGAAATAAGAATCCCTTTTTTGATTGATAAATGGAGTCAATTAAAACATACCAATAATGTATTAGATTTTCATAAATATAAAACCCCATTTATAAAAAGGGTTTTTGATATTTTCTTTGCTGGCTTAGCATTGATAATGCTTTCTCCACTTCTACTCATTATTTGTATTTTGCTGAGGTTAGAGTCGAAAGGTCCTATTTTTTATTATGCATTAAGGGTAGGTTCTGGTTATAGAACGTTTAAGTTTTATAAGTTTAGGTCTATGTATGTGAATGCCGACAAGCGTTTGAAGGATTTGAAGCATTTAAATCAATATGCACCTAGCGCTGATGATACAATTGATAAAGCCGAAGAAGAAGAGTATTTATGCGATGAGTGTAAAGCAGCTGGAACAGGATGTAGGTTCCCTATTTATTCTGATACGATTCAATGGTGCGAAAAACAATACAGTGAAAATAGAAAGGCAAAAGCAGGGTCAGCCTTTTTTAAATTAAAAGACGACCCTCGAATTACCAAAGTAGGTAAGTTCATTCGAAATAGCAGTATTGATGAATTACCTCAGTTATGGAATGTGATTATTGGAGATATGAGCATAGTCGGAAATAGGCCTTTGCCTTTGTATGAAGCTGAAAAATTGACTACCGATAAATATGCTATGCGTTTTATGGCACCAGCTGGGATTACTGGATTATGGCAAGTTGAGAAAAGAGGAAAGGGAGAAATGTCTGAAGAAGAAAGATTAATGTTAGATAACAAATACGCAGAAAATCATAGTTTTTGGTACGATATTAAATTGATTCTAAGAACGATACCCGCGTTATTACAAAAAGAATCTGTGTAAGCTTTTGCTGATTTCTTTTAACTTCTTGTTTTTTTATTCATTTATTGAATAAAGTGGGGATATCTAAGGCCTTGGTTTTAACTATATTATTTATCTTTAATCTTTATGAAAATCATTGGTTTAGATATAAATAATGCCTTTTCACCGTATTCTAAATTCGGTTATTTGTTTCATGCCTCTAAAAAGGGTTGTATTAGTTTACTATTTGCTTGTTTGTTGTTACTCAATACAAAGGAATCTTCTGCTCAAGAGTCTATGATTCCAGAATTGTCTTACCCCTTTTTAGAGAAACTTATTTATTCCGCAAAACAAAATTATCCTTTGATGGCGGCAAATTTGCGGAAGGTCAATTTTGCCAATTATAATCTTAAAAAAGCCAAACTTTCCTGGTTTGATTTTTTTACATTATCCGCTTTTTATAGCCCTAGCACTTCTGTTACATTAACCAATGCTACACTAACTGGGGTTCAAATTGGTCTGTTCATCAATTTTAGCAATATTATCCAGAAACCCACCCTTATCAAGCAATCACGAGAAGAATTGGC
>NCHN01000048.1:10155-13047 GCA_002281875.1 Sphingobacteriia bacterium 24-36-13 | reverse complement strand
CCTTACGAAGCTTCAGCATTGGTTCACTTGCGTTCAGCTCTTACAAAACGCACCTACAGAAATCTTTGTCTCCGTTTTTCTTTATCGCTCACCACAACACCGTTTCCAATCATTGCAGCATAAAGTGGTTTGAAAACAACTCCAGAAAGTCGTCTTCGGAAGGCCTTCTTTTCTTCTTTATACTAAGAAAATCTTCCATCTGTTTTACAGCATTCACACATCTATTTATTAATATGCAATTCAAGTCACACACGAGCAGGGCTTGGCGAAGGTGGCGATTTTCACCACAAATGTTGATGCGGAGAACCAAAGTTTGATTAACCACAAATGTATCTGCGGAGCACTGCAGCCGCCACTTTTGCCAAACCCGTGTTACAAGCTGGCCTTCTGTCCACCGAGTAATTGAAACGCTGTCCTGTCAACGGTTTTGGTGTCTGCATAGCAACTGATTATTGTCTGTCGTTGGGTTGTGCGGTTGGGTATTTTTTATTTTCAGAAGGGGAGGAGATTTTTTTTAATTTGATTTTGTCAGGGTGGGAGAGGTGGAAGCTCTTTTGCAAGCTTTGGTCTGTGTTTGGGCTTGTGCGGCTTGCAAATGTGCTTACGCCTGTGGGTAGATTTTTCATATCGTCAATTTCTTTTCAAGTTTATCAAGTGCATTTATCAATTTGCTCAATGGATTTACTACTGTCCTTCCAGCATTGCAAAAGAAAACATCAATGCTTAACTCTTTGCATTTTTCAAGAATGGTTGGTGTCGGCATGAACCTACAAACCAAAAGTGATTTAGAAATTATTCCTCCGTAAGTGTCTTTTACAATTCGCATTTTGTTGATGTCTTCTTGCTTTACCATTCCCGATTTGCACTCAATGAAAATTAGTTTGCCTCCCAAATTAACCAACACATCAATTTCATTCTTAGTTGTCAATGTGTCTGTCTTGAAAGGAAGTTCGCACTGAATAAGAAGTTCCTTCGCCTTTGACCAAAGCGAAATTTCTTTCGCTACTATCAACTCCCACCATGAAGCATGAAAAAATAAACTTCTCACATTAGGAGATTGAATCTTAAAAACTTCCTTTCCATTCAATTCAACTGATATGCTCTTGTCAGTCCAAATAAGTTTCGCTTGTTTGTTTATTTCAAGTTGTCCAGCTGTTGGAATTTTATTGAGCTTGTCATAAGTGTTTCTGACTTTAGAATTGATTTGCAAAATAAGTTTGTCATGTGAAAGTGTGAACCTATCAATTTCATCAACTGACTTGAAATCATCAGCAGAAAAATCATTCATAGATTTTGAACTGCTTAACTGGTGTCCGCTAATTACCAAAAACTCCTTCACTGAAATCTCGGAAGTAAGTTTTTGAATAGAATAGGAAGGTAGTTGTAAAAGAGTGTCGTCTTGGTTGATATAAAAACCATTCAAGTTCTTTTCAAGTATTAACGACTGTGCAGCTAATACCATAATCTTTGTTCCACCTGTCAAGTTAAATTCAACTTCATCGCCTTGCTCAATCTTGCTTAATATCTTTTCACAAGTTGCTTTGATTGAAGCAAACTCAAACGGATTGCAAATGTTTTCCGAAAATGTTTTTCCTGTCAAGAATGATTTAATCAAACTTATTTTGCTTTTTGATTCTTCCGAAACAATAAAGTGAATCTTGTCAGGGGAAAATTCCTTTATCCCAACAAGAACGGGCAATAACTGTCCACCAACGAAAGTGATTTGATGCTTCATTTTCAGAAATTATTTTCGGGTTGGTCTTTCATCGGATTGTAAACCTCATTTAATTTTTCAGTTCCTGGAATCGGCTTTCTTAAATCTTTGAGATACTCAGCAAAGTCAACATACACGATTCTGCTTCCGTAATCTTTACCAAAGATTGCTGCTGACGCTACCATTGATTTTTTTCCTCCTGTAATATCAATTGTAATGTTTCGTGTCGGATAATCGCTTAAACTTTCTTTGATTGTTTTGTAGATAGTTTGGAAATCATCATTCTCAAGAACCACAAGTTTGTAATTGGTTTCTAAATACTCATCAAGGATTTGAATAATTTCTTCCTTAACTGGATTTGAAATAATCAAATGCGTTTCGGGATTCAGTGCTTTAGCAGTGAGAATAATTGGTTCAGGACTAAAACCAAGTAAAGACACAAGCAATTCTCCTTGTCTGTTTTGAGAATACTTTTCTGTAAAGCGTTCAATTACCGTATCAAAAATATGGTCGTAGTAAAACCTTTCTGCTTCTTCAGGTTTTCCAGTTCTTGACAATTCAATCCACTGCAGGATATTGTCATTTAATGTTTCATGATTCATAACTCGTCAAATTTATTTTGTTATAGAAAAGCATATACTCTTCACCTTTCACAATATCCCTGAATTGCAATTGTTGCTTCACAACAAAAGTAGTTTCATTTAATGTGTCAAGTAAGTATGCTTTCCCGTTTATTTTTAATTGAATTTCTTTTTTATCAGGTCGGCTTAAAGGAGTGAAGAAAATCGGATAGTTTGAAATCATTTCTTCAAACTCAGGTGCAAAAACTGCGTTTGACCTGAATTTTATCTCAAATGTTTCAGGAAAAATTGGAGCAACTTTTTTTTCCTTGTCCTTATACCAAAGTTTATAGAACTCAAATACTTCGTTTTTGTTCGGAGATAATTTGTAAACAAAAGGTGCTGTTTGAATTTGATAATTCAGAAAGGAATCAAAACTTTCAAACGAAGGATGTGAGTTGTCAATCTTATAACCAACTTCAAATCCATCTTTCAATCCATGTTTGCCGTCAATGTTCGCTGTGAAAATTATTCCTTCACTGCTGTCAACGGAAATTCCTTTTGAATGGTTGAACATGTCTCCATAGATTTCAATTCCCAATTCTGATAGCTGTTTGC
>NCHN01000048.1:0-10097 GCA_002281875.1 Sphingobacteriia bacterium 24-36-13 | reverse complement strand
GAACGATGATTCATTGCTCTGCAAAATATTTTCGCTTTCCCTTTCTTTTCATTCAAGAATATTTTGAAACTATTTATGAGTTCCGAAAGATTATTCAGTTCTACAATACTGTAAGTAGAAAGGTTTACTGTTTTACTTGCATTGCCAATAAATGAATTCAGGTTCTCATAAATTGAATGATGAAATCTGTCATAAGACCAAATCACATTCGTATTGCTTTCAGGAAAATCTGATTTGTGAATCTCATTTTCGTTTTTTCCAATCAGTTGAGTATTGTCGCTAAGATTTATGAAACGCCTGAACTCAGTTCCGTAAAGGAAGATTGAATCAAAAATTCTTTCAAGAGTTTTTACCTCTTGATGTTTGTCAATTGCAATTCCGCTTTCATCATTGGGTGCTTTACCCTTTTCATTATTATTTAGCGAAGGTTCTGTAAGATTGGCTGACATTAGCAAAGCTTCTGTTCCATCTTTGATAACAAACTTAGCATGTGCATTTGAGGATGCTCTTACATGAGCACCTGACTTTACAAGTGCATCAATGAATTCAAAGTGCCTTGATTTTGATAACTCAGCAGTTTCATCTTCATCCAACATATCGCTTTTGATTTTTTTATCGTCAACGGCTGTTAAGATGAAAACTGAAAGTTTTCCCTCTTTCAATTTGCTTTTTAAGGATTCAACAATTTGTTTGTTGTCAATAATGAAAGAGCAAATTTTAATGTAGTTGTCTGCCTCACCAATGAGTTTGATTATTGAATTTAAAAGTCCTTTATCTGATTTACATGTAACAGAAAAACCTTGCCCACTTACAAATGAGTTTTCCTCCGCTGCTTTGTTTAGCACAAAGTAGCCGCCTGAAAAATTTCCGTTATTTAAAATTGCTTTACTCACTTTGTAATGTCAAATAGTTTTGATTAAAATTTGTTTCTCTTGAATGAAGGAATAAGTAAATGTCCAACTCCTCCAGTTCGTCCAACCTCTCAATCGCAATTAGATTTTGTCTGAGAACTTTGTAGTTGTTGCTGTAATGTGAAAGCAAATCAACCAATGAAGTTTCTTCTTCCAACAACTTATGTAAATCAACAAGTTCTTGAATGAAATTGTCTGCAATACTCACTTTCAAAAAAACAAGCCAAATTCCAATTCCTTCATACTGTCTGTAATAATCTCTGCCTCGCACACATGCTTCAAGTATTTTCGTTTTGTCCGCACCTTCTGATTCAAAAACCTCTTTGTCAATCTTTATTTTTATTTCATTGTCGTTCTGGAAGATGTTGTTTTCATTTATTGTTTCCAGTCCAAAAAGTTTTTGAATGAAGTGTTTCAACTTGTCTTTTGTTATGTTGAAAATTCTTCCGTCAACGGCTGTTCTTGTATTTCCCCAGTTGCTTCTAAAGTGAATCTTTTTTGACTTGGTTCCTTCCCGTTCTAAATTTCTTTCTTCAATAATTACTTCTGTCTTGGCAATTTCATTCTCTAATTTCTTTTGCCAAATAGCAATGTCTTCTGCATTTGCAATTCGTGAGAAGCCGTCAATTATTTTTTTGCATATCTCTCCGTCTTTTGTCTTGGAAAGCACAATAGGTAAGGGATAAGTCATTAAAACAAAATCGTAATCCTTTATCTCTTTCAAGTGTGGTGGAATGCTGTATTGCATTCTTTCCTCAATAGGGATTTTGAGAATAAGTTCCGCAAGGTTTTTTGTTGGCGGGTTGTGAATTATAGCAGGGTTAAAAAATTTGTTGCCCCAAGAATCTCTTTCATCTTCTGAAATTAAATTCTCTTTTCCATCCTTGTAGAAATAGCTTCTTAGCGGTTCGTGTGTAACTCCATCTATAATAAATGACCTTGTTTTTTCAATCTCTCTTTCAAAGAATGGGTCATTCAAAAAATCAAAACCCTTTGCAATTGGTTTAACAATTTCCTTTTCAAATGAAATGTATTCTTGTTTCACAAGTTCTTCTGCTCTATATCCAAACACTCCTTCTCCTAAGCCAGTCAATTCAGAAAACTGTTGAATCGAAAACCCGTCATGCTTGTTCGCAGCTTGCACAATGAATTTATCTAACTCGTCATATTCTTCTTCCATTGTTTCAAGTGTTCGTGCAATTAAATGTATAATGGGATATTCAATACACGCCACTGCCTGAACTTCAAAACCGTTTTCAAGTTCTGCTTCGTAAAACTTTTCAATATTTAGGAAGAAATGAATCATAATTTGATTTTACATTTTACTGTTTGTTTTTTTGTGTCAATTTTGTTTATCTCAACTCTAATCTTGTTCCCTGCTTTCACTCGGTAATTGTTAGCAGAAGTGTAGAAACTACCTTCAACTCCATGTTTCAATTCAACGATAACTTTTAGAGACGATTGATTCCCTTCAATAATTTTTGTAATTGTTCCTTCAACTACATCAGCTACTTTAAATTCATTGTTAAACAGGTCAATCTTTCTTTCCCTTTTCTTGACTGGCTGATGTTGCTTCGGTGAATGATTGGTGTAAGTAGGTCTTGGAATTGTTTCCTTGTGAGAAAGCAAAATTCCCTTTTCATTGATACGAATAATCTTCACATCAATTTCCTGATTGAGTTCAAAAAGTTTTGTTGAATCCTTAACGAATTTCCAACTCAGTTCAGAATTAGGAATCAAACCGTGCTTGCTTCCTAAGTTCACTAACACTCCGTAACTATCAAATCTTTTTACCGATGCTTTCAAAACCTGTCCGAGTTGAAAATTAGTTTGCAATCTTCTGTAATCAAGCTCATTTATCCTGTATGTCTTGCCGTATTTACTTGCATATCTCCAAAGATTGTAAAACAAAGTTGTGTAGTAAGGGTCGTAATGAGAATACTTGCTTTTTAAGGTTTCTGCATTACCAATTAGAATCAATTTTTTCTTTGCTCTTGAAAATGCAACATTCAATCTTCTCGCATCATCAAGAAATCCAACTTTATTTCTGATTGCACTTCGGGTGAAAGAAAAAATAATTATGTCATGCTCCCTTCCCTGAAAAGAGTCAAGCGTTGCTACCTCAGTTGAATTAAAAATTGATGGGTCTTTTTCTAAAAGCAATTCTTTGATTCGTTCACATTGCTTTGAATAAGGACTTACAATCGCATAGGACTTTGGACTGATGTTGTTTCGGTCAAGTTCGGGAATTACTTTGTTAATGATAAACTCGGCTTCAACTTGATTGTAGTATGAACCATCTTTTAAAGATTCAGCAGAAGCATTGTCAGAAGATGTGTCAATGAAAATAATTTGCTTGTCAAATGGTTCGGGCAAATGAATTACATTTTCATGGGTATGCTCACCATTTAATAATTCAGAATCATAAAAGGATTGAGAAACAAAATTTCCAATATCGGGATGCATTCTGTGTTGCTCTGAAAGAAGGATTTTATTTTCATTTCCTAAAACTCCTTCTTTTTGCAGATACTCAAAAAAACTTGCTCCTAATGCTTGTTTGATTTCAAAGTCGCTTGTCTTTTGCTCTCTAATATCTCTTGAGAATTTTTTAAAGTATTCTACTCTTTCCCTGTCAAGATAAGGCGGTAACTGCTTATGGTCGCCAACAAGAATTATTTTATTTGCTTTTGAAATTGCTGTTAGCGTTTCGGAAATGTTTGCCTTACCTGCTTCATCAAGAATTACTGTGTCAAAAATAATTCCGCTTGCTTCTATTTCTTTGTTTGTCGCAATACCAATGCAAGTTCCAAACAGCACATTCAGATTTTGTAAAAATATATTGATTAAAAGTTTGGGAGTTTTAGCAATGACTTCTTTCCAATGCTCCAATGTTTCAATCATCAGAGTTGTTTGTTTCAAATCTGATTTTTGAATCAGCGTAATGAAGTCCTGAATGTTTTGCCAATCAAAAGTCAGAGGCAATTCAAAACTTTGTTTTGAAAATTGCGAAATGTCTTTTCCTTTATTGTGGTGGTTGAGAAGTTCAATTTTTACATCAACTATTTTTTGAATTTTGTCTGAGAATTTCTTTGTTGCCTCGTCAAACAAATACTCTACTGCAAACTCTGAAATAGCATCTTCATTTCCAATCCTCGCAATGTTTATTCGGGTGTCGTCTTTTATGCGTTCAAGCACATTGTCAACTGCAATATGCGTTTGACTTGTTACTAAAATCTTTTCGCCTCTCTTGATTAGTTGTTTTACTATTTCAGTTATTACTGTTGTCTTTCCCGTTCCGGGTGGACCTTGAATCAGTAAAATATTTTTGTTTCCAACTGCTTTCTTTATTGCTTGTGTTAGTGGATTGTCTTTGCCTTGAAAAACTGGATTCAAGAATTTTAAATCAACATTCTCTGGCGGTTCAATTCCGTCTTTGTCATGGAATACTTTATAGAAAGTGTCAAGCGGTAATTTATTAGCAAAGAATTTATTTAATACTGAAAGTTGAACATCGTATTGTTTCGTGCTGAATAACCTTTTGACAATTACTCCACCTTTTACCAAATCAAAATTGCCAATGTTGCTTTTGATTTTTATTTCCTTTCCGCTTGTGGAAATAACAGAACCAATTCCGATACTTTGAAGTTGGTCTTTTTTTATTTCAAGTGAAATAGAAACTTTATCATCAGGTTTTAATTTGTGTTCTCCGAAAGGTTTTCCGTTGAAAGTGATTCCTTCTGTTTGAATCTCTGATTCTAACTTACAGTCAACCACTTTTAATTCTGTTTCATCATTTGCTTTTATTTCAAAGTCAACTTGTGATTCTAAAAAGTTAGAGAATATCTTGAACTCTTTTCCTTGCTGCTGTAAAAGGTCAAGTGACTTTGTTTTAGCAACTTCAAAAAATTTGAATGCTAAAAGTTTGTTGTCAATGGCTTCAACAAATCTTTTGTTGAATGTGTTTACTGGTGCAAACTGAGAAAATATTATTGGTCTGTTGATGTAGAATACATCATTTTTCTTTAACGCAGTTTGCTTTTCTTTCAGTGATTCCGTTTTAACCTTCGCCTTTATGTTTCGGATTTTTAATGAACCTTCATCAGAAACAATTCCTCTGATTGAAACAGTTTCATTAAACAGTGTGAAAACCTTTTCTGTAATTGTTTGCTCTGTGCCTTCTGCTTTTCTGTGAAGTTCAAACTGTGTAAACCAAAAGCCATATTTGCTGAGTTCACTCAGCAAATCTTTTTCAGTAAAGTTTGCAGGGAGTTTATCAGATTCAAAAATTGCTGGTGCAATGTTTCTTACAAAGTCGTTGTAAGCATTAAAGTCAAAATCAAATTCAAAATAAACTGGTTCGTCACCTTTTTCAACTTTAGAAAACAGGTTTTCTGTTTTCTCAAAAAGCGATTTTATAATGTCTTGTTCTTCTTCGATGAAATAATTCCAATAGAGGGATTCTGAAAGTTGTTGATAGGAGTTAAGGCAAAATTCAGAAGTAGAAAAGGAGTTGTTTGTAGTTTGCTCTTTGAAAGATTCAACTACTTCAATGGTTTGTTCCTGTGCCGATGCTGCTACTTCACGAAGTGTGCATTCAATTATGTTTAGGTCAAAATTCTTTCTGACAGGAATGACCTGAACCTTTTCTCCAAGAGAGTAGTTTTTGCTTTCAAGTAACGGGATTGTTGCAAACAATCCCGAATCAAGTTGAACGATTACTTTATTTCTGTATTCCTCAAAAACTGTTGCAGGAATTTCTTTTTGCAATGAAAGATTTTTCCATGCTGTTGATTGGGATGGTCTCTCTATAGTTGGTAAAAGTTTTCTACTGAGATGAACCTTTTTATATCTGTCGTCAAATCCGATTACATAAACTCTGAGAGTTGAACCAACTGGAATTTTCCTGAAATCAGTTTGAGATAAACCAAAGTTCCAATTGAGTTCCGAAACATGAAGTGAACCTTGAACTTGATCGGTTAGATTAAAGAATAGAAAGCCAGGCGGAACTTTTTTGTCCAATACTAAGTCCAATACAGAACCTGGCTCCAATTGCTTCTTAAAGTCGTCCCAAAAACTCATATTTCTCTATTACTGTTTGAGCGTTGGCAAAAAATGGCTCTTTTGGTTTTGCGAAGGGTCGGCTTGTGTTTCGGGCAAAACCAAATGTGCCATTTGTGCGGCTGGCTAAAATTGTTTTAAAAAAATGTGCGGTGGGAAAAAATAAAAATACAGAAGCGTTGGCTTTTGGGTCGGCTGTCTGATGGTTCATTTGTCCCGTTACTTTATGTTTATTTCTGTCGTTCATACTTGCTGTGTCGTTCTTTAGGCTTGCAGGTAACGTCCACGCATTGGCGATGGCTGGGCAATTTATGATTTTCTGCCCGAACGTCTGCCCAGTGTACGAACAAAAAGTTGAAATTATGATTCTGTTGCTCAATAGAGAATTTTCAGCCCGGACTACAGCCCAATAGCGAACAAAAAGCTGATGAAATGCACGTCTGCCCTGCTATCGCCAATGCGCTTGTTGCCTGTAGTGCTGTTATGTTGTCTCATTTACTAACTAAGCTTAATAGTTCGTTGTAAACGTTGCTTGGTCGGTCTGCACTTTTACTAATGATTTTTCCATATTTATCAATAATTGCGTAATGTGGTATTCCGTTAATAACAAAGAGCTCATCAGCTTCTTTTATCATCTTGTCATTTAATAGATAATGCTCTCCCTCGATACCTATTTGTTTACGGGCTTTTAGCCAAGCTTTTTCTTTGTCATTATATCCTAAATAAAGAAACACTATATTTTTCCCTTTTAGTTTATCTTTTAACTCTGCAGAATTAGGCATTTCAGCTCTGCAGGGAACACACCAACTTGCCCAAAAATCTACATAAATTACTTTCCCTCTATACTTTTTAAATATGTCAATAAGGGAATTAGTTTTACTGTCATTAACATTAATGGCAGATTCCGTTTTTGGCGTTTCGTAATCATTTCGTCTGCTGATTACAAGTTGTTTCATTTTTTTATTATGAACAATCTCGTCATACTTTTTAAATAATGGATTATAAACGCTATCAGGTTTTTTAATTAACCAAGCCATAAATCTGGAAAGATAAACGTCTTTTGTACTTCCTGAAAGAATGTTACTGTCTGCCGCATAATTAAAACGATCAGCTAATGTTAATGTCTTTGATTTTCTGTTGAGTTTTGATGCAATGTAAAAATCAACAAGGTCATTATACTCACCCGTGTTTAATGCCGCATACTCATCATTAATTCCTTTCTCCATGAGTTTTGATATTGTAGCATTATCGAGAGAATCCCTGTTTTTTATATTCTCTACTAATGTTCGTTCAAATGGCTCGTACGCATATTTAGATTGAAGCCACTTGCAATAAGTATCAGACATTAAATGTGTACTTCTAAACTTGTTTAAAAGGCTTATTTCATAAGATGCAAACATCTTCCGGTAATATAAAACACTGTCAATATTTTTGCTTCTGGTTCTTTCAAAATAATTGTGTTTTGAATAATAATTTTCTATGCTATCACGTAAAAAGACTGAGAAATTAAAGTCCCCCGCATTTTTTCCAATCGCATGTAGAGGATAAGGTTGAGAAAAATCTACAATCATTTTTTGGTTTTCTCCTTTCACAAAGTCAAACATTTGTATCTGGCTTTCATTTCCTGTCTTAATATACCAGGATCCAATTGATTCTTCTGGAATGGTAACCTCAAAGGTCTTATCCTTATTGACCACTACTTTCACTCTATTGTCGCGCCAAACTCTGGTGAAATTATTAAAGCCTCCGACTTCAGTAATGTAAAATATTGAGTCAGTATAATTTTTTACAGTGCCACTTACTTCCACTTGTGCGTTAGCAGTGAGTGTAATCGCTGAAATAAATAATGTCAAAAATGTTCTGATTGTGCTCATAGCTATTAAGGAATTTTATGGTGTCTCTGCAATTGCATTACAGGCAACACTTAAAAGTACGCACTATTCAAATCACAACAAAGCCCAATTCAGTCATTTACAAGAGCGCTTTCTCGAGTAGCTGAACTTATGATACTTAAGAAACCGCGAACTGCTACTTAACATTACGCGGTTAATGCTGCCTCAAATAAAAATCCAAAGCAGTGCCTCCTGAGTCCCAAACAATACAGTCATAGGTCAGTAAGTAATTACAAACAAAACAATTGGGGGAGGAATAAACTGGGGTAGTATAAATATATGAAAAAGATCAAAAGAAATAAGAGGTTTTGCTGTTTCCAACGCTTAATCTATATTTAGACTAAGAAACACTGATATTTTGATACTATGACTTATTTAGAAGCTGTCATCATTGCCATTATTGAAGGAGTTACCGAATTCCTTCCCATTTCTTCCACTGGTCATATGATCATTGCCAGTTCCTTTATGGGGATTGCGAAGGATGATTTTACTAAACTATTTGAAGTAGCTATTCAGTTGGGGGCTATTTGTTCTGTAGTCATTTTATTCAGGGGCAAATTCTTTCCACTGAATCGTTGGCATTTTTATTTAAAACTAATTATAGCCGTTTTACCAGCTTTAATTCTAGGTGCATTGTTCTCAGATACGATTGATGCGTTATTAGAAAGTCCAATGGTGGTGTCTATTACCATGGTATTGGGCGGTGTTGCCCTTATCTTCATTGATTCATTTTTTAAAAACCCCACTATTTCTGTTGACGAACAAGTAACCAATAAAAAAGCGTTCATCATTGGATTCTGGCAATGTATTGCCATGATTCCTGGGGTGAGCAGAAGTGCAGCCAGTATTATTGGTGGCATGCAACAGGGATTAACCAGAAAACTGGCGGCTGAATTCTCTTTCTTTTTGGCGGTGCCTACAATGGCGGCTGCAACAGGGTATAAACTCTTAAAAGCCTACACTGAAACCCCTGAATTAATATTCTCACGCAACAATATGATTTTATTGGGCTTGGGAAATGTAGTAGCATTTATTGTGGCACTATTGGCCATTAAATTTTTCATCACTTATTTACAGAAATACGGATTTAAGCTTTTTGGTTGGTACCGAGTAATTGTGGGGATGATCTTAATTATTCTTATCTTAACTGGACACTTGAAATAAAACGCATGTCCACACAAACTGCCTCCAAAAAAGTAATCAATGGTTGGGCAATGTACGATTGGGGCAATAGTGCTTACAATCTAGTCATTACTTCTACCATTTTTCCCGCATACTACGAAGCCGTAACAGGAGATGGCAACGATCAAACCCTTAATGATACAGTAGTATTATTCGGAAGAGAATTTGTAAATACTTCTTTGTACAACTATTCGCTTTCAGTTGCATTCATTATTGTTGCTTTAATATCGCCCATTTTGAGTTCTATTGCAGATTACAAAGGGAATAAAAAACAGTTCCTATTTTTCTTTTGTACGCTGGGTAGCATCGCCTGTTCTGCCATGTATTTTTATGACAAGACCAACTTAGCATTTGGATTGGCTTGTTTAATTATAGCCTGTATTGGTTTTTGGAGCAGCTTGGTTTTTTATAATTCTTTCTTGCCTGAAATAGCTGCATCAGAAGATCGAGACAAAGTGAGTGCAAAAGGTTTTGCCATGGGTTATACTGGCAGTATGATTTTACAAGTCATTTGTTTTGTGTTTGTTTTATCGCCTGATAGTTTTGGCATTACTATAGGTAAAGCATCTCAAATTTCTTTTTTGCTGGTAGGGGTCTGGTGGTGGGGATTTGGGCAGTTTGCTTTAAAGCGTTTGCCCAAATCGGTACCTGCAGGGGGTAGTAAATCTTCCAAGAAAATTCTTGCAGGTGGGTACAAAGAACTGAATAAAGTTTGGCAACAATTAAAAGCGCTGCCAGTCTTAAGAAGATTCTTGTTTTCATTCTTCTTCTATAATATGGGGGTACAAACAGTGATGTTGGTGGCCACATTATATGGTAAAAGTGAATTGAATATCCCTACCATGAATTTGATTATTGCCATATTAATTATACAATTAATTGCAATTCCTGGTGCATTTACCATTGCTTGGTTATCTAAAAAAACGAGCAATTTTACCGCATTAATGATCACCATCGTTTTATGGATTATCCTTTGCATAATTGGGTATTTGTTGCCCAGAGACGGCATCAACGAATTTTATGGCCTTGCTGTTTTGGTGGGTTTTATTATGGG
>NCHN01000012.1 GCA_002281875.1 Sphingobacteriia bacterium 24-36-13 | reverse complement strand
GTTATTCGGAAGAAGAATTAGTTGGTAGTGTGGTTGTTGAAATGATTATCCCAATTGAAAAAAGGGCTGTCTTTTTGGAAAGACTAAAAAATAGAAAACAAGGTATTCAAGAAGATTATCAAACAGAAGTGATTCGAAAAGATGGGGAAAAAATAATTATAGATATAAAATCAAATGCACTTTTTAATGAAAAAGGAGCAAGCGATGCCTATGTAGTTAGTATCACTGATATTACAGATGAAATAAGAAAAATAGAAGATATTAAAGCTTTCTCATCCATTGCTGCCCACGACTTAAACTCTCCCATTAATAAAATATTGACCGTTGTAGATTTAGTAGACCCTAATAGCTTAAATGAAGAAAATAAAGAATTCCTTCAAATGGTTAGAACAACCATTGTAAGCATGAAAACATTGACCCAAGATTTATTGGCATTTTCAAGATTAGGCACACAAGCATTAGAAAAATCAAATGTAAATATTAATGAAATTGTACAGGATATCTGTAAACAACAATTACCACCCAATTTCACAGGTCAATTAAGCATTCAAAACTTACCAGACGCAAAAGCAAATGAGGGCGCAGTTAAACAGTTATTCAATAATTTAATATCGAACGCATTTAAATATTCTTCTAAAAAAACAGTGCCAGAAATAGAAATAGGTTCCTATACAAAAGAGGGACAAACTTATTATTTCGTTAAAGACAATGGTGTTGGTTTAAACGAAGAGCAAATGAAAACCTTGTTTACTCCATTCAAACGCTATCATAGCAAATTTGAAGGAAATGGTTTAGGATTAGCCATTGTAAAAAGAATCATAGATAAACATGGTGGAAATATTTTTGCTGAATCTGATACCGATAAGGGCTTGACTTTAAGTTTCACCCTTTCTCCTTCATAAGAACTTGCTACCTAATAAATCAAATGTTATTATTTATTAACTGAATAATGTATGGTTGGTAATCCTTTCAACGTTTTTGCCACTTGTTCTGGTGTAATATCTCTTTGAGGATTTGCCAACATTTCGTAACCAACCATAAACTTTTTAACTGTTGCACTTCTGAGTAATGGAGGATAAAAATGCATATGCCAATGCCAACCCTTATAGTCTTGATCATTCACTGGCATCTGGTGCATCCCAGCTGAATAAGGAAAAGAAACCTCAAAAAGATTATCGTATTTAATAGTGAGCGCTTTTAGGATAGAAGCGAAAGCCGCATCTTCGGCTGCTGTAAATTGAGTAATTTGTTGAATGGGTCTTTTTGATACAATCATCGTTTCATAAGGCCAAACAGCCCAATAAGGAACCAATGCAACAAAGTGTTCATTTTCTACTACAATGCGTTCTTTCTTTTGTAATTCTATGTCTAAATAAGCACTCAATAAAGTTTGCTGGTGTTGCAGAAAATATTTTTCTTGTTGTTCGGTTTCTTTAAACAACTCAACCGGAATTGAAGAGGATGCCCAAATTTGGCCATGGGGATGCGGATTGCTGCAACCCATGATCTCGCCTTTATTTTCAAATATTTGAATATACTTGATTGATTGATTTTCAGCTAGCAATATGAATTCGTCCTTCCAAAGTTGGATTACTTTCTGAATGTCTTCTTCACTCATTAGCGGCAGCGTTAAGCTATGATTGGGAGAAAAACAGATTACCTTACAAATACCCGTCTCACTCTTACTCACTAATAGATCATTGATATTTTCCCCACCTTCTGGGGTGGAAGGCAATAGGGCAGAGAAGTCATTTGTAAACACAAAAGGGTTGGAATATTCGGGATTAATAGTTCCATCTGCTCTTTTATTACTTGGGCATAAATTACAGTTTTCATCGTAAGCTACTGGTTGAGTAGTAGGAACTGTTTCAACTTTTCCTTGCCATGGTCTTTTCATTCTATGAGGAGAAACCAAGACCCATTCTCCTGTCAAAATATTCAATCTAGTATGCGGATGTTCTATACTGCTAAACATAATTAAATTATTTCTGTACCGTTCTGTATGGTTGCTATATAATAATCCAATGGCAATCCCATTGCTTCTTCATAAGCTGGTTTAATACTATTGATCAAGGATTCAATTTTGTCTTCTTGTACCAAGTTGATGGTACAGCCTCCAAACCCGCCACCCATCATTCTAGCACCAATGACTTCTTTTCGAGATCTCACAAAATCTACTAAGTAGTCTAATTCTTTACAACTTACTTCGTATTGTCTACTCAATCCATCATGGGTTTTAAACATACAATTACCCAGTGCTGGTATATTATCGTCTTGCAAAAATTGACAAGCCTGGTTCAAGCGTTCCATTTCGTCTACCACAAATCGACTGCGTTGGTACACTAAATCGTTAAATGGTAATACATATTGATCAAGCATTTCTACAGTTGCATCTCTTAATGATTGTACTTCCGGATGATAGGC
Source organism: Sphingobacteriia bacterium 24-36-13 (assembly GCA_002281875.1). Lineage (GTDB taxonomy): Bacteria > Bacteroidota > Bacteroidia > Chitinophagales > Chitinophagaceae > Sediminibacterium. Next base: position 77,764 of record NCHN01000012.1, on the reverse strand, counting down.
TTGAATCATTTCTACCGCCTGCATGCATTCTAAACGTCGCGTATTGTATTCAGAAGACGCCAATGAATGTTTTACATTGGTGTTTAATAACAAAATTTTTATCCCATCCAATTTGAAGGGAACATACTCATATTCGAGTGATCGACAGTCTAATTTTATTACTTGATTTGCCTTACCCATCATTGATGCAAATTGATCCATGATTCCGCACATTACGCCAGCATATTCATGCTCGGCTTTCTGTGCCATTGCAACCATCGCCACACGCTCAATATTGGTTTTCAATAAATGATTCAATGCAAAAACAGTTGCGCACTCAACTGCAGCAGAAGATGACAGACCTGCCCCGATGGGAACATTGCTTGTTAAGACTGCATTAAAGCCAGGCAATTGAATACCATGTTTCAAGAACTGAGCTGCACTACCTAAAATATAATTAGGCCAACTTACGTCTCCTATTGGTTTTAGTTCATCAACTGTAGTAGAAAATTTTTCATTTAAATCTAAAGCAGTCAAATGAATTTCTTGATCATCTCTTAATGAAACCGCTAAATAAGCTGCTTTATCAATTGCGGCTGGCAATACAAAACCATTGTTGTAATCGGCATGCTCACCAATAATATTTACTCTGCCTGGAGATCGAACAATTACAGTAGGTTGATGATGGTATTGCTCAAAAAAATATTGGGCTAATTGGGTTTTCATGGCTTACTTAATTTGAAATAAGGGATTGCTTGATGTAGTTCTTTCTTTGTTCATCAAAGCTTCCATCAATTTTACTTGTTGCTCGTTTTGTGCTGCAATATCAATGGTTTCGTTTCTATCAGTTGCTAGGTCATATAATTCTGTTCTAATTGGGGTAGTACCTTTATAAAATCGTATGGCTTTCCAATTATTCTGTAAGATGGCTTGCTTAAATCCTCCTTCATAAAACTCCCAATACAATGAATTGTGCAACAATTGCTTTTTACCTTTTAATGCTTTAACCATTGAAATACCATCGGTTTGTGGAGTTGCAGTAACCCCTGCAATTTCATTGAATGTGGGAAGTATATCCCATAACGCTCCAATATGCTGATTGGTAGTAGCTGGCTTTATTTTTCCTTTCCAACTTACAATAAAAGGAACCCTTATACCACCTTCATATAAATCTCTTTTTGCTCCTCTTAATCCACCACTGCTATTAAAAAATTGAATATCCTGATTCGTTCTACCACCCTCTTTATGTGTGCCATTATCGCTTGTAAAAACGATAATAGTATTATCGTATAATTTTTGTTCTTTTAAATAAGCAACAATTTGTCCGATGTATTCATCCATCTGAGATACCATTGCGGCATAGGCTGCTTTCGGATAAGCTTGTGCCCCATAATGTTGTCCTGTCGGATGCCCTTTTTCTTGCCCAAACCTACTCGCACCATCTTCTGTTAAATAAGGCAGCATGGCTGCTTTTGGCACTACTAGTTCGGCATGTGGCAATGTATATGCCAGGTATAAAAAAAAGGGATTGGATTGTTGCGCTTGAATAAATGTTTTTGCCTGACTCGTAAACCATTCATTGCTGTATTGATCTTCGGGAATTTTTATTCGAGTACTGGTCCCATTCAATAATTTCCATGCAGAATCGGGTTTCTGAAAATGGCCCTCAACATGATGTAATAATCCTGCAAAGAAATCCCATCCTTTTTTCTCAGGTACGCCGGTAGTTCCAGACTGCCCTAATCCCCATTTACCTACTAATCCATTTTTATAACCTGCTTGGTGCAAGTATTGAGGAAGTATGCTATCAGTAGCAGCTAAGGGAACTTCGCCATTCCCTCTGATGGATACATGGCCAGTATGCAAACCAGTCATTAACGATGCCCTTGAGGGCGCACAAACAGTACTCCCAGCATAAAACTGTGTAAATTTTGTTCCAGATCTTGCGAGCGCATCTATATTAGGCGTACTAATTTGTGTAGAACCATAACAACCCAAATCGCCATAACCCAAATCATCTGCTAAAATAAAAATAATATTGGGGTTTTTATTCTGAGCATTTATTTGAAAGCAAAACAGAATTAAGAAATAAATGGTTAATACTATTTGAAGCGCTCGTTTCATCATTTAAAATTAAATTTAAGGCTTTGCTGCATCACGAACACACCTAAAACCAGTATGTTCTAATCCAGTATCAGGGCTGCTCTTCATTCTTCTTGCCACACGATAGCCACTACAGTAAGCGTCATTACACAAAAAGCTTCCACCACGTAACACTCTTTTTGGTGTATATGGGTCTTGTGGGTCATAACTTTTATTTGGCCCTGAAGGATTAAGGCTATTGGTTTTTGCAAGGGTCTTATAATAATCATGATGATACCAATCACTACACCATTCCCATACATTACCTGCCATATCAAATAAGCCATAATTATTACATCTAAACATTTTCACTGGGGCATATTTTAGATACCCATCTTTCTGCTCATTGTAATAGGGAAAATTTCCTTCCCAACTATTTGTTTTAGGCTTTCCTTGATTAACCCCTTCATTACCCCAAGGATAAATTTGATTGATGCGCCCACCTCTTGCTGCAAATTCCCACTCTGCTTCTGTAGGTAACCTTTTCCCTGCCCATTTACAATATGCCATTGCATCATCCCAACTAACATGCACAACAGGATAATTTTCTTTCCCTTTAATTGAGCTTCCTGGTCCTTGTGGTTGTTTCCAATTGGCTCCTGTAACCCAACTCCACCATTGATTATAGTCATTTAAATTAACTGGACCTGTACTTTGTTTAAAAACCAATGAAGCAGCTACTAATAAACTATCTGCTGGTTTAGGAGTACCTGGAGGTACTGTTTTTTTTAACTCTTCCCAAATAGGTTTACGCTCTGCAGTTGTAATATATCTAGTAGCTTCCACAAATTTTTGAAATTGCGCATTGGTAACTTCTGTTACATCCATATAAAATGGTGCAACAGTTACTTTGTGTTTAGGATATTCATCTTCTGCAGCTTGATCATTGTCTCCGCCCATTTCAAAACTTCCTCCTGGAATCAATGCCATATTCTCATAAGAACTATCTCCGCCAAATTTAATGGTTGAATTGGTTGAAGCTCCAAATCGTTGAGGCACTTGAATACAAGCATGGGCTGTATCTTTTTGCTGAACAGTATTTGAATCTAGATTACTACTGTTACAACTTAAAAAAAATACCCATATGCAAATAACGAATCCATAGAAATTAGTTTGCATCCAATTACTTTTGATTGATTTGTTCTAACTTGATTTTCATCTCATTTACCTTTACAGGATAAATTGATGTAAGGTTTTAGGTTTCCCTATATCTTAATTTAAGTTATATTATTTTAACTTAACTAAAATATGCAACTTTGCTTTGTAATATTGTATATTTTAAAGAAAGAAAAAAGATAAACAAATCGTTAATTTAAAGCCCTAATTTCCAATTATACAAATCCGGAGTTTCACTAACTTGAATGAAATTATTTTTCTCAAGTACTTTATATGAAGCTAAATTAGATTTCTCTGTAGAAGCAATAATTGATTTAACTAATGATTGCGTCTTTGCCCATTCAATTATTCCTCCTACCATTTCTGTCATATATCCTTTCCCTTGATATTCATCATAAGTTCCGTATCCAATTTCAATTTCTCCTAATTGGTTGGGTTGGCCAACTATACATAAATCTCCCACCATTGAATTGTCGGCTATCGAAATTGCTGTCCAAAGTGTAGAGAATAAATAGTTTTGGGCTTTATCAGCAACATTTGGAAGAATAGTATTATCTAAAGCTTCTTTTAACTCATCAGAAATTGTTCGAGAATTTGGATTTAAATTCAATTCTTTTTCTAAGGAGTTATCGCATTTAGCATACTTAACGAGTTGACTATATGTAAGGGGCATTATATTTAGTCTTTTTGTATTTATCATATATTTTTATTACTATTCTCCTGCTTTTATATCTTTCTCAGCTTCTTTACTAATTGCCATACGATGCAATATAATTTTTTCTGCTTCTTTGTCTGCAGTTAATTCAATCCAACCATTGTAACGTTGATCATTTTTATAAATCTGAAAAGGCATATATCTCTTTCCTTTATCAACCCAGTTACCACGCCAAAGTATAGTACCAGTTGCAAATTCATTTCTTTCCATCAAAAATAATTTTAATTGAACTTAAATACATTCATAATGAAGTTGCACCAAACCCGTATCAAATTTTTTCGTTGATAAGAGATTTAGTTTTTGCTCTGGAATTTCACTTTTAAACAACTTTATTCCATCACCTAAGACTATAGGGATTATTGATATAATCATCTCATCAATAAGATTTTCAACCAAAAGAGTATTTACAATTTCTGCTCCACCAACACAAAATATATTTTTACCTGCTTCGGCTTTTAATTTAACAACTAAGCTGATTAAATCATTCTTATAATATATTTTATCTTGACTCTTCAATTTAGGTGATCGTGATATAATATAAGTTGTCTTATCAGAATAAGGGAAGTCAACTTGTCCAATAATCCAATCAAAGGTTTTTCTGCCAATGATTATAGTATCTACTGTTGAAATAAAGTTTTCATACCCGTAATCTTCTCCTTCTTTTTCAACTAATTCTAAAAATTGAAGGTCATCATTCAATTTAGCTATATACCCATCTAAACTCATAGAAATATATAGAATAAGTTTTCTTTTCATCACTCAAATATTTTTTATAAAACTATTTAGCATTGAACTAGAGTTCAACAAACTCGACAAATACACCTAATAAGATATGCCAGACTAAATAATGACCCAGCCTTACTGCTAATGAAGCTATAAAACCATATTGTATATAGCTCTTAAACTGCCAAGCATTCATTGCGATACCGCTGATGGTAGCATAAATAACAAACCATAAAGCTCCAGAAGGAAACTGCTGTATAGGTTCTACTAAACTAGTAATAATTGCTAGCGCAACAATTAGCCTATTTCTATATTTTCCTTTAAAATAGAATTGATTAATTAACAAAAAAATTGTTGTTGGAATCATCCGATAATACAGTTCTACATCCAGCGCACCTGAACTATACAAAAAAATACTATATGGAAATGGTTGTAGAAAAGGGGGCATTTGAGTGTAAGGTTCTGGATGCATGATGATTTTAACTACAACCAAATCTAAAACTCCAAAAATCATCCCTACGCCTAACGTCGACATCCATCCATTTTTTTTCTTGTTGATTGCATCAATAGTAGGCAATGATGCTTTCTCTTGTAAAAAAAGTAAGGGGATTAGTGGTAAAATCAACATCAAATTATTCCAATTCCAAAGTCTTATTGACGGATTAGATATAACCAATGCATTTCCATAAATGATTGTAGTAATAATTAAGGATAAGAAAATTCCTCCTACTACTATTTCATTAAGGTATTTTTTGTACACCATTTTTAGCAATTAAATTAAACTGCCCAAAAATAGCTTTTGTTAGCTGACAATAAAATCACATAAATATGTTATAAGAAAACTACTTCTGATAATAGCCACACTATAAATAAATAATAGAATTGCCCCTCAAACTTGAGACTATCCAATCTTCACCGACGTCATTGTAAGCGAACCGCCTACTGCCTTATCATTAAAAAATGAAATTGCATCTTTTGAATCACTCAAACCAAGCGTATATAACAGGGGTAAATAATGTTCTGATGTAGGTATCGCCAATTTTGCTGCTGTACCTAATGATTCATAATTGATTAATGATTGATAATCTCGAGAAGAAATTAACTGCTTAAACTTTTCATTCATTGTTAATGTCCAATCATACCCATATTCAGGTTCATTTAATTTGTCCCAAGCAACCATTCTTAAATTATGTACCATATTACCACTGCCAATAATCAGTACCCCTTTTTTTCGAAGTGCATGAATCTCTTTTGCTAGTTCATAATGCCATTGTGGAGCTTTGGTATAATCTATACTTAATTGTAGAACTGGAACATTTGCATGGGGATACATATGTCTTACAACTGTCCATGTACCGTGATCTAAGCCCCAATCATGGTCTAGTTCAACTTGGGTTGAATGAATTAGACCCGCTGTTTCTTTTGCCAATATAGGGTTACCTGGTGCCGGATACTGAACCGCAAAAAGTTCAGGAGGAAACCCACCAAAATCATGTATGGTCTTTGGAAAATCCATGGCAGTAATTTTTGTACTCTTGCTTAACCAATGTGCAGAAACAACCAATACTGCATTGGGCGTTGGGATATCCTTGGCCATTTGCGTCCAGTTACGACTAAATATAGTATCTTCAATTCCATTCATAGGAGAGCCATGACCAATAAAAAGTACCGGCATTATAGTTCCTTGGTCTTTTAATGCGTCGGTAAAATTTTTAAATGCGGATAAGGTTGTCATGGCTGTTGTTGTTAAAAAGATGGATGCTATAAATTTACTTCTTTCCATATAGGTCCAGCTTTGGTTTCAGTCTTAATTAATTGGTTCTCTGTCACCATTTTATTTAAAGTCATGAGCGCTGCTTCTGTGCTCAAGTTGTAAAACACTTCAAATTCACGCAATGTAACCGTTGAATAATACTTAAATATATCTGTCAATTCACCAGTGGCTTTTTTTACAACTGGTCCTTCAATCAATTTAAGCAAGGCAGATTCATATACTTCGTATGGTTTACTTCCATATACTTTAAATTGATTATTGTTGTTATCAATGAAAAAAATAGTAGGAAATCCTCTCACGTCTTTGGCTCTTGCAAAAGCAAGGTCTTCTTCAAATAACTGCATTGCACTTTGTTCTAAATCAGATTCAAACTGTTGAAGATTAAGGTCAATATCATTTGCTGCAGACAGTAAATTTTCTTTTCGAGCAATATTTATTTGTTCTGTAAAAACCATTTCTTTCATTCGACGCAGAAATTGACTTGCCTTTTTATTTCCTTGCAACTGTGCTGCTTTAAAGGCGATAGAAGGAGGATAGGATGATTCTAAAGGATCTTGCTTCCACACAATTCCATCAATAGGCATTTGATAATAAGCCCCTGCCTCATTCCAATGTTTTTCCACCGACGCTGGTCCGTTAACATCTGAACCTCCATATTCAGCCCAGCTTTTTAATAACCCACCCATACGATACTCAATTTCAAAATAATGACTATATTCCTGTTGTAGCTTTCTTAATTGAGGATCAATTCCCCAGCAAGAAGAACAAATCGGATCCGTAAAATACAAGAGCTTAACGGGCTTTTGTGGAGCCTGTTCTTGTTGGCTTACACCATACTTTGGCACTTCACATATACCAGTTTCTATATCACAATTCAGTAGATTATTATTAACGCCCATCCTCATTATTTTGAGGCAAAGTTAAAACAGGTCATACTCCTATGACATTGCGTTGAAGCAAGAAAATGTATTGATTTAAATCAAGAGAAAAGAGTGAGAAATGAAGACCTATTTGACTGAAATTCTTTTTCTGACTCTACTTAATGTTTCTGGAGTAAGCCCCATATAAGAAGCAATCATATGTTGAGGAAAACGTTGTGCAATCTCTGGATACTGAGCAGTAAACTGCTCGTATCGTTCTTCTAGAGAATTACTGATGATAGACGTTAACCTTCTTTGCATGGCTATATAAGCCCCTTCAAAATTCAACCTAGTATATGTTTCATATTTAGGTAATACTTTTAGCAAAGCATCGTGAGCAGACTTGCTAATCAAAACCAATTCAGCGTCTTCTACTGCATCCACATTATACAAAGCAGGCTCACCAGTAAGAAAACTATAGAGATCTGCAATAATCCATCCCTCTATACCAAATTGAATAATATGTTCCACTCCAGCATCATCCACTGTATAAGATTTCATAGCCCCTTTTTCTATAAAAGCGAAAGCCTTGCATATATCTCCAGACTGAAGCAGGTATTGTTTTCTTCGGAGTTTTTTTTGTGTTAGATAAGTTTTTAGTAACGCTTCCTCTTCCGCTGTAAGGGCAACTTTGGTATTGAAATGCTGAAGAAATAATTCGTACATATGATTCATATTTTATCCCGACTAACTGTCATCCCGACTTAAGTCGGGATAATTTTCACACACTTCGTTCGTGAAAATCACTTCCCAATACAAAAAATAGTGAACCCTTAATTATCAAGGCTTTCAGCTAATTGGGCAACAAATAGCCAACAAAGGCTGTATTATCAAAGGAAACTACCCAACAAAGAAAGGAAAAAAAGTTGTTGAGTTGAGAGTGTGCTGTGCCTTATCATAAGCAAAAGCAAAGATAAGGTTACAACCTATCGAAGTTGCTTGACAACCGTTTCCGGTTGCAAGCCCATGTACTGGCAGAACTCTTCAACAGTAACAACCTGGTGCTGCTGCTTGTTGAAATGGTCCTTGATCTTCTTAATAAGGTTTCTACCATACCTGTCGCTTCTGCCTGTGATTACCTGAATGTCTTTCGGATAAATGCACAGTCTATTCATTATTTCAATTATTCAACTTCATACACTAACCATACCGATGATATACTTCAAATATGGAAGTGACATTGCAAATATAAATCTTTTTTAAGGGCGGTAAAAGTGTGTTTGTTGGAATAATGCGGAACAATCGGCACAGATGGCACGGCTCATTTGCAGAGGCTTTACTGTGCTTCTAATTTTGTTTTCGTAAGCTGATTAAAGCGTATCAGTCGAAACAAATTTACTAACTCATAAAAGTTTAAAGCAATGGCAAAACTTAAAGGTATTCTCAAAATTGAAGGCACTCTGGATGAGCTGACCTTCTACAAAACACAAGATGGTCACTTGGTAAAAACCAAAGGTGGCGTATCTGCTGAACGTATTGCAAATGACCCGAACTTCCAGCGTACCCGTGAAAACGGAGCTGAGTTTGGCAGTTCTGCAACTGCCGGCAAGTTGCTTCGCAACGCTGTCCGTAACCTCATGATGAACGCTGCTGACAATCGTGTTACCAGTCGTTTAACCCAAATCATGACGCAGATTAAAAACTATGACGTTACATCTCCAAGGGGTGAACGTACTGTAGCAATTGGTATTGCTGACCCTGCGGCATTGGCTCTGTTGAAAGATTTTGATTTCAATGACAGTGCAGCTTTGGGTGGTGTTCTTTTTGCTCCCTTCACCGTAACAGGTGTATCCGGAGCAATCAACATTCCGGCCTTCATTCCGATCAATGATATTGCATATCCGTCTGGTGCAACTCATGTGAGCTTCAAGTCTGCGTATGCAGTTGTTGACTTCACCAACGGAACCAGTGCAATTGAGTACAGCCCGGTCACCAATCTTCCTATTGACGGAACCAACACACCTGTAACTCTTACTCCTGCTGGTGTACCTGCCGGAACTGGAACTAAGTTCTACCTGATGCTGATTGAGTTCTTCCAGGAAGTAAACGGAGTTCAGTACTCTCTCAAAAACGGTGCTTACAACGTGTTGAACATTGTTGAAGTAGCATAAACGCTGTTCTTTCTTTCAGTTAGGAAATGGCCTCACCAGTTTGGTGGGGCTTTTTCTTTTCAGCAAAGCCCCTAAAAGGGCAATGCTGAAAGCTCACGAACACCTGAAGGATAACGCCAAACATAGCAGCCACATGGAAGGCGGTAAACCTTGATGCCAAAAACTGGCTGATGGGCTAATGATGACCTGCGGATGTAACGCTGAAACGCAAAGGGTGACAAAGGCAAGTGCTGATGAAGTACCTGCGGAGTGAATGGGCAAATACCTGAATGGCTGCCTGAACTGATACGAGGATGCTTGTGCATAGTAAATAAATTTTATGTGCATCTCTCTGCATGGCGGATAAAAAAACCAAAAGGAAACGGAATAAATGAAAGCCTTGTGCGGTGGGTCTGTGTTTATGCCGTAGTCTTTTGGTTTTTTTGGGTCGGGCTTGTGCGTCTGGCCGCCATGCTACCTTTGCACATCAAAATTTATTTATGCACGGTGCAGCATCATGTCAAAGTCAGCCTTACTATTTGCTTTTAAGATGCCGGTAAATCATTGCCCTTTTCAAATCATTGATTAAAGCCAGATTTTGGCGGATGGCTCTTTCCTTCTCTTCCAGCTGCTTGATTCTATCAACTGTGTTTTTATATTCCTTTTCCTGCTTACTTACTTTTTCAGCCTGAGTAAGTATTTCATTTTTCAAATCAGATAAGCGGATAAAGGGAATTACAGAACCAGTGAGGAACTGATGAAAATATTTTGCCTTCCACAGGCCAAAGAGTAACCAGAAATAAAAGTCCTTCTGCTCCTGGCTTTTGCAAATACAAACAAATGAGTTAGGGCAGGGAGTTAAAAGAGGCTTACCACTGTTCAGCCCTTTTGATAAAATGTAAAATTCAAAACCTGTGCTTTGATGCTTTACGCTGTACGTTTGAAACTTCGGAATGTGCATAATGACTGCTTAAATTTTGAGCCTGTTTTAAGCCTTTGCCGCAGCCCTGCTTCGCTTACGCTCCGCAGCACACATATAATTTGACAAAGAAAAAAAACAGAAAAAAAAAGAAAGCAATCCCACAGGTGGCGTGGCTAAAAAACCAAAAGGAAACGGAATAAGTCCCGAAGGGTGAAAGGCAAATACCACTATAAAAAACAACAGCTTATTTGCCTTTCATTATGCCGTAGTCTTTTGGTTTTTTAAGTGCGTTGGCCTGTGCCAGCCACCTAACTTTGCTGCACTTTTTATTTTTATTTTTTTCAAGCAGATCCTCCTTATCTGCATTCCTCTTCTGAAATCAGAAAATTCGTTTACTACACTTCATCAACCGTATTTCAATTCAACCGGATATATTGTTCGGAGTTGTGTTTTGTGGGTTGGCTGGGGTAAACAATTCGCAGGAAAAAATAAAGCATACCGCTTTCTATGGTGCGGTGGGTCAAGAGCAAATGCAATGACTGAACGGAATGAAGCAAATCGGGTTGGAGGCTTGTAGTGGCATGAGCAGTTTGTTTAGAAGCGTTGGCAGCTTTTGTAACTTTTCAAAAAACAAAAGCTATTGTAGCGTGGGTTAAGCAAACGCCATGACACGGAAAGCCTGTGTGTTGGCTTTGCGGAATGAAGAGAAGGAATTGCTTTTGCTGTGCGGTGCTGAGGTTGGTGAAATGAACGTAGGCGAAATGCAGTGAAGGATAGTGTAGTGAATGAAGCAAAGCGGAATGAACGAAACGCCTGAACGAAATGGAGATGAAGTGAATGAACCTACCGCAAGCACATAGCCGTAAAACAAATCATGCTTTATTTTTTACTGCACCGCTGAAAGGGTGGCGGGGTGTCGTGGGTCTTCGGGTGGGGTGCGTTGGCAGAAGCACGGCTTCACTTTTGATAAAAAGTGCTATGGTGTTGGCTACTTAACATAATGGCGACTTATGTGACAGCCACTGCGTTGGGATGCTTGCATAAGCGTGGGGTGGCTGTGCAAAGCGAACACATAAGACCGCATTATGTTTAAGTATGCTTCCGCCATTTTTTATACTGGCATAAGCGAAACGGTGGTGGTGGTTGGAGTGTAGCGGCTTTTTGTTGCTATGCTTGGGTTGGCTTGGCTCTTTGGCTGTGTAGCGAAGCGGAACAGGCAATGTGCCAAAAGCGTGGGGAGCATAGCCACAAAAAGTATGACAGTTAAAAATGGCGGCAACACCATAGATGCAGTGGAAGGGTTGGCTTTGTGGGTTAGCCACTGCATAAGCCGTGCTTGTGCGTTGGCCGGGTGGGTTCAATAAATTCGTGAGGAACGAACACCGCTTTCTTAGGCATTAGGGATTGAAGCGGAAATCCTTTTGCCTTCAGCAAAAGATTGTAGCGGAAAGCCCGACCCGAAGGGGAATGCCCTATATGATATGCTCCTTCAGCTTTTCTTCAAGTTCCTTTTTACGGTGATACCAAAAACCAATTTTGTAATTGCAGCCTTCTTTATTCAATCGCCTGTGGCAATACTTAATTTCAAACTCAGTAAAGTTGGCATTCTGTGATAGCAAATAGTCTGAATATTTATAAACTACTGAAACCATTTTGTGCTCCTGTGCTTTTGCAAACCTGATGAAACTTTCAAAGATTAATAGCCTTTCAAGGTCTTCGCTTATTTCAACAAGTTCAAGCCCCTCTGCTTCAGTTGGACGGGTTATTTCTCGTATTCGTTCTTCTTCGTCAAAACCTATCTGCTTTTCAATAGCAACCTTACGCTTAGCCTTGTTGATGCCTTTTAAAGACCAATCTCTGTCAATATAACAAATGCCATGCTCCAACCACAAACCTGCATTATCAAGGACCAAACCAAATTCCTTATTTGGTGATGGACGCATACAACGGCCCACCTGTTGTAAATAAAGCACTAATGACTTTGTTGGTCTTGCCAACTGAACTGCTTCGCAATCGGGAACATCGAAACCTTCTGAAACAATATCAACGTTACTCAGCACAAGTATTTCACCTTTCTTGAATTGTTCTAAGATTGCTTTCCTTTCCGTTTTAGGAGTAGTAGCATCAATATGGGCAGATGGTATACCAGCTCCCAAATAACGTTCTACAATGCTTTTACTGTGTTCAATATCCACAGCAAATACGATTGTCTTTTTTCCGTTTGCAAACTTTTTATAACTCTCCACCAGGTTAGCCATAATGGAGTTGTCTAACATTACATTTTTAAGCATTTGCAAGTCGTAATCCCTCATTCTTTGCTTCACCTTTGAAACATCAGGGATGCCACAAACCAAATGCTTCATCTTGGCAAGATGCCCCTCGTTAATGAAGTAGCTGAGTTTACCTAAAGGAATGAGTATTTCAAATAAGTCATCGAAGCCCTCACCATTGATACGAACCGGAGTTGCGGTAACACCTAAGAACCTTGCATCGGGATATATTTCCCATAGTTTTTTGTAAGTATCAGCCTTTGAATGATGGCACTCGTCAATAATCACTATGTCAGCCGGAGGATAGTTTCTTCTTGATAGGGTTTGAATTGTAGCTACCTGAACTGCTTTATCAGGTTCTGCCTTGTTACCTGCTGAAATAATGCCTACAGAAACACCGAATGACTGTAAACGTTCAGCAATCTGCTCTACCAATTCAATGCGGTGAACAACAATCAGAACAAACTTTTCTTTAAGATGGGCTTTGCGTACTATTGCAGAAAACACAGTTGTTTTGCCTGTTCCGGTAGGCATTTGGAATAAAACATTTTTCAGATTAGACCTCTTTGGATCCCATGCCTCAAATATTTTCTTTATTCCCTCTGTCTGGTATTCTCTAAGTACGACCATTTATTGTTTGTGAAAAAGACAATGGTTAAGGTTGGTTGAAGAAATATTGCTTCAGCTTATCTTCTAATTCACCTTTGATATAGTCTGCTATTCTTCTGCTGTCCTTTACTTCTTCTTCAGCAGTGCCGGGCATATTCCAAAGTCTTAAACCTGCATTTTGGTTATGGCATATTTTCAACAATTCTGCTACTGCCGCATCCTTCTTTTGCTTTGCAAACGGGTTAATAAAAATCAGATTAAAGCAGTTGCCAAAATCCCATGAGTTCAATAGTTTTTTATTGAAGTATTCGTAGTGCTTGAAATAGAGGTTGTTTAAAATAACCACATCAACATTCTCAAACTCGGAAACAGGATGGAATGATGATGATGTAAACAAACCTTGGTCTTTGAACATATAGTAGTACCACAATTGCATGTCCTCAGCATCATTACACGAAACAGACAGGATATTCAGTTCTTTGTCGGATGCAGCAGGATTGAATTTTTTATTTGCACTTAAAAGAAAATCTTTCAGGCTGTTATCCATGTTCTTTGTTGCTACAATGGCATCCAAATTCAATTTCTCAGCAACCGGCTTTAAGAGTTCCTGCAATTCAGCAAGGGTATCACCAAAACCATCTAAGCGGCCTACAGGCTGAATTTTAAGCGTATTGCTTGCATCAATAGCCTCCTTTGCATTAAAATCTGAACACTTAATCTCGATATTGAATGTAAACCCGTTTTCAGAAAATACCAGGTCAACATCCATCTTGTTAGCAGGATTTATTTTCTTCTCAATTGCAAGGTCTGTTTTGTATTTGTCGGCAAAGAATTTCACTATGGTAGCTTCACAAGCAAACTGAACATACTGTTTGACGTTGAATGGAAGAGCATTTAACATCATTTTGTTTTGTAACCAGTTATTCAGTTCACTCGGAAAGTTAGCTGCATAGCAGGCATAAACTTCCTCGAAGTCATTTATGTATTGATGACCGCCATTGTTTGCTGTTACCAGATAATTATTGGTGTCGGTAGTTTGTGAAATGTATTTCTGCAATGTTGCGTCCATATTATTATTTGTTATGTATCATACAGCCACCTCAGTAACCTTGATACAAATTTGCTATTACGAAAAGTTTAAAAGAGAAAGTTCAAATTGGTAATCATGGAACACCTTTTTCCAAAACTGTTCGACATTATCAAAAAACTGAGTACCTTCTTCTACTGCGTAATTTTCATTTTCATTCCCGCTATACGAAAGCCAGTTGTAGCTGCCTTTTATATAATACTCAAAATCCTTTATTAGAATTTTTCTGTGGCTACCATCACGGTTAGGGAACTTGTTTTTGAAATGAGTTGGCAAGTGAAATATAAATACACGAGAAGGGTATTTTGATTTCAACTCTTGGATTTTCTCAAATGTCTCTTTGTGCGGAGCATTTTTGAAACTTGAATCTATGCCATAGGCAATAAATAATTTGGTGTCCTTCTTTTTCAAAAAGAACTCCATCGCAGGCAAGTAATCCATTGTAGCCTTTCTAATCCATGGGCTTTCAATATAAACCGCTGTGTCAGCGGTGAAAAGTGCCTCTTTGATAAGTTCCTTATGCTCGAAAGTTGAAATATCTTGATACTTACCCGTCAACTTTTCATCGGTGATTTGGACAGCAGCGTCAATGAACAGCTTTTTGTATTCCTCAACGCCTTCAAGTTCATTTGTGAAATCAAACAGATATTTATTTGAAGAGTATAAAGAACTCAACGATTCTGTATGAGATTTGAGCAGCTTCGATTCACTGTTGTAAACCTTTAATTGTATTTTCTTGCCTGACTTGTCCTTAGGATAGTATATTAACACATAATATTTGACAAATAAATCCCTTCTTGCAGTAATACTGCGTTTGTAGTTAGCTAAATCTACAATCTCCTTATCGCCAGCATTTGCCCTCGTGTAGCATTTGTTTATTTTCAACCATTGCTCCTGGATAAAATCAAAATCTACTTTTACTGATGGTGCAAGTCTATTGGGAGTATTGGTAGTTTCAGATGGCATTTCATAGTAAATATCTTTTGTAAGACCATCAACATAGAACTTAAAGTCCTCTTGGGTTGTAACAGGTATAAACTTCTTTTCCTCAATGAAAATGTCTCCTTTCGTTGTAACTCTGTATTTTTCCTCATCTGAAATGGCTATGATGCCGTTTTCCAATAAGGTGTATAATTCATCCAGTATAAAGTCGTTTTCCGATACACCAAGAAACTGAGCCAATGCTCCTTTTGAATCAACACCAGTGTTAATCAGCTCAATAAGCAAAATGTGAACTTCCTGAAGTATATCGCTCGGCTTGCCTGAGGAAATGACTTCAATAGTTGTTTCAACAATTGGATAGCCTATTTCAAGAATATCATTTAATGAATATTCCGAACCGAGATCATCCTTGTGATTATCGAATAGCACAGCCGTTTTAGACAAATTCTTTGATTTGCTGTGTGCTATTTTCGGGTTCTTAAAGTGCTTTTGCCCTTTGTTGTATTGCACCTTATGCTGCTTTTGATTATTTCCTTTCTGATTATTCATAGAATATTTCATTTAGGCTATTATAGATAAATCCAGCTTTGTGCAATTGAGATACAAACTCCTTCAATAACAAAGGCTTTTGAGGATTATTTGAGATCCAGGAAAAACTTGGATTAACGTTTAAAATGTAATCTGCATCACCCACAACAATAAGAAGGCGTTTTACCCTTGTTAAAGCCACATTTATTCTGTTAGGCATTTCGAGGAAACCCAACCCGGTGTTATCCTTCGCTTTTGCACTACGGACAATGTCATAAATGATAATATCCTTTTCTGAACCCTGAAAACTATCAACAGTAGCAATTGTAAGATTCTTGTTCAATTGCAAATTTTTGAAATAAGCATTCTCGATTTCATTACTTAAATACTCAGCTTGCTTACCATAGCCAGTAATTACACCAACTTCATACGGCTTATCATTTTCAGATTCAGTGAAGATTTCTGGGATATTATCAATTTTTGTAAGTATTTCAGTTATTGCTTTCGCACTTACAGGATTGTATGATGACCTACTGACAGGATCAATTCTGTGGAAACGGTCAGGATATTTGTTTATGTCGCACATAAACATTGAAGTGGTTGCCTTTAATTTTATGTTGTGAGGCTTCCCACTCTTTTCTGTAGATTTTAATTTGTTGTGGTATACTAAACTTGAAATTATATCGCCAATCTGTTTAGGCATTCTAAATTGCAGATCAAGCATTTCTTTATACTCTTCCGGTGAACCATCATACATAATTTGGAATAAACTTGGCTGGTCATAGTAGATTTTGTCAAAGTCTACCATTTCACCCTCATTATTCAATTTCGCCTGTACCTGTTTTTTCACTGCTTCTGTTGCTGTTACTAAAGGAGGCAACTGCTCATGGTCACCAACAAGTACAAGATTATGTGCCATGTTTATAGGAACCAACGTTTCAGCAGGTGTAGCCTTTGCAGCTTCATCCATGATAACATAATCAAACTCAAACTTAAAATCCTTGTACATACCGGCAGCTATGTGATTAGCAGTTGCACCAACTATATTGATGCTGGATATGTATTTCGATTTTAGTTCGTCCTTATTTTCAATATTCGATAGTATTGAAATCCACTTACGCTTTAGAAGCTCAAGTTTGTTAAGAAACACATGCTCATCTCCAATATACTTAGAAAGCTCAGCCTCAAAATTTTGCTTGTTATCAATATGCTCAACCAAACTCTCAAAACCCTTTGCAAAATGACCTGTTAGAACTTGCTTTAAGTACTTCTTAGTAATATCCCAAGATTGTTTCTTATTTATTTCCTGTAAAATGAGGTTCAAAAATGGGGATATGTTCTTCTCCTGAGATAGTGCCTGTTTTTTTTGTGCTGCGAAATTCTTCTCACAATTACCCTTAGTTTTTCGAGCCCATAGATTCAGTTTTTTATCAAAAGAGTGGCTGTCAATAACGGCATCTTCAATGTTTCTACCCAACCTAATAAAATTTACACCTGGAACATCAACCATTCTGGAAAGCACATTGTCAACCGCAAGGTTGGTTTGCGATGTTATGAGAATCTTAGACTGCTTATCCTTAGCAAGTATCTGCTTTATGAGTTCTGTAATTACTGTTGTTTTACCAGTACCCGGAGGGCCTTGAATAAGAGTTATTGGTGGACGATATAGAGATTTTAAAATTGCAAACTTCTGAGCATCCTGAAACTGAACTGGTTTACCATTCTTCTCAGTTGAAATGACATTAAGTTCTGCATCAAGCTCCCCAACCTCATCTGCTAATTGCTTTAGATTTTCAGGTTGAAACAAATACCTCCTGAGTTGGGAGTTTGTAATATTATCGTTCTCGTAATTCTTAATAGCATTAAGCTGACGCTTGTATTGTATTTCAAGAAGTGAAGTATCCTCAATTAAAAAACCTTTGACTGCTACTTCCTCTTTTTTAGAAATCGGAAAATCCTTGACAAATAATTTATTGGTTCTACTGTCGTAACGGGTACTAAAACCAATGCTTTGTTTTGATTTTGTACCTTGTTCATCTTCACTACTGCAAAGTGATATTTCTGTACCCTTTCTGAAAGATGCCTGAGAACGTTTAAGGAAATTATTGACCTTTTCTATCGTAACCTTTTCGTCAAACACGACTTTAAAAGCTGCCTCATTATTTGAATTTACCTCAAATTCAGAGTACCTAACCTTAAAGGCATCATTTCTAAGATAATTGATCTCTTCCTGCAAAAGCGTTTTATAGGTTTGAAGTATTTCTCTTGGCTGCCTTTGCAATGCAGAACGAGTAGTATCTCGTTTATCAATGAATAGTTTCTCCAAAAGATTGTAAACATCATAATGGTTTTGAAAGTCCGCATCTGAAGGCTCTTTAGACACAAAGTTTACCTCAGACAATTGAAACCCATTTGCCAAAATCCATGCATGATTTTTTTGTTCGTTTGGCTCAAGGTTATCTATTTTCTTGAATCCTTTGATTTCAAGGCAATTGCCTCTATTAGATAAAAAGCAATGGTTAACGTAAAAATTAGTTGATGCTATTTTTGCAATTACATTCTTATGAACCTGATGTCGTAATTCATTCACTGCGATAAAAACACCTTCGCTGTTAATTTCTCGAATAAATTCAACGGGATTGATGCCCGGTTCAAAATGTAATGCAAATGGTTTATCTGGTGTGTGGTTGATTACTTCAAACAATGAATTGATTGCATCTCTCAACTCTGTGTATCTGAAATATCTTTTATTGTGGTCTGAATCAAACGACTTCCTGAAAACTTCCTGAAACTGCTTTAGACCATTTTCAGAAAGATAGGATTTATAAAGGTTGACCACTTTTTGCAATCTGCTTTCATTATTCTCGTCTTCGTAGAATAACTGATGGCCAAGTAAAGAATACAAAACACAGAGGGATAATGAATAAAAATCAGTACGACTTTGAAGTTTTGATTCTTCCTTCCTTATGTACTCAGGTGCTGAAAAGCGTGTAGTGTATTCATTTTCTGTTGGCCTTTTTGAAATAGTGTGCTCCAGTAATGATATTCCAAAATCAATTATTACTGGTTTTCTATCTTCCGTAATCAGGATATTTCTTGGGTGGATATCCTTATGAAATATATTCTTTGAAGCTGCAAGGTCTAACGCTTCCGAACAGTTATACAAAACTTGTAGAATGTATTTTAGGTATTGGGGAGATACTTCATTTTCAGCAGCAACAAATTGTTCCAGTGTTTTACCATTATCAATCTTTTCCAATATCATAAAATAACAACCGGCAGTAGCCTCATCGCCTGAATCAATTACTTTATTGATAAACTCACTATTGATTTTCTTTAGATGACGGGATACAGAACTAAACTGCCGAGCTGCTGAACTGCTGGCATCTAAATTCTTTGGCACTTTTGCAAAATAGATTTTTGCATCAGGACCTTGCACATCGAATAAATATGCATTGTTGGTTTCTGTTATCTCGCTAACCCTAAGGTAAGCTCCTATTTTTTCCAAGTTCATTTCCATGATGTGCTTGTTAATTCAGATTGTTATTCAAGGCTTTTATAAAAACCAAAGACTCTCCTTACCAAAGTCAGGCAGTTTGTCGTGTTGGAAATAGGGGTAAATCTCGGCCACCATTTCAGGGTACTTGATGGTAACCGGCAAACTCTGCTGGTTGGTGCTTTTCCAATACATGCGGCTGAACTGATAAACCTGGTCTATTAGCTGCTCTACCAAGTTCATATCATCTAACATGCCTTCCACTGTTGAGGATAAAGCAATCTTCACCGGAAAGTGATATTCCTTTTGTGCAGGCTTTGAGGTTGCATCGTATCGGGTATTGTTGAATAGCAGGTATTCGGATTTGCCCACTTTTACAATTGTTCCGCTGTAAGGCATTAAGTTCTCCGCATCGCTCACATCAAAGCCTAACAACTCTTTGCTTTCTGTTTTATTGATTGTAACTACAATAACAGGAATGTTCAAGCCTAATGTGTGTAAAGTCCGCAGGATGGGTTCTAATTCCTTTTTCCCTATGTCTTTATAGAAGTGAATAACCAACCTTGAAGCTGTATAATTGACGGCTATAAACTTTGCTACCGCTTCCCTGATGGAACCTGCAAGGCTAATGGTATCATCTCCTTTAAAGCAATCAAAGCCTTTGAAAATTCCCTCGTTATTGAAACAGAAAGCCGAACCTACAAACCTTGATTTTCGGGTAACAGAATAGAATGCACCCACACCCACAATAAGCTCATTGTTGGTTGGTCTGTTCAGCCTCCAGGGTACACCACCCAATTTTGCCAGCATGGCAATTTCTATGTGTGGAAGGAATGTATTGAAGAAAGAATTAGGCTTACCGTTTTTGTACAGGTGTTCGCTTTTGATTACTTGTGAAAGCACACCTTCATACAAAAGGATTTCTTTGATCTTATAGTAGATGTTCTTTTTGCCATCGTCCTTCTCTAATTTAGGCACTGGGTTTACAAAGAGTGCCATGTATTGCGTATCAGGTTGCCAATCTGCGTTCTTTACAGCATTGCGAACACTGGCTACTGCATTTTCAACGGTATCAAATTCTACATTCTTTGAAATGTCTAACTCAAAAGGAACTTTGATGTAGTCCTGCATTTTGGGGAAAGGGAAACGGTCGTCTTTCCAACCACTATGTAAATACCTGTACAGTTCAGTTACCGCAGTAGGTTTGTCTGCCTTTTGATAAATGAAAAAGAATTTGAAGTTGCTGGGCTTCTGCGGCAATTGGTAAGGACCTTTTGACTTAAAATCTTTCTTGGGTTCTTTCCCTGTTCTACCTCCGGCATACAACAAATCGTTGGAGCTTGAATTGATAACACGGTGCTGCTCTGCCTTTGGCCGATAAAAGCCTTCCTCGGTTATAGGAATGATTTTGCGAAATGCCGGTGTGTTGAGATACTTGCTGTAAAAATCTTGTAGAATATCCAAGTATTTTGGATAGCGGTTTTTTAAGTCCGGTACATCAAAGGCAATTTCTAAATGCGGTTTGAGTTCGTTGCTTAAAATAGGGTAACAATTCTGTGGTTGATTGATTACCTCCTGTGGTCTGAACTTCCATTTATAGATAACACCATTGCAAACTATCCAATTGTACAGGTTGGTATTGAAGTTGTAAATCTCGGAAACCGGCTTTGCAAATACTTTAGTTGTACCATCGTAAGAAAGTACCAACTCGGGTGTATCTGTTACCCTGCCATATTGAACTTTGAGTGTAAACTGGTTATACACTTTGTATTTGGAGGTACTCTTTTCAGGACTGTGAAACCATACTTCTGTTTCACTGGTGAAGTCCTGATGCATGATGTCTGCAATTCCTTCAAAGTGCTTTCGTATCAGGTAGCGGTAGTAATGATTGGCAAAACGGGTGCTAACCGATAAATCAATGTCCAAAAGGATTGCTTCTTCTCTGGGTGGCTGAAAATCGGTGTATAGCTTTTCTAATTCCAGCAATTCCAATGCAGAAAACTTATCATCAAGAAGCCCTTGCAAATCACCCTTAAACACCGGATAAAAGCCAGGCTGCTTCTGCCTGTAGAATGCAAAAGTTTGATTACCTGCCGGAGGATTGAAAGGAATGATATTTAAGAGTAAATCTTGCTGCATTTATTTCTTTTTCTTTTTTGGTTTATCGGTTATCTTTTTTACTTCTTTTTCAAAATCACTTTCAAAATTTCTATCCTGAATTATTCTGAATTTTTCATATTCTTTCTCTGCCAATTTCATGGCTACTTCATGGCTCACTTTACCTGCATCTTTTAAAATCTGGTATTCATTGAATTGAAGGAATGCATCCAAACGGGTAACCCAATCTGCCATTTTCATCGGGATCTGTCTTTCGGCTTGCAGTTCAGCAAAATCGAGGTACATTGTAACGATACGTTCCAGTTCTTTGATTTCCTTTTCCTGCAGGTAATTTTTGGCTGTTCCAATATCTGTTTTCAGGATTTTACCTTTGGGGGCATTCTTCCAGGTGGTTAAGCCCATATTGGGCTGAGAAGCATCGGCTCGGTCTGCAATCAGTTCTGCTGCTGTTTTGCCAGTAATGGCCCAATGCAACTTGTTCTGAACCGTTTTAAAGAATTTTTGGGTTATTTCTGCATCCTTGTTATAGTCGATACTACACTGTTCGTAGATGTCGGTTATTTTGAGGTAGAAACGCCTTTCACTTGCCCGAATCTCCCGGATGCGTTCCAAAAGTTCGTCAAAGTAGTCCTTGCCAAAGCGTTTTCCTTGTTTAAGCCTTTCATCGTCCAATACAAAACCCTTGATAATGAACTCTCTAAGGGTTTTAGTAGCCCAAATGCGGAACTGAGTGGCTTGATGGCTGTTTACCCTATAGCCAACGGCTATTATGGCATCCAGATTGTAAAACTCCACATTCCTCTTTACCATCCGGGTGCCTTCCTGCTGAACTGTTTCCAAAATGGAAATAGTTGCCTTTTCGTCCAGTTCGCCCGTTTCGTAAATATTACTGAGGTGTTTGTTGATAGCAGGAACTTCCACACCAAACAATTCCGCCATCCGCTTTTGAGTGAGCCAAAAGGTTTCGTCATTAAAAATCACCTCAATTTTCACATCACCTGTGGGGGTGTTGTAAAATATGATGTCGCTATGTTGTGGTGTATCACTCATTTTCAATTTATTATTTTTTAAACGCTTACTTATTGGCATTGAACTTCATAAAATCTCTCTGCATTATCTGGAACATGGTTCCGGCAAAGAAATCCCTGAACTCCTTGTTATCATTATACTCCTTAAACACTTCAAAATTGGTTTCTATGTGGTCTATTAGCTTTCGCTTTAGCACATCTTCAAATGTAATCCTGGCATTTTGGGTGTCTGAGTGCTGGAAAGCATTAACAAACTCACTATCATTAGCTACATCTTGCATTAAATCTTCTGTCATTTTCTTCACCTTATCTTCATTGGTAAAGGCAGTACCAAATCTGTCGTTAAATGCTTTTACGATGTTTGACAAATACTCCATTTCAGGCTCAGCAACTCCACCTCTCATCTCAGTGGGGATAGGTTTTAATTCATCACCCTGCTCAAGTGCGATATTGGTGGTGGCCTCTAATTGGTATCGAAGGTTCTCCATGTCTATGTTATCCAAAATACCTTGTGCTAAATCTTCCTCCCTCTGACGGCCTAACTTATTCTGTAAATGATTTAAGAAGAGGTATAGCCTTTCCAGATATGGATTGATAAAAGGAACTATTTGAGCAAGGAAAACATACAGACGTACATAGGTTTTGCATTTGGCACGGAAATCTTCTTGCTGTTCTTCGTTCAGGTGGCTTCTGAAAACTTCGGCAGCAGCATCCAAAATGCTGTGTAACTGATCAACCGGAACATTGGTAATTAGGCGTTGTGAAAACTCCTGCACCTGCTCGGGTGTGTAAACCTGAAAAGCATCTAATGCGGATTGCAGGTCGAATAGTTTATTTGGGTCTGTTGCCTCACCCAAAATCGTTGTTTCGTAGAATGGGTCGAAAGACTTTTTGATGTCTTCTGCCTTGTTTGCAAAGTCTAATACGAATGTGTCTGTTTTACCAGCCGTTGTTCTGTTCAGCCTTGAAAGGGTTTGAACAGCATTTACACCGCCCAATTTTTTATCAACATACATAGTATGTAAAAGTGGCTGGTCGAACCCTGTTTGGTATTTGTTGGCTACAATCAGAAAGCGATACTCTGACTTCTTAAACTCATCTGGTATTGCTGAACTTGAAAAGCCATTCAATGAGGCTTCGGTTTGCCCGTCAATTTCACCTGAAAAGGCAACAATGGCTTTGAAAGGATTTCCAGTGTCAGCAAGGTATCTGTCAAATGCTTTTTTATACTTAACTGCATTTTTACGGCTGCTGGTAACCAGCATCGCTTTTGCCAAACCATTTATTTTTTTACGCTTAATCACCGAATCCATGAAGTGTTCAATCATGATGGCAGTTTTCTTCTCAATAGCCAGGTCATGACTTTCCACATAGATGCGTAGTTTCTTTTGTGCCTTTACCTTATCGAACAGTGGATCATCTTCAATGCGTTTGTACAACCCATAAAAACTTTGGTAGGTAGTATAATTTTCCAGCACATCACGAATGAAGTTTTCTTCAATGGCTTGCTTCATTGAGTATAAATGAAAAGCCCTGAATTTTTCTTTGCCGTTATCGTTAAACCTTTCACCAAACAATTCCAGTGTTTTGTTCTTAGGAGTAGCGGTAAAGGCGAAGTAGCTTGCATTGGTCAGCATCTTCCTACCTTTTACAATATCTACCACCAAATCTTCGGAAGTAAGTTCATCATACTGGTCTTTATCCACAAAAATGTATTCATCCCCATCCACCTGCACTTTTTCAAAATCTTTGGCAAGGGTTTCATTGAGCTTACCGGCAGTATTACCGCTTTGGCTACTATGTGCTTCATCAATGATGATAGCAAACTTGTTGCCCGGCAACTCTCCAATTTCATTAACGATGTAGGGAAACTTCTGAATGGTTGTAATAATAATCTTCTTACCTTCTTCCAAAGCAGTTTTTAGCTGCTTACTACCTTCAGTAATAGCTTCTACTACCCCTTTTACCTGCTCAAATTGTTTGATGTTATTCCGTATCTGTGCATCTAGTACTTTACGGTCGGTGACTACAATGACCGTATCAAATACAGTGTTGGTATTTGAGTTATCAAATAAACCTACTAACTGGTGAGCCAGCCAGCTGATTGAGTTACTCTTACCAGAACCTGCGGAATGTTGAATAAGGTATCTGCGGCCTGCACCGTTTAGTTTTGCATTTTGCAACAGACTGTTTACTGCAAATAATTGGTGATAACGAGGGAATATGAGTTTCTTGACTTTCTCCTTTTTGATTTTACCATCAGGTAATATCTTCTCTACTTCCTCTTCAAACAACTGCACATAATTCTGAATGATATTGGTAAGGCTGTCTTTGGTCAATATTTCCTTCCACAGGTAGTCAGTTTTAATGCCCGATGAATTGGGGGGATTTCCTGCTCCATTATTGTGTCCTTTATTGAAGGGAAGAAAATATGTACTGCCATTCTTTAAGTGAGTGGTCATCCAAACCTGCTCTGTATCTACGGCAAAGTGCACCATGCATCTTCCGAGGCGAAACAGTTCTTCTTTGCTATCTCTGCTTGTTTTGTATTGTTTGATAGCATCTTTTACATTCTGTTTGGTAAGCTCATTTTTTAATTCAAAAGTGATGATGGGTAAGCCATTGATGAAAACAACCATATCGAGGCTATTTTCATTTTGTGTGCTGTAATGCACCTGTCGGGTTACAGAGAATATATTCTTGTTGTAGAGTTCAGTGTCTTGCTGATTGAGGTTCGAAACGGGTTTATCATAAAAGAATTTCAGTTTTACATTATTGTCAGTAATTCCTTTACGCAAAACTTCAATAATGCCCAACAGCTTGATCTGACTGTTGAGGCGGTACAATATTTTACTACGGTAATTACCGCCATGAATGGTCTGCAATTTAAGTACTGCCTTTTCCTGTGTTGCTTCTAAAAAACTGAAAAGCAATTCTTCATCTACACACTCAACACGATTGTATTGGGTGTTTTGGCGAAGCTGATATGAGTTACCGGCAATCGTATCGCAGAGATACGCTGCAATAAGTGCTTCTAATCCTTTTTCTGATGTATCTGTTTTCATTACTTAAAAGTCATATTTTGTTTTACGCATCTCAAAGGCAATAACACCGCCTTCCATAATGTCCTTTACTTGCAATTTGATTTCATCCTTATCAATTGAACCACTGCCAATAATTTCCCCTGCGGACTTATCAGAATTATGGTCAAATGTTAGGATTAATTCTGCATCACCATTCACTGCAATATTTGCATTATGACTACTGAAAATGAGCTGTCTCTTGTGCTTGGCCGAAACAATATTCTCAGTTATCTGATGAATAACTTTATTATCAAGATCATCTTCAGGTTGGTCAATTATTAAAGGACCAAATTCCTGATTCAACAATATTGTGAGGATTGAACCAGCTTGTTGACCATAAGAGGCATCTTCAAACGGTATTTTATTTGAAGGGTCTTTACAGTAAAGAAGTTTTAAATCATAAGTGGGAAGTTCCAATGCAAAGTCAATTATGGCTGACGTATTCAGGCTTTCATTAATTCTTTCAAAATCAGTTTCAAGAAGTGAGGCATTTTGCAAGCCATACTCTGAAATTATGTTTTCGATTTTAAGCTTTTCAGTTTGAGCCTTGTATATCGAGAACCAAAACTTCAACAGTTCCTTATATGTATTTTCACCCTTTAAGAGTGTCTGGAAAAACGATTGTGTTCTTGCGGGCTGGCCTTTACTTCCTGTAACTTTAGCTAAGAAACCTTTGACAATATGTTCTATATTATCTAACGGTGTTAACTCAATTTCAAGAGAACCTTCGCTCTTACCGCATATCTCAGCTACTGCACTATTAATTAAAGTGTGTAGACTTATATTTAGTTGATGCCTCTGGTAAAACAGCTTCTGCAAATTCCTTCTAACACCCTTTTCAGATTCCAAAGTTTCAAGTATCCTGTTCCTATCCTCAATCAAAACAGCCAAACGCTTTCTGAGTTCTTCAAGCTCTTTTATTATCTGCTCAAACTTTGTCTGTCTGCCTTTTGCTTCAACATACTCAGCATCATGTAAAACATGCAAATCAGTTAATACCTTCTTATCAGCAACTAAAACTGAAGAACTTGCCTTGTTTCGTGCATCATCTAATGCGGCTTTTATATTTTTAACTATCTCATCATGGCTGGCAGCATACTTTTTTATCTCTTCGGTATTCTTAACATTTTCAGAATCAAATTGTAAACCGTTGAAATTTCCGTTTGTCAGTATATTACCTATCTGATTAAATAATGCTGCAATCTGAGCTTCAGAAGATTTTATTATCAATTTTTCGTTTGCAACAAGACTATTGTTTTTGATTATAGTCTGGTCGCCTGAGGGAACTTCAGATAATTGCTCATTCAAGGATTTAATTTGTTCCTCAATTGATTCTATTTGTGTCTTTAAATCTTCTGATGATTTTAGATTTGAAAGATAGGTTTCATAAGAAGCGGCTACTTCCTTAATCCTGTTGCCATTTTCATTGATCTGTCTTTTGATTGATTCAACACCACTATTTACTGCATTTTCAATGATCCTGGTAAGCTGTGCCGTTTTATCTTTCTCATGCTTACTAAGTTCCTTTTGTGCAAATGAATCTGCCCGTATAATTGAAACAATATTTTGGCTATTGGTTGGCTGCCAATCGTCATTGCCAATTTTTATTTCGTAAGAATTAATTGACCGCCTGATGATATGGGTGGTACCAGTTTTAATAATTGTAACCTCAACAGTACCCGTGCCAAGTGTATTACTAATAAACGTTTCAAGGTCAGTTTTCTTCTCTTCATTACTGTCTTTACCCAAAGCCCAAGAAATATATTGGAGTAAGGAAGATTTTCCTGCTCCTCTACCTCCAATGCATACATTAAACTGAGGGTTAAATTTAATTTCTAAGTCTTTCAAAAAGCTGCTGCCCAATATTCTCACCTCGCTAATTCTTGTAGATGGCAACTTTGGTTCATCTTGTAAAATTCTGGACTTTTTTGCCAGGCAGGCTTGCCGTAACCCTTCAGCAGTAGGTGTGGACCATTTGACCCAAGTAGCAGAAATGCCTAAATGCTCAAATGTATCCGTTCTGTTGTCCGATGTTTGAAAAAAGCCGATTGATCTATTACCATAAGCCGAAACCCTGCCCTCAATTACATTATTCCAACCCGTATTATTTTTATGCGATTCATACAATCCTCTATCTAAATAACCGCCCACAAATAAACCTTTAGCATACTCATTGTGAAATCCATTTCTTATAATAGTACTTGTTCCGCCATCTTTAATGTTTGGGAAAATAATAAATCTTCCTTTCAATTCCTTTACACCATTAAGAGCATCATAAACATCATTGATGCTCTTAAACGCAAGCCTGTTGGTTGGGCCTGTCTTTGCTTCTGATTTACTTGTATAATCTGAAATACCAAGTGCTGTATAGATTTTTATTCTCGTCTCATCATCTATTACTAAATCAGCGTCAAAAATTAAAAGAGCCTGACAGGGAACATCAAGCGTCAATTCCATTCCCGGGAAGACAACTATACGTTCATGCTCTGATATTGGATGGCCATGTATGTCTTTCTCATTATTGCTCGCATCATTGATGTAATTGTAAAAACACAAATCGTGGTGATCTGTAATTGCTACTGCATCAATTCTTTTATCACGGCAAGCCTTAATAAACCGCTCTGAATAAGCAATTCTATCGGCATCAGAAACATAATCCTGGCCAGAGAACTGAAGGTCTCTCGGGGTGTGAACCTGAAAGTCACATTTAAAATATCTTGCTCCTTTGTCCATTTAAACTATTTTTCTTTTTCCCATCACCGCTTCGGCTATCATCGCTTCTTTATGTTCTCTGATTAATTCAATTTCTCGTTCAGCTTTGGTAATTGCTTTATCAATAATTTCTGTTTCATTCTTAATATGCAGAACAATTTTCAGTTGCTCATCAATTGGTGGAATGACTAAGAATATTTTTCTAAAGTCGCCTTTGCCTATATTCGGCTGTCCAGTCTCTCTAACATGATAATATATTTGTTTTTGAATGAATGGAGAACTTAGCTGGAGATATAAAAAGTCCTTGTCAAGTTCAGCAGAATTTAAAGGAATAAAATTACCTACACGGTAATTCTGCAATAGAACCTCTTCGTTTATGTCAGCTCTGATAATTTTACCTATTGTACCTCCTGTAAGTGCCATCAAAATATCACCTTCATCAATAATAATGTCCCTAAACTCCTCCAAACGAGAACTATCTATTGTATTTGCCTTTGATAAATCCAAGTAACCAGATGGATTAAGCTGCGTGATTTTCACAACCTTTAAGCCATCATCAGTAAAGTCATAGTCTCTAAACTGATAGCCGTGTCTCAAATAAACATACTTATTAAATTTCTCAACTTTATAATGTGCAGGGAACTTATCAGCAAATGGTATCTCTGATTGCTTAAACATTATGGAATCATCTAAGCCGCCAGTTATTATCTGATAAATCAAAGAATACTTTTGCTCTCGCAACAACTCAATAAATCTTTTTTTCTTTTCAATAAAGCGGTTTACCTTTTCCTCTTGTGTTTTGATGTATTGTACAATTACATCCTGCTCGGTCTTTGGCGGTACAATTGAAAATATGCTGAAAAATTTATCGGAGTATAAACGTAGGCGGCTATCAATAATACCTGTACTGTGTCTGCGGAACTCCGCTTTGAATAATGCAGTAGTAAACAAGTAGCCAAAATATTCCGGATTATTATCTCCCTTAATACGATACACACAATAGGCAGGGCTGGTAATTCCGCTGTATAGTGAAATGCCCATACTCCCATTCCAAGCCAGCATAATGTTTACTACCAGATCACCCGGTTCTACCAGCTTATAGCCTACAAGGCTTTCTGCATTGGTTAAATGTTCGTCCTCACTTTCCAGGCTTTCCCTCTTGAGAGTAACTCCAGTATAATGAGAAACAGAAAGCAGTTCTTCACTACCTGTTTCGCTTCGGCTATCTACCTCCTGAAACAGATTTTTAATGCGAAGCACCTGCCAGTGTGATGGGAACTCACCCAGCCATGCTATTTTATTATTGTCTACTGCCGTTGCTGTCATATCTTCTAAATTGTATCAACCGGGTCTGCCGGTCTACGGTGTTGTGGATTAAAATTGGCATCAAAACAAGCCATTGATGTATTAGGCAGACTGTTTACAATGACCCTTAAAACATCTGTTACACCAGTAAAGGCATCAAACCAGATTGAAAAGAAACCATTCTTTTCAATCATTGGCGGTATAGCTGCTAAATAGGCTGCCCTTTGCTGTGGCGTTGTTAATGTATTCCATAATGCTCTTTGGGTGTTTGCAACTTGATATGCAGTATACCTGTTTAGCCATCTTACATCCGTCATTTTTCTTTGGCGAACTGGCGTTTGCTCAATGCGGTTCAACTCGGTATATGTAATTGTATTAATTGCTTTGGTTCTCTGATTTGGATTTAAAATCGGATTGAACACAGGAATACATGCATATTTGCCGTTCTTCTTATGCTTTCTAATTGTGTAAGAAAAAATCATGTGCGTATTATTTGCGTTTGGCAAATAATGTGTTGCTGCTGTAGCAACTCTTGCAGACTTAGCCAAATTACACGGACCACAAGCCAGAAATAAGTTATTCCATGCAAGAGGGGGAACTATTCCTAAAGATTGAGCTACTAAATGCTCTACCTCAAACCTACTTTGTAACCTGTCATTGCAAAAAACACAATGTTGACCGTATGCATCAGCCAGGTCTTCACGCCATTCCTGATAATTGGCAAATGTTTTATTTACACCATTTACCTGAGGTATTGGGCTATTCTCTATCGGTCTCATTAAATGATGTTTTTAGCTATTCTGTGAGTTTTTAAATAAGCCCGCAATCCAGTATCAGTGATTGAGTTCTCAAGTTGCTCCAATTGGATTTTATAGGCATCCTTATTATTGCTTTTTTCGGCTTCACTTAAAAGATGGAAGTAGTCAACACTTTGCTTTTCTTCTTCCTTTTTATCTGTGCCATAAGATGCTTCTACATTCATTACTTCCTCAGAAATTACCTCTATTGGATAATCCTTCGGATTTATAGTGGTGTGAACATCAAGATTAATCAATTCATCTGCATTTATACTTTGCACTATAAATGGCGAATGAGTTGTTACCACAAACTGCATATTCGGGAAAGCAGCTTTCAAATCTTTGATAACATGCCGCTGCCATGTGGGATGCAAGTGCATGTCTAATTCATCAATCAATACTACGCCAGGGCTTTTCACAACTGCATCATAACCCAACTTTCCATTCAACATGATGCAGCGGTAAGCAATTTCTGCCACCATGTTCAACATAGCCTTCATACCATCGCTGAGCATCGAGGCAATCTTTCTTTCAACCGGCTGCCCGTCATTAAAATCTACCAACACTTCAAACTCATCATACTTTGAGTTGTATTCAATTTCTTTTATATAGGGTATGGCGGTTGTAATGGCATCATACATTGCTTGTATTGTGCCCTCAAATTCTACCTCATCTTTTACCTTCTTTTCGTAACTGTATAACCATTCATACACACCTGTAAAATCAACACTATCTCCAAGTGCAGTGTAATATCCTTTCTCCAGCCGAGACATTCTACGCCACTTTTTATCAACCCTTCTTACCTGTGCATTGGTTCGATTAATATAGAAGTTAGCTAATACAGGGTAAAGCACATTCTTTTTGCTTGCATGATTATCGAACAAATAATTTGCATACTGAATAATATCAGCAGAGTGCTCCTTTTTATGTGTGGTAGCATTACTAGGGAGATAGTGTCTTTCCCAGCGGAACGGCACAGGTATTTCATCAACTACATCTTTTGGATACCATTTTGCAGCTACTATTAAAGACGGATTCTCCTTATTAGGCAGATAGTCTTTTCTTTCAGGATAATATTTTTTAAACCGTTCTCCTTTCTTAAACTGCCTTCTGTAAATATAGTTTGCAGGTAGTGTAGGCATTGACTGTAAAAAAGCACCTAAACCCACTTGCAATGCATTGAGCAAGGTTGATTTACCAAGACCATTATTTCCTATGGCCACAGTAAATCTTTCCTTGAACTCAAAAGACTTTTCTTCAAAGCCCTTAAAGTTTTTTATGTGTATGTGTGTTATCTGCATCTTATTCGATTATTTCTTTTAATAGCCCCTCTGTTTCTTCTTCAATAGCCAGAATATCTTTTGCAATTTCCGCTAATGTCCTTGGGGGCTGGTGTTTATAGAAGTATTTAGCAAAATTGATTTCATAACCCACCTTGATATCCTTTTCATCCCACCATGCATCAGGAGCAAAAGGCAATACTTCTCTTTCAAAAAACTCCTGAATATCTTCTTTCAAAGGAATGTTCTCTGTGTCCTTCAATTTGCTATCTGCCTTTGGTTTCCCTTTACTTGCATAAATAATATTACCGTTTTCATCTCTTTCCGGACGGTTCACAGTAATTTGTGTGTAGCCAAAATCCTCGTTATCGAAAATTTTACTGTATTCATTCTCCTCAAAGTCGAGGTACATTTTTTCAATTACCGGTATATGACTTTCTGAAAACTCAACCCTCTTTTTGCCCAAAGGTTTCCGCATCTTAGTGTAGAACTTTTCAGATGTAGCATTAATCAGCTGAACCTTTCCTATACGGTGTTTTGCCTTTCTATTGGTGATAACGAAAATGTAAGTGGGAATACCCGTATTGTAGAACATATCATTAGGCAATGCAATGATGGCTTCCAACAAATCATTTGAAATGATATGCTTTCTGATTTCGCTTTCACCTTGACCTGCATCACCAGTAAATAAGGCTGAACCATTGTGAACTGAAGCAATACGACTGCCGAGTTCGGTATCCTTCATTTTACTGAGCATGTGTAATACAAACATCAACTGACCATCATTAACCCGACTGGTTACAGCTTCATTCTTATAGGTGCCATTCAGTATAAAACGCTTATCAATGATCTTTCCTTTTTCGCCTACTCCAAGGGCTTTCTTGTCGGGAGCCCACGTTTTGCCATAAGGCGGGTTAGTGAGCATGAAATCGAACTTCAAATCAGAAGGAAAACCGTAAGCACTCAATGTACTGCCATAGGCAATTTTGTTTGGGTCTTCACCTTTAATCAGCATATCGCTTTTACAGGTAGCGTATATGAATGGCGTACTTTCCTGCCCGTATAAATGAACTGTTGCATTGCTTTTAATTGGACCTTCCGGATTCAACATGAAGTTCTTTGCGATTGTGAGCATACCACCAGAACCAACGCAAGGGTCGTAAAGCAAATATGTACCTTGTTTGATTTGATCTTTTACGGGAACAAAAACAAGATGCGTCATTAAATCGATGATTTCCCTTGGTGTAAAGTGCTCTCCTGCTTCTTCGTTATTTTCTTCATTAAAACGCCTTACTAAATCTTCATAAACATAACCCATAGCTAATGGTGGTAGCTTATCTGGATGTAGTTCAACTTTGGGAGAACAAAACTTTTCGATTAAAGAGAATAGAATTTGAGCTTCTTCGAGTGTTTCTATTTCATTTCTAAACTTAAACTTATTGATAATGTCTTGTACATTATCTGAAAAGCCATTGAGGTAGTTTTCAAAATTAGAACGCAAGTTTTTTGGATCTTGCATTAGTTTCTTCAATGTGAATGGCGAGGTGTTATAAAAGGCCAGTCCTGAACCATGCTTACTGTTCGTTAACAATGAATCAAGATTTTGCAGCTTGTCCTTATACTCCGAAAATGTTTTAAGAACCTGGTCTTTCGTAGGCTCTAATAGTAAGTCTAATCTGCGAATAACAATCATTGGCAGAATAACATCTTTGTATTTACCCTTCTGATAGGTATTAACTAAAACATCATCAGCAACCGTCCAGAGAAAGTTGATAATTGGTTGAAGTGATTGTGTATTTAAAGCCATGAGTTATTTATTTCTTTTGTTTCTTTTATTAGATTTCAATGTTTCTTGAGCAGCATCCATAGCCTTTAGTGCTACATCTTCATCCTTGACCACTTCATACAACTGATCGGCCAACCAAAGCACCAGCAACTCGTTTGAATCAGCTTTCAGAATGTCAGCCAAAACTTGTATCTGCTCCCTCTTAATTAATCTGCTCCCTTTTTCAATTTTACTCAGTTGTGCCGTATCCATTTCCAGCAATGGTGCTACCTGCCGCAAATACAAGTTTTGCTTTTCTCTGAGCTCCCTTACCCTCTCACCAAATTGACTTTTCATTGTTTTATTATTGACTTGTCAAATATTGGCAAATATAAGAAATCAAAAACAAGATTTTACTAAAAAGAATAGCAGGGTTGCAAACCTTGCAAAGTCTGCAAACAAAGCAAAAACCCCATCGGGTATGCCGTATGGGGAGCTATGCCAGGGAAAAGATGCTGGTTAAATTTTGCGGTAGTGGCCGGCTTTCAGTTTTTCCAAAGCCTTGCCAGTGGCATTGTGGAGAATATCGTCCACGGTACGGGGTGAAAGCTGAAACTGTTTGCCGATTTCAACGGCCTGCTGGCGGGTAAACTCTGCCGGCAAAGTCTCAAAGAATTTGCGTTTGCTGTCGCCTGTTTTAAACTGGGTGGCTTCGCTCTGCTTGGGCAGATTGTTGAACATGAGGATGCTGTGGTGGAGGTAGATTTCTGCCAAACGCAGGGCGGTATTAAAATCTTCATCGGTACACACTATCAGGGTGGCTGCCTCACCGTTCTCAAATTTGCGGAGAGAAGTAAAAATCATGGCCATGCGGTACAGGATCAAGCCCAGGCGTTTTACAATACTGGCAGCTTCCTCGGCTGTGAACATGGTTACCTCGTTCAGCCATCCCTCACAGTGATGGTTTAGCTGCTGCCATTGCTCTGTTGTTAGTTCGATAATGGTTTCTTCCCGTTGCAGGAACTGGACCATATTGAACACCCTGCCTGAAAGGACTTTGAAATGCTCGGTTAGGTTAATGTTATTGGCATTAGGCGAAACATCTTTCCAACGCTGCTCCACCTTGAAGGCATAGAATAGGAAACGGCTGAACAAACCATCTTCGGAAGAGGCTATCAAACCCGTTACCTGATTGGGTGTACCCGATAGGGCAATGGACAAGCTGGGGGCATTTACTTCGGTAAATTCATTGTTGCCTTTACGGGAACTGGAAAGCCTCTCATGGTGAAACGATTTGCGAAGCATATCGGAATAGGAACCCCATTCCTGTTTGAATACATTGCCCAGGGTATCAGCTTCGGTTTCGCAAATGATGCCTGTTCCCTCGTTCTGCTCCAAGTGCCAAAGGATTTTTGCATAGCTGGTATTTGCCGGAATGTACACCACTTTAAAAGTGGGTTTGGTGGGTGGCTCTTCTGTGGAAGTGTCGCCTTTTTTCTTGCTGCTGATACGCTGCTTGTGTTCTGACAATTCCTGATTGTACAGCATCTCTGCCTCACGGCTTGCCTTTAGTACAAAGCTGTGGTAATCATCTGCCAGCATTTTGGCGAATTTCAAAGCACCCTTGCCACTGGCAGCCGGTGCAATGGCAAAAGAAAATACATTGGGGAATACTTCATTTCCTGCATACACTCCCTTTACACCGGGCAAACATCCGCTGAGAATAGCCAATGCACCTGTCAGGAAAACATCTCTTTCCCTTTCATCTGTAAAAGCCATTGCACCATGCTGCAAAAGGTCAGGAATTTGCAAATAGAGTTCTTCGGGAATGGTGGGTGTTGCCTTCAGGTAGTCTTCCTGTGGGGGCTGCTGTTCTGTACTTTGCAGCTTTGCAGTGTTTGCAAACTTTGCAAACTCGGGTTTATGGTGGGTGTAGGCGCTCTTTATCGCTTCGAGAATTTCTCTTTCAGGTAGGTCAAAATGCTGTGTACATAAAAGTTCAACATCGGACTGCGATAAACCAGCTCGGTTGCAATTAGAAGCAAGCCGATAAATATAATTGTTCCTGTTTCCATCGGTGTATTGTGATTTTTGATTAGTGAATTGAATTTGTTGGTTGAAGATGAAAGCGGTATTCAGATCCTCTTCGGGTTCGCTTTGTTGCAGTGGTGAAATCGTCTCTGTCGTTTCCCTTACCGGCTCCTGCATTTTGGTTTCAGGTAGCTGCACTTTGAATTTCTCGTTACGGATATTCTTGTACAGTCCGGGATGGTAACTCATGAAGCAAAGGCGTGTAATGTCTTTGCAGCTTGGGTCGGCCTTTAATCCTGTGGCTTCTTCGTAAAACTGCTGCACCTGCAAATAGGCTGTGTCATGGTGCTCAATGTCTGTATTCACTTCAATGAATACTTTGAGGCCGTTGCCGCTGGGGCTGATGAAGCATAAGAATGTGTAGGGAATTTCGGCAATGACTTTGAAGGCTGTATCTAACTGCTCCGGTGTCAGCTTATCAAAATCAAGATGCACAAAGCCGCTGTACATTTCCAGGAAAGGCATTTGCCTTTTCTCGGTGAATACTGCGGATGGAGTGAAAGCCAACAATTGCTTTTTCTTACTGGCGGCTTCCTCCGCTTTACCCTGTTCCAGCAATGCCCTGATTTCTTCAACCTCGGCTTTGTATTTGCCGTTGGCTATATCATTGCCAATAAGAAGCAATGATCTCTTTTCAACCGGAACGGTAAAGTTTCTGAATATGGTACTTGATGCCATTGTTCTGTTCTTTCAGTTAATAAAAAATTCTTACTTCTTGCGTTTGTTGCGGATAACATAGTCGGCTGCCATCTGATCAATTTCATCGGCTGCTGATTTTCGGTTACGCTGTAACCAGTTATCCAATTCCTCCCGTTTGAAGTAGAGTTTCTTACCCTGAGGACAGAAATGGGGGATGTGCTTTGTACTGGTGAGTTTGTACAAATGCGATGGGCTTACATCCAAATACTTGCAAGCCTCATTAAAGTTCAGTACTGTTTTTTGTAACAGGTTTTGCTCATCCAGCTTGTTAGCGATTTCGGTGAGCTTGTCTAAGATTAAATCTTCGTTTGCCATCTTTTTACTTTTTAAAGTTTGATGGCACAAACCTCTCAAATGCTTGAGGGGCAAAGGTTAAGGGGTTAATCCCTTACTCAGATTACTGAATAATCTTAATGTTTTTTATTGCAGATATTTGAAGATTTTGTCAATGGTTGCCTTTTCCTTCGGTTCAATTCTGTTCTTTGAACCACTGGCAGAAAGGTTGTTTGCTGTAATAGGGGTGTCCTTCTTTGAATAGAAGATTTTTGACTTCTCTATGTTGGCCAGTGAAAGGCTATTGAAGTATGGCATGAACTTATCAATGCAGTAGCGGAAGTGTTTTGTTTCGCAGCCTAATTGAATTTTAACTGCACCCGGCAGGATGCTTTTTGCTGTGAAGGCTTTTATCAATTCATCAGCATTAGCAACATCCTCATTCAGGAACTCTATCTGATAGCACAACTGATTTACAACAGTTTTCAGTTTTTCAATATCATCTTTGAAGCCGAAGCAAATTGTTTCCTGGCTTTCGGTGAATTCCTCGCTTTGCTTGCCGACTGGCACTACCTGCCCAATGTATTCTAATTCTTGGATGCTTGACAATGGCAGTTCCAAATCCAACACATAAAAGTCTTCTAAACTTGTGGTGTGCTGCAAGCTGTTTTCAAATGAATGTTGAACGCTAAAATAAAGCTGTATCAAACTATGCTTTAAGCAATGAAGGGCATAATGTACATGATTGCTTTGCTCATTGGGATCTGTTGTAAAATCCCTTTCAATTAACTCGGCTGCGGTTTGCTTTGCCAATACTTTGATACTGTTGAGCACCTTGTTAATCTGATACTGAATATCAACCAACTCAGTAAGTGATGCAGCTTTCAAAAGGATGGAATTATATACCCTGAGTGTTTCCGCTGTGATTACTAAAAAATAAAAGTTGGTGATGGGGTCTGTGTACTTGGGTAAAACTGTTTTATATGAAAGCGGTTGTATTGTGTCGTTTGTAATTGCACTATCGGCCAGCACTTTCTTTAACTGCGGATAGTCGGCCAGCAATGCGGTCATTTGTGACTGCAATTCTGCAATAGTTTTCGGTGTAGCTGCTTTTGCAGCTTTCACCAATTCAGTGAACCGCCTTGAGTTGGTGGTATCCATTTTCCACGGTTTCAAAGCACCGTGCATTATGCTGTCTAATACTTTTATCTCCATCGCTATAAGTCTAATTTGATTTTATTCGCTGCCTCCTGTTTTTTATGGTCAATCACCTTAGCGTAAATTTCGGTTGTTTTCAGGTGCCTGTGTCCTAAGAGTTTTGAAACAGTGTAAATGTCTGTACCCAATGTAATTTGAAGGGTGGCGTAGGTATGCCTTGCACAGTGAAAGGTGATGTGTTTTGTGATACCTGCTTTCATTACCCATTCACGAAGTTTCAAGTTATGCCAGGCACTGTAATACAAGCCTTCAAATACTTTATCCTCGGGCTTCCTTCTATTGCCTAACAACTGAAAAGCCTGTTCTGAAATGGGCAAGGTTTCTGCTCCCTTTGTTTTCTTCTGCCTGAAACGGATGTAATACCCGGACTGCTCGGAGTGCTGCACTTCTGACCAAACCAGCTTTTCAATATCTGACCAACGCAAACCCGTTAAGGCAGAAAAGATGAAAGCATCTTTCAACACCGGCATTTCACATTCCACTTTAGCGGCTGCCTGTAGTTCTTCCAATGTCAGGAACTCCCTATCTGGATCATCCGCTTTGATGCCTTCCACTTGGTTTGCCGGGTTGGTTTGGATGATGCCTTCTTTTACGGCTTCTTTCAAAGCTGCTGTTACCTTGCTGAAATAGGAAGATTGAGAGTTCTGCGAAAGGCGTTTATTGGTTTTGCTCTTGGCTTCATACTGGAGGTAGTTCTTGAAATCTTCCAGCCAGTTTTTATCAATTTCTTTGAATGATGCTCCGTTCTTGGCAAACTTCTTCAAGTGTTTCAATACGCTATCCCAGTTGCCCCAATTACCCTGGCTGTTTCTCCTTTTCTCTGTGAGGCGTTCAAAGTAGGCAATGAAACTGCCTTTGGCTTTATCGGTATCACGAAAGCCGTATTCCTCATTCTTTATCTGTAACAAACGCTTCGACCTGATGGCTTCTGCCAATACAAGTGTTTTGCAGTTCTCTTCCTTCTGCTCTTTGGTGAGCTTGCCTTTCTCCGGCTCGGGTATCAGGTAGAGTTGCAGGTATTCGTAATCTCTTTTACCATCACTGTAGTAATCAAGATACAGGCTGATTTTATCGCCCTTTTTGCGTTGCCTAAGTGTTACTGTCATGCTTCAGTTAGTTTGAATAATTCATTGATAGCTGCCCGGGGAATACGGGTACTTCTGCCCAGTTTACCTGCTTTGAGTTCGCCTTTCACAATGAGCCTGTAAATGGTCCATCGGCTGGCGTTGATTAACTGGCAGGCTTCTTCAACGGTTAGAAATTCCTTTTGAGCAATGGCAGGGTTGTAAAGTGCTTTCTCGGTTTCTTCCTTGATGGCCACTTCAATTTTTTCGTTCCGCTTCCGCTGCTTGTATGCTCGTTTGGCACAGGTATCTGAGCAAAACTGTGTAACGGTAGTCTTTGCGGTAAAGCGATTACCGCAGTGCTGACAAGTTTTTTGAAGACGAATGTTACTGCTCATTTTGTTGCCTGTTGTTGCTCCATGTTGCAGCTTGTAGCTGTATGTAGCATGTTCTCTCCCGACTGTTGCCTGATTTGTGGGCAACAAATCTGGGCAACAATTAGGCAACAAATATAGGTAAAAAAGTAGAGTTGGGCAACAAAAAAGAGAAGGATAAATCAGCTAAAACCCAACAAAAACAAGCATTTATGAAACAAAGGAAAGATAGTTACTTTCCAATACAGAACTTACTAAAAATATAATCCAACTGGTCTTCATGGGTAATGCTGCCCGTAATCGTTCCTAAATAGTGTAAGCACTGACGTATATCTAAAGCCAATAAATCTCCGGGTAATTGATTGCTTAATCCTTGCTCTACCTCATTCAATGATTGCATCAAGCCTACTAATGCTTCATAATGTCTGGCATTGGTTACTATGGTAGACTCGGTATTAATATTTCCGTGAATAGTGTTTTCAACTAATAATTTTTTAAGCGTTTCAATTTGTACATTCTTCTTCGCAGATATAAACATACTGTTTTTAAATGCAACAAACTGTGTCATTATTGCAGCAGTAGCAGTATCAGCTTTGTTTCCTACCAATATATAGTTGATATTTTCTTGCTCAAATTCATTTACAATTTGTTGCAACTCCTCGACATTCATATTTAAGAGATCGTATAAATAAATAACCACTTGCGCTGCACGCATTTTTTCTTTGCTCTTACTTACTCCAATTTGTTCTATTGCATCATCAGTGTGTTCGCGTATACCGGCGGTATCAATCAACCTAAATAAAACCCCATCAATATTTAATACTTCTTCGATGGTATCTCTAGTAGTTCCTGCTATATCACTTACAATCGCTCTGTTTTCATTCAATAGCGTATTAAGCAAAGTTGACTTACCTGCATTAGGTTTTCCTATGATTGCTACTTGTACTCCGTTTTTAATTACATTACCTAATTTAAATGAACCAATCAATGCTGCAGTAGTTTCTTTTAATTGGGTTATTAAATTCTTAAACTGTGTTCGATCTGCAAATTCTAAATCTTCTTGTGAGAAATCCAATTCCAATTCTATCAATGCAGAAAAACTAATTAAGGCTTCGCGCAATTGACTCAAATCGGAAGAGAAACCTCCGCGCATAGTGTGTAATGCAGCTCTCTTACTTGCTTCGGTATTGCTCGCAATTAAATCAGCCACTGCTTCTGCTTGGGCTAAATCCATTTTACCTTTTAAGAAAGCCCTTTGTGTAAACTCACCAGGCTTCGCTAGCCTTACACCCCGTTTTGTTATGGCTTGCAAAATTTGTTCCTGTATATAAGGAGAACCATGACAGCTAATTTCTATTACATCTTCGCCCGTGTAAGATTTAGGCCCTCTATACAAAGACAAAACTACTTCGTCTAAAACAATATCTCCATCTTTTAAAAGACCAACATGAAGGGTATGCGACGCTTGAACGAATAAATCCTTTTTTGGAAATAATTCATTCATTACATCAAATGATTTAGGCCCACTAATTCTAATAACCGCTATTGCCCCAATTCCTGGTGCTGTAGCCATTGCTACTATGGTATCGTCCCAACCTTGTAATTGCATTCTCATTACACAAAGTTAATGCTATTGAATTATTCTTCTGAAACCATAAAAGTGATGCTCTGCTTATGTCTATAAATCACCTTATTCCCATTTTGAATGGCTGGTTTCCAATTAGGACCTTTAGCAATTACTCTTATTGCTTCGGCTTTAGTTCCGTAGCCTGGATCATTTTCAGCAATAACATCACTGATTACACCCGATTTATCAACCAAGAATGACACTACTACAGTATATCTTCCAGCAGGTGCTCCATTTGAAACTGGTATATCACTATTTAAATTTCTTTCTAAATAGTTTCTCCAACCATTCATGCCACCTGGAAACTCAGCTGGTATTTGTACTACATAAAATATTTTTTCACTATCCTCTTCTTTAGCAATCAATGATACTCCCGCAATTGATTTTTCAATTGGAGGATTTACTATATCTATATTTTTCTCTCCTTCCTGATTAAAATTATTGATTTGAACATTTTCGATTTGATCAATTGTTTTTACCTCTTCCTCTGGCTTTACTTCATTATCCTTTACAATTTTAGGTGGAGTTACTGAAACTGTTTCTACTTTAACTGGTTCTTTTTTTATTGGCTCTACTATTTCTACTTTTTTAATTTCTTCTTTGAATTTTTCTAATGAAATATCAATAACACTAAGTGTGTTTGCAACAGTAGTATTTACGTTGGCCATTAATATAACTGTAACAAATAATGCGGCAATGCTAAATGAAATAATCATTGCTTTTTTTAAACGACCATTGTAGGTCTTACGCAATTCATAAGCACCATAGCTTTTATTTTTCCCATCAAATAAAATATCGAGCCACTCGCTCTGAAGGATCTGATTTTTATCCATAGTAAAATGTTTACTACTAGGATACAGCAATGCTGTATTTCCATAAAAAATCAAAAAAACAAAATAGCTTTTCAAAAACAGCAATAAAAAAAGCCCCGAGTCAAAAAGACTCGGGGCCATATTAAATAGTCATGTTGAATTATTCTTCTGAAACCATGAAAGTAATACTCTGCTTGTGACGATAGATTACGTTTCTACCGTTCTGTACCGCAGGCTTCCATTTAGGACCTCTAGTAATTACACGAACTGCTTCCGCTTTTGTACCATATCCTGGATCATTCTCAGCAACTACATCACTGATTGCTCCATCTTTTGCTACAATAAAAGAAACCACAACAGTGTACTTTCCTGGAGGTGCACCATTTTCAACTGGTAAATCTCTATTTAAGTTACGCTCCAAATATTTAGCCCATGCTGGCAAACCACCAGGGAATTCCGCTGGGATTTGTACCACGGTAAATATCTTGTCGTAATCTTCTTCTTTTTTAGGAGCTTCTACCACACCAGTACCACTTTCAACAGGGGGAGCAACGATACCTTCGTCTTTTGCACCTTCCTGATTAATAGTACCAATCTTGGTATCTTCCAATTTTTCTACCTCTTTAATTTCATCTTCTTCCTTCACTTCCTCATCCTTAACAATTTTAGGAGGAGTGAACTTAGTGATTTCCACTTTTGGAGGTTCTTGCTTTGGTGGTGGCGGTGGAGGTGGTGGCTCAGGCTTTTTTTCTTCCTGCTGCACGTTTTCCAACGACACGTCTTGTACGATTAACTCTTTACTCTCTTTGCCAACAGTATTAGCAAGTATGTTACCCAGCACCGCTAGTAATAGTATAAGCACGGTTCCTACCAAAGCCTTGGTCATACGCTTATTGTAGGATTTGCGCAACTCATAAGCTCCATACTCCTTGTTTCTGCCATCAAAGATGATGTCGAGAATATCGGCTGATTGAATTTTATTTACGTCCATTGTAAAAAATGTTATTTGTTAGTTGCTTGTTGATCCTAATTAGATGCGCCAGCTCCTGCACTTCCGCTTGCATCAGAGATTTTTACCAAAGCCGCTTCGCCTTCGGAAATATCAACCAATGCATACTTTTTAAGTACGTTAATAGCCATTTCATCTAACACATCCACTACATTCTTATAAGTACAATCTGCAGAAGGCTTAATGATAACCACCAAATCCTTTTCAGGAGTATTTCTCTTCTTGTCAATCAAAATAGTTCTGATTTCCTTGAAGTTGGATGATTTAAAATTAGACCCATTTGACTCCAATTGGCCTTCATAATAAAAGACGTTGTTGTCTTTGCCTAATAACAAAGTGATAACACCTGACTCTTTTGCTTTATTCTGGTCTTCGGGCTTATCAGCATCTTTTGGTAAAAAAAGCCTCATAGCCGTTGGTTGACTCATGGTTGTAGTGAAGATAAAAAACGTAATCAACAAGAAACCTAAGTCCACCATGGGTGTTAAGTCAACCCTGGTTGATAGTTTTTTTCCTTTCTTGACGCCGGGTCCTTTTTTGTGGCCACCGCCGCCCGAGGTATCCATTTCTGCCATGTTGGTAGAATTTAGTTTTCGTTATAAATTAGTTTCCTTTAATCTTCTAGTTTTTCCCCTTTCTGGTTCAATTTCCAAAGATCAGTTCCTACTGGCGCTGCTTCTGGGCTGGTTACCATTTGAAACTTCAAGATATCGTTCTTCTTGAAAGCATCAATGATTGCTTTGAAAGCAGGATATTTAGCCATATTGTCTCCTTTTAAAAGGAATGCAGGCTCTTTTTCACCTAAATAAGCATCTTTAGTTAATCTCATCCAGGTAACCAATTCATTGTTAGCCGTATCCGTTACAGGAATACCGGGTAACTTATCGCCTTTACGCTGATCTTCAGGTAAGGCAAGGAATGATGCAAGGCTACCAAAAGGAGCTCCATAAAACAGTGACTTTTTAAAAGCAGCAGTGTTTAGGCCCAGATTTCGAGATGAATTTAGTGCATTAGCGATTGCTTCTTTTTTAGACTCATCGTCCATTTCAAGAAACACTTTACCGTTTGCATCTAAGATTACCATCACATAATCCTTCTGGGGCGCCACTTTTGCAGCAACTGATTTAGGCGTAGTAACTGCAATTGCTTCAGCAGGCTTAAACTTGGTCGTCAAAATAAAGAACGACAACAAGAGAAAGGCCACATCGCACATTGCGGTCATATCGATGTTTGTACTCTTCCGAGGTAATTTGGCTCTACCCATTGTTTAGTTTTTTACTGTTTCACTTTTATTAAGATTCAAATCTTTACCAATTCCACAAATAATTTGAAATTATTTGTAGTTAGCAGCAAAGCTTTGAGTTAAAGTGAATCCAGACTCATCAATTCCGTAAGTGATACCATCAATACGAGTAGTAAACACGTTATAGAAAATGATCGCTACAGCTGAAGTACCAATACCTAATGCAGTGTTAAACAATGCCTCAGAAATACCTTTAGATAATTCACGAGCAGCATCTCCACCACCTTCTTCTCCTAATGCAGAGAAAGATTTAATCATACCTAATACCGTTCCGAACAATCCTAATAGGGTTGCTACAGAAGCAATAGTAGATAAGAATACTAAGTTCTTTTCTAACATTGGTAATTCAAGTGCAGTTGCTTCTTCAATTTCTTTTTGAATGTTCAATACCTTTTGTTCAGTTTCTAACTCAGTATTGGTAATCATTTCTTTGTACTTCTTAAGACCTGCTTTCATTACATTACCTACAGATCCTTTTTGCTTATCGCAAGCAGCCAAAGCTTTGTCTACTTCTTTGTTAGCAAGGTGAAACTGCACGCTACGAACAAATTCTGCATTGTTTGCAGTACCTGTTGCTTTAACTACAGTAAGCATACGCTCGATAACGAAAATCAATACAATGATGAA
Source organism: Sphingobacteriia bacterium 24-36-13 (assembly GCA_002281875.1). Taxonomy (GTDB): domain Bacteria; phylum Bacteroidota; class Bacteroidia; order Chitinophagales; family Chitinophagaceae; genus Sediminibacterium. The sequence continues at coordinate 33,266 of NCHN01000012.1, read as the reverse complement.
GTTACCAATCAAGATAGGTACAACGATACCACCTTCATACATTTTAGCTAATCCAGTTAAAGGTCCTTTGTGGTTAGGCCAGAAACCACCAGCCAAATCTGGATTGGTAAAATTACTGTTGGTTCCTAGTACAAATCTCCAAAGAATGTACCCTAATAAAACTCCAGCAAATGGAGCAATCCAAGAAATAATGTTGCTGCTCTTCTTCGGTTGAGTAGAAGTTGCACTTTTCACTGCAGCGGTTGGTTTTGTTTCAGCCATGACTCAAATGGTTTTTGATTTTTTAAAAAAAATAACAAATGGTTTAAAAAATTACTTCACAATGCTAATGAAAATTATTCTGAATTATCAATTTGTTTGAAATTCTTCAAAACAATTTAAATCCGCATCGCAAAGGGGTTACAAATTAGGTATTTTATTTAAAGCAGCAAATTTGAGAACAATTTTCTTTCATTGTATTTTACCGATTTATTTCAAAAGTTCACCATTCATCCAATCCGTCTCCCTAATTGATTGTTGCTAACCCAACAGCCCTATCTTTATAGGCATTTTTTTTAATTATTCTAATTGCGACAATGAAAAAACTATTATTCTCCAGTACAGCGCTGATGCTTGCACTATCCGTTTTTGCACAACAGCGTCCTCAAACCCCACCTCAAACACCAGGTACGGGAACTCAAATGCCTAATATGGGTAATTTGCCTAATATGCCAACCGCTCAAAGACAAGGGCCTAAAGCATATAAGGATGTAATTACATCAAAAGCAATTTCTAAAACGGGCCTTTTTACCGTTCACAAAGTAGAAGACAAATACTATTTTGAAATTGCAGACTCTATTTTAGGTAGAGAAATTTTATCGGTTGTACGTTTTGCTAAAGTTCCTGCAGGCGCAGGTTATGGTGGTGAAATTGCCAACCAACAAACTATTACTTTTGAAAGAGGACCAAACAACAATGTGTTCTTACGTACCATTACTTTGGTAAACCAGGCCGAAGAAAATCAAGACATTTATAGAGCAGTTACCAATTCCAACTTAAATACCATTGCTTCAGCTTTCCCAATTGCTGCATTTGGTAAAGACTCTTCTGGTGTTGTAATTGATGTTACAGAATTCTTTAGAGGTGATAACCAAGCGGTGAGCGTTAATCCAAATATCAAAAGAAGATATAGCTTAACTGCTTTAGCTCAAGACCGTTCTTATATTGGAAGAATTAGTACTTATCCAATTAACACGGAAATTGTTACCGTTAAAACTTTTAACTCTTCTGCTGGCCTTGCTGGACCTAGCATACCAGGTTTACCAACTTCAGGTGCATCACTTCCTGCTGCAAGAGATGCAGGTGCGGTAACAATGGAAATCAATACTTCATTATTGCTTTTACCTAAAATACCCATGCAACGTAGAATTGCTGACAAAAGAGTTGGATACTTTACCGACGATTTTGTACGCTATAGCGATTCACAGCAAAAAGTAGAAGACGTAAGTTTTGCAGTTCGTTGGAGATTAGAGCCTAAAGATGGTGAGTGGGAAAAATGGAGAAGAGGTGAATTAGTAGAACCTAAAAAACAAATTGTTTACTATATAGATCCAGCAACTCCTAAGCAATGGCGATCTCACCTAATTGCTGGTATTAACGATTGGCAAGCAGCTTTTGAAAAAGCAGGATTTAAAAATGCAATTGTTGGAAAGGAATGGCCAGTAAACGATACTACTATGAGCATGGAAGACGCTCGTTTTTCTGTAGTTCGTTATTTTGCTTCTGATATTCCAAATGCTTATGGACCAAATGTTCACGATCCAAGAAGTGGTGAAATTTTAGAAAGTCATATTGGCTGGTACCACAACGTAATGAAGTTGGTTCATGACTGGTATATGTTGCAAGCAGGACCAAACGATCCAGGTGCTCGTAGCATGAAATACGATGATCAATTAATGGGCGATTTAATTCGTTTTGTTTCTTCACATGAAGTGGGACATACATTAGGACTTCGTCATAATATGGGAAGTAGTAGCCAAACTCCTGTAGAAAAATTAAGAGATAAGCAGTGGGTTGAAGCAAATGGACATACGGCTTCTATTATGGACTATGCTCGTTTTAACTACGTTGCACAGCCAGAAGACAATATTAGTAGAAAAGGATTATACCCAAGAATTGGTGATTACGATAAGTGGGCAATGAAATGGGGATATGGTTATATTCCAGGTAACACTGAAGAAGAAACAAAATTGAACAGCAATAAAATGGTTACTGCTGCTTTAAAAGAAAATCCTCGTCATTGGTTTGGAACCTACGAAAGTGGTAATAGAGTTGACCCTAGAAGTCAAAGCGAAGACTTAAGTGACAATTCAGTAAAAGCCAGTGAATATGGTGTAATGAATTTGAAGCGTGTAATGAAAGGTTTACCAGAGTGGACTAAAGAAGAAGGTGACCAATACAATAATTTAGCTACCATGTATGGCCAAACATTAGGTCAGTTTAACAGATATATTGGTCATGTAAGTACCAATATTGGTGGTGTTTATGAAACATTTAAAACAGTAGAACAAAATGAAGCTGTTTATGAAATTGTTCCTAAGACTCGCCAAAAAGAAGCAGTTGGATTTATCAATAAAAATGTATTTGAAACCCCAACTTGGTTAGTAGATCGCGCAATGTGGAATAAGTTTAATAATCCTATTAGCGCAGATCCTATCATGAGCCTTCAAGAAAGAACAGTAAATAGCATTGTAAGTACAGATCGTTTAGGTCGCTTACAGTTAAGCGCTGAACGTTTTGGTGCAGATAAAGCCTATACTGCAATGGAATTATTGAACGATGTTCAAGGAACAATCTTTAATGAGTTAAGCAGTAAAAAAGCAATAGATACTTATAAGAGAATGTTGCAAAGAGCATATGTAGATCGTTTAACTTCAATCATTAATCCTGCGCCTACATCTGGTGGTGGAATCACTATTAGTTTTGGTGGTGCAAGTGCTGGTATTGATGCAAAGAAATCAGACGTAACTGCAATAGTACGTTCTCAATTAATTGGACTTCGCAGTCAATTAAATAGTGCTTCTGCAACCGCAGCAGACAAAATGAGTAAAATTCACTTAGCAGATTTAGCTGAAAGAATCAAAGTTGCATTAGACCCTAAATAAAGTCTTTTGACACTAAATATAGCCCACAGGTATAACTGCCTGTGGGTTTTTTGTTGTGTTTAATGAGTAAAAAAAGCGGTAGCCTTAAGTAAATTGTATCTTTGTACTATGAAAAAAATATTGTTTTTACTGCTATTAGTTTTGGTTGGTTTTGTAGCGAAAGCGCAACAACAAATAGTTTGGGGTTATTTAAGAGACAGCGTAAGTAATGAGCCAATTGAATTAGCAAGTGTTACCAATACCAATAAAAAGAAAACTGTTGTAACTAATAATAAAGGGCTATTTAAAATTGAAATAAGTAAGAATGATATCCTTTCTGTTTCCGCAGTAGGTTATCACTATGATACTGTTTTATACAGTGGGTTGATTGCAGCCTCCGATACATTAGAATTGTTCTTGGTTCCCATTAGTCGCAACCTAAACAATGTGACTGTTCAAAACTCTGGTGTTAGTCAGTATAGTTTAGACAGTTTAGAAAGAATAGCTGACTTTAAAGAATCAATGGTTAGCCCCCCAGTTAAAGCAGTTGAATTGTCCAATTCTGGCGCAGGTTTTGGTATTAGTTTAAATAGACTTTCTAGCAGAGAAAAAAGTAAAAGAAAAGCCACCGAGTTATTTAACAATAGCGAAAAAGAAGCATACATCAATTATCGTTTTTCAGCAGCAATTGTAACCAAATACAGTGGTTTAAAAAATGAAGCTTTACAAAACTTTGTACAACGTCATAGACCAACTTATGAATGGTTAAGAAAACATCCTAAAGAAGAAGATATTAAATACTATATCAACGATAAATTGAAAGAGGACAAAAAACGCAATTAGTTTATTCGTATCTCAATGCTACAATCGGATTTAATTTAGCTGCTTTCATTGCTGGATAAATACCTGCAGCCAGTCCAACTACTGAGCAGATAACTATTCCAATAAAGACCCATGTCCAAGGAACAACAAATCCTGTGTCTAATATTATTCCAAATACATTGCCTACTAGTATACCAAGGATAATTCCGAAAATGGCACCCAACAAACTAATAATCATGCTTTCGAATAGAAATTGCTGACGCACATATTTACTTTTGCCGCCAATCGCTTTAATTAAACCAACTTCCTTGGTACGCTCATTTACAGCCACTAGCATAATATTCATTAGCCCAATTGCAGCACCAATTAAAGTGATTAAACCAATGGCACTTGCTGCACCAGTAATACTGCTTAAAAAGCCAATAAACATTTCAGCAAACTTGTCGCTTTTTTCAATCACGAAATTGACTTCTTCTGTGGGTTGAAGTTTTCTGATTGCTCTAAACACAGATGTAGCTTCGTCTGTTGCAACTGGTATAACATTGATATCGGTTACATTGATGCCAATAAAATAAGTAGGTCCAATATTGGCATACCTACGTACATTGGTATAAGATGTTACAATTACATCATCTTGACGAAGCATTGAGCTGGAACCCTTACTTTTAAGTAACCCTACCACCCTATATGGTGTACTTCCTACTTTAATAATTTTATCTAAAGATCTTTCAGGTCTTTCGCCAAATAAACGTGTAGCCACATTGCTTCCAATTAAACAAACGTTTCTTCCGCTTTGAACGTCAAGATTATTTAAATTTCTACCTTGTTGAATAGTATAACCATTCACCAACAAATAGTTTTCATCGCCACCCCAAACCAATATCTGCGGATTGGTTTTCCTATCCTCATATCTTAGTTCTTGACCGCCAGGTCCTCTGCGGTAAATACTCACTAATGCACCAGGGAAATTATAATTGGCTTTAAAACGCTCTACTTCTTCTAAACGAAGTGGTTTATTGAGATTTGATTTCTTCTCTTTTAAACCTCGTTTGGTTTTTTTTACTTCATCGCTATTGGGTCCCATTCTGGCTCTAGTATCCTTATAACGAATGCTAAACGAATTGGCTCCCATAGATGAAAAACTCTCTTTCAAACTTTGATTCATCGCTTCAATGGCTGTAATAATTCCTATTAATGCCATAATACCGAAAGCGATAATTGCTATAGTAATACCCGCACGAAGCTTATTGCTTTTTACCGTACGCCAAGCCAAAGTGAATGAGTCAAAAGCTGTCATAAATTAAAGGTACAGCGTATTGATTAAACCCTTTACAGTTAACAGTCTAATTATGAAGAGTGGTTAAAAATAGAAGCAATTGAGCACTATTGAAGGAAGAACGCCAACTAATACAATGGCAGCCGCCACCAATAATAGCCCAAATTTGAATCCACCCGTAATTTCAGTTGTTTCTGGTTGGCCTTCTTTAAAGTACATAGCTTGAATTACTTTGAAATAATAATAAGCACTTATTGCTGCAAATAATACGGCAACAATAACCATCCACAAAGGTCCACCAGCTTTAACTACAGAAGCCAACATATAATACTTGGCAAAAAAGCCAGCTGTTAATGGAATACCGGCCAACGATAATAAACAGATAGTAGCAACAAATGCTAGGACTGGTTGAGTGGTACCTAGACCGTTAAATCCATCAAAAGTGTAATCTTTCACTTTCATTAATATCGCAAAGAATCCAATGGTGGCTAAACTATAAGCAACGGTATACAATAATATCCCTTCTGTTCCTAGGTCATTATTGCTGTACAAAGCAAATAACATAAACCCTACTTGCGCAATACTAGAATAGGCAAGCATTCTTTTGATACTCCGCTGGAATACAGCAGTTATATTCCCAGCTAATAATGTTGCTATAATTACAAACGAGAGCAGTATATTCCAGGTAGGCCCTAGTAAGCTTGCATTGGAAGCAAACAATTTAATAAAAGCAAAAAAACCAGCCGCTTTTACAATGGTGGCCATAAAGGAAGTGAAAACACTTGGGGCTCCATCATATACATCAGGGGTCCAAAAATGAAATGGTGCAGCAGAAACCTTAAAACACATTGCAGCAAACAATAAAAGTAATCCAGCTACTTGTAAAAAAGCAGGACCTTGAACGCCAGACGATGGAGGTAAAGCACCAGTTCCAACGCTTGCCATTCCAAAAGTACCAGTGGCGCCATACAACAAAGCAATTCCCATCAACATAATGCCTGTTGTAAATGAGCCCATTAAAAAATATTTAAGAGAAGCTTCATTGCTTTTAAGATTATGCTTATCTGATCCTGTTAAAATGTACAATGGAATAGACAAAATTTCAATTCCTAAAAACAACATCAACATACCATTATAAGAAGTAAGTATTGCCGTTCCACATAAAACAAAGAAAATAAGGGCATAAAAGTCCGCTGTCTTATTGCTGATTTTTTCAATTTCAGATCCACTTAATAAAACAAAAATGAGGGTTGCTGCAATCATTAATGTGTTAAAGAACAAACCCAATTTATTAAAATGCAATAAGTCTTTGGTATCTATTTGGATAGAAAACAAGCCATAGCTATTTAATAAATTAACAGTTAATAAAACAATTAATGAAATAATTGCCGTTAAAGTAATGACCGGTTTTTTATCGGTAAAAATGCCTGTAAACATCATTACCACACCTAGAATTGCTGAAAATATAATTGCGTTCATAACTACTAAATCGGTCTTTTACTTTTTTACAAATAATGCTGAAACACTGTCACCAGTTAAATTCAGCAATGGTTGTGGAAATACACCAAAAACAAGCACCAGCAAAGTAATTATCACCAATGCTAATTTAACATTCAAAGGAATATCTGTTGCTTTTTCTGTAATTACATTTAATTCTCCATAAATCACACGCTGTACCATATTCAATGTGTACACAGCAGCCAAAATAATACTAATGCCCGCAATAGCAGCCATTACCATATTGTATTGGAACAAACCGTTAAACATCAAGAATTCTCCAATAAATGCATTCGTGAGTGGTAAAGCCACATTTGCCAAAGCCATGATTACCAATAATATAGCCATCACAGGTGCTTTTTGTGCCAAGCCACCCAATTGACTCATATTTCTGGTGCCTAATTGCTTTTCAATTAAATCTGCAATAATCCATAGTCCAATCACATTTACACCATGACTAAACATTTGAATCATTACACCATCCATTGCAGTTTGATTATTGGTAAACATTGCTGCACTCATTAAACCTATATGTGCAATAGAAGAATAAGCAATCATGCGCTTAATATCGTCTTGACGTATGGCAATTAATGAAGCGTAAATCATACCAATAATTGAAAGTATGATTACCAAATTTGCAGATTGAGCTGCCGCATTAGGGAACATAGGAAGTATCCATCTAATTACTGCAAATACCCCCATTTTAACCATAATACCACTCATTACCATTGTAGTAGCAGTAGGCGATTGCTCATAAGCATCTGGCTGCCAAGTATGAAAAGGAAAAATGGGCATCTTTATGGCAAAAGCAATAAAGAATAACCAGAACATAATTGTTTCTTGTTGTGCAGTCAATTTAACTGCGTAAAAACTCTGTAATGAAAATGATTGATCAGCAGTGTTAAAGTACATGAATAATAAACCAATCAGCATTAATAGTGACCCTATAAATGTGTATACAAAGAATTTAAACGTAACTGCAATTCTCTTTTCTCCACCCCAAATAGAACATAGAAAATAAACTGGAATTAATGCTAACTCCCAGAAAAAATAAAACAATAATGCATCAGACGCTAGAAATACTCCCATTAATCCTGCCTGAGACAATAACATCAATCCATAAAAAGATGCTGCGTTTTTATACTCATTATTGTAAACTGCAGTAAAAATTAAAGGAAAGGATACGGCTGTTAATAGGCTCAGCATTTTGGCCATGCCGTCTGCTTTTAACGTAATTCTACTTCCTAAATTATTTAACCAAGCGGCGTCGTATCCTATTTCTCCTGTAGTAAATACGGCAACCAATGCAATTGCTAATGTTGCTATTGATGCTAACAAAGCAAAAGTTTTAGCCGAATTACCTTGCTTTAATACAAATGCAATTAAGCCGGCTACCAGAGGTGTTAATATGAGTAATAAAGTAATCATTATTGCTAGCTACTTGATGAACGATTTAAAATATTTTATCTAAAAAACGAATGATAGTGGAATCATTAAACCACACTATGAAAAACACAACCATCGATAAAATCATGATGAGCAAATAGCTGGCTACCTGTCCACTTTGAATTAATCTCAATTGCCTTGATCCGTAAGCAACCAACTTACCTACTCCATTAACTGCCCCGTCAATACCCGACTTCTCCACTACATTTTTCAAAATACCACCCAATGCATTTAATGGATTTACTACAATTGTATTGTACAATTCATCTACATACCACTTGTTAAGTAATAGTTTGCCCAATCCACTTTCTTCTGTATCGTTTGTATTTTGATAATTCTTGTAAGATTTTACTGCAAATGCAATTACGAAAACAATTAATAAAGTAACTACTCCCATCATTAAATACTCCTGGGAATGAGTTAAGTGATGTTCTTCTGCTAATTTGGTTGATTCAGCAAAAATAGGAGCTAAGAAATTTTGAAGCCAATGTTGGTTCTCCGCAAATACAGCGGGTATTCCTATAAATCCACCTACTACAGATAAAACAGCTAATACAATTAAAGGAATGGTCATTGCAGATGGACTCTCATGCAAATGGTGTTCTTGTTCATGTGTACCCCTGAAATTTCCTAAGAATGTAAGGGTGTACAATCTAAACATATAAAATGCAGTCATTAAAGCACCACCCACTCCAATATAATAGAACAATGGATTGCTGCTATAAGCCGCAACTAAAATTTCGTCCTTAGAAAAGAAACCTGAGAAAGGTGGTATTCCAGCAATAGCTAAACAAGCTAACAAGAAAGTAATATGCGTGATAGGCATGTACTTTTTAAGGTTTCCCATTTTACGAATATCTTGTTCATGATGCATTGCATGAATTACAGATCCAGCACCCAAGAACAACAATGCTTTAAAGAAAGCATGTGTCATTACATGAAATACAGCACCTGTATAAGCACCTACCCCTAATCCTAAAAACATATATCCTAATTGACTTACAGTAGAATAAGCCAACACTTTTTTAATATCATTTTGTTTTAGTGCAATGGTAGCTGCAAAAATGGCTGTTGCCAAACCTATTACTGCAACCAGAGTTTGTGTAGCTGGCGCCATGGTATATAATATATTGCTTCTGGCAATCATATAAATACCAGCAGTTACCATGGTTGCAGCATGTATTAAAGCCGATACTGGTGTTGGACCTGCCATGGCATCGGGTAACCAAGTGTACAAAGGAATTTGTGCACTCTTACCCATTGCACCTACAAATAGTAAGGTAGTAATAGCGGTAATATCAAAAGCAGATAATTGAGAAATACCAGCAAATACATCTGTGTAATTAACCGTACCCAATTTAAAAATCAACCAAAATACTGCTAAAAGAAACCCAAGGTCTCCAATACGGTTCATGATAAATGCTTTTTTAGCAGCATAATTATAATCACCGTTTTTAAACCAATATCCAATCAATAAATAAGAACACAATCCTACTCCTTCCCATCCAATAAACATGATCACATAATTGCTACCCATTACGAGCAGCAACATAGAAAACACAAATAAATTCAAATAAGCAAAATAGCGTGCAAAATGATGAGGCGCTTCCTCTTTCATGTATGCAGTAGAATATAAATGAATCAAGAACCCAATACCAGTAATAATCAATAAAAACAGCACAGACAACTGGTCTATTTGAAATGCAAATGGAATGGTGAACGCTTCTGTTTGAATAAAATTAAACAGGGTAACTACTGAATTAATAGGTGCACCTCCGCTATTAGCAGCGGCTCCATACACTTGTCCAAATAAAAAGCAGGAGGTTAAGAAAGACAAGAAAATCATTCCTGATCCTATTATACCTACGGCAGATTTAGACAAGCGCTGCCTGCCCAATCCGTTAATCAGGAAACCCAGCAAGGGAAACAATGGTACTAAAAAAGCAATTTTACTCATATACTAAGTTGCGGGTGCTAGTTTTTCAATCGGTTCAAGAAATTAATATCTACAGAATGCGTATTTCGATACATCATTACAATGATGGCCAATCCTACACTCACTTCAGCAGCAGCTACCACCATAATAAAAAATACAAAAAGCTGTCCTTCTACTCCTGTTGTTGCATTTGCATTATTCAATAAAGCAGCTCCATGGTGCATTTTTGAAAATGCAACCAATAAAAGGTTAACTGCATTCAACATTAGTTCTATGCACATGAAAACGATAATGGCATTTCTTCTGGTAAGTACACCAATAATACCAATGCTAAACAAGGCTAGTGAAAAATAGATATAATATTGTATCGGCATAATTGCGTTGTTATGAATTAATCTTTTTTACCAATTACTACTGCTCCAACCATTGCACTCAAAAAGAGTACACTGCTTATTTCGAATGGAACAACAAAATCACTGAATAATGCTTTACCTAAATTTTTAATTAAACCAATATCGCCAGTTTTCATTAAAGCGGCTTTGCCAGAAAGTTCTGTTGCCTGCTTAACCAATGAAACCAAAACCACTAAAAAACATCCTCCAGACACTACCCCTGCCAACTTCATCCACCAATTTTTTCTAGGCTCCCCTTCAGAGTTTAAATTCATTAACATGATTACAAACAAGAATAAGACCATAATGGCACCAGCATAAACAATCAAGTTTACTATAGCTAAGAACTGAGCATTCAATAAAATATAATGACCAGATATGGCAAAGAATACAGCAATTAACCAAAGCACACTGTGTACTGGATTTTTACTAACCAGTACCATAATGGCGCTGAAGATAGCCAGTGCACTTAAAGAGAAAAACAAAATTTGAATCGTATCCATTTCTTTGATTGTATTAAACAGGCAAAATTTTTAAACTCTTGCAGCTCCTCTCGCTGCTGCATATTCTTCCGGCGCATTGTTCTTATTTGGAATTAACAAATCGTCTTTCCCATATATGAATCCTTTTCTGGTAAAATTTGCTGGAGCAAAAGTTTCACTTAAATAAATAGCATCTTTCGGACAAGCTTCTTCACAAAGTCCACAGAATATGCAACGAAGCATATTGATTTCATATTTAGCTGCATATTTTTCTTCGCGATACAAATGCTCTTCACCAGGCATGCGTTCAGCAGCTTCCATCGTTATAGCTTCTGCCGGACATGCAACCGCACATAATCCGCATGCGGTACAATTTTCTCTTCCTTCTGCGTCTCTATTTAAAACGTGTAACCCTCTAAAAACAGGGCTAAACTCTCGCTTTTGTTCTGGATATTGAATAGTAGGTTGCTTCTTAAATATATGGCTAAAAGTAATGGCCATGCCCTTTACTATATTGGGCAAATAAAGGCGCTCCATGAAAGTCATTGGCTCCCTACTTACTTCTTTTGCTCTGTTTGTTAAAGCTTGCATGTATTCTTTTATATAAAAGGTTCACAAATGTATAATTTTGATCTTAACCCTGTTGCCATAATATCACTGCACCCGTTGCTAACATATTCACCAACGCCAGTGGTATTAAACTCTTCCAACCTAAGTTCATTAACTGATCATAGCGGAAACGTGGGATAGTCCAACGAATCCACATGAAAAGGAATAAGAAAATAACAATCTTGGTTAGTAACGACAACACACCAATGATAGCAGCAATATTAGGGGCCAATGTAGACTCGTCTAAAAACGGAACATCATACCCACCAAAATACAAGCTAGCCATTACTGCGCTACTCATGATCATATTTACATATTCAGCAAAAAGATAAAAACCCAACTTCATAGAGGAATACTCTTGGTGGTATCCCATATTTAATTCGTTCTCTGCTTCTGGTAAGTCAAATGGGGTTCTATTACACTCTGCCATTGCACAAATGAAAAATAAAATAAAGCCCAAGGGCTGGTAAACAATATTCCACCAAGCGCCAGGAGCCATTTGTTGATCAACAATGGTTTTTAAACTTAAAGATCCAGAAATCATTAATACCGCAATCAATGCTACACCCATAGCTAATTCATAGCTGATGGCCTGAGAGGCACCCCTTAATGCGGCCATTAAAGAAAACTTATTATTAGAAGCCCATCCACCAATCATGATGCCATAAACACCCATACTTACTACGCCAAATACATATAGAATACCAATATTAATATCAGCAATTTGCAAGTCAATTTTGCGTCCAAATAATTCTACAGAGCTACTCCAAGGTATAACGGCACAAGTCATTAGTGCAGCTGTCATAGCCATTGCAGGTCCTAAAATGAACAATCCCTTACTTGCTGAATTAGGAATAATTTCCTCCTTCATGATGAGCTTTAATCCATCTGCCAAAGGTTGTAATAAACCCATTGGACCAGCTCGGTTAGGTCCCGGTCTATCCTGCAAAACAGCAGCAACTTTACGCTCCGAAAAAGTGGTGTAAAGGGCTATACCCAAACTAGCAAAAACAATAATCGCAATCAGGATTAGTTTTTCTAGCATCAATATCCAATCTAAGGCCAATAGTGTCATGCTTCTGGTAATTAGTCTTTGTTATGGTTAAAGTCGGTTGAATGCGCTGGTCTATCCAATTTGCTTAATGTGATATTGGTTTGATTCACTTCACTAATGCTATGAATATCCATCAACAATTTTGGTTGTCTACCCGCATGAACTGCTTCAAATGTTTCTGTTGGTTTGTGTGTACCCACTGTTCCTGCATAATGCCCTTGTGCAATAACCGAATGACGGTCAATCAATCTTGGGCCTTCAATTACCCAATCACTGGTTTGTTTTTTATCGAATCTGCAAGTATTACAAATCCAATCTTCCACTTCACCCCACTGGTCTTTGCGTGCTGTTACTCTGTATACTTCGTCTCCTCTATTCCACAAAGTAACTTTACCACTACAAGTTGGGCAATCTCTATGTGCATCTACTGGCTTTAAAAACCAAACCCTGTTTTTAAATCTAAATGTTTTATCGGTTAATGCGCCCACCGGACAAACGTCAATCACGTTTCCAATGAATTCATTGTCTAAATTCTTTTCTATATAAGTGGCAATTTCTGCGTGATCTCCTCTATCTAAAACACCGTGCTCTCTTTTGCCGGTTAATTGATCTGCTGTGAATACACAACGGTAACAAAGAATACAGCGAGTCATGTGCAACTGAATCTTGTCACCTAAATCATGCTTCTTAAATGTTCTACGCTGAAACTCATAACGAGTACCCGCTTTACCATGCTCATAACTCAAGTCTTGTAAATGACACTCACCTGCTTGATCACAAACTGGGCAATCTAATGGATGATTAATTAATAAAAATTCTACTACCCCATTACGCGCATCAATAACACGATCACTGGTAATATTCTTCACTTCCATTCCATCCATTACAGTAGTTCTGCAGCTTGCAACCAATTTAGGCATTGGTCTAGGATCTTTTTCTGAGCCCTTGCTTACTTCAACCAAACAGGTTCTACATTTACCACCACTGCCTTCTAGCTTACTGTAATAACACATTGCAGGGGGAGCAACATCTCCGCCAATCTTACGCGCTGCATTTAGAATAGTTGTTCCGGCTGGAACTTCTATTGTGATATTATCAATGGTTACTTTAAATAATGTTTGTTCAGACATAACTTAATTAAGCTGGTACATGAATAGGATCTGCATAATGTGCCAATCCATAATTTCTTTTTTGTGCTTCTTCCGGATGATTCACATGCCATTCAAACTCATCTCTAAAATGTCTTATGGCAGCAGCTACAGGCCATGCAGCAGCATCACCCAACGGACAGATGGTATTGCCTTCTATTTTGCGTTGGATATCCCATAATAAATCTATATCACTCATCTTACCTTTACCGGTATCAATATTCTTTAAGATCTTCTCCATCCAACCAGTTCCTTCTCTACATGGTGAACACTGTCCACAACTTTCATGTCTGTAAAAACGAGCCAATGTGTAGGTGTTTTTTACAATACACTGGTCTTCGTCTAAAACAATGAACCCCCCAGAACCCATCATAGAGCCAGTTGCAAAACCACCATCGCTTAAACTTTCATAGTTCATTAAACGGGTTTCGCCTTTGGCTGTTTTGAGTAAAAGATTGGCTGGCAAAATGGGTACAGATGATCCGCCTGGAATACAAGCTTTCAATCTTTTTCCGTTAGCGATACCACCACAATATTCATCAGAATATAGAAACTCTTCTACAGAAAGTGTCATCTCAATTTCATAAACACCCGGCTTGTTAATATTACCACATGCAGAAATTAATTTGGTTCCAGTAGAACGACCTACACCAATTTTAGCGTACTCATCGCCACCCATATTGATGATGGGAACCACGGCTGCTAAGGTTTCTACGTTATTTACAACGGTTGGTCTTTTCCATAATCCTTCAATAGCAGGGAATGGAGGTTTGATTCTTGGATTACCTCTTTTACCTTCTAATGATTCAATCAAAGCAGTTTCCTCTCCACAGATATAAGCACCAGCTCCTCTTTGAACATAAATATTACAATCAAATCCAGTACCTAAAATATTCTTTCCTAAAAAGCCAGCTGCTTTAGCTTCATCAATTGCTTGTTCTAAAATATCAACAATCCATGCATATTCCCCACGGATATAAATATAAGTATCGTTACTCCCTAATGCAAAAGATGAAATGATCAATCCCTCAATTAATAAGTGAGGTAAAAACTCCATTAAATAACGATCTTTAAAAGTACCCGGTTCGCTTTCATCGGCATTGCATACCAAATGACGAGGAACACCTTCGGGCTTTGCAATAAAGCTCCACTTCATTCCTGCTGGAAACCCTGCACCACCTCTACCACGAACACCACTCTTCTTTACTTCTTCAACAATTGAAGCGGGATCCATTTGTTTCAGTGCTTTTTCAACCGCTTGGTATCCACCTTCTTTGCGATACGTTTCAAAGAAACGAATCCCAGGTACATGCGCTTTATCTAATAATAATTTTACCCCCATATTCTTAATTATTTGCGGCAGCATTTTTTCTGCACTCATCAATAATGGCGTCTATTTTTTCTTTGGTTAAATGCTCCCGATAATGTTTGCCCATTTGCATCATTGGCGCATAACCACAAGCTCCTAAACATTCAACCGTTTTTAGTGTGAACATACCATCAGTGGTAGTTTCACCTGGCTTTATACCTAATTTGGTTCCAATGTATTCAATGATATCATCCGATCCATTAATCATACAAGGACCAGTTTGACAAACTTCGAATAAATGTTTGCCAATTGGTTTCAAATTATACATGCTGTAAAATGTGGCAACCTCATACACTTCAATAGGGCTGATTTGCAACATCTCTGCAACATAGTCCATGGTTTCTGCACTTAACCATCCACCAAAACTATCTTGTGCTAAATGCAACACAGGTAGTAAGGCACTTTTTTGTTTGCCTTCGGGATAGCGAGCAACCAATCGGCTAAACTCTTTCAGTTGTTCATCATTAAACTTACTCATACGGTAATATTATTAAGCATCCAATTCTCCTGCAATCAGGTTTAAACTACTCATGGTTAAAATAGCATCCGACAACATACTGTCTTTTACCAACTCAGGGTATGCCTGATAGTAAATAAAACAAGGTCTGCGGAAATGCAGTCTAAACGGCGTTCTTCCTCCATCACTAATCATATAGAATCCCAACTCTCCGTTACCGCCTTCAACAGACTGGTACACTTCACCCTTTGGCATATCTACCTCGCCCATGATGATTTTAAAATGCCAAATCAATGCTTCCATTTTAGTGTACACATCTTCTTTCTTTGGCAAATAGTATTCAGGAACATCTGCATGATATACCTCTGCATCCGTTCCTTTAAATTCTTGTACTTTATTATATGCCTGTTGAATAATGCGCATACTCTGCCACATTTCTTGGTTACGTACTAAGAAACGGTCATAGTTATCGCCTGTTTTACCTACAGGAATATCGAATTCAAAATCTTGGTAACTGCTGTAAGGACTATGTACACGAACATCATAGTCTACGCCAGCGGCACGTAAATTAGGACCAGTAAATCCATAATTCAAGGCACGTTCTGCACTAATAGGACCGCCACCAATGGTACGCTCCATAAATATTCTGTTGCGAGTTAACAAACTCTCTAACTCGCCTAATGCAACTGGATATTCCTTTAAGAATTTCTCGAGTTTCGTAAACGCTGTATTTGTGAAATTCCTTTCAAAGCCGCCAATACGCCCAATATTAGTAGTAAGACGGGACCCACATACTTCTTCATATATTTCATAGATTAATTCGCGGTATTGCATTACATATAAGAAACCGGTAAACGCTCCAGCATCAACCCCAACAATAGAATTACAAATTAAGTGATCGGCAATTCTAGCCAACTCCATAATTATAACCCGCAAGTAATCTACTCGCTTAGGAGTTTGAACACCCAATAATTTTTCGCAGGTTAAATGCCATCCCATATTGTTAATAGGACTGCTACAATAATTTAAGCGATCGGTTATTGGAGTGATTTGATATAAGGGTCTTCTTTCAGCCAGCTTCTCAAATGCACGGTGAATATACCCAACAGTTTGATCACTAGAAACAACGCGTTCCCCATCTAACTCCATAATATTTTGGAATACCCCATGCGTTGCAGGATGGGTAGGACCCAAGTTAATGGTAGTGGTTTTCCGCTCAATTGCGTCTTCTGCTAATGTTATATTATGATCACTCATATTTTTATTTTTATCCGCGTCCAAACATTTCGTCGTCTTTGTCAATACGGGTTTGATCTTCTAATGGGTATTCTTTTCTTAGTGGGAAATAATCCATTTCATCCACATTCAAAATGCGCTTCAAATTGGGATGCCCCACAAAATTGACTCCAAAGAAATCATAGGTTTCTCTTTCCATCCAGTTGGCAGAGGAGAATAATTGAGTTGCAGTAAAAACATCTGGGGTTGCAACTGGTGTAAACACTTTAAAACGAAGACGGGTATTTTCTACCAAATTGTGTAAATGGTAAACAACGGCCAACTCCCTATTGGGGTTTTCTGGAAAATTAACCCCACATAAATCGGTCAAAAATTGAAAGCCTAAACTAGGCTCATCGTATAAGTATTGCAATACTTTTAAGTTGAGATCTTTAGGTGCTTCAAAGCAAAGCATACCATAAGTATCTTCAAAGTTGAAGACCTGGTCTCCAAACTTTTCGGTCAGTTTTTGCTGGATATATTCGTTGCTAATTGCCATATCTTATTGTATTCCGTATCCGTTCAATAATGCTTTATAATGATCGCTGTTTCTTCTTCTGATGCTCTCTTGTCCTACCAGTTCTTGAATTTTCATAAAACCATCTAAAATAGCTTCTGGTCTTGGAGGGCAACCTGGAACATACACATCAACAGGAATCACTTGGTCAATCCCCTGTAATACACTGTAGGTATCAAATATTCCGCCACTAGATGCGCAAGCACCTACCGCAATTACCCAACGTGGCTCAGCCATTTGTAAATAGACTTGACGTAAAACTGGGCCCATTTTTTTGGCAATAGTTCCCATTACCATCAATAAATCGCACTGGCGAGGAGAGTGACTCATACGTTCCGCGCCAAAACGAGACAAATCATAATGTGATGCTGCAGTTGCCATGAACTCAATACCACAACAAGAAGTAGCATATGGCATTGGCCAAAGTGAGTTTTTTCGAGCTAGCCCTACTACATCACTTAGTTTAGTGGTAAAAAATCCGTCCCCACCATAGCCATCTGGTGCATCAACATAGGTTACTGAATCTGCAATATTGGCTTCAATTGGATGAATATTATATCTAACTGGACGTGACATATTCCTTTATATTAAAATTTTAAGACCTATTGAACTATCAAACAGTTTCCGAAACTTTTAGTTCGGTTTAATCTTCCCACTTTAAAGCACCCTTTTTGATGATATAAGTGAATCCAATCAGGAAAAACCCAACAAACATCACTACAGCAAGGAATCCATTCCATCCTAGCTCACGAAAATTAACAGCATAAGGGTAAAAGAAAATGACTTCTACATCAAATAAAACAAACAGAATGGCTACCAGAAAATACTTAATGGCCATGGGTTGGCGGGCATTACCATGGGTTTCAATACCACTGGTAAAATTTTCTAATTTATCAGCTGTTTTGCGCTTTGGGCCTACCCATGAAGAAATACCAATCATAGTGGCCACAAAACCAGCTGCAAAAATTAATTGAATCGCAATTGGCAAATAATTGGATGCCGAATTGGATGCACTGGCGTCTAACAAAGTGTATATAATACCCATAGCTCTGTTTAAGTCCGCAAAAATACGCTAGTAATAGATATAAAAGAAAAACTCCTCAATTTGAGGAGCTTTTTCTTTAAGTTAATTTTTAGGCTAGGGCTTAGCTACCAGTTTTAGCACCAGAAGCATTGCCTTTTGCACCAGGATTAGAGTAATAATCGATGTTTTTTTGAATGGTTGCTTTAACATCTTGGGCAAACTTATTGTTTTCTTCGCCTGCAGTAGGATATAAAGCCAACATTTTATCAGCCACTTCAATAGCTTTTTGACAAGTAGCCAAGAATTCATCTACAGCAGGAGATCGGTCTCCTTTTGTAGTTATTTTGAAATCAGGTCTTTTTTTGATTTCATTGAATAGATTCACATAGTAGTTGATCTTAAAGTATTCATCTAAGAAAATGGATTTTCTATGTTTTTCTAAATCTACTGTAGCATAAACAGAATCTAAATAATTTAAGTTGCTGATAATGACTGCGGTATCTGTACCATTGGCCATAGTTGCTCTTTTAAAGAAACTATAAGGTTGTGGTTTATCAGGATGAGCAGCCATATAAGGCTTCGCAAATTCAATTACTTGATCGTATGCTTTTGCAGCAAAAGCAGATGAAGTTAACTTGTAATGATCAAATTCAGTTAATTCTCCTTTTAGCTCCATACCTTTTTTCATCCAACTCAACTGAGCATTATATGATTTGGCTTTACCAAACATATCAGCTGCTGCGTTAATAAGAGCAACTCTATTTGCTTTTACTGTATCAGCCAATAATGCTTTCTCAATATAGCTTGAAGCAACTGTTTCGTTGCCAGGGAATTTGGTTAATACTTCTACCCCTAATTTATAATCAGAGGCTTGAATTTCTGTAGCAGGAGCTGTTGCCAAGAATTCCTCAATGTATTTTTTAGAAGACAAAGAATCTCCTTTTCTTAAATAGTTATAAGCATACACTACCCCTAATCTTGGTACTGCTTTTAAACCAACTGCTGCTTCTAATTCTTTTGCTTTAGCCAAAGACTCATCATATTTACCCGCACGGAATAAATAATCTGCTTGGTACAATTCATTTCTTGAATCCTTGTCTGCACTTTGAACGTATTGGTCTAAATAACCCTTTGCTCTAGTTACGTCTCTCTCTGAATAATACAAGTACAAGGCATAATACACTGGAGGAAAAGCAGGATCTGCAGTTTTTGCATTATCAAAATATTGGTTAAATAATTCTTCATTATTTTGGCTTCTGTATATTAAGCCAATCCTAAACATCGCCAATGCGTTCTTTGGATCACGAGCTATAGCTTCAGTGTAAGCTTTAACTGCTTCACCACCATTTTCACCACCCATTTTCTGGTAGCTAATACCCATATAGATGAAAATATCAGGATTGATCAAATCAAGCGTACCTGCTTGCTTTAATTTTTCAATACCATACAGAGGGTCTCCCATTTTACTATCTCCATCTGCATTGGCACGACCAATTGCAGTGAGGATTCCAGCGTCTGGTTTACCTCTATTTTTTCCCTTTGTTGGAGTTGTTGCAGTGATGGCTTGTTCAAACTTTTGTTTGGCTGAATTAAGATCACCGCCTTCACGTATTTCAACATGCCCCATCCCTACCAATAACCAAGCATCACTACCTAATTCTTGTAAACCTTTTTGGTATAATGCTTTTGCAGCAGCCACATCTTCCTTAGACACTTCAATACCGTTGCCAGCTAGAAATGCTTGACCCAACCAATAAATGGCTTGAGGGTCTTTTGAATTGGCATCATAGTTTTTTTGCAGTACCTCTTTTGCACTCTTGTTTTTTTCATAATGCAACAGCTTAATGCCTTCGGCAACTTGAGCCGTTAAGCACTGTACAGCAAATACAGCTGCAAACATCAAAGCAACAGACTTCTTCATGTTCTCTCTTTTTTATTAGTTGTTTTGTTATTCCGATTTTATACTACCCTGTCTTTTGTGAAAAGCCATTTTAGCCGGAGCTAAAAAAGATCTTCTAAATATTAACTGCCCTCTTTCTAAACTCATGAAATTCATGAACCCAGTTCCTAAACCCGCATGATTCTCTTTTAACACATAAAACAAAGGTCGTGCCAAAGGATACTGACCGTATGTTATGGTTGATTGAGAAGGCTTTGCAAAAATGCCTTTTTCTAAGCATGCAGTGCATTCTACCCTAGCCAATCTAATTTTGGTAAGATAGGATTGTTGCTGCTTATCGTACACATCCCCTATCCAACTCATGCCTACAAAACCAATCACATCCGTTCTTGAAGTAACTATTTCAATTACTTCTTTACTATTATTGGCTGCAACCACATTGGCACCAAAATTTCCGCCTTTCAACACACTGTCTTTTAAATATCGAACAGTACTAGTAGCAGACTTACCATCCATTACAGCGGTAATTTTATGCTTCCCACTCAGAATGTCTTTCACATCCTGAAAACTAAAAATGCTGTCAGCTGCATTGTTATTTACAATCAATGCAACGGCATCATATGCTAGTTCTGCATACTGTGGAGGATAAGACAAAATGGATTTATAATACTCCGCTTCTTTTTCATCTAAGCCCCTTGCTACAATAATCATTCTAGTGCTATCATTTTGCAAATCGCGAAAGCAATCTGCTTCAGATTTGTATGATGCAATGATATTGGCTTTTGGATAGGAAGATTGATGAACCTTAAGCTGCTCTTCAATTACAGGCTTAAAACTTTCGTCTACACTAATGCGGATAGTACCTTCCTCCGTATTATCTTGAAAAGCGTTTTTTGATTCTTTTGAATCACAAGAAACAAAGAGCAAAACACCCAGCATACACACAAACAAACTGTACTTCCTCATAATTAATATTCTTGCTTAATGCCTCTGTACAATCTAAATGCGCCATACAACAAACAAATGCTACCGAATAAATTCCGATACACTGGTTCTGCCGTAAACACCAGATCCATCCCCAATTTTTCTATGAAAAATACAGCCAATCCAACACCCAAAAACAACAGCGACATCGAAATATCATAGATCCTTCTGAATATACTGTACCGTTTTTGGTTCCTTTCTCTAAAAGTATTTTCCATACAATCACTTTACGGGATGGGCAATTTAGTAAATATTTTACGTGAGATGCACTAAAATTAAAAATCCATAAAAACTTTACATAAAATTGGTTTTAAACTAATGATCGTTAGTTAAAGAATCGTTTATATATGATCCGCTGAATGCATAAGGGATAATTAAACCACAAGCGTTAAATTTGCAGTCATATGAGTAACAAAGCAGGTATACCGCAAGGAACTAGGGATTTTAACGCAGCCACCGTTCAAAAAAGGAACTATATTTTTCAAACCATCAGAACTGTTTTTGAATTGTATGGATTTCAGCCTTTAGAAACGCCTGCAATGGAAAACTTGGATACTTTGATGGGCAAGTATGGAGAAGAAGGCGATAAATTGATTTTTAAAATACTCAATAATGGTTTAGACAACCCTGCAAAACAATCTCAAATTATTGAAGATTTTAATAAAATTCTAGATGGCAAAAACAATAAGGGGATTACAGAGCGCGCACTACGATACGATTTAACCATTCCATTTGCCCGCTATGTAGCAATGAATTATGGCCAGTTAACTATGCCATTTAAGCGCTACCAAATACAACCTGTTTGGAGAGCAGACCGGCCACAAAAAGGAAGGTATAGAGAATTCTACCAGTGTGATGCCGATGTGGTAGGCAGCAATAGTTTATTGAATGAAGTGGAATTAACAGCTATTTATGCTACTGTTTTTGAACGGTTACAATTACCCGTTGAAATTAGAATCAACAGCAGAAAAATTTTGGCAGGGTTAGCAGAACTTTGCGGCGGTCAAGAATTAATGGTACCTATCACAGTTGCAATTGATAAACTAGATAAAATAGGAATCGAAAAAGTTAAAGAGGAATTATTACAAAGAGGCATTAACCAAGATCAAATTTTGATTATCGAAAAATACCTATCAATTGATGGAGTAAATGAAGCAAAAATTGAGCAACTCAAACAGTTGATGGGCAATAATCCCACTGCTATAAAAGGCATTGAAGAATTGGAATATATTCTTGCTTATCACTCCACTAAATATTCTTCCAAAATAGTGGTTGATTTTACTTTAGCAAGAGGCTTGAATTATTATACTGGAGTCATATTTGAAATCAAAGCCATTGGCGCACAAATGGGAAGCATTGGTGGTGGCGGTCGCTACGATGATTTAACGGGCTTATTTGGAGTGCCTAATGTACCAGGTGTTGGAATTAGCTTTGGAGTTGATAGAATATATGATGTACTGGAAGAGCTAAAATTATTTCCTGAAGCGGTAGAAAAAGGAACTAAAGTATTATTCTTTAATTTAGGAATTCAGGAAAGTAAAACTGCTTTTTATTTAATGCAAGAATTACGGGAAAGTGGTATTGCCGCAGAATTGTATCATGAGCAAAGTAAGTTCGACAAACAGTTCAAGTATGCAGAAAAAAAACAAGTTCCTTATGTTGTGATTATCGGTAGCACCGAATTAACAGAAGGAACTTGCATTATAAAAAACATTGTAAACGGAGAACAGAAAACTATTTCACAACAGGAGTTAGTAACACAGCTTTTTTAGTGGAAAAGGCTACTGTAGAAACTGGTTCTTTTGTTCCTACCAACTCATAACCCATGGCTAAAATAGTAACCCCAGTTACTTTTTTGTTTTCGTCACGAGTAAACTTTGCAGTACCCTGGAACTGAGTAATTACATACACATCTTCTGCAGATTTTTCTAAGGTGGAGGAACCAGCTTGAGAGTTCATCATCAACACACCGTTTTCTAAAACAACTGTTACTTCTGCAACAGGACTTCCTTCTGCAAATTTGTATTTGCCCACTAATTGATTTACAGTGGTATCTGTTGGAGCAGATTGCGCATTAGATGCACTTACGAATCCAACTAACATAAAAGCGAATAATAAAATCTTTTTCATTTTTCAATAACTTTTTAAGAACTACAAATTAAGCATTTCAATAATAATACGAGAAACCGTTTAACAAAATTAATCTTAATTAAAGGCCTTCGTAAATAATGGCCGCCCCTTGGCCTACTCCAACACACATGGTAGCTAAGCCATACTTAGTTTGGGTTCTATGCATTTGGTGGAGCAAAGTTGCCGAAATACGCGCACCTGAACAGCCCAATGGATGCCCCAAAGCAATTGCACCGCCATTTACATTAACGATGGATTCATTTAACCCCAAATCTTTAATACAAGCAATGCTTTGCGATGCAAAAGCTTCATTTAATTCTACCAAGCCCAATTGATCTAGAGTAAGTCCAGCTCTTTTCAAGGCCTTCTGCGAAGCAGAAACAGGGCCAATACCCATGATAGCAGGATCTACTCCCGCAACAGCCATACTACTGATTCTCGCAATAGGTTGAAGGTTAAATAATTTAACCGCTTCTTCACTGGCTAACAATACAGCAGCTGCTCCATCATTAATGCCAGAAGCATTACCAGCAGTTACTGTTCCTTCTTTAATAAAAGCAGGCTTTAATGTTGCCAATTTTTCTAAACTGGTTTTACGAGGATGCTCATCTTTATTAAACCAGCTAACCATACGATCTTCTAGCATTTCAACAGCCACCAATTCATCGTTCCATAAACCAGCTGCTTCTGCATTGAAATATTTTTCTTGAGAATTAAAAGCAAATTGATCCTGTGCTTCTCTGCTGATACCCCATGTTTTTGCCACATTTTCTGCAGTTTCGCCCATCGTATACGGATGGTACATGGCAGACAATTTTGGATTAATAAAACGCCAACCAAAACTAGAATCATAGGTCTCCACTTTTCTACTCCAAGCCGAATCGGCCTTTGCAGTTACAAATGGAGCCCTAGTCATGCTCTCTACACCACCGGCAATATATAATAATCCTTCGCCGCACTGAATGGCTCTTGCTGCATCCATAATTGCCTGTAAACCACTAGCACAAAGCCGATTTACCGTGCTCCCAGCAACTGTAGTAGGCAATCCTGCCAAGAGCGCCGCCATTCTAGCTACATTTCGGTTGTCTTCACCCGCTTGGTTGGCCGCTCCTGCAATTACATCTTCAATGGCCGTAGGATCTATACTGGGATGGCGTTCTACCAAGGCCCGAATAACGGTGGCCAATAAATCATCTGGTCTAACTGAACTCAATTTTCCGCCAAAACGCCCAATTGGCGTACGTACTGCGTCTATGATATAGCAAGCTTTACTCATACAGGATGGTTGAGGCTGCAAGATATAAGTTATCTTTGCAGAATGAGTGCCTCTTTACCCAATATTCGCCATCAAAGCCAACAAGATTTGGAGACTTATTTTGAAAGCATTGGCGAAAAGAAATTTAGGATCAAGCAGGTGCAGGAATGGATATGGCAAAAGCACGCCCACAGTTTTGAAGATATGAGTAATCTTAGCAAAGAACTGCGGACTAAAATGGCGGCCGATTTTTCCCTGCCGGCTTTGCGTGTAGATGCTACCCAATACAGCAATGATGGAACCGTTAAAAGTAGATTTAAAACTTTTGATGGACATTTAGTAGAGGGAGTATTAATTCCAACAGATGATCGAAAAACAGCTTGTGTGTCTTCTCAAATTGGCTGTAGTTTAAGTTGTAAATTTTGTGCAACTGGTTATATGGAACGTAAGCGAAATTTAACTTACGATGAAATTGTAGACCAAGTTGTTTTAATTAATCAACAAAGCGAACAGGTTTTTGAAAAAAAATTAACCAATATTGTATTCATGGGAATGGGCGAACCATTACTCAACTATAATAATGTGTTGAAAGCCATTGAACGCATTTCTGCAAAAGATGGATTGTTTATGAGTCCTAGAAGAATCACCGTTTCCACAGCAGGGGTTGCCAAACAAATTAGAATGCTGGGCGATGATCAAGTGAAGTTTAAATTGGCTTTGTCTTTGCATGCTCCCAATGATGCTAAACGAAATCAAATTATGCCGATCAATGAAACCAATAATATCAAGGTTTTAAC
Source organism: Sphingobacteriia bacterium 24-36-13 (assembly GCA_002281875.1). Classification (GTDB taxonomy): domain Bacteria; phylum Bacteroidota; class Bacteroidia; order Chitinophagales; family Chitinophagaceae; genus Sediminibacterium. The sequence continues at coordinate 7,774 of NCHN01000012.1, read as the reverse complement.
GGAGGCATTAAATTATTTTTATAAGAAAACAGGTAACGAAATTACCCTAGAATACATCTTATTTAAAAATCTAAACGACTCTGCAAAAGATGCAGAAGAGTTAACGAAAGTGTTCAGACAAATACCCGCAGACTTAATCAATATTATTGAATACAATAGCATTGATGCATTCAAGTTTACCAAACCAGACGAAGAAGATACCCAAACATTTATGGATATTCTTGCGGCTAATAAAGTGAATGCAAGATTGAGAAGAAGCAGGGGTAAAGATATTGATGCAGCTTGCGGGCAATTGGCTAATAAAGGCTAATTCAACATATACTTAATTTTAAATCCTGTTGTAAAACAGCAAACCAACACCATGCAAAAACGTACAGACAACTTCAGCAAATTTGCCGAAAAGAAAAAAGGCGCTGCCATTAAAGAAGCCTATCGCCAAGAAAAAAGAAAGAACAAAGCAGATGCAAGAGCTGCTGGCGAAGAAATGAGGGCAAGAAAAAAAGCAAAAGCTCGTGGAGAAGAATATATAGATCCAAAAAAAGTTGCTGCACCACCAAGAGAATCAGCTCATACTAAATCGGCTCCATCTGACAAACCTACTAGCCGAGCAGGAAGACCAGTAAGCGCAGCAAAAGGACCAGGTAGACCAGCAGCAGCCGGCTCTGCAAAACCAGCAGCTGGTTCTTATAAAGCATTCAAAAACGAAAAAGGGGCAGCTAAACCAGCAAAAGCAACCTATCCTGGCAATCCAATGGATGCCGATAAAAAAGATGCCACTACCAGAGAGTCTTTAATCCCCCTTAATAAATATGTGGCGCATTCAGGTGTTTGTGGAAGAAGAGAAGCGGCTGAATTGGTTAAAGAAGGTAAAGTAACCGTGAATGGCGATAAAATTTTTGAACCGGGTTACAAAGTTTCTCAGGCAGATAAAATTTTAGTGAAAGGGAAACCCATTTTTTTACAACGTAATTCGGTCTATATTTTATTGAATAAACCCAAAGATTATTTAACCACTGCAAGCGATCCGCAAGGAAGAAAAACAGTGCTTGATTTAATCAAGGGTGCTACACCAGAAAGAGTATATCCTGTTGGAAGATTGGATAGAAATACTACCGGTGTTTTGTTGTTAACCAACGATGGTGAATTAGCGCAAAAGCTGACTCATCCTTCATTTGAAGTAAAGAAAATTTATGAGGTAACCCTTGATAAACCAGTTACTAAAAAAGATTTAGATTCTATAGTAAGTGGCATCACTTTAGAAGATGGGTTTGTTGCTGCAGATTCTGTTGGATATGCCGATAGCAAAAGTAAGAATGTGGTAGGCATAGAAATTCATAGTGGTAGAAATAGAATCGTACGTAGAATTTTTGAACACTTAGGATACGATGTTAAAGCATTAGATAGAGTAATGTTTGCCAATCTTACCAAGAAAAATGTAGAGAGAAGTAAGTGGCGTTTTTTAAACGATAAAGAAGTGCGTTTACTTAAATTCATGAACAAATCTTTTCTTAGAAAAAACAAGTCAGAAGTAAACGCATGAGCATTGATATCATAGTAGAAACAGCCGATTTTGTTGCAGTAAACAAAACTTCAGGCTTATTGAGTATTCCCGATAGAATGGGCGTAGAAAAGTCTTTAAAAGACCTATTAAAACAACGGTACGGAAATATTTATACGGTCCATCGTTTAGATAGAGATACCAGTGGCATTATCATTTTTGCCAAACACGAAGAATCACATAAAGCCCTCTCCCAACTTTTTGAAAGCAGGGAAATGGAAAAATTTTATCTGGGATTAGTGAATGGTCAAATGATGAACCCGAGTGGAAGCATTGATGCTGCTATTATGGAACATCCTGGGAAAACCACTAAAATGATGACTCATGTAAAAGGCAAACCATCTTTAACTGATTATGAAGTGGTAGAACAATTTAGGTTGTTTTCGTGGGTACGTTTTCAAATACATACAGGAAGAACACACCAAATTAGGGTGCATATGCAGCATATTGGACATAGCATTGTTTGCGATGAAATATACGGAGACGCCAAACCCATTTTGCTCTCTACAATCAAAAAGAATTTTAAATTGGCAAAAGTAGCTGAAGAAGAAAAACCAATTTTGTCAAGATTGGCTTTGCATTCTTTCCAATTGAATTTTACTTACAATGAAATTGCTTATCAATTGGAAGCACCATTGCCAAAGGACCTTAGAGCAGTGTTACAACAATTAAAAAAATGGAAAGGGTAATGGTTATTGTTTAAATACTTTGCCACCTTTCATTACAAATTGTACCCGGCTCATACTGCTGACATCTTGTTGAGGATTACCTTCTACAGCAATAATATCGGCCATTTTTCCCTTTTCAATACTTCCAATGCTGTCGTCTCCTAATAAGTCGGCAGCATTCACGGTTGCACATTTAATGGCTTCTAAAATAGGCATACCCACTTCGGTCATGTATTGAAATTCCATCCAATTTTTTCCATGTGCATATACACCTGCATCGGTACCAAATGCAATTTTTACCCCTTTCTTATAAGCTTTTGCAAAAGTGCCCTGAATAAAATTTCCAATCACTAAGGCTTTGGCTTTTACAATATCTGGATAGTAGCCAGGTTTTTTAGCAGAGTCTGCGGTTGATTTACCAGCTACAATAGTAGGTACTAAATAAGTGCCTTTTTCTTTCATTAAATCCATTACTTCTTCAGACATATAACTACCATGTTCAATGGAATGTACTCCACCTAAAACGGCTCTTTTCATACCTTCTGCACCATGCGCGTGTGCAGCAACTTTAAATCCATAGTCATTGGCAGTTTGAACTATGGCTTTTATTTCTTCAATGCTAAATTGAGCACCACTGCCATCTTTGGCCATACTGAGTACACCGCCAGTTGCGGTAATTTTAATTAAATCTGCTCCATCTTTATACCGTTGACGTACCGCTTTTGCCGCGTCTTCTACACTGTTTACTACTCCTTCTCTTGGACCAGGATCACCCATTAAATCTTTTCTATAATTATTGGTGGGATCAGCATGCCCTCCAGTGGAAGCCAAGGATTTTCCAGCGGTATACACCCGAGGTCCAACAACCCAACCTTTATTGATGGCATTTCTTAATGCAATATTTACATTGGTACCCCCTAAATCTCTTACTGCAGTAAATCCACTCATCAAAGTTTTTTCAGCAAACATGACCGATTGAAACGCATAATCTGCAGGGTTAAAAGTAAATCCGTTTAAATAACTAGCTGGTCCAGTTTCAGATTCCAAATGCACATGCATATCAATTAAGCCTGGCATTACGGTTAGCTTCTTTAAATCTATCACTGTACTACCTGCTGTTGCAGCAGTATATCCTTTTTGAACTTCAACAATTTTATTCCCTTCTACTACAATAGTCATTGCAGGTAGTTGAGTTGCGTTTTTTACATCAATCAATTGACCACAATGAATCAATGTTCGTTGTGCCATTACTGTATTGCCGATTAATAAAATTGCAGCCAAAAAGTATTTACGCATAAAAGGATTTTTAGAAAGTTAAGCATTCTATACTGAACAAAAAAAAGCCCAGCATTTGCCGGGCATAATCAACAACTAAAAAATTATTTATTTGGTTGAGGAGTATAACGCAAATAGGGTTTTACCACTGTTACTCCTTTTGGAAAACGTTGAATAGCTTCAGCCGTGCTTACAGCTGGAACCACAATAACATCTTCTCCTTCTTTCCAATCTGCGGGCGTAGCAACACTATATTGAGCTGTAAGTTGTAAAGAATCAATTACTCGCAATACTTCATTAAAATTTCTACCAGTAGAAGCTGGATAAGTAATCATCAATTTCACTTTCTTATCTGGCCCAATGATAAATAATGAGCGGACCGTAAAAGTTTCTGAAGCATTTGGGTGAATCATATCATAGGCATGAGCAATGCTTCTGTCTTCGTCTGCAATTATTGGAAAATCAACCAGCGTATGTTGGGTTTCATTGATATCGCCAATCCAACCAGCATGTTTTTCTAAACTATCTACACTTAATGCCAAAACTTTTACATTTCGCTTTTCAAAAGCTTCTTTTAAAGCAGCAGTTCTGCCCAATTCGGTTGTACAAACGGGGGTATAATCAGCAGGATGTGAAAAAAGTACTCCCCAGCTATTGCCCAAGTATTCATAAAAATCAATTGGACCTACACTTGTTTGTGCAGCAAAATTGGGGGCGATATCGCCAAGTCTTAAAGCCATAGTATTGAATTTAGAAAGCGAATATATGATATTCCTACTAATTTAGTAGACTAATAAATTATCCTTTAGTTGGATTGTCTTTTTCAGGAGATTTTACTGTCCTGGCTTTTTGTAATGCAGTTTTGCCAAACTTATTTTTTACCGCATCAATGGCTTTATAGAGATCATCCTTTTTGTCTGTTTCATCAAATAATGAACCTTGCAATTTGTGCGAAGTAAGTTCAGACAAACGAACGCCTAATAATCGAATGGGTTGACCTTTTTGGTAAAGTTTATGAAATAAATCAATGGCAACTGGTATCAATTCATCATCGCGTAACGTATAACTGATAGCGATTTGCTTTGAAGTAGTATCAAAATTGGGATAACGTATTTTAACTGCAATACAACCTGCCAACTTTCCATCTTGCCTTAATTCATACGCTACTTTTTCAGTCATTCTTACCAACTCACTCAACAAAAATGCCACGTCGGTTTTGTTTTCTTCAAAAGTATTTTCTGTTGAAATTGACTTAGACTCATGATAAGGCTGCACAATTCCTTCATGAATACCTTGCGATTTTTTCCAAAGATCTGCTCCTGATTTTCCCAATATTTTTTCTAAAAGGGTTATAGGCGTATTACTCAATTGTTGGATGGTATAAATACCCATTTGATTGAGCTTACTGTGAAGCGATTCACCAACACCAGAAAATTTATTGACAGGCAATGGGGCTAAAAATTCTTTTTCCATTCCAGGCTGTACAAATAAAAAGCCGTTGGGCTTTGCTTCATCTGTTGCAATTTTAGCAACCATTTTATTACTTGCTAAACCAAATGAAATAGGCAATCCAGTGGTCTCCATAATTTCATTTCTCAAATCAATGGTCCACTGGTATGGATCAAAAAATTTATCCATACCCGTTAGATCAATAAAGAATTCATCTATGGAAGCTTTCTCAAACAATGGTGCTTTAGCAGCGATAATTTCCGTAACCCATCTAGAGTACCTGCTGTATTCTCCACGTGTGCCTTTTACCAAAATAGCATGAGGACATAACTTCATGGCTGTTTTCATTGGCATGGCACTTCTTACACCGTACTTACGTGCCTCGTAACTACAAGTAGTTACTACACCCCTATCAGCACTACCACCCACAATCACTGCTTTCCCTTTTAAGCTAGGGTCATTCAACATTTCTACACTCACAAAAAAGGAGTCTAAATCTAAATGAGCAATATATCGTTGAGGGCCTTGCATAATATTGGTAGCAATATCACCTTTTTATGTGATGGACGCCTATTTTAAATCAAGCTATTTTTGCACTAAATCATTAAAATGAAAAAGGGAATTATTACAGCCTTCTTTTCTTGGTGCATGCTATTTGCAACAGCACAATCCTTTGTATTATATAAAGAAGCAACCACAAAAGAAAAAGCTCCCTTAACTATTTCAAAAACAGCGCTGATAAAAGATATTCAATTTTGGAAAACAACCTTAGAAGCATCGCATGTAAATATGTACCATGCCATAAGTAAAGAATCACTTAATCAATTAGAAAATAAATTACTCACGCAACTGCCCAAAGAAGTTTCCATAAACCAAGCAATCTTAGTTATAGGAAAGATGGCTGCTGCTTTAAATGAAGGTCATCTCGGTTTACCATCTGCAAAAATTTCAGATAGTTTATTTCAACAATCGCTGCGATTTCCATACTTAATAAAATCGTCTAATCAACTTGGATGGGAAATTGATTTGGATATAAGTAAAGAACAATATTTAAAAAAAGGAGGGACTATTTTATCTATCAATGGTAAAAATATAGCTGCGATTAATCAACTATACGGCAAGTATTTTGGCGGATTAGCTAGTTGGAAAAATCAGCAAGTTGCCACTTATATTAGAAAGCTTTTATTCTTACATGGAGTTAAAAGTCCCTATTATATTAGCGCTGTAAACGCAGAAGGAAAAAAGATTCAGTTTAAAGTAAAAGGGTACAATCAGCAACAAGCTGATAGCATCAATAAAGCAATGGCATCAATAAAAAGGACTCAAATAATCCCTTATAGTTTTGAACTATTACCAGACTCCATTGCCTATATCCGTTATAATAATATGACCAATGACCCCAGCAACCCATTTTCACAATTTTTAGCAGAGAGTTTTACTAAAATAAATGCAGCAAAAGCTAAAGGGCTAATTATTGATATTAGAGAAAACGGCGGAGGTAATTCTGCACTGGCCGAATTAATGATTCCCTATTTTAGTAACAAACCGTATAGACTTACTGCGGGTATGAAATGGAAAGTAAGCGAACCATACAAACAATTTATGAAGGGAAGTCAAGGAGGAAAAGAAGAACCTGCTTTCTATTTTACTATGCAAAATGGATCAGTGTATTTTTACGACAATAAAGACTTAAAAAAGCCATTAGAAAATCCACAAAGGTTTAAAGGGAAAACAGCTTTATTAATTGGCCCAAATACTTTCAGTAGCGCCAATATGTTTAGTGATGGAATTAAAACCTATCAGTTAGCCAAGGTATTTGGAACTCCAACTGCTGAACCAGGAAATGATTATGGAGAAATGTTCAACTTCATGTTACCCAATAGTCAAATCATAGCTAGAGGACCCAGCAAAATGTTTTTCAGAGCAGATGGTAATGAAAAAAATAGCAATGCTATTTTACCTGATGTATTGGTACTTCCAGCAAAAAATAAAGATGCAGTATTAGAGAAAGCTAAAGAATGGATCAATTCAAAAGATTAAAGCATTTATAACCCTCGATAAATATCCAGTAACCCATCTGGTAAGGTAACATATACTTTTTGTGCAACTCGATCTATCTTATCTAAGGTTTCTGCATGCAAAGGAATTAAGGCTTCGTTGCCTTCTAAAGTTACGCGCAACAATACTTGATGCGGTTGTTCAATCACTTCTTCAATTGGGCCTAAATTCTCGTCTTCATCTGTTATTACTTCATAGCCCAATAAAGAAATAGGGGCATCTTTACCAGCAAGCTTTCTAAAGTCTGCATCTAATAACCAAACTGGCTTTGCAGTAAATCTTGCAGCTGCTTCTTTACTATTGACTCCCTCTAATTTTATAAAAGTTTCTTCTTCGTCTTTTGCTTTTGCCGTTTCTAAAAAATAAGGGATATAAGAGCCTTTTGTCTCTTCCACAAAAATGGCAGATGCTTCTTTTAAATTGGATTTTTTTCCTAATGAATGTTTTAAAATTAATTCACCTTTCACGCCAAAAACGGCTACTAATTTTCCAATATGAATATATTCCTTCATGTGCGCAAGTTACAAAATGAATAGGGATAATGAAAAAGGGTCCAGTAAGCTGGACCCTCTAACAGATGTATGAATTCTACAATTAAGCTTCTGCAGGAGCTGATTCTTCAGCTGGAGCAGCAGACTCTTCTTGCTTTTCTTCTACTTTTTTAACAACAGGAACATACGCTCTTTTAGCAACTTGCTTGCTCTTGTGTTCACTGTTTCTGCGAGTGATGTTTTCTTCATGACTTGCGTGCCATTCTTGGAACTTA
>NCHN01000047.1 GCA_002281875.1 Sphingobacteriia bacterium 24-36-13 | reverse complement strand
TTGGCATCTCGGGCTACAACCCGGCCTTCAACACCGGCCCCCAGCCCGGTGTGCGCAACGCTTACGACGTGACAAAGATGGCCGGCGGCTCGTCGGCCGCGTTAAAAATTTACCCAGAAATAATATGGTTGCATACAAGCAAAATGTCATCGCAATTTTGGGAATGGTGAAATACGCAAAGAATAGTTTCCATTTCTGTTTTCTACTTTTCTTACTTACCATTTCCATTCTTGTAGCCACAATATCTGCAAATCCTTTGATGCCAAAGCCCGCATAAACGGAATCTAATGCTTGTTCAAAACTTAACTTTGGATTTAGCTTTATTTTTTCTTCAATGGCTGCTGCTAAATGATCTACAAGCTCAACCTGTACATCATAATATTGAACATAATGCTTTCTGCAAAATGCAAAGAGACTTTCGTATTGGGCTTCTGTAATCATCCTACAACTGGTTTAGGATTTACAATGAATTCAAGGCTCTGCATAAATGCTTTCATTTCATCCATGGCCAGGGCAGTTTGCTTTTTACCAGCTTTGGTTAAACTATAATATTTCCGCATTCGGTTGCCATTCATTTCTGTTTCCGTTTCAACCACTCCTTGTTCCTCTAGCTTATGTAGTAATGGATACAATGCACCTTCAGTGATGTTCAATTCGCCTTTGGTTATCTCCTTTACCATTTGGGTCATTTGATATCCATACATTCTGCCATTGTCCTTTAATAACCTTAACAAGATTGGTTCTAGGCAACCTTTATAGAGCGACGATTTCTTCATAGAATTCAATATTTCTTTAGCTTTATTTGCATCTTTTCGATTTGCAATAATACATCATTTTTGTATACATAAGAAAATTATGCATAAAAAATAAAGTATGCTGCATATGGATCGTAGAAGCAGAACGCCTATTGATTATTCTTTACCTTTACCCGCATTTAGTAAGCATATTTATGAAACAACTGACCATTTACAGAATTCTCACTTTTATTTTGGTTCCAATTGCCTTAATCATCGGATTTTTAGACCTTTTCGTTTTAATAATGGGTTTGTCGGGTAACCCTGCTATGTTATTCATTGCGTTTGTGATGGCCTGTTTAGTTATTTATGTTTTTGCTTCCTTAAGATTTTTATTACATGGAATAGGAAATGAGCGTCCTTGTAAATCCACTTTAAAGGATTGGATTAAGGTAAATGCTTACGGAACTTTGTTTATATCCGGTATGTTCTTTTTAAATTCTACTGGAGTGTTTTTTCTGGGAGACATACAGTTACAACAAATGCTATCCGATGTAATGGAGCAACAACCAGAATTAGCTGGTAAGATTTCTATGGAAACGATGGTGAGTATGTTTAAAACTGTTGCTGTAATTATGTTTATCATAAGCATTACAGCAATTATTCATGTACAGATTAGCTTTAGATTGCTTCGTAAACACGCTTTTTTATTCGTTAAATAGTCTTTATTTCGCTGCTATTACCTACTTTTGCAGCCGTCTTAATCAGACTTTATATTTAAAAAACTACTTATGGCAACTACTTCCGACATCAGCCGTGGCATGATTCTAAAATTAGACGGCAACCTTTACTCCGTTGTAGAGTTTGGTGAAAATAAAACTGCAAGAGCTGCAGCTAAAGTTTGGGCTAAATTGAAAGGTGTAGACAATAAACGCTCTATTGAAAAGACATGGAACAGTGGTGAAAATATTTTTCCTGTAAGAGTTGAAAAAAAGGCGTTTCAGTATCTCTATAAAGATGAAACCGGGTATAATTTAATGAATAATGAAACTTTTGAACAAATTGCCTTAGCTGAGGAAATGATTGACGCTCCCCAGTTTTTGATGGATGGTTCTGAAGTATTTGTTTTCATTAATACCGAAACTGATTTGCCAATTGGAGCTGAATTACCTGAAAAAATTGTAGTGAGAGTTACATATTGTGAGCCTGGTCTTAAAGGTGATACTGCTACAAGAGCACTAAAAGCTGCAACCATAGAAACTGGTGCCACAGTTATGGTGCCTTTATTTGTTGATCAAGACGAATTAATACGCGTAAATACCAAATCTGGTGATTACGTAGAACGCGTAAAAGAATAAATTTTCCCGGGTAATCCCGGATAACAATGACCTGATTCTATTCGTTTCAGGTCATTTTGCTTATAACGAGAAAATACCTGTTTTTTAGTAAAAAAAGGCTATTTTGCCCCACAATTCAGCAAAAACTAACTGATTTTACCCCTAAAACTGCCATTTATGGACTTAAAGCAAATCCACGAATTAATTAAGATTATCAACAAAAGCAATATTGGAGAAATTAGTATTGAAGACAAAGATGGTAAAGTAACCATTAAGCAGAAAGAAGAACCTGCTGTTAATGTTACTGCAGCTCCTAGTCATCAAGTGTTCACTACAGCAGCCCCTTCTGTGGCTTCTGCTCCAGCACAAGTAACGGCTCCTGCAGCGGCTCCAGCCCCAGCCCCCAAAGCAGATAACCTTATCACTGTGAAAAGTCCTATGATAGGAACATTTTACCGTAGACCTTCACCTGATAAGCCTATTCTTGCAGAGGTTGGCTCTGAAATTACCCCAGGTAAAGTGGTTTGCATAATTGAAGCAATGAAATTGTTCAATGAAATTGAAAGTGAAGTAAAAGGAACGATTGTAAAGGTATTGGTAGAAGATGCCAGCCCTGTGGAATATGATCAGCCTTTGTTCTTAGTTGAGCCGGCCTAATTCATTCTTCACCCAAAAAATTGTACATGTTTAAGAAAATACTAATTGCCAATAGGGGAGAGATTGCATTGCGTGTAATCAGAACCTGTCGTGAAATGGGCATAAAAACAGTTGCTGTTTATTCAACTGCAGATAGAGAAAGCCTTCACGTAAAATTTGCTGATGAAGCTGTTTGTATAGGAAAACCTCAGAGCAGTGATTCTTATTTGAATATTGCGCATATAATGGCTGCTGCAGAAATTACCAATGCAGATGCCATTCATCCAGGCTATGGATTTTTAGCAGAGAATGCAAGATTCTCCCAAATCTGCGCAGATCATGGTATTAAGTTTATTGGTCCTACCCCTGATATGATTAACAAAATGGGGGATAAGATCACTGCAAAAGAAACCATGATTAAAGCTGGTGTTCCTGTAGTTCCTGGTGGGGAAGGCTTATTAGAAAGTGTTGAACAAACTAAGGCTTTAGCAAAAGAAGTTGGCTATCCTGTTATATTGAAAGCTACAGCAGGTGGTGGTGGTAAAGGAATGCGTGTTGTTTGGAATGAAGAAGAAATAGAAAGAGCTTATACTACTGCAAAAATGGAAGCTGCTGCTTCTTTTAAGAACGATGGAATTTATATGGAGAAGTTTGTTGAAGAACCTCGACATATTGAAATACAGATTGCTGGTGACCAGTATGGAAATGTTTGTCACTTAAGTGAAAGAGATTGTTCCATTCAACGACGCCACCAAAAATTGGTTGAAGAATCTCCTTCACCATTTATGACTGCAGATTTACGCGCAAAAATGGGTGAAGCCGCAATTAAAGCAGCTTCTGCAATCAATTATGAAAGTGTAGGAACCATAGAGTTTTTAGTAGATAAACATCGCAATTTCTACTTTATGGAAATGAATACACGTATTCAGGTAGAGCATTGTGTTACAGAAGAAGTGGTGAGCTTTGACTTGATAAAAGAGCAAATCAAAATTGCTATGGGCGAAAAAATTTCTGGAAGAAATTATGAACCAACCATGCATGCAATTGAATGTAGAATTAATGCAGAAGATCCTTATAATGATTTTAGACCTTCTCCAGGAAAAATTACTAATTTATTCACCCCAGGTGGTCATGGTGTAAGGGTAGATAGTCATGTATACGCAGGATATGTGATTCCTCCTTATTATGATTCTATGATTGGTAAGCTTATAACGGTAGCGCAAACACGTGAAGAAGCAATTGATACAATGTATCGTGCTTTGAGTGAATACGTAATTGAAGGGGTTAAAACAACCATTCCTTTCCATCTGCAATTGATGCAGAATGAAGATTTTAGAAAAGGGAACTTCACTACTAAATTTTTAGAATCATTCACAATGAAATAATCATATGGTTTTTTGTGATGCGTTTTCAATGTAGAACAGAGACCTATAATAAAGAAGCCCCAATTAATAATTGGGGCTTCTTTATTTAAAAATTTCTTCTAAGCTTATTTACTTAGATCCACCACCGCCTCTTTGTGGGCGATTTTTTCTCATTTCTTCGTAAAAGTCGTTTACTGATTTAATTTGATCATCAGTTAAAGGAATCGCTTTAAACTTCTTAGTTTTTTCATCATTTACCGTTTTCATTTTGGTTGCTCTTTCCTCTTCGCTTAAATCGCGCATGCCACGCATTTCACCTTGACTCCATAATTGGATTTCTAAAACTTTGTCTGCTTGTGCATCGGTAAGCTTAGTTTTTTCAATTAATTGAGGTTTTACACGTTGCTTCATCATTTCAAGCATTTGTGCAGGATCCATTTGACCACCACCCTGTGCTTGAGCAGTGTTAAGAGAACAGATTAGCGCAAAAATGGCTAGTGTGATTATTTTTTTCATTTTTTGATAGTTTATATTAAACAAAATAGTGGATTTTTTTAAATCCACTATTTGTTTATCGGTCAAAAGCTTATGATAGTCGGCAGTTCTAATTAACGTAAGAATAACATTTCTCTGTATTTAGGTAATGTCCAATATTCATCATCAACTAAATGTTCAAGTTTGTCTACATGGTACCTAATTTCTTCAAAGTAAGTGCTCTTAATATTTTCATAGGCAATTGCTTTTTCTCTGCTATGTGCAATATTGTTGGCTACTTTTCTTGCTTCAACCATTTCATACACTTTGGTATGAATAACAGAAATATGTTTGCTTATGAATTTAAGTATGGTTAATTGACTATTATACATTGACTCATCTAATCCTGCTTCTTTTAAGCCAGTAATATTTTTAATTAAATCGTTCTGGTATTTAATGGCAGCAGGTAAAATATGATTGATTGCTAAATCTCCCATAACCCTTGCTTCAATCTGAACAGTCTTGATGTACTTCTCTAATTCAATTTCATACCTTGCTTCTAACTCAGAATGAGAGTAAATGCCATTGGACTGATAAAGCTTCATTGCTTTTTCTGTAACCATTGCATCTAAAGCTACAGGGGTAGTTTTTAAATTAGGTAATCCACGCTTCTCTGCTTCTTTGTGCCATTCTTCACTATATCCATCTCCTTCAAACAATACTTTTTTGCTTGCCACAATATATTGCTGAATTACATGCATGATAGCAATTTCTTTTTTGTCTCCTTTTTCAATTAAGCCATCTACTTCTGCTTTAAATTTCTTTAAAGTATCTGCCATAATGGTGTTCATAACTGTCATAGCATTGGCACAGTTTGCAGAAGAACCCACAGCACGGAATTCAAATTTGTTTCCAGTAAAAGCAAAAGGAGAAGTTCTGTTACGATCTGTATTGTCAAGCATTAATTCTGGTATACTGCGATGTAGGTCTAATTTTAAAATAGCTTCATCTTGTTCGTCAAACTTAGTGCCTACTCTAGTTTCAACATCTGCTAAAACTTTTGATAAATATTGACCAACAAATACAGAAATAATTGCAGGAGGTGCTTCATTGGCTCCTAATCTATAATCATTTGATGCAGACGCTATAGCAGCTCTCATGATATCTGCATTATCATGAACCGCTTTAATGGTGTTTACAAAGAATGTAAGGAACATTAAATTGGTCTTCGGTGTTTTACCAGGCGCAAGCAGGTTAACACCCGTGTCTGTTGCTAAACTCCAGTTATTGTGTTTCCCACTACCATTGATACCTGCAAAAGGCTTTTCGTGTTGAAGTACCACAAGGTTATGTCTTTTTGCTACTCTTTCCATTACATCCATTAAAAGGATATTGTGGTCTACGGCAATATTTACATCTTCAAAAATAGGTGCACATTCAAATTGGGCTGGAGCAACTTCATTATGACGAGTGCGTAATGGAATTCCAAGTTTATAAGCTTCTTGCTCATAATCTCTCATAAACGCATATACTCTTTCTGGAATAGAACCAAAATAATGGTCTTCCATTTGTTGACCTTTCGCAGGAGCAGCACCAAATACAGTTCTGCCACACTGAACTAAATCTGGTCTTGCAGTTGCAAGGCCTGCGTCAATTACAAAATATTCTTGTTCCCAACCTAATGTTGGGGTTACTTTGGTTACGTTTTTGTCAAAATAGTTACATACTTCAACAGCAGCTTTGTTTAAAGCTTCTGTAGCTTTTAATAAAGGCGCTTTATAGTCTAATGATTCACCAGTATATGAAACAAATAGGGTAGGAATACATAGCGTTTTACCTTTGCCAATTTCCATGATGAAAGCTGGAGAAGATGGGTCCCATGCAGTATAACCACGAGCTTCAAAAGTTGCTCTTAATCCTCCACTAGGAAAAGAAGAAGCATCTGGTTCTTGTTGAATTAAAGCAGCTCCATCAAATTCTTCAATTGCAGTTCCATCACTCTTTAGCGTAAAAAATGAATCATGTTTTTCTGCGGTAGTGCCCGTTAATGGTTGAAACCAGTGTGTATAGTGGGTAACACCTTTGCTTTCTGCCCAAGCCCTAATACCATTGGCAATTTGACTGGCAACACTGCGATCAATTTTTTTACCACCTCTAATGCTGGTAATTAAACTTTTATATGCTTCATCGCTTAAAAATTCACGAGCAGTTTTTTGCGTGAATACGTTCTCTCCAAAAATACCAGTAATCTTAGAGCTGAATTGCGGTATTGAAGTTTCCGCATCTTTGGCAATACTGCTGATTGCGTTAAATCTTAAAGACATATTTTTTGATTTATTTTTCGCAAAAATAAGCCTATTTACCTTTAAGAATAATTCTTTTGGGGTAAATAGGCTTAAAATGTTAATAAAATAATCAAAAACTAATACATGTATTTATTTTTAATATTTACCGGCTAATATTTTGGTTGCTTTATACTTGGTATTGTCAACGCCAGTTCCATCTAAATTGATAATCAATACTTTTTGTGCACCATTGTTTTCCATTTCAACAGGAACGATGTTTTCTCCTCTAATAGCATTCACTTGCTTGGTTAATATTACTTTTCCAGTAACTCCATCGCTAATTTTTAATTGAAGCGTTTTGCTATTATCGCTTTTAAAGCGAACATTGAATTTATTGCCAGTAACAGGATTAGGGAAGGCGCTCATGCTCACTTCTTTTAAGCTGTTGATATAGTTCATATCTTCTTTGCTAAAAGAGATATTACTCACTGCAAGTTGCAAGTCGGTACTTTTTCCTTTGTTTGGAGGCACTATAGTAATAATTATAGAGCTGATGTCTTTCAAATCTATATTGCTGCTAAATGCGGTTGATTTAAAATCTTCTAACCCAATAGCATATTCTTTTGTTTCGTTGCTAATTGGTAATTGAATATTGTATTGGTCATCCCAATTTTTGATAGATTGTTTTACCAGTGTAATAACTACTGGAGCATTTCCTATAGCTGTGAATTTTAAAGACTTATAGCTACTAAGATCTTGTGGAGTTCCGCCTGCTCTTAGCAATTTATAAACAGTAATATAGTCGGGTGTAGTTCCAGCAATTTCAGCATTTCTGAATACGCTAAATTCATCTTTTGCCTTTGGTGTATTACTATTGGTTACGACAAACTTTTTAAGGCTAGTAGTATTGGTATTATAATCTACACCCCAAGCACCATCTGCCATAAATACCTGATCTTCTAATTTTCCATTTATATATAAATTAATGGTAGACTCAAATAAATCGTTGGTAGGTATTGAAATACTAGTAATTCCATTGGCTTTTGCTGTAAAAGGAATGGTTCTTTTTACTTGTGAAGTTGACTGTTCGTTTGCTCTATCGCTAATTTCGAAGTAGCCAGTGGTTGCACTTAAATTGTTTTGAAGTGTTAATGTTACATTTTCATCAGATCTTTTTCCTGCAGTAAAATAAGCGCCAGGTAAACCTGCAGTATTTGGAATAGCAATAACAGGTAAACCTGTGTTCAGGCGTGTAATTATGTCTGTTGCCATTTCAATTACTAAGCTTGGAGATCCGCCCCAAAGCTGAATATTGTACATCATCTCTTCTAGGGTATAATCTTTATTTAACCAATTTGATTGAATAGTGTAGTTGTTTCTACCACTTTCTGCACCTATTATAAAACTGGTAGCATACTCGATTTCACCATTATTATTTTTCAAATTGTATTGAACTAATTCATATCCTTTTACATTGATTTTTTTCAATGAAATCAATTCAAATCCTTTTAAGCGATCACAAATTGCTTTGGTATGATCATAAACCTGTCCTACAGTTCTAGTACCAAATGCAACAGCTTTAGAAACATTGTTACTTACAAAATCAATAGACAGAATTTCTTTAGCATTCGTGATAGAAATAATATCGTTAGGAGTAGAAACAAAAGATTTGTATCCATTAGACAATTTGGTTGGCAAAATGTCTTGTAGTTTTAATGCTGTTCCTACAGATGCACCTGCATATCTATTATATTGATCTGGAATAGGAAGTTTAGTATAGTCTACAGGTCCTTGCTCGCTTTTAACAGCCCTGTTAAATACTCTGTATGCAATGGCATCACCTAAGCTTTTGCTTTCAACGCCACCGCCACCACCACCGCCTACACCACCAATGGTAACAAATCCAAAGTCGTAAGTATGGTTGTTTTCACCTGCAATTCCTGCAGTAATACTAATTTCAGCATCATTTCCACTAAGGGCTGCGTCGCTATCTCTTAAATCTGCATCTACATCTAATCCCCCATTATTAATGACAGTAAGTTCATACGTACTTAATGGTGTTTGTACACTTGTTCCAGTTGCATTAGCAATTCGAATAATTAAGGCAGCACCTGGTTGAATTTGTGAAATATTATATGTAGCTGATGCAGTATTTACTCCATTGGGGTCAGAAGAAAAAATGTAATTACCATCTGCATCAGTAGTTGCTGTTGCAATTACTGTGGAACCTTGAACTAAGCTAACAGTAACGCCAGCAATACCAATTTCTTCAGCATCTTGTATTCCATCGCCATCTAAATCGAACCAAACTCTGTTTCCAATTTCAATTGGAGCGGGAGCGGTAATAATTTCTAAATCACCTAATCCATTGGCTTTACCAAACACACTAACGTCATTTCCTTCATACAATACTTTACCATTTAAGGCAACTCCATTGCTGTTATTATAGTAGCGAACACCACCTGTATACCATGTAGTAATAGGGTCAAATGCCGTGCTAATTAGTTCTTTGCCTGGGAAATTGAGAATTGAGCCAGTGCTTGTTTCTTCGTGGTCAATATATAGTTTTCCAGTTGAAGTGTTGCCTATTCCTAAACTTCCGCCAAGACCAGCAGAAAAGCGATCTGTAAAATAAAATTCACCTCCACCAGGGCCTTCTCCATTTCCAGCACCAGCAGATGTATTGGTTCCATCAGATCCATTATTTTCTAAAGTAAAGCTGGTATAAGTTCCATTGTTGCTTGCTTTTAAAATATCGCCGGCAGCATTTCCTGTAAATAAACTTGTACCAGTTGTACCTCTATTTTGATTACCGGTTTGATGTCCTGTACGGTCCATTAAGCCCAATATCATTGATCCATCAGCTGGATTAAATTCAATACTAGTAAGCATGGGCTGAGGATATATAGCAGTACCTGTGTTTCCTACTACAGTTAATTCAGCAAATGTTCTAGCCCATGGGTGCCAAGAACCATGGCTGGTTGTAGCTGCTGGTATGGTTCCATTGGGGTCTACATAATCTGTATTATGGTTTACATTAAAGCCAGCATTCATATTGGCTTTTCTATTGTAGGTAAGTGGTGCATCTAAAACAGTCGTAAATGTTTCTGCACCTGGGGTAACAGTTGCATCTACTTTTAATACAACCATTTTTAATTCTGCTCTATCAACACTTGAATTATCTGGTTTAACACCATCTAACACACCGCCAACATAAATAGCGCCTCTATAGAATTTAACTGCAAAAGGCCTAAAGCTACTGTTACCTTCTGCAACTGGAAATGCATTGTAAGAAACAATTTGAGTTGCAAGTGTAGGAGCAGTGCCATTTACACCAATATCAACTCTCCAAAGTTTGCGATCGTTTAAGTTGATTAAATATAAATAACGACCATC
>NCHN01000046.1 GCA_002281875.1 Sphingobacteriia bacterium 24-36-13 | reverse complement strand
AATTCAGAGTATTCAAACTCATCTCTTCCAGTTGCTTCAGCAGCGGCCAATTCAGCACTGTCGGAACTATTGGTTTTAGATTGATCTTTGCCGCCGCCACATCCAGTTAAAACGGTAGCAGCCGTACCCGCTACAGTTACAGCAGCTGCAGCCGCCAAAGAACCATTGCGTAAAAATTTTCTTCTGTTCATACATCAAAATTGAATAATGAAAATAACATAAAAAGGCCAATCCACTTTGTACATTTGCCGCATGCAAAAACCAATCATTTGTGTAGGAGCCATTTTAGTAGACGAGCTCATACATGCAGGACACTCCATTCTTCCAGCTACTACAGTAGATGCCAAAATTACTAAGACTGCTGGAGGAGTAGCCCATAATATTGCCAAACAGTTGAGCATATTAGGCGCCAACGTACAATTAATAAGTGTATTTGGAAACGATAGCGATGGAGATTGGTTAAAACAATCTTGCTCGGCGGCAGGGGTAAAAATAGACGCCAGTATCACCAAAGAAGGAATTTCAGGTAGGTATACAGGGGTATTAAATGTAGACGGATCATTGTATACCGCATTTTTATCTAATGCTGCAGTAGAAATGGTTACACCTGCTCATTTAGAAAAGCAGGAGGAACTTTTATTAAGTGCCCAATACATTATGGCAGATGCCAATACCAGTGTAGAAAGCATGAACTGGTTATTACAGTTTAGCAAGCGAACGGGTATTCCATTTATCATTGAACCTGTATCGGTACCACCCGCATCCAAATTAAAAGATATGGATTTAGCAGGCTTATATATGGTAACACCTAATGAAGATGAGTTACCAGTGATGTGCAGCGAAAAATCATTCTTAACCCAACTGCAAGTAGAAGAGTTATTAAAAAGAGGAATACAAAATATTTGGTTACACAATGGTAAGCAAGGATCTGCTTTTTATAACAAAGACAAAGCAATTACTTTACACGCGCCCGATATAGAAGTTGTAGATTGCACTGGAGCAGGAGACGGCTCTTTGTCTGGATTCTTATTGGGAAAAACTTTGGGAAGAACCGACGAAGAATGCATCAAGCTAGCACACACTTTGTCTGCAGAGATATTGCAAGTGAATGGAGCCATCGTTACGCATTTGTCGCAGGCTGAACTATTATCAAGAGTAAGTAAATATTATCCATCTTAACGCTACACTTATGCATCCAGCCATTCATTTACATCCCGATGTTGCCGCCGCTTTAAGAGACGGAGAACCCGTAGTAGCTTTAGAAAGTACCATCATTGCGCATGGAATGCCTTACCCACAAAATGTAGCAACAGCAAGGGCTGTAGAAGAAATTGTGAGAAGCAATGGAGCCATCCCAGCAACCATTGCCATCATCAAAGGAAAATGCACGGTAGGATTAACGGATGAAGAATTAGATTATTTTGGACAAGCAAAAGACATACTTAAAGTGAGTTTGCGCGATATGTCTTATGTAATTAGTCAGCAACTATACGGAGCAACAACAGTTGCAGCCACTATGCGAATTGCAGCAATGGCAGGCATACCCATTTTTGTAACAGGTGGAATAGGCGGTGTTCATAGAGGAGCAGAAACCAGCATGGATATTTCAGCAGATCTTACAGAAATGGAACATACTAATGTGGCCGTAGTTTCAGCAGGCGTAAAATCAATTTTAGATATAGGGCTCACATTGGAATATTTAGAAACACTAATGTGGCCGTAGTTTCAGCAGGCGTAAAATCAATTTTAGATATAGGGCTCACATTGGAATATTTAGAAACCAAAGGAATACCAGTTGTAACATTTAAACAAGAGGCATTCCCCAGTTTTTATTCTTCCACTAGTGGATTCAATAGTCCATTAACACTAGACACACCAGAAGCTATTGCAGCTATGCTGAAAGTCAAGTGGGACATGGGTTTGAATGGATCGGTGTTAATTGCCAACCCCGTACCTTCTCATCAGGAAATACCTGCAGCAGAAATGGAAGAACATATTGTATTGGCATTAGATGCAGCAAAAAGAGCCGGAGTATCAGGGAAAGACATCACACCATTTTTACTCAAATACATTGCAACACATACCAACGGTGAAAGCTTAGAAGCCAATATTGCATTGATCAAAAATAATGCAGCATTAGGTGCTCAAATTGCAGTTGACTTATCGGCAATTACAGATTAAACACGAAAAAAATTGGCTCAAAAAAATGCTTAATTGCGAATGATTTTTCTAGAAACAAAATCATAACGCTGTGGTTGAGTCATCATCATAAATGGTTTCAACACCCGGCCCCATTGCTTTTTTTGCTTATCCCAATCTTGCGCATCGTACACCATTGCATAAGATTTACCCAACACAGAAAACTGATTACCCTCTACTACAATAGCAGTGGACTCATCAATGGCAATACCCAATAAATGCGGATGTTGTTCTATCACCGGAATTAAATCGAATTGACGGTTTCTGGCCAATACATGTTGGTCAATAGCCGTATTCGGAAATAAATTTAAAGCAGCAGGAAAATCAAAAGGCTTGGTCAAATCTTTTCTCGCATCTCCTCCCACTAATAATGTTCCCATAATAGTAGCTCCCGCAGAAGTACCCATAAAAACACCACCTCTCTTAAATAATTCTAGCATAGCAGCGTGTACCCGAGTGCCCAGAAATGCATCTGCAATGCGGCTTTGATCGCCCCCAGAAAAATAAATTCCTTTTGCATTTTGAATGGCTTTTATAAAGGCAGGCGCATCAGCCCCAACTTTGTTACGTGCATGTACCGTTGTTAAATTGGTGAAGCCCTCTTTTTTAAATCTGGTTAAATGTGCACCCGCATTTATTGAAGAGTCATTAGTTGCCGTAGGGATTACCACCACCGACTGGTCTTTCCCTCCAATAGATTTCGCAAATAGCTGATACATGGTATCGGGCATGGAGCCACCACCCACAATGATTAGTTTTCCTTTAGCAATCGCAATTGTTGTTGCAAGCTTTTCGTTGGGAGATTGCGCATTTACTGATTGCACTATTTGTACAAATGCAAAAACAGTTACCCAGATTTTTCTCATTTATACAATTTTAGTTCGCCAAATTAAGTGAGTTATTTCGCGGGCGTAATGATAATATTGCGATACTCTACCGGACCATGATCTCCTTGCAACATAATTGGACCTGGTTCACCTTCTTTGCTATTGAGCGCACCACCAGTAATGCCTGGAATAATTTGATCAACAATAATGGCTTTACCATTGGCTACAACCGTAACTCTGCGGCCCACTAAAGTGATATCATAGGTTTGCCATTCGCCTGGTGCTTTTGCCACCATTTCATTGGGGGTTATAAATCCATAAATGCCGCCGAACAAAGTAGAGCTAGGTTCTTTACCCATATTATCTTCTACTTGAATTTCGTAACGACCTCTCAAATACACGCCACTATTGCTTCCTGCTGGATAACGGAATTCAATATGCAATTTGAAATCTTCAAAATTTTGATCGGTAATAATATTGGCACCGCTTTTAGGGCTGGTTAAAACGCCATTGATATTTACCCATTGATTATTGTTTCTATCGGCATGCCAACCTTCAATTCCTTTACCACTTAGTAAATTGATTGACTTACCCCATACTGGTGCTTTGTCTCTTTTTAATAAAGGAGCACGCTCACCCGTGAATGAATGCACTTTACCATAACTCTGTGTAATGGTTCCTTTTAATTGATCGTTTTCTAGTACAGCATCAAACTCCATGTACTTATCTAAACGATCCCATTGAGAAGGAATACTAAAATGAATTTTGCCGTCTTTTACTTGCACATGACTGATGGGTCTTGCGCTACCGCCATCGGCTACAAAATAACCTACTAGTGTTTTTACGCCAGAGAGTTTTACTTCTAACCAAGAGGGCGCAATGCGACCGTCCATATTCACTGTTAAATCCCAACGACCAATGATATCGTTATCGGCGGCATTAAGCGCAGTACTTACAAAAAGTGAAAGCGCAACTAAAAAAGAATATTTTTTCATAACAGCAATCTTTATCCTAAAGATAATCGAATGATTATTATTAAGATAAAGATTTCATGATAACCACTAGAATATTAAATATGGCCGTTCTTTATTTCTTCCACTACACCAGGATCTAATAAAGTAGAAGTATCGCCCAAGTTTTCTGTTTCACCTTCCGCAATTTTGCGCAAAATTCTTCGCATGATTTTACCACTACGCGTTTTGGGCAAGCCGTTCACAAACTGTATTTTATCGGGCTTTGCAATTGGCCCAATCATACGCGTAACGGTTTGTAAAATATCTTTACGAGTGAGTTCTTCGTCACCATGTGTATTGCTGTAAATTACATACGCATAAATGCCCTGTCCTTTTACATCGTGTGGATACCCCACTACAGCACTTTCAATTACACCAGCGTGCATATTAATGGCATTCTCCACTTCGGCCGTACCAATACGGTGGCCACTTACATTGAGCACATCATCTACTCTACCCGTGATTCTATAAAATCCATTCTCATCTTTTAACGCACCATCACCGGTGAAATATAAATTTTCATAAGTGGCAAAATAATTGGTTCTGCAGCGTTCATGATCTCCATAAGTCGTGCGCAATAAAGAAGGCCAAGGAAACTTGATACACAAATTGCCTTTAAAAACACCGTCTTCTGCTTCTGTAATTTCTACTCCTTTTTCATCTACTAAAATTGGTTGAATACCAGGCATTGGCAAAGTAGCCCAACCTGGTTTAGAAGGCGTGATTCCTGCTAAGTTGGTAATTAAACAGCCCCCAGTTTCCGTTTGCCACCAAGTATCAATGATGGGACATTTTTTCTTGCCCACGTTTTCATTGTACCAATGCCAAGCTTCTTCGTTAATGGGCTCACCTACAGTTCCCAAAACTTTTAACGAGCTCAAATCCTTTCCCTGCAAGGGTCCTAGGCCATAACTCATTAAAGAGCGAATAGCAGTAGGGGCAGTATATAAAATATTGACTTTGTATTTGTCTACAATTTCCCAGAACCTTCCCGCATCGGGCCAAGTAGGAACCCCTTCGAACATTAAAGAAGTAGCGCCTGCACTTAATGGGCCATACACTATATAAGAGTGCCCTGTAATCCACCCAATATCAGCCGTACAAAAATGTATTTGGCCTGGTTGATAATTAAAGATGTTTACAAAAGTATAGTTGGTATACACCATATAACCAGCACATGCATGCACCACGCCTTTTGGTTTACCCGTACTACCTGAAGTGTATAAAATAAAGAGTGGGTCTTCTGCATCCATTTCCACCGCATCAATTTCACGAATGCCCATTTCTTCAACATGACGCATTTCATCTTCCCACCAAACATCTCTTCCTTTAATCATAGAGATGGGCGTTCTTGTGCGCGTATATACAATGACTTTTCTTACTGTTCTATTGCCAATTAATGCATCATCAATAACTGATTTCAACGGAATATCTTTTCCACCGCGAAATGCACCATCGCAAGTAATGATGAATTCGCTTTGCGCATCGTATAAGCGGTCTGCAATACTTTGCGCGCTAAATCCACCAAAAATAACCGAATGAATGGCCCCAATTCTAGCACAAGCTAAAATAGCAATCGCCAATTCAGGAATCATACCCATGTATACACAAACTCGATCACCCTTTTGAACACCATTGTTAATGAGTACTTGCGCAAATTGGCAAACACGTTTATGCAAAATGCTATAAGTAAGAATGCGTTGCTTTTCATTGGGATCATTCGACTCCCAAATAATAGCAGGAACATTTCCTCTCTCGGCCAAATGACGGTCTAAACAGTTTTCGGTGATATTGAGTTTGCCCCCTTTAAACCATTCGTTCTTCGGTTCGGTAAAATTCCAATCGAGCACTTTGTCCCACTTTTTTTTCCAAACAAAATTTTCTGCAACAGAAGCCCAGAAAGCTTCAGGATTCTCTACACTCTCTTTGTACACTTTTTGGTACTCTTCAAAAGAATTGATTTGATATGGATAGGACATGGCACAATTTTACAAGCGTAATTTAAAACATCTTGTAGAGAGTTGTTAAACATTTCTTGTTAAAACGATATATTTAAGGATGAATAAAACAAAAGGAACTTCTATTACTAGTGTTATCAGCGCATCATCCGTTGGTACCATGATAGAATGGTACGACTTCTATATATTCGGAAGTTTGGCTACCATTATTTCTACTAAATTTTTTCCGCAAGACAATCCCACTGCAGCCTTCTTAAGTACGTTGGCCACATTTGCAGCAGGCTTTGTGGTAAGACCATTTGGGGCATTATTTTTTGGAAGATTGGGCGACTTAATAGGACGTAAGTACACATTCATGGTAACCCTTCTGTTAATGGGAGGTGCTACATTTTTAATAGGCTGTATACCCTCTTATGAAACCATTGGATTTATGGCACCCGTACTCATACTATTGCTAAGACTCTTACAGGGCTTGGCTTTGGGCGGGGAGTATGGAGGTGCAGCAACTTATGTTGCCGAACATTCACCTGAAGGAAAAAGAGGATTCATGACCGCATGGATACAAACCACAGCAACAGTGGGGTTATTTGTTTCTTTATTGGTGATCATGGGAACCCGTGCAGCATTATCAGCAGAAGATTTTGATGCATGGGGATGGAGAGTACCATTTTGGGTATCCATTTTAATGGTATTGGTTTCATATTTGATCAGAAAAAATATGGAAGAGTCTCCGGTATTTGCAAAAGCAAAAGCAGCTGGAAAAACATCCACCAATCCATTAAAAGAAAGCTTTGGTAAAAAACTCAATTTCAAATTTGTATTGTTGGCATTGTTTGGAGCAGTAATGGGACAAGGTGTTATTTGGTACACCGGACAATTCTATGCCATGAGTTTTATAGAAAAAACCATGGGGGTAGATAAAGAACAGGTAGACAGTTTAATGTTTATTGCACTTATGATGGGTACCCCTTTCTTTTTAGTATTTGGTTGGTTCAGTGATAAAGTAGGACGCAAATGGATCATGATGATTGGAATGTTCATCGCTATTATATCGTACCGACCCATCTACGAAAAAATGTACCAGACCACCAACGTGGCAAATAAAAAAGAATTGAGTACTAGGAATAGCATGGTGAATAATGTAAACACAGTCACCACTGTATATGCAGACAGTACCATCCAACAAGAAATACAAAAAACCAATCCAACCAATGGAGCCATCACAAGTACAAAAGTGTTAACCATTAATAGTAAAGACAAGCAAACATTAATATGGCTGGTATTTATACAAGTCTTATTTGTAACCATGGTATATGGCCCGATTGCCGCATTCTTAGTAGAAATGTTCCCAACAAAAATCAGGTACACGAGCATGAGTTTGCCTTATCATATAGGCAATGGAGTTTTTGGGGGATTATTGCCGGCTGTTGCTACTTACCTTGCTACTAATGCCAAAACTGCTGGTAAGTCAGATTGGTATTTAGAAGGACTCTGGTATCCAATAGGAGTAGCGGCAGTGTGTTTGGTAATTGGCGTGATATATATAAACGGGAAGGATAAAGAAATTAACGATTAAACTTTTTATTATGAATTTGATTAAGAAAATACTCGGCGTTGTTTGGTTGGCATTAGGTTTAGCGGTGGGCTATTTTGGTGTAACCATTTTAGGAATTCCCAAATTAACTAGTGGTAAACAAGATGATTTAGTATTTGGTATTATTATTTGCTTTATTTTGTTGCCGATTGTTGTGGGTGGATTACTGGTTTTTGGGAAATACGCACTACAAGGAGAATACGATTTGATTGACGACAATCCTGAGCACGCTCATTTTAAACAATAGTTGAACTTAAGCATATACCCCCAAGTGTAGCTGTTAGTAACACGGATCCCTTCATTTTTAATGAGGGGATTTTTATATATTCACTATATCAAAATTTCATTCCATGAAAAAAATGACCACCCCCATTGCAATCGTTTTTATGATTTTAGGAAGTGTTATTGGATTCAATAATGCAACAGCGCAAATGCCCGCTACTGCCGCTGAAAAAGCAGCAAAAGCCAACCATAAATACGCTAAGGATGTGAGCTCTGAAAATAATATCATTGCAGCACTTTATAACGTCATCTGCGGCGCACCTGGAGAATCCCGCGATTGGGAAAGATTTAAATATTTGTTTGGAAACGATGCCAAATTAATTCCAACAGGCAAAGTTGCTGACGGTGGTTATATATACAGAACAATGACCCCTGAAGAATATGTTACGATGTTTAGTACCCGTATAAAAACAGGGTTCTTCGAAAAAGAATTAAAACGCGAGACGGTTTCATTTGGAACAGTAGTACATGCATTCAGCACATACGAAACAAGAGAAACAGAAAACGGTCCTAGTACCAACAGAGGAATCAATAGCATTCAACTGTTTAAGGACCAGGACCGTTATTATATCGTGAATATATTTTGGTGCGCAGAGAGCATGGGCTTTACATTGCCCGCATCTGCATTGAAATAATTTACTTTTTAATCAAAGGTAATTTAATGACTGAAGGATATTGTTTTGAGTGGTGAATTTTATTCTCTACTACCACTCCTTTAGACTCATCATAATTATTACCACCCGTATTTAAGTTGCGATCGAAACGAGGAAAGTTACTACTAGAAACTTCAATGCGAATTTTATGACCAGGCGCAAAATAGTTACTGGTCACCATTGGCGTTAAATCTACTTTGTACACTTTGCCTTTTTCCATGAATACTTCTTTATCGTAACCTTCTCTGTAACGCAAGCGTTGAATGGTTTCATCTAAATTGTAGGCTTTGCCATCAGGATGAACATCAATCAATTTAATGGTTACATCGGTATCTAAACCGGTAGAAGAAACATAGAGGGTAGATTCTATGAACCCGGTCACTTCCACCCCATCTTTTAATTCATCTGAAGTGTACACTAAGATATCATTGCGTAATTCCATTTGGGATTGATCAAAGCTGCCGCCTTGCACTGCGTTGCCGGTACAGCAAACATTACCACCGTAAGAACCCACCGGATTCATTGGATCATAAGTGAATGCATCTGGAATATCTTTCGCTGGAGGCATCATGGTTAAAGCGCCATCGCCATTGCGGGTATTGGCTTTGCCCGCACTAGCTAAATAGAAAGGCTTCATCTCCGTATTCGGTAAAGGAAAACTTTCAGCTTGTTGCCATTTGTTAGCACCCATGGTATAATAGCGAACACGAGGTTGAGCCGTTTTAAAATCATTTTGCTGACCCTTCAACAACATATCGAACCAACCCCAAGTGAGCTCATCATAATTCAAACGCGCATCACCCACACTGCGTTCACCCACGATGGTATTTTCTGTAGCGCGCTTGTAAGAGCAATGCAAAACAGGCGCAATTACTAAGTATTGATTATCTGCAACCATCTTAGATTTAGCAGCATTGCGAACATGATTGAACAAAGCAATATTGGGAGCAGAAGAAACATCATACCAACTCACGAACCAATAAGCAGGCACTTCTAAAGGCATATTGTCGTGATAGAGACCACCCTTGAACCAAGCGGGATCATTGGGTTTGCGCACAATCATTTTTTCATAAACTCCTTCAGAACCTTGCACATTTTTGATGATGTCTTGAACAGGTAAATGTCTTAATCCTTGTGCCCAATCTACTCTTGGATATTCAGGACCCATATCATAAAACTTCTGTAAACGCTGCACATCTTTTTGTTGAATACCAGCTGGTAATCTTGGCGCGAGTTTATCATGTTGCGTACCGTATAACCAAGAAGTGAACAACATCTGTTGCGCGCCACCACGATACCAGTTGCCCTGCTCCATGAATTTGCCCACACGACCAACACCTGCACCAAAACCTTGCGCCACCATGGCCGCCAAAGCAGGATGATTTTGAGAAGCCACTGCCATCTGCCATTCAGCAGTAGAAGAACAACCAATCAAACCCACTTTACCATTACTCCAAGATTGTTTGCTCATCCACTCAAGCGCATCGTAACCATCCGTGATGGGCGTGCCTAAAATATCCCATTCGCCTTCAGAGAAAAAGCGACCTCTTTCATTTTGCACCACATACACATAACCTCTGCTCACAGCTTCATAAGCCGCTTGCAACGGACCGTTGACCATTTTACCATCAATCCAAGTATTGAAATTGTAAGGGGTACGAGAAAACACCACCGGATATTTTCCATTACCCTTTGGGCGATAAATATCTGTAGCCAAGCGAATACCATCTCGCATGGGCATCATTACTTTTTGATCAATCACTGCTATAGAATCGAGCTTGCGATAAATAGCGAGGGTGTCTTGTGCTGATGCGGTTGTTGCGATGGCCGTGCATGCAAACAGGCCAATGGCAAGGAATAGTTTTTTCATAATTAAGAATTAGTTGAGCGATTCAAACCAGTTTAAGTTACTGATTTTTTTAACAACAGCTTTGTCTTCTGGACTAAGATTATTAATAAAACTCTTATAAGCAGACAAACCCGAGCCTTGAGAAAACTCTTTGGTGCAATAAGCATTAAAAACATTGTAAGTAGATGCTTTAGCAGAAGCAGCAACATTTTGAACACAATTTAATTGTTCGTTCCAATTTGCATTAGACTTCCCTCTTACTTCATTATAAATAGAACAAGAAACAGATTGTGCTGCGGTTAACATTCTATTCACTTCCTTATCCATTACTTGCACATACGCTCGTTGACTATTTTCAAATTCAATGATTTTAGATTTGTACGTTGCTTTTGCAGTAAGTAAATCAGCCGCACTTTTTACAGCACCATTTTGAGCATCAGCTATAACTTTAGTGTAATAAGGTTTGATGGTATTGAGTTCTGCTTCTTCTAATTTGGGAAGGTTAACAGTAAGGTCCCATATTATTTTTTTCAGCATCGCATTCTTACTTTCTAAGGCAGTTACTTTGTTCTTGGTTATTTGTTTGTTATTCAAAATATCTTTTTCAATAACGGTAATTTCTTTGACTAGATCGGTTAGCTGAATTTGTAATACCTGCTTAACACTGTCTTTAATGCCTGGCTTCTTAAGCATTAAGTCTACTTTTATTTTTTCCGTTTTAAGCGTATTTAACTTAGGATTAATGCCACTTAAATAATTTTCAAGGTCTCTTTTTAAAGTAACTATTTCAACATCATTAGCTAAAACCTGACTAGACTTATTCTTTTTCTCTTCTTCTACTTTTTCTCTAACTGCTTGTTTAATAGAATCTGTTTTATGATTGTATTCATCTTGAAATTTTTGGGCGTGATCTTTGTAAATGGCCACTTTATCTTCAGCAATTAACTGAGGGGAAACATAAGTAAGCAAGTTTTGCGCCCATTGATTGTTTTTGTTTTTTGCCTCTTCAAAAACCCTTGTATCATAGCTTTTGCTATGCGCAGTAATTTCGGTGCATAACTTTTGGGTAGCCAGTTCCGTATCGGTTATTTGTTTCTGTTTAGCAAGAGCGGGATTTTCAGATTTTTGATAATTCTGAATTTGTACCCGCTTTAAAGCAATTCGCTCATTGTATTTTTGTCTAGTAGCTTCTAGCTCCGGAGTAGTTGCAGGAATAGCATAGCCTTTTACATCCCCTAAATGTTTTACAAAGTCTTCCCCTTTCTTTTCAAATTCAGATTTATACTTTCCACATTGGCTGCACTTGGCACCCTTTTTCATATCGTCTATGATGGCATCACGTTCTTTAATGAGTTGCTGTAACTCAATATTAAGGGTTTGTAGTTTTGCCTTATACGCACTGTCTAAAGAAATTAGCTGTTGTTTATACTGTGCAATTCTAATTTTATTTTGCTCAATTTGTTTGGCCTTAGCTTCTATAGAACTGACTTCGCCAGCACCAATTGTTTGAGCATGTAATTTCCCCAGCCCCAATAATAGAAGTAGAGATAAAAAAATGATTTTTATAGTTGGGCGCATGGGGGTTTGTTTTGGATGGATTATGGATTACCAAATGGGTCGTCCTCTGCTTTAAGAAGGTCGCGTAAATGTTCTAGCGCTTTTATTATTTTATTTAGTGTAGTACTATCTGCTTTTAAATAAATCATATTAGCATAAGAAACACTTCTTGAATCAGATACATTATAACCATTTGTTCCAGGCTTCACAGTGGAGAGAATACAAATAGTACCTCCAAACTTAATTTGAATTTCATTTAATGGACTGCCTGCAGTGTATGAATAATCGGCTATACCTGTAATAAGACGAGGATTAAAGTCATAAGTATATTTATTCTTTTAGTCAAAATAGTACATGAATACTTATTCCTTTAGCAGATTCCTTTACTTGTGCTTCTACCACTTTACCAATATAGCCGTTGGAATTAGTTAAAGCATGACCAATTGATTCTTTAATTTTTTTATCGAGGTAAGAAATGGTTTCACCCTTTGTTAAGGTTGGGGTTTGTGCTATTCCAATTAGTGCAATAAATAGCGAAAACAAAAAGACATATAACTTTTTCATACGATGAGTTAGATTTTTGTAAAATTAAGTTACGGAAAATAAAAGTAACTGATTCAAGGCTATGAGTTATATCATATCTTCTTCGTTCATGGAAAAGTTGTCTTTAAAATCGACTTTACCTTTGTCTTCTAAAATGCCGATTTTTCTTTTGGGAGTTTTAGAGGCAATGTGTTCTTTAGGGGGCATACCCATTTCATCAAGCTTTTCCTTTAATGTTTCGCCTGGATGAGGTCTTGATTGCGGGAAATATTGGTTTTCCATGGTTATGACTGTTTGAGGTGTTGAATAAAGGTATTAAATAAATTCACAAATTTGTGAATTTATTTAATAATTTAATTTATCTTTGCTAAACACTTACAGATTGGAAATTGAATTCAAAGACCCAAAATTGTTACAACTATTCGAAGGAGTAAAAGTTACGGATAAGAAATATCGGTACCCAGAAGCATTGTTGAATCAATTTAGAAAAACCATAAGAACACTTCAATCGGGTTCAAATATTAATGATCTAAAATCATTCAATTCCTTAAACTATGAAAAACTAAAGGGGAATTTGAAAGGCAAGTGCTCAGTAAGAATTAATAAGCAGTACAGGTTGATTTTGGAAGAAATCGTGAACCCAATAGATAAAGATTCAATTGAAATACTAGCAATAGAGGAAATAAGTAAGCATTATGAATAGTTTCACCTGATTGAAACAAACAACTGGATTTGACTGCCAAAAAAACTAAACATGAAAACGAAACACATAGCTCCAGCTAAAGCTATTCATCCAGGGGAGATTTTAATGGATGAATTGGAAGCTAGAGAAATTAGCCAAAAAGAATTTGCAATAAAATTGGGTATTCAACCAACCCAACTAAATGAAATCATCAAAGGTAAAAGAGGCATAACCGCCGAACATGCTGTTTTGCTTGGTAAGGGATTGAATATGGAACCAATCGTCTGGCAAAACCTACAAAGTCTATATGAATTAGATAGAGTAATTATCAATGAGCGAACCCAAAATAGATTGGTTGCAATTGAAGAATGGGATAAAATTAAAAATCTTATTCCGGAAAAGTATTTAAAAAAAATGGGAGCCATTAGTGGTGATCCTGTGCACGATTTACCCTACATCAAAGAATTTTATGATTTAAATACATTAGAAGAGTTGCCAGCTGTTTATCAAAAAACAGAATCATTCCTAAATAGAAAATCAACAAAAAATACAGTTGACAAAATCAATTTAATGGGTTGGGTTAATCTAATTAAAGCAACTGCAAAAAATATTCAAATTGAAAAGTTTGATCATCGAAAAGAAAAAGAAATAATCACTGGATTAAAAAAAATATTAGCAAATAATAAAGACACTATCGAAAAATGCAAAAAGCTATTAGCTTCATATGGAATCAATCTAATTACTTTAAAGCATCCTGAAAAATGTGCGGTAGATGGTGTTTGTTTTTGGAGTAATAAAAATCCTACAATTGGATTATCCGTCCGATATAAACGTATTGATAATTTTTCTTTTACCCTTTTCCATGAATTAGG
Organism: Sphingobacteriia bacterium 24-36-13; assembly: GCA_002281875.1. Lineage (GTDB taxonomy): Bacteria > Bacteroidota > Bacteroidia > Chitinophagales > Chitinophagaceae > Sediminibacterium. The sequence goes on along the minus strand of NCHN01000046.1, from coordinate 4,769 downwards.
GCATATTTTTTGCCATTTGAAAGAAAATAAAGAAACTCAGTTTATTGATGTGGAGTTAAGCATGGACATTGATCATTCAAAAGCAGAAAAAGAGGCTGATCAGTACGCGATGGATCAATTAATAAACCCAAGTAATTGGGAAGACTTTGTAACATTACCTAATAGGCTAGAGAAAAAGTCACTGGTTAAATTTGCCCAACTTGAAGGAGTACATCCAGCTGTAGTAAAAGGAAGGCTGTGTTTTGAATTGAACAGCTATACAATTAAAGTGGATATAGATAACTTATTAGGCTAAATTTTGCCAAACCCGGAAGTTGTTCTAATTTTTCATTTTCACGGTAATATTAAGCAGATTCAAATCTATCTATTCTAACACTTTTTGTTTGTTTAAACAATTTAAACTGTTGTTAGAACCCTAGTTTTTCCATCTGCGGCAGTTGTTCGGAAATTCCGAACAGTTGAACTTTCATCCATACCCCATTCTCATACACCAACATAAGAATTTATGGGCGATTTTACACGATAGCCTACAGAAATAATTACATCTAGGTTGTAATATTTTATTTCTTTTTCTTGCGTTTTCCCTACTATAGCGCCATGTTGAGTGGTATGTCGGAATTTCCGACAAGTTAGTGAACAAGGATTTGCAAAAAAAGGAATTCAAAAATTCAGGTATTAATACCTAATTAATAATACCCCACATCCTCCATAATCGTTTGTGATTCCATATTAGCGGTAAGGTAGATATTGGGAATTGATCGGCCTATAATTCCTCATCTTTATCGAATTCGTTTTCAATTTCCTCTATACTTGGTAAACTACTTTTAAGATTGTCTGGTAGGGATTTTTTAATGTCTTTTTCCCAGTTTGAAATCCCTATTGGATTATTTACACCCGCCAATGAATATTCAGCTACTATTTTGTCTTTTTCTTTTACTAGTAATAGGCCAATGGTTTTATTGTCGTCTTTACCACAAAGTGCATCGTTTACCACATTCATATACATATTAAGTTGGCTTATATGGCCAGGTTCTAGCTTGCCCGTTTTTAATTCTATCACAACATAACACTTCAGCTTGATGTGATAAAAAAGTAAGTCAAGGTAAAAATCGCTATCCCCCAATTCTAAATGCACCTGCCTGCCCACAAACGCGAAGCCTTGTCCAAGTTCAAGTAGAAACTTTTGAATATGGTCTATGAGTTTTTGTTCCAACTCCATTTCTTTGATATGACTTGCGTTACCTAAAAAATTAAAAATATAAGGGTCTTTAAAAGATTGTTTCGCCAAATCGGATTCGAAGGGTGGCAACGTATCTAGAAAATTACTAACAGCATTGCCTTGCCTTTTGTGTAGTTCACTTTCAATTTGAAAAACTAACACATCTTTTCCAAAGCCATTTTCGATGGTTTTTTGAGCATACCAAAGCCGTAATTCTGGTTCTCTTATTTTATCTAATAGAGTAATATTGCTTCGCCAAGGTATTTGTGCAACGGTGCGTTGCACAATTTCAAAGTCTGTCCACGATTCAGCAAACTTTCGCATGTACTTTAAGTTTCTTGTTGAAAATCCTGTTTCTTCAGGAAAAGCATCTTTTAGGTCTGCAGACAAGCGATCAATTACTTTTGTACCCCAGCCTTCAGTTCCTTGTTTGGAAAGAATAGCCTTACCAATATGCCAATACATTAATATCATTCGTTGATTGGCATGGAGTATAGTAGATAGCTTCTCTTTTTTAATAAACCCTTTGAGTTCATCTACAAAAGAAATATAGCCATCAGGCATTTCTTTTACATTCTCAGCCAATGGAAAGACAACTTTTTCAATTTCGTTTCCTAATTGCTTTCTTTTAGATTTCATAACCCAATGTTTTAAAAGCGTTAAATTGATTTTCCTTTAATTGAATATCAGATTTTATTGGATTATTAAGTATAGGTATAAATACCTAATCAATTACACCCCATCCTCATACACCAGTTGACATTCCATATTAGCGGTAAAGTAAACGGTGGTAATAGGACCACAGCGATTGAGCGGAATACGAATATGCATTTCAGAAAAGCCTGGGGGCATTAAAATCGATAGCAATCTTTTTTAACTGTTCAATTAAAGAAGCAGGAATAACCCCATAGTCATCCGATTCAGGAGCAGGTTTTCCTTTTTAACTGTAATTCTTAATAATAGGTTAAGCAAAAACGCCGTTTTACCCGACTCAGAAGCAGCGCTTAAAACCAGAAGACACGCCCACCGCAGGTTCATGAAAATGTTGGATACTAATCAACCGATCTAACTCGGCGTCGAGAATGTTTTTAAGTATTTGCATGGTATGCATTTGAGGGAGGTAAAATTAAAGGGGGTGTTTGCCATGTATTGGTATAGATCTATTTTTTGTTTCCTTTTTTTGGTGGTAAATGTCTTCTACACTCCCCACATAGGTTTTATAAAATTTACCATCTTCAGACTGTAGTTTCAGTTGGTTACAGTTTGTAACCGTCTTGTTTCCCTCTTTCTCTGCATCGTATTGGCTACGCACTTTTTTTTCTTCAAATATTTTTATGCTGCTCATATTTAAATGATATATTACTGTTAAGATTTTACTTGATTTCCTTCCTTGTAAACTTACTAAAACCAGATTGTTTTGTAATTAGTTTCATGGATAGCTTGAATATGCTTGTTTAGAAGGTGGCTATTACGAAAACACCATCCCTCTCCTCCAGGTGCATCGGGTTCAATAAAATGGAAGGATTACCACATTCTGCATTGCAGCCATAATGCCTACAATGTAAAATCACTTGGCCAGCCTTATCTACTTGTTCAAGAGTAATGGTTTTATTTTCTTGAAATATTTCCCAATAAAATATTTTTATAAAAATACATAGACCTAGTCTAACAATTATAGAGTATTAATACCTAATCAATTACACCCCATCCTCATACACCAGCTGACATTCCATATTGGCGGTAAAGTAAACGGTGGTAATAGGACCACAGCGATTGAGCGGAATACGAATATGCATTTCACTAAAGCCTGGGGGCATGGGGTTTCCTAATTTTGAAAGATGGTGCTGATGTTCTTCCTCACCGGGAAACTGATAATATTGAGGAGACACCAGAAACATCACCACATCAATCAAGTGTAAGTTGAAATTCTTTTGACGCAATACGTATAAGCGAGGCATACGATCGGTTTCAACTTCAGGATCAACAGGAGTGGTTTCAGGAGATACCAAGAGTGGAATATTAAAATCGATGGCAATCTTTTTTAACTGTTCAATTAAAGAAGCGGGAATAACTCCATAGTCATCCGATTCGGGAGCAGGATCATCAGCCACCGCAATGCGATTGATATTGTCTATGACTACTATAGAAGGCAATTGATTTTGCGCTTTCAATTCGGTTAATTGCGCACGAATGGTTTGGATAGAGCAAGAAGGATAATCTTCAATGAATAAATTATTAGAGAAGTCTTTAATTTGATCCACATCAATGTAGAGTTTTTCAATTACTTCAGACTGAGTAGTTCCATAAAAAATATGCTCCATGGTAACAGCAGAATTACAACTCAAAAAACGTTGCGCCACTTCAGCAGCACTAATGTCTAAACTATACAATAGGGCTTTAGCAGGATTTTTCTTTTTAACGGTAATTCTTAATAAAAGGTTGAGCAAAAACGCCGTTTTACCCGACTCAGGAGCAGCGCTCAAGAGGTACAAGTGTTGCGGCCTAAATCCATTTATGGCCCTATCCAAATACTTAAAACCAGAAGACACGCCCACCGCAGGTTCTTGAAAATGTTGAATACTGATCAACCGATCTAACTCGGCGTCGAGAATGTTTTTAAGTGTTTGCATGGTAAGTATTTAAGAGAATTAATTATCATTGTATCAAATTATAAAAAAGGTTGGCGGAAAGAAAGGTTGTGAATAAATAAAAAAGGGGTTATGTCTGTTATTTGGATAATTATTTGGTTAGCAACACTGATAAGATTGGCTGACTTTATTTTATCAAAAGAGCCAGAGCCAGTCAAAGCTGAAAAAACAACTAGCATTCCACAACCAACTTCTAATTTAGATAAACGCCCACTCGCAAAGTGTTACTATCTACTAAAACTAGATGATGAACCTACCTTTACTTTAACTGATGTAAACAAAGCCTACTATAAACGCTTACAAGAAATGTCGGAACTGAGAGAAAAAGGTATTACACCACCATACGAATTGAAAGAATACCAGAGTGCTAAAATAGTTATGACCGATTTTTATAAATATGGGGCGTTTAGGAATTAGTGAAAAAATCTAACTAGAAAAATCAACTTTTTGTGATTTTATAAAGTTGCAAATCTTTTCAACTTCAGCATTTGAAACAAAGCATCCTTGGACCCTTATCGTCTCGCCTTTGAAATTAACCAGCATGTCTCCAGAACCTAATAAAGAATTTGCGTCTCCAGATTCAAGTATAGTTCGGCTGTCAACTGTTGAAGAGACTCTGAATGCAATTCGTGCTGGAAAGTTTGCCTTAATATCACCAGTAATAACTTTAACAGAAGGTCTCTGAGTAGCAATTATTAAATGAATACCAGCAGCTCTACTCTTTCCAGCTAACTTATTTAAATGAGAATTGAATGATTTAGAAAAAACCTTGTCATCTGATAAACTCAAATCAGAAAACTCATCGACAATCATTACGATATAAGGTAAAATATCTCGTTTTGAATTAGTCAATTTATTTTTTACATAATTATTATATTCTGAAATATCTTTATGACCAGATC
>NCHN01000011.1 GCA_002281875.1 Sphingobacteriia bacterium 24-36-13 | reverse complement strand
ATTTGAATATTATTTAAATAAATGGCCAAAAATGTCTACTAAATTAAATCTTGACAAACTAGATTTTCAGATCATTCAAGAAATGATGGAAGATGCGGAGATTTCTTATGCCGATTTGGGAAAGAAATTATTCGTATCAGGGGGCACGATTCATGTAAGAATAAAAAAATTAGAAGAACTAAAAGTAGTTAAAGGTAAAAGATTATCGGTAGATCTCAAATCGTTGGGGTACGATGTAATTGCTTTTATAGGAATCTACTTGGAAAAAAGTTCTTTGTACGATTCAGTGGCAAAGGAATTGAAAAAAATCAAACAAATTGTTCGGTTAAATTATACTACAGGAAATTACAGCATGTTTGCTGAAATCGTTTGCAAAGACATTCAAGAATTACGCTTCGTACTACACGACGAATTACAAAAGATCAAGGGAATAGAAAGAACGGAGACCTTTATTTCATTAGAAGAAAGTTTAGATAGAAATGTAGTGGTAAGCCCACTCTAAAATAATTGGCATGAATAACTTTAATATAGCTGAATTAACCGCTGCCGTTTTGAATCGTTGGAAATTCATTGCAGTTTTTACCATTGTATCAGTTGCAATAGCTGCTGGAATTATTTTCCTGATTACCCCAAAATATACGGCTACCACCAAACTTTTGCCAGGTAATGCAGTATTAGCCGATAAAGCGCGTTTATTTAATGATGAAATTCAACACTTGTATTCATTTTTTGGTTCAGGGGACGACTTAGACAGATTGATGAGTATGGCCAGTATGGATACCAGTCTTAAGCAAGTAATCAATGCGTTTAACCTTATAAATTACTATCAAATAAAAGAGAAAGATGCTGGAATGGAGATGTATAATACCATTCGAAAATTTAAAAAAGACCTGAGTCTGGTAAAAACGGTGAACAATGAATTGGAAATTTCCTACTCGCATCAAAGCAAAGACACAGCTGCTGCCATTGTTAATTATATAACCGAACAAACAGCAGCAAAAATGCAAAGCATTTGGAAACAACAATATGAAAAAATTGGCGCACAACTAGATAGTAGTATTGCAGACTTAACGAATCAATACAATCAATTAGTCTTAGCCGCTGAGGGAAATGATGCGATAACCAAAACAAAAATGGATGCAGTTTTAAGCCAATTAGACCAATTTAATAAAATGAGTATTGAAACTAAAATGGCTGCTTCAACTACACCAGAAGCATTGATTGTTTTAGAAAAAGCAACACCACCTGCAAAAATCAGTTGGCCCGATAAAGCGGTTGTACTTCCCTTAGCCGCATTACTCGGATTCATTTTTAGTACCGGTTTAATTTTAGTTACTGCAAAACCGAACAGGTTTTAAATGCCCAGCATTATATATTCTAAATGGTTCAATTGGATTGCCATTGGCAGTTTCTTTTTAGGTGGATTATGGACACTGCTAACGCAAGAACCCTACTGGCTCGCTATACCATTTATTTTAGTTTTAGCATACCCACTCTTCCAATTCGTTGTTACCAAAACGGAACAACTGTATTGGTTATTATTGATTGTACTTCCCTTATCTACGGAATATAATTTCACGCCATCATTAGGGCTAGATCTTCCCGATGAACCCTTACTTATCATTTTATCAATCACTGTATTTGCGGGTATATTATATCAACCGGCCCAATACAAATTCATTTTTGCTTCGCCAATTATCAGGTGGATTATTGCCCTCGTCATTTGGATGCTCATCAGTTTATGCTATGCACCCAATCAATGGTTGGCGCTAAAGTTTATACTAGCTAAGTCTTGGTATATTCTACCATTGGTTCTGCTGACCGCCTTGATACATCAGCAATCAAGCAATTTTAAAAAAACAGCATTGTACTTATGCGTACCAATGTTAATTGTAGTGATACAAACCTTGATAAGACATGCGTTTTACGGATTTGATTTTGTAGCCATTAAAAAAACAATGGGCCCGTTCTTTAGGAATCATGTGAACTATTCTGCCATGTTGGTTTGTCTAATCCCTATTGGTTTATTAATACACCATTTTACCCATCCGCTTCGCACCAAAAAATTAATCAAAATTGGATTGGCCATTGCCTTCTTTGGTTTATTCTTTGCTTATTCAAGAGGTGCATGGTTGGCATTATTAGTTGGCATGATTGCTTACTGGTCTATCAAAAAAAATATACTCGGCAAAACCATATTAATTGGGATGATAACAATCTTCATAGCATTTGTTGCATTAATCAACAATAATCGCTTTATGCGTTTGGCACCTGAACATGACCAAACTATTTTCCATGAGAATTTTTCGGAACATTTAAATGCAACCATTGGTTTAAAAGATATTTCAAATGCAGAAAGAATTCATAGATGGGTGGCAGGTGTAAGAATGGTGGCTGAAAAACCTTGGACCGGATTTGGAGCCAATAGTTTTTACAACAATTATCAACCCTATACTGCTGCACCTTTTAAAACATGGGTAAGCAATAATCCAGAACATTCCACTGTTCATAATTATTTTCTTTTAATAGCGATTGAACAAGGTATACCTGCTCTCCTTCTTTTCACAGGATTTTTTATTTACTTGTTATTATTATCACAACAACTTTATCATCAATTTCAAAACAATTATTACCGCGCCATTTCGCTAGGATTGGGAATCATGTTACTCATGATTGCTTCACTCAATTTCACAAGCGATTTAATTGAGACCGATAAAATTGGCGGATTGTTCTGGTTAGCAGCAGGTATTTTGATTAGTTTGAAACACCATCAACAAATTGAAAAAGAAGCATTAGCAGGTTAAGCGGTTCAAAATAGGTATTGACCGATTAAACCCCGTTTTAATCATTAATTAATGAGCCAGCCATATACACTTGGATAGTTTTGGTGTCTAATATAGAAATAGACCAACACACTATGCTCCGTCTGCTACTAACCCCCTTTATTTTAGCTGCAATGTTTTTATACGCCTGGTTCCCAGATAAATCTTCAAAAGAAAACGATTAATGCACCGTTCTATTTTTCCATTGGTATTTACCAAACTTACCCAGCCATCCTGCTATTACCGTATAAACCATATGAAATGGCTGCATCACTGGGAAAAGCAGTAATGACTTTTCCAATTTAAAAAATTGTGCAACTGGTACTAAAAAATACAGCTCTATTAAAGTTTTGATGGCAATGACCAAGCTGGTAAAGAGCAGTAATTCAAGTGAGAAAATACCCCCCAATAATCCAAGTAATAAGACCAAATTGAATAAATAAACGAGTAATAAAACGCCGAATATTTTTTTATCCTTATAACTATCTGCCTTACTTGCCCAGCGAATACGCTGTTGAATAAATGAATACCAATTGGGCATTGGTGCGGTAGTAACTATCATTTCATTGTTAAACAAATAAGCCAACCGATTCGGAAACTGTTTTTTCATTTTATGCATCAAGAACATATCGTCTCCACTGGCTAAACGATTAATTCCGTTAAACTTACCAACATCCTCAAAAGCATTTTTACTGTATGCCAAATTAGCTCCATTACACATACTGAGAGAACCAGCTGATACAGCGGCGGCTGTAATCCCCTGTAAACTCAAAAAATCTAATACCTGAAACTGGCCAACAAATGTTCCATTTAATGTAAACATGACCGGAGCTGCTATAAATACAGGATCCTTGGTCAAAATCATTGCATTAAAATATTGCAACCAATTAGGAGGAACCAAGCAATCTGCATCTGTAGTTACTATCCATGAACCCATCGATTTTTCTACTGCAATTTCAATGGCTTTTTTCTTGTATGAGTTAGTTGATTGACCATCTAAATGATCTTTCAAATGAATCAATTGAATTTGAGGATATTGCTCGGAAAGCTTCGTGACCAATAAGGGGGTATCATCCGTTGAATGATCGTCTACCACTAAAATTTCATACAAAGGATAAGGCTGCGCTAAAATGCTTTGAATGCATTTTTCAATATTGGCAGATTCGTTTCTAGCAGGTATGATGATAGAGAAAAAAACAGTCGGTTCTAGGGCTTTTGATAATTCAAATGGCTTTATTCTTTTAAACCAATATCGGTAAACCATTATAAGGCCGCCATATAAAGCAGCCAACACCCCACCAATTAGCATGAACCAAAACTCCATTAAAGCAAAGAAAACCATTCTTATTGAATCAAGACTTAGTTAAATATGCGATGGGGCTGCAAAACGGCCCAAAATTCATCAAATTATTCTTGGTAGTATGAACAAAAGAAACCAATTTTGAATTAGTTGCATAACTAACTATATGCCAAACAACCATTTTAAAAGAGGAGAATTGTATAGCGTCATCAATGGGATGGCTTCAACTGCTGTGGCGAGAAGGCTACAAAAGAATTTCCGCAATGCAGGATTAGAAATTACTATTGAGCAATGGAGTGTATTGTATCACTTATGGAAAGAAGATGGCTTAAGCCAGCAAGAACTTTGTAATCGCACGTTTCGCGACAAACCCAGTATTACCAGGCTTATTGATAATTTAGAAAAGCAACACTTAGTAAAACGAGTTGCATCGCCAACAGATAGAAGAATTAATCTGGTACAATTAACAGATGCTGCTAAAGACTTACAACAAATTACGATTGACCTAGCCAATCAAACCATGGCTGAGGCATTGGTAGGAGTAGATAAGAAAGACATTGAAACAGTAAAGTCGGTATTTCAAAAGGTATATGATAACCTTACCTTAACACCCATAGAACAATTGAATTAAGAACTTTAACATACAAAACAATTAACGATGGAAGCCACAAACAAAACAAAAGCCCTCTTGGGCGGAGAATGGATCATCAAGGAAAGCAATCCTCATGAAACTTTCATTCCGGAAGAATTTAATGAAGAGCAGACCATGGTCATGGACATGTGCCATCAGTTTTTAGAAGCGGAAATTTTGCCCATTGTAGATCGTATTGATAAGATGGAGCCAGGACTGGTAGCATCATTAATGCAAAAAGCAGGTGAGCAAGGATTGCTCTCTACTTCCTTCCCTGAAGAATATGGAGGATTAGGAAAAGATTTCATCACATCTACTATTGTTAACGAAGGTATGGGTGGTGGCTACTCCTTTTCAGTAGCAGTTGCAGCGCATACTGGCATTGGCTCATTGCCCATTTTATACTTTGGTACCGAAGAACAAAAACAAAAATATATTCCCAAGTTAGCCAGTGGGGAATGGAAGGGTGCTTATGGATTAACAGAGCCGAATAGTGGCAGTGACGCATTGGGTGCAAAGACCACTGCTAAACTAAGCGATGATGGAAAGCACTATTTATTAAATGGTCAAAAATGTTGGATCACCAATGGTGGTTTTGCTGATGTATTCACCGTGTTTGCCAAAATTGATGGAGACAAATTCACTGGATTCATTATTGAACGTGGTACAGAAGGATTTACCCAAGGACCTGAAGAACACAAAATGGGAATCAAAGGTTCTTCTACCGTTCAATTGTATTTCCAAGATTGTAAAGTGCCAGTAGAAAATGTATTGGGTGAAATTGGAAAAGGACATATCATCGCTTTCAATATTTTAAATATTGGTCGTTTAAAATTATGTGCAGCAACATTGGGTGGTGCTAAAAAAGCAACTGATACTTCTGTTCAATACGCTAAAACCAGAGAGCAGTTTAAATTACCTATTGCTAAGTTTGGAGCCATCCGCCATAAAATGGCCGAAATGGCTATTCGCTTATGGGTTTGCGAATCTGCTTTGTATCGTTCTGCTAAATGGATAGACGACAAAGAACATGAATTAGCAGCAAGCGGAAAATCTTTTGCAGAAGCGCTATTAGGTGCTGCAGAAGAATATGCTATTGAGTGTGCCATGTTAAAAGTATATGGCAGCGAAGTATTAGATTTTGTAGTAGATGAAGGCGTTCAAATACATGGTGGAAACGGATTCTCCGATGAATATGTAATTTCTAAAGCCTACCGCGATAGCCGTATCAATAGAATTTATGAGGGTACCAATGAAATCAATCGTTTGCTAACTGTAGACATGGTATTGAAGCGTGCTATGAAAGGCAAGCTAGACCTTATGGGACCTGCAATGTCTGTTCAAAAAGAATTGATGAGTATTCCTGATTTTGGTTCTGAAGAGGAAGGTACTTATGCAAAGGAATTAAAAGCCATTGCTAATTTCAAAAAAGCCATTTTAATGGTAGCTGGTGCTGCAGTTCAAAAACTGATGATGCAATTAGACAAAGAGCAAGAAATCTTGATGAATATTGCTGATATGGCTATTGAAGTATTCCATGCAGAAAGTGCATTATTGCGTGTGATGAAATTGGCTTCCTTAAGAGGTGACGCGGCAGTAGCTACACAAAATGATATCATGCGTACTTACTTGTACGATGCTGCAGATCGCATTAACAAAGCTGGTAAAGATGCATTGAACAGCTTTGCCGACGGTGATGAATTGCGTATGATGCATATTGGATTAAAGCGTTTTACTAAAGTAGAACCTTTCAATAGCAAAGAAGCGCGCAGAAGAATTTCTGATCGATTAGTTGCCGATAACGGATATAAAATCTAATTGATTTTCAAATAGCAAAACCCCGTCCTGATTAGTCAAGACGGGGTTTTTTATTCGTGTATAATAATATTAAATGAATAAAAGAGGACCTACCTGCGAATCTCTACCCTAGTGCCTACTGGCAACAAGTCGAACAATTCCTGCACGTATTTATTTTTAGTGCTGATGCAACCTTCAGTCCAATTTCTATATTGATCTATTGCGTAATCATCGTAAGGAACTGTGCCGTGAATTCCTATTTCTCCCCCAATTTTTGCATTGGCTGGTATAAGACCCAATGCTTTGCGTTGATTAAACTTGGCATAGCTTTCTGCGGTTGGATAATCAATCAACATAAAACGTTCCCACTTGGCATGCTTTCTTTTTCCGGTAATATGAAATACCCCTTCTGGAGTTCTTCTATCTCCCTGGTATAATTTATCTCCCAAATCTTTACTTCCAAATACTACAGGATAAGAAGCCAACCACTCACCAGCTTGATCGTAGATTTTTAATTCGTATTCACTTTTAATAATGTATACCGAATAGGTATCCTTATCTGCTTTTGCAGGATCAATTACCCGGTGCTTTCTAAATGAAGTAGTAAGGGTAATTCCAGCTAAAAATAATATCCAGTATAGTGCCCTTTTCATAGTCTCTGATTAAGAAACGAAAATTAACCATTCCAATTGTGGAGCAAATGTTAATTCAAATTCACTTAACAAAGATAAATGATTGAAGCATTGATTACCAAGTGCTTAAACGAACCCCAATTGCATAAGGAAATTGTTCTACCCTGGTAATATCTTTCTGCATTTTGTTTAAGCTATAAGAACCATATAATCGTATTGGCCCCAATCCTACTTCTCCAATTGCCGCTAAACGGAATGGTTCCATATAGAAGTCTGCCTTCTCTTTTTGCTTTCCTCTTTCTGCACTTATTTGCTTATTGCTACTAGATATTAAATAACCCGCACTTACACCAGCACTGAAACTAAAGCCCTTGCGCTTATCAGGGGTTGTATTAATATTGATCATAAATGGTACAGTAAGGTATCCAGCATATAATTTATTCTTAGAGAAAGAAATGGAATCATTAAAAACATAAGGAGCTGGATCATTGTTATAACTGATTTTAGAATCATAACGGAAATTATACATTTCCAATCCTAAACCATATTTAAGGTTCAATACGTTCTTGCTGATATTTAATTTCTGCATGAAGAACCAAAGATTCACGTTAGAAGACTTACCCCTGTTTAAACGATAACTATTTTCATTTACAGGACCATCTTGTGGTCGTAGGGTTTTAAAATAAGAACCCGCTTGTGCAAATCCATAATTGGTATTGTCTCGCATATTAGCAAATCCTAAATCTAGAATCCACCAGTTGGTGCTTAAGTTTTTACGTTTTGCTGGTCGGCGTTCAACACGCAACAAATTGTAATTGTCACGACTGCTTTTTGAAGTACCCGTTGTATTTTCTTCGGATCCCTTCTTTTTAATGATAACAAAATTACCCACTTTAATGGTATCTGTTTCTTGTGTGGATTGAGCGTTTGAACCCAAGGCAATGCATACCATTGCCACCATGCTTACAATTCTTTTCATGTTTTTTACTTTTATTTTCTTTGACGAGTGTCTTCCTCTTGTTTAGCTTTTGAACGGAAAATCGTTCCTGCTTTACGGAATAATCCGCGCAATTTGTCTTTGTTTATTTCTAATGCCCCTATAAAAAGGCTTTTATCTTCATCCATATCTTCTAAAGCCGTATAGACTGGTTTAGCATCATCCAAAGAACCATCTGTTGTTGTTTCAGCCGGTTCAATATTGGCACCTTGATTATTTTCCACATCATTTATACCAGCAATTAAATTGGTCGTAGGGGCCGTTTTTATAGTTGAAATTGGGTTGCTCTCAATATATGCAATTGCTTGTTCTTCCTTTTTTGGTGGCTCACTATTACTAACTGTAACCGATGAATTACTACTAGTGCCTGGTTGTTCAACATTGGTTTTATTAGGCGAGTTGGTGATTTGAACGGAAGCCTGAGGGTCTAGTTGAACCAAATTAGTCTTAGGTTCTTCCTCTGTTTGTTCAATACTATTGCTACTATTTATTGCTGGTTGTGTGCCCACTACTTCAGGTTGCACCCCATTTATTTCAATTGGTGTTTTTAATTGATTCGTTGGGGCAATCATCCAAACTGTTGCAACTAATCCAATCACTGCAGCGGCAGCAGCATATCTCATCCAGCGCATATATACAACAGGACGCCTCTGCTTTTCGTTTTTATATAATAGTTCTTTATTGCTGAACACCCACTCTTCTGGAGCCAGTTGGGTTTGCATTAATAGTTCAAAAGATGCTTGCAAATTGGGATGTTGCAATACAAATAATTCTACTTTTTGACGATTGGCCAAAGACAGTTCGTTATCAACAAATAATAAAAACCACGACTCGTAATTATCTAACGTAATATCGTTGGTTGACTGTTTTAACAATTGACTCTTACCTGCAAATATGATTTGCTCTTCGGGTACTAACTTGGTGTCTTGTAATAAAGCTAATTCTTCGGCTAAATCTGGATTGTTGGCTATAAACCGCTCCACAGCTACCATCTCTTCGGGGGAGAGCTCTCCATCTACCCAAAGTAGAAAATAGGTTTCGTAATTATTTCGGTTAATAGTAATCATTATAATACGTTTTCGGCGCTAACCAGATAGTTTTTTAATGTTAATCGAGCTCTATGCAAATACACTTTTACCTGACTCTCATTCAAATTCATAATTTGTCCGATCTCTTCGTAACTATATCCTTCGTAGTCTTTCAGCATCACCAAACTTTTCTGTGTTTCATTTAAACGATTTAATGCTTCCATTAATGTTTTCTTTAAACCCGAGTGTTGTTGGTATTGAATGCCTGTTTGCTCCTCAAATTCCTCTTTTAACTGTACCCGTTTATTTTTTCGAATATGATCAATCATTTGATTGTATCCAACGGTAAATAAATAGGCTTTTGACTTAGCTGTTTCTACTTGGTCCCTATTTCTCCAAAGTTTTTCAAAACTGGTTTGCACAATATCTCTTGCGTCTTCTTCATGCCGAAGATTTTTCACGATAAACCTGAAAAGGCCATCGGCATGGTTATTTACACATTCATTGTACTCAAACTCGGTCATACAAATAGAAACAGTTAGTTGGTTTGTATATATGATACGTATAGCTGTTTATTATGTTACAGCTTCTATAAGAATTATTTAAAATTAAGCTGAAGATGCTTCGAGACACCTATAAATTGGTATGAAAGGGGCAAATTATCCTTAATTGGTGTCTAAATTAAAAGCTGCCCAAAAACCCCATTTTACAAAGAGCCAAGCCAGCACACTGTATGCAATTAGTAAAACAATCAATGACCCATAAAAATAGGTTTTACCTAATTTGGCAACTTTCTTTTGCTTTACAGATTCTTTACTGAGTAATTCGGTAATAATATTATTGTACACCCCTTTGATTCTGTATAAAAAATAACTCAGCAAAAAAACCAATAATGCCCCAATGACAAAAGACAATTTGAATGCATTAAGCCATTCCCACATGATTCTATTTAAATATTCTGGATCTTTTTCTTTAAACGCAACAAGGTTAGTATAAATATAGTACCCATAAAATGTGAGTACATTGGCAACCCAAACAATACCAACCATCATTGGGCCTTGCGTTTTAGCCAAGCCTACCCTTTGACGGTATTGACACCATAAATAATTATGCGAAATGATTGCTCCAAATACCGTCATAGCTAATTAATAAACATATTTTATTAAGTAAACCACTACCCCAGAAACAATTAAGAAACTTAATAATGAAAGATAGAAATATCGGCCACCTCTTTTTGCAACAGCATGTTTTTCTTCTTCTTCTAGCTTGCTAAAACGTCGTATAATATCTAGGAAAATAGCTTTGCCACCATAAGCACCAAAACTCATAAAATAAACCAACGCAAGAAATATCAAAATTCCCAGCCGTCCTGCTAGTTCCCAATACCGAATAAATGCGAGTACATCGTATACTTCTCTGCTTTGATTGGTTAGGAGTAGATAAACAATACCTACTCCAATTAGAGTAAGTACGTTACATACCCAAGCAAGGCCAACCATATGTACACCATTGGTCTTGACTGCAAGAATCTCCCGATGAGTTCTAACTACAGTATAGTCATGACAAATTACAGATTCGAATATGTTCATCTTTTTCTGATTCGAAACAATTGGGGTGTTTACGTTACTAAAGTTACTTTAAATTAGTAAGAATCAGTTTCATAAAATCAAAAAGATAATCCTTTACATTTTAATAATCAATGGTTTGCTCCACAATGGTCTCGGGAATTTCCCTCCATCCATATTGCTGATTGCGCAATTGAGGTTCAAAGCCTGCCTCTTTAATTGCTTCCTGTATGGTTTTATAGGTAAATCGATGCGGAGCTCCAGCCGCACTCACCACATTTTCTTCTATCATGATTGAACCAAAATCGTTTGCTCCTCCATGTAAACAAAGCTGGGCAGTTTCTTTACCAACCGTTAACCAACTTGCTTGAATATTCTTCACATTCGGAAGCATGATTCGGCTTATGGCAATCATTCGCAAATATTCATCAGGGGTGGTTAAATTATGAACCCCTCTAATTTTAGTTAATAAGGTATCTACATCCTGAAATGTCCAAGGAATAAAAGCTAGGAAACCATTGGCATCAGCGGGTTTCATCGCTTGTATTTCTCTTATTCTTACTAAATGTATAAAGCGCTCTTCCAAGGTTTCAACATGTCCAAACATCATGGTTGCACTGGTAGTAATCCCTAGTTTATGGGCTTCGTGCATAATGGCCAGCCATTCGTCTGCCCCACACTTACCTTTCGAAATTAAGCGGCGTACCCGATCAACCAATATTTCTGCTCCAGCCCCTGGCAATGAATCTAACCCAGATTCTTTTAAAGCTTTTAGCACATCATGATGGCTCATTTTTTCCAATTTGGCAATATGTGCCACTTCTGGCGGTCCAAGTGCGTGTAGCTTTATGGTTGGATATTCTTGTTTTAGCTGGCGGAAGGTAGTCGTATAAAAATCGAGGCCCAAGTTGGGATGGTGACCTCCTTGTAACAAAAGCTGGTCTCCACCGTATTTCAACGTCTCTTCAATTTTCTTTCTATACACAGGCATTTCAGTAATATAAGCTTCTGCATGGCCGGGTATCCGATAGAAATTACAAAACTTACAATTGGCAATACATACATTGGTGGTATTTACGTTGCGGTCAATCTGCCAAGTCACTTTACCATGCGGGACTTGCTTTTTACGCAACTCGTCTGCTATATGCATTAAATCGGCTAAAGGTGCTTGCTCAAATAAGTACATTCCCTCTTCTACACTTAAAAAGTCAAAATCGAGGGCTCTTTGGTATAAATTGGCTAATTCCATCATAATTGTATAAGTAACAAAGTTAGTATAGATAAGGTTCACCCAAAGGGATATCAACAAAAGAGCGCGCTTATGTAATTATTCATCATTTTGCACAAAAAGCGATTAACTTAACATAGTATGAAACGGGTATTGGCCATATGGGTATTTTCGCTACTATGCTTTCTACAGCTTAGTGCACAGGAAGAATTTGTTCCTCCAGACTCCAAACTCATTACAAAAATTCCTTTTTTTCAGTTGAGTGGTGGTATCATCATTTTAAAAGCGCAGTTAGATGGATTTACAGATTCACTCAACTTTGTTCTTGACACTGGTAGTGGAGGAATCTCACTAGACTCTACAACTGTTGAAAAGCTAAAGATCCCCATTGCATTAAGTGATAAAACCATTCGAGGTATTGCCGGGGTAAAAAAAGTTTCATTTGCTTATAACCATACACTTCAAATGCCTGGCATAGAAGTAAAGAATTTAGATTTTCACATAAACAACTATGAACTACTTACCAGTGTTTATGGAGTTAGAATAGATGGGATTATAGGGTATAGTTTTTTAAGAAGGTATATTGTTCATTTAGATTTCGATAAAAGAATAATGGAAGTTCATACCCCTGGAAGATTTAAATATCCTAAAGGTGGTCAATTACTAAAACCCAATTTTAGCACGCTTCCTTTGCTACAAGCTCATGTAGAAGACAGCAAGTCATTTTTGAATCGATTTATTTTTGATACCGGGGCAGGTCTTTGCTTTTTATTATCTAGAGATTATGTAGACGATAGTGCCGTTTTTAAAAGCAAAAGAAAATTTTATCCAACGCAGGCAGAAGGGTTAGGGGGTAAAAAGAAAATGGAAATTGCAGTAATGAAATCGGTAAAAATCGGCAACTATAAGTTTAAAAAAGTGCCCGTACATATATTCGAAGACGATTTTAATGTAACCAATTATCCCATTTTAGGTGGACTAATGGGAAACGATTTGTTGAGAAGGTTTAATATTACTTTAAACTATCCTGAACAAACTATTCATATAAAACCGAATAATCATTTTACTGATGCTTTCGACTACAGCTATACAGGACTTGGCATTTATTTAGTGGATGGTCAAATAAAAGTAATTGATATAATTGAAGGCTCTCCGGGTGACAAAGCTGGATTTAAAACAGAGGATATTATTTTTTCAATAGAAAACAACGCTTCTAATAATATTCAGGCTTATAAAAACCTCTTTCAGAACTCTTTAGGAAAAATTAAAGTGGTAGTTCTTAGAAACAATGTTCCATTAATGTTGAACATGAATGTTAAAGACATTCGTAGGTAAGTAAAGATGAACTATTTTGCGCTCCGATACGCATTAATATGATTGAATACAACCGATTTACCCTAGACAATGGCTTAACCGTTTTGGTACATGAAGACACTGCAACCCCGATGGCAGTGGTAAATGTTTTATACGATGTTGGTGCAAGAGATGAGCATCCAAATAAAACAGGATTTGCTCATTTATTTGAGCACTTAATGTTTGGAGGCAGCATCAATATTGCAGATTACGACGAACCCCTTCAAAGGGCCGGTGGAGATAACAACGCATATACCACCAACGATTTAACCAATTACTATTGCCAGCTTCCCGCTCAAAATATTGAAACAGCATTTTGGCTAGAAAGTGATCGAATGTTGAGCTTGGCATTCAGCGAAAAAAGTTTGTCTGTTCAACGAAAAGTGGTTTGCGAAGAATTTCGAGAGCATTATATTAATAAGCCATATGGTGATGTTTGGAAACAAATGCGCCAATTGGCTTATACGGTACATCCATATCAATGGATGACCATAGGAAAAGAATTAAGTCATGTTGAGAATGCACATATAGACGATGTTAAACATTTTTTCTTCAAACATTATCGTCCAGTGAATGCCATTTTAGTGGTAGCAGGAAATGTAAGAACAGAAGATATTAAACAGCTTGCTGAAAAATGGTTTGGGCCCATCCCAATGGGAGATAAATATATTCGTTGTTTACCACAGGAGCCCGTTCAAGACCTTGCAAGAAGATTAACGATTGAAGCAGCAGTACCATTAGACGCATTTGTGAAAACCTGGCATATGGATGCACGTTTAAACAAAGGTTATTATACAGCAGATTTAATTACAGAAATTTTGGGAGGTGGGGCTTCTTCTCGTTTATATCAATCATTGGTTAAAGAACAGAAATTGTTTTCGAATTTAGATTGCTATCATTTTGGAAGCCTAGATGCTGGACTTTTAACTATTGAAGGAAAATTAGTTAAAGGAGTAGACATTAATAAAGCAGAACAAGCTATTGCAGAACAGATTGCTCAAATACAAGAACAACCAGTCTCCATTGCTGAATTAACTAAAGTCAAAAACAAAACAGAAAGCGTAATAGCATTTGAAGATATGAGCATTATGAGTAGGGCCAGCAGTTTGGCCATGTACGAATTAATGGGTGATGCTTCTTTAATGAATACTGAATTAGAAAAATACCAGGAAATTAATCCGCAAGATATTGTTGATTATAGCAAGCAAATTTTTAGAGAAAGCAATAGCAACACATTACACTACCTGGCTAAATAAATCAAAACCAAAATGTTGAACAGAAAAATACAACCTACTATAACCGATGCGGTAAGTTTTGATTTAAAACTTAGAACATGTGAACAATATCAATTGGATAATAAAGTTCCTGTTTATAGCATGAATGCAGGCACCCAAGATGTACTCATGATAGAATGGGTATTTAAAGCAGGTAACTGGTTTGAGCAAAAGAATATTGTTGCTGGTACCACAAACTTTTTATTAAAAAATGGTACCAGCACCAAAACCGCCTATCAAATTAATGACCACTTTGAATTTTATGGCGCCTATTTAAATAGAACCTGTTACAATGAAACAGCATCGATTACATTGCATTGCTTGTCTAAACATTTCAATGAATTGTTGCCAGTAGTTGCAGAAATAATTACCGATTCTATTTTTCCTGAAGAAGAGTTGATCACCTATCAACAAAATCAGAAACAGAAACTTTCTGTCAATCTTAAAAAATGCGACTTTATAGCCAATCGACTAATTGATGAATATGTGTATGGATTCCATCATCCTTATGGCAAGTATACTTCTACTTTAGACTATGATCAATTAAACAGAGCTGAATTAATAGAATTTTTTAAACGCTTTTATGCAGAAGGCCATTGCACTATTTTTACTGCTGGTAAAATCCCCTCTAATCTTCAAAGTCAATTAAATAAATATTTTGGTGCTTTGCCTTTACAACAAAGGGCCATTCCTCATATTCAATATAATTTACAATCGGCAGTAGAAAAGAAACACCAAATCATCAATGATGAAAATGGCGTTCAAGGTGCTATCAGAATTGCACGCCCATTTCCCAACAAGCACCATCCAGACTACCAGAAGACACAAATATTAAATAATATTTTTGGTGGATTTTTTGGATCTAGGCTAATGAGCAATATAAGAGAAGACAAAGGATATACCTATGGCATCCATAGTTATATTCAAAATCATATGGGAGAAACTGCTTGGATGATTAGTACAGAAGCTGGTAGAGATGTTTGTGAAGCAACTATTAGTGAAGTGTATAAAGAAATGGAAATACTTAGAAATGAAGTTGTAGACGAAGATGAATTGAGCTTGGTTAAAAACTATATGCTAGGAACCGTTTTAGGAGATCTAGATGGCCCATTCCAATTAATTGCCCGATGGAAAAACTATGTGCTCAATAATTTAGACGAACAATACTTTTACAATAGTGTTCAACTAATCAAAAATACCGGGGCAGAAGAATTGAATGTGCTTGCCAAAAAATATTTAAACCCGGAAGAGTTTTATGAGCTCACGGTGATTTAATAATTAATTGAGCAAGAAAAACGACCTCTATATTACTTGACTAAATAGATATAACATTTCAAGACCAATTTGCTTACACCTCTCATCGTACACGTTGTTTTGTTGTGGAGTACCATCTGCTAATTTTGGATCCTCATAAGGCAACTTGAATCTTCCATCGGCACCTTGAACAATGGGGCAAGAAGCATCTGCTTGAGAACAAGTTAAAACAGCCCCATATTCTTTTTGAGGATTAGGCAAACTGGTATATACTTTTGAAAAAGCAATCAGCTTTGGGGTTGATGAGCCGTATTTAACTTCATAAACAGGGTTAGTTGAAGTATTGGTTGCAGCTATTTCAAAACCAATATTTCTTAATGCATTTACTGCATTAATATTAAAAGCAGTGACTTCTGTACCACCAGAATAACAATACATATTGCCTACCTTATAATAAGTAGCAGCTGCTTGAGCCATTATTTGAGAAATATGGCTTCTTCTAGAATTATGCGTACATATAAAAGTGAGTTCAATGTCTTTGGCTAATTTTTTCTTTTGTGATATATATGCACTTATTTCGGTTAATGCTGCTTTACGGTCCGTAGGAATTTGATTAAAATTATTCTTGGCTTCATCAAAAAATGATTGCAAGCTTGGAAATAAAACAGGCTGTTGTGCTTTTGACGACATAACTAAACAATTAACTATTAAAAAATTAATTAGGTATTTCACTTGTATAATTTTTTTCTAAACCAAAATGCTAAATTAACTAAAGCAATTAATGCAGGCACTTCAACCAGTGGGCCTATCACACCAGCAAACGCCTGCCCACTATTAATACCAAATACACCAATTGCTACAGCAATAGCTAATTCAAAATTATTGCCAGTTGCAGTAAATGCAATGGACGTATTTCTTGAATAATCTGCTCCCAGTTTTTTCCCTATTAAAAAACTAATGATGAACATTAATATAAAATAGACTACTAAAGGGATGGCAATTCGTAAAACATCCATTGGAATCTCCACTATTAATTGTCCTTTTAAACTGAACATAATAATGATGGTAAACAATAAAGCAATTAAAGTGATGGGAGATATAAATGGGATATAGGTTTTATTAAACCAATCCAACCCCTTCCATTTAATTAATAAATACCTACTGATTACACCAGCAGCAAAAGGGATACCCAAATAAATACCCACTGATTGAGCAATTTCTGCAATGGTGATATTCACGTTCAAACCCTTAACCCCAAAATAAGGGGGCAAAAAAGTAATGAATAAATAAGCATAAAAGCTGTAAAAGAAAACCTGGAAAATACTATTCAATGCCACCAGCCCAGCTGCATATTCCCTATTACCTTCAGCTAAATCATTCCACACTACCACCATTGCAATACATCTTGCTAAACCAATTAAGATTAATCCAATCATGTATTCAGGATAATCTTTCAAAAAGATGATAGACAAAATAAACATCAAAATAGGACCAATCACCCAATTCAAAAATAAGGAAAGGCTTAATACTTTAATATTGCTAAACACTTCCCCAATCTTATTGTAATTCACTTTTGCTAATGGCGGATACATCATCAGTATCAACCCTATGGCAAGCGGAATATTGGTTGTTCCATTGGAAAGTGATTCTATTGCTACAGAAAACTTAGGAACAAAATAACCAATGCCAACGCCCAATAACATGGCTAAAAATATCCATAGCGTTAAATACTGGTCTAAAAAAGAAAGTTTCTTCCGATTAGCAGCAGGAGCACAATGTTCCATATTTGAAAAATTTAACAGCAGCCCCCACCTGGAGTACAAACGGTTGATGAAGCATTATTTTTTATTTCAGGATTTTCTGTTATAGTAATTCCCTTTGGTTTTTCTGCATAAACAGTTACACTAAATATACCTGCGCCCCCATTATTAAAGGCATCAATTTCAGTTTCACTTAAATAGTTTTTCAAAATATCATTGGGAATAATAATGGGCTTTTCTTTTTGTACGATGATATTTTCAAATTGATTCAAGCGAATTAATTCTAAATACACTTCTTTTTGTATTGCACCTGATACGCATCCTGCATACATTTCAGCGTCCTTTCTTAATGCATCTGGTAGTTGACCTACTAGCACTACATCAGAAATACTAAAGTGACCACCTGGTTTAAGTACTCTATATATTTCTTTAATCACTCCATCTTTATTCGGCACTAAATTTAAAACACAGTTGCTTACTACTACATCAGCTGTATTCCCCCCCAATGGCATATGCTCAATATCACCTTCGCGAAATTCTACATTATTAAATCCTAATGCATCTGCATTCATCCTTGCTTTCTGAATCATGGCTGGTGTAAAATCAATTCCAATCACTTTTCCCTTTTCCCCTGTATGCGCTCTTGCAACAAAACAATCATTCCCAGCTCCACTTCCTAGATCTACAACAGTATCTCCCTGCTTAATTTGAGCATATTGTGTAGGTAGTCCACAACCCAATCCCAAATCGGCATCTGCATTGTATCCTTCCATAGTTGTATAATCATCACTCATGATATTATATACTTCGGTACTGCATCCTCCTGCACCACAACAAGAAGCTTTATTTTCGGCAGTAGACTGATTGGCTATTTCTGCGTATTTTTCTTTTACGATTTGTTTTAATTGTTCATCTGTTTGCATAAAATATATTTTAATTTTTTTAAGAATAGTTAGCAACAAGATTGTTGTTGCACTTTTAGTTTATTAAATAGTTGATTAAAAGAGATATTGAATTTTTCGAAAGCTTTCCAATTAATGCAATAACAACTTCTTGGTCCTTCAATCGTTCCTTTTATAAGACCTGCTTCTTTCAATTCTTTTAAGTGCTGTGAAACAGTAGACTGAGCCAATGGTAATTCGTCTACAATCTCTCCACACACGCATTCATTTTTTTGTGCCAATACTTTTAATATAGCAATACGTGCTGGATGTGATAATGCTTTTGCAAACTGTGCCAACTCTTGTTCTGCTTTTATAAATTCTTCTAATTTAGGAGAAGCCATGATTAATCGTTTTTATACGATAAAACAAAGCTAAGAATATTTTTCTATTCATCGTATTTTTACGATTAAATGTTTTTTGATCTGGGTTATAGAGGAATACATACTACTATATATAGCTACTCTACTTACTATTATATATTGATACGCCGCCAGCGATTAAATAGGCAAAATCCAACAAACTCCATTTATCCTTTTTTAAAACCGATTATCCCTTTCTTAAAATCCCAAAAAATCACAACTAATTGATTTTCAATTAATTATTTAAAACCTAATTCTAAAGTCCACCTATTACCTAAAAATACTTGGTACTATGTGTTGCATAGTACTAAAAAATACCCCATCTTTGTGTTGTCAAAATAAATGATAACAAACGAACTAAAAATAATCATCATGAAAATCACCACCATTAACCCACTTGTTCAACTAAACAAAACCGAGTTAACTAATTTAACCCAAGTGGTAAAAGAGACCATTGCTTCAAACATGAACAATGAACCCAAAACCAAGAAAAGATTTACTGTAGCTCAACTTTGGAAAATTCAACGTTTCAGCCGTATAGCTCCAGTTAAACCAATTCTTGTTTATTAATCCAATAAAAATCTAGGCCATGGATATTCAAAACACACAGAGTCAGATGCGGAAGGGCGTATTGGAGTTTTGTATCCTTTCAATCATTCGCCAGGGAGAAGTTTACCCCAGTGATTTAGTTGATCGGATGAAAGCAGCCAACCTTCATATTCTGGAAGGTACTTTGTACCCGCTGCTTACCAGGTTAAAAAACGCAGAATTGCTCACCTATCGTTGGGTAGAGAGCAACAGCGGACCGCCACGCAAATATTTCGTTATGACTGAAAAAGGCCTCACTTTTTACAGTGAACTCGAAAGAACCTGGAAAGAACTAGCGGATGCAGTTCAAGTGCTAACCCAACCAATAGCATCACCAGAAAACGAAAACAACCAAAACCAACCTTAACCAAGCTAAATAAACATACCATGAAAAAGGTAATTAATATAAACTTCCAAGGCAGAGTAATTCCCATTGAGGAATCGGCTTACGACGTACTGAAAGTATACGTAGAAAGCTTACGCCGCTTCTTTGCTAATGAAGAAGGAAGAGATGAAATCATCAATGATATAGAAGGTCGTATTGCTGAACTTTTTGGTGAAAGCCTAAAAAAAGGAAGCACTTGTATTACTGATGAAGATGTAAACAATATCATCAACAGTATGGGCAGACCTGAAGATTTTGAAGGTGAAGAATCTAATATGCAATCGCAATTAGGAGGCAATCAACAACAACAATCTAACTTTACACAAGATGCAGATCATAGTGCATCAAGAGGTAGACTCTATAGAGATACCAATGAAAAAATGTTAGGTGGTGTTTGTAGCGGTATTGCTGCATACTTTAGAATTGACCCCACTGTTGTTCGTTTACTATTTTTAGTATTATTCTTTGGTGGCGGTTCTGGATTCCTATTGTATTTATTATTGTGGATTATACTTCCTTCTAAACCATTAGATCACGTAACCAGCAATAGAAGATTGTACAGAAACCCTGAAGAAAAAGTAATTGCAGGTGTTGCAAGCGGTATTGCCACTTACTTCGATATAGCCGTTTGGATTCCTAGATTGATTTTTGCTTTACCATTGGTAGTCGGCATCATTTCCTCTTTTGTAAGTTCACTATTCTGGTTTGAGTTTAATCCTTTCCCTGGATTCATATTTGGATCTTTTGGTGGAACCCTATTTGTTATCTATGCTGTTCTTTGGGCAGTCATTCCTGAAGCAAAAAGCGCTTCAGAAAAATTAGAAATGAGGGGTGAAAAAGTAGACTTAAATACCATTAAGAATACCATTCAGGAAGACTTAGAAGGATTCAAAGCCCGCGCAGAAAAATGGGGTGGCGAATTTTCTGAAAAAGCCAAAGAATTTTCTTCTGAGTTCAGTTCAACTGTAAACGAAAAGAGTAAACAATTTGCTTCCGAAGCCAGTTCTGTTTCAAAAAAAGGTGGCAATAAATTAGCCAATGCTATTGGCATCTTATTTAAAGCATTCTTTTTATTCTTAGCAGGAATATTGGCTTTCACTATACTGGTTGCTTTATTAGGAATGATTGCAGGTAGTGTAAGTGTGTTTCCATTGAAGAGTTTCTTCTTAGAAGGATTTTGGCAGAACTTTCTTGCTTGGACAACATTGATCTTATTCTTATTTGTTCCTGCAATTGGTTTACTTACTTGGTTGGTTCGCAGAATTATCGGAGCAACCGCAGGTAGTAAATATTTAGGATTCACTTTTGGTGGATTATGGACCTTGGGTTGGATAAGCGTAATATTACTTATTGCATCTATTGCACAAAACTTTGATGCAGGTGCCAAAGACAAAGGAGATATTAAAATTGTTCAACCTACTAGTAGCAAACTAACAATTAAAGTAGCTGAATCTAATTTAAGAGTAGTAAGCGGCAAATGGTTTAGAATGGATGGTTTGCTAAGAATGGACGACGATAGTTTGGTATTGAACAATGTTAGGGTACGTATTGCAAAAAGCCCAGATTCTTTATACCGTGTTAGTTATGTAAAATTTAGTAATGGCTCTGATGAAAATGCAGCTTTAAGAAATATTGCACAAATTAACTATGGCGCCACACAGCAAGACAGTGTTATCTACTTAGATCGTGGTTTCAAATTAAATAAAGGAACCAAGTTCCGCAATCAAGGAGTTACTGTTACCATTTTTGTACCTGTAGGGAAGAAAATTGAAATTGATGATAATGTTTCAAGAAGACTAAATCATATCAGCTTTAACTCTGGTCGAAATGACTATGATTGGGACGATGAGTGGAATAATGAAGGATACGAAAGCTGGATGTCTAATCAGGAATATATTATGACTCCAGGTGGATTAGAAAGAGTGAAGAAAGCTGGAGAAATAAATGAGGAAGATGAAAATGACAGCGACTCAGAAAAAAGTGCCATAGAAGAGTACAAAAAAAGTAGAGAAGAATTACGTAAAGAATATGAGCGTAAGCAGAAAGAGGCAGAAGATTTAAAGAAAGAATTAGACAAGCCCGTTGATACTACTCGCTACCGTTATCAAAAAGTAGCAATAGTTGACCCACATATTTCTACCCCAGTTGGTAAAACAAAAATGACCGAATCTCCTGATATTATTGAGTTAGGTTCAGAGCTAGGAAGATTTTCCTTACTGAATTTACAATCATAAAGATGGTTGGCACAGGTTGGAAAAAGAACCTCGTCTCTAAATTGGGATGGGGTTCTTGCTTTTTAGGGTGTTTCGTGTTGATTCACTTATTTTTGCACCCTAATAAATTGCTCAATGAAAAATACACCATTTACACAAAAACATATTGCCCTAGGAGCCAAGATGGCGGAATTTGCAGGATACAATATGCCCATCAGTTACACAGGAATTAATGATGAACACGCTGCTGTTAGAAAAAATGCAGGAGTTTTTGATGTAAGTCATATGGGTGAATTTATTTTGAAGGGAGAAAACGCGTTAGACCTTATTCAAAGAGTTACAACCAATGATGCAGGAAAATTAGTTGCAGGTCAGGCACAGTATAGTTGCTTACCCAATGCTACTGGCGGTATTGTAGACGATTTAATTGTTTACTGTGTTGAGCCTAACAAAACCTATATGTTGGTAGTAAACGCTTCAAATATTGAAAAAGACTGGAATTGGATCAGTCAGTTCAATACTAAAGAAGTAGAAATGCATAATATTAGCGATAAAACCTGTTTATTGGCTATTCAAGGTCCCAATGCAACAAAGATATTGCAGCCCTTGACCGAGTTAGACATCATGAACTTGAAATATTACACTTTTGTGAAAGGCAATTTTGCAGGGGTAGAGAATATACTTATTAGCGCTACCGGATATACTGGATCTGGTGGAGTAGAAATTTATTTTGAGGACAGCAATGGTGCTGCAGATAAAATTTGGGACGCCATTTTTGAAATAGGTGGACCACAAGGGTTAAAACCTATTGGATTAGGCGCAAGAGATACGCTAAGATTAGAAATGGGTTATTGCTTATATGGCAATGATATAGACGATACCACTTCTCCATTAGAAGGAGGATTAGGTTGGATTACTAAGTTCACTAAAGATTTTACTGCTCGCCCAATTATTGAAGCGTTAAAAACTGCAGGTGTTCAACGAAAGTTGGTAGGATTTGAAATGTTAGAAAGAGGGATCCCCCGCCACGATTACTTAATTAAAGATGCAGAAGGCAATACGATTGGAAAGGTAACTAGTGGTACGCAGGCCCCTTCATTAAATAAAGCCATAGGCTTGGGCTATGTTGCAGTATCACATACAGCTATTGATTCTGAAATTTTTATTGAAATTAGAAATGCATTGGTAAAAGCTAAAGTGGTAAAAGCCCCTTTTGCTTAATTTTCTATACCCAATATTTTGCGGGCTTTTTCGTTTTAGTGAAATGAAGAAGCCCGTTTTGTTTTTGCTCTTTTGCACTTTTGCAATTGGATTGACTTCCTGTTTTAGAAAAGGCAGCGAAACTGGTATGGCATCTTATTATGCAGATAAATACATAGGCAGAAAAACCAGTAATGGAGAAAGATTCAAACAAAACAAGTTAACCGCTGCACATAAAACACTTCCGTTTGGCACAAAGGTAAAAGTGACAAACTTAAGCAATGGTCAATCTGTTAAAGTAAGAATTAATGACAGAGGACCTTTTATTCAAGGTAGAATCATCGACCTTAGTAAAAAAGCTGCAAAAAAAATTGACATGGTAAATACGGGTGTTACTAAAGTAACTATTCGATACTAGTTTGTTGAATAATCTTGATGCTATTTTTCCCAGTTATTTGATACCCAAATTCATAGCAATAAGTATACAGTTGATTCTTCGCTTTCTTTTGCTGATGGGTAAAATGCGAGGGACTAAATCCTTTCAGATACAATTCACTTAAAGGAACATTTGTACCAGACCGATGCAAAGCAAATAAATCAGCCAGTATTTTACGATTTCTTAAAAGCAAGCCATTTACCCTTCTCATATAATTACTTCTTTCCCCATAAAAATGATTATGGTAAGTACTTCTACAGTGGTTACTACAAAATTTCTTATCGGTTCTTCCAGCAATTTTTTTGGTACAGTGTAAACACTGTTTAGCATTGGTTTCCATAACATGCATTGTGGGTTCAAACAATTTGAAATTAGTAATAAACAATTTCTTATCCGCTGTAGAAATACTAATTATTACCCGCATTTTAACGGTATGCATTTATTGATAAATGATTGTAAACGCTTATATACGTTAACAGATGTTTATAAAAGCAATTCATCTAAATAGGTTTAACATATTTGTTGCGTTAACGGCAGTACGCACTGCTTTTATTTAAAAATTATAAAACTGAACCGTTATGAACGCAGTTAAAAACAAAGTCCAATTAATTGGGAACCTAGGGCAAGACCCAGAAGTAAAGTCAATTGGCGAAGACAAAAAAGTAGCCCACTTAAGCGTAGCTACAAATGAAAACTACAAAAATGCAAAGGGTGAAAAAGTGACTGAAACTCAATGGCATAATGTGGTTGCATGGGGTAAACTGGCAGATATTGCCGAGAAATACCTGGTTAAAGGAACAGAAGTGGTGATTGAGGGCAAATTGATCAATCGCAATTACACCGACAAGCAAGGAGTAAAAAGATACGCCACAGAAGTTCAAGCGAACGAATTGCTTATTCTAACCAAAAAAGCTTGAGAACACTCCCCCCGATTCAGTAATACCTTATGTTATCAGTAGTTGCAGCTGGCCCGATCCCCATCCCCACTGCACTACTGGTAGTAAGGGTATTGAAGTCGGAAAGTTGTCATAAGGATACAGAACTTAGTTATAGTAAGGGCTAATCATGAAATAGACCACCGGTCCTGTAACTGCAACATAAAACCACAAAGGCCACGTAATTCTTGCCAACTTTTTATGTGCGGGGAATTCGCTCGTTAATCCACGATAAGCAGTGAATAAAATAAAAGGTAAAATAATGGCTGCTAGAATAATATGGGTGATTAAGATAACCAGATACACTATTCGCATGGCTCCCACAGCTAATTTTTCTGCTTCATCTACTATGCCATCATGATTAGAATCGCCATACTTG
The DNA here is from genome assembly GCA_002281875.1 of Sphingobacteriia bacterium 24-36-13. Lineage (GTDB taxonomy): Bacteria > Bacteroidota > Bacteroidia > Chitinophagales > Chitinophagaceae > Sediminibacterium. Next base: position 60,543 of record NCHN01000011.1, on the reverse strand, counting down.
GCTTCCCCAGCTAATAAATGATGTGCGATATAAGACAGTAAAAAAAGGATGGATAAAACCAGAGCGGTCATCATGAATTTTTTATGTAATTCATAATTTTTCTTTTTCACAGCAACAAGTGCAGCTACTAATACTACCGCAATAGACGCATTCACAAATGCATTGATTGTAGCAAAAACATGCACATCAAACCCTAGTTCTACGTCTAATTTAAACTTACCCAAGACTACCACAACTATAAATACTACCAGAGAAAATATTCCAATTAACCAATTGGCTAAACGATCATTTTTTGCAATACTAGGTTTAAGCATTTTAATCTTTTTTACTTTTATTACTTATCCGTTTATTTTTCTTCTGCCTTGCATGTACACTACAAAGAATATAATTGCAGTTACAATGATTAACCAAAGCCAGCTCAGATCTAATATTTTTCTGAATATTCCACTCTTCTTAGTACCATCCTTCTCTAACATCAGCAAACCAATATCTCTAGCTAATTTTTTCATTTCAGCACTATCCAATCCATTGTAATAACCTCTTACTTTATATGCTCGGTCTATCAAGACGAAACGACTTGTATGAACAAAATCAGGACTCACTGGCTCTTCACTAAATTGATCAACTTTCAATTCTTCAAACGCAAACTGATAAATGTCTTTTTTGTTCCCAGTTAAAAACCACCAATTATCATGTATCACTCCAAAACGATCGGCATATTTTTTTAATACTGGCACAGAATCGTTTTCGGGGTCTACTGTAAACGACATAAATTGAACAATAGAAGTATCAATCTTGTTGCGAACATTCCCCCCTTTCTTAAAAGATTGCTGTAAAGTTGACATATTTCTAGTGAGCCTAGGACAAATACTCCTACAACTGGTAAAAAAGAAATCTGCTACAATAATTTTACCTTGAGGATCGTACAAACTAACGCTATCACCTAATTGGTTTCTTAGTTTGATATTTTTGGTTGTATGCCAAATGGTATCGGTAGTAGATTTTCCATTTTCTACTTTATTAATGACTGTATCTAGTAAATAGTGCCTCGGCATTACCACTGCTGTTTGACTAGCTGTTTTTAGTATTAAATAACAAGTAATCGGAATTCCCAATGCAACAAGTAATCCGAGTATCGATTTCTTTTTCATATCAGTATTAATAAAAAACCATCGCAATGCAGCGATGGTTCAATTAGGAGAAAAATATATTCAGTTTAAGTTCAAAAACTAGTGACTAGCTTTTTTACCTTCTTCTTTAGCACCTTCATGTTTTTCCGCTGCACCGTGCTCCTTTTTTTCTACTTTAATAGTGCTTTGCTCTTTAAAGTAAGGATCGTAAGTATTGCGTAGATTTTTGAATGAATTACCATCATATAAAAATGCAATGATAAACCAAATGAACAAGGCCAATGGAACTACAATGGTCATGATCAAGTTTTTCATTTCATGCTTTAAGTGCATGAAATAAGCAACAATATAAAATGCTTTTGCCATCATTAAGATTACGATTGTGCCTTTAAGCGCCAATCTAACCCCTACACTAGATAATGGTATATCAATCATCCAAAATCCAATAATCAATTCAATAATAGTTAGTACCGTTAGAATAACCGTGATACGGATTATTTCTTTAGTACCTCCACCTGCATGTTCGTTATGCTCTGCTGTATGTGACATAAAATAATATTAGCGGTTAGTTAGTTAGTTAATTAAATCAAGTAAAAACAGGTAAATACAAATACCCATACTAAGTCTACAAAGTGCCAGTACAATCCTGCTTTCTCTATCATCAAATAATGGCCTCTTTCTTCAAACTTGTTGGTCATCGCCATGATTAACATGATGATATTAATAATCACCCCAGAGAATACGTGGAATCCATGGAAACCGGTGATGGTAAAGAAATAGTTCGTGAAATTGGTTGAAGAAGCAGTTCCATCATGATTTAAGAATGGATTGCTACCCCACCATGCACCTTCATGGTGTAAGTGATTCCACTCCCATGCCTGACAAGACAAAAAGGCAATACCACCAATAATGGTCCAGATAAGATTTTTAACTACGCCTTTCTTATCCATATTATGACCCGCCTGTACTGCCAACACCATGGTTACAGAACTGATGATCAAAATGAATGTCATAATACTTACAAACACCAAGGGTGCATTCATGCCCTCTGGAGCAAAAGGAAAACTCTTAAATACTTCATTGGGGTCAGGCCATCCATTGGTAGAAAAACGTATGGTGCCGTATGAAATCAAAAATGCGCCAAAAGTAAAGGCATCACTCATGAGAAAATACCACATCATTACTTTGCCGTACTCTACGTTAAAGGGACTCTTACCTCCACCCCAAGATTTAGTGGTAGGTGCTGTTGCAGTTGTTGCCATGTTAAAGTAAAATTTCGTACACAAAAGTATTGGCTAGAGTTGAAAAAAGGTGCATAAAACACAACTTTTTTGTAATTAGCTAATCCAATTGTAAAAGATGAACAAATAAATCCAAAGTATATCTACAAAATGCCAGTAAGTACCCACCAATTCAATGGATAAACTACTGTAATTTTTAACACTACTTACATAAGCTTTAATAAAAATAACCATCAAAGCAATCACTCCACCTAAAACGTGAAGCATATGCAAACCTGTAATAACTAAAAGAAAAGATGCGGCAGAATTACTTCTGGCACCAGTAAGAGCAATATTTCTGGCTTCTAAATCCATAAAACCCAAAATCTGTAATCCCATAAACAATAACCCTAATATTGCAGTAACGGTAATCAACATTCGATAACGCCCCATTTCTCTGGCTTTAAAAGCCTTTGTTGCCAAATGTACTGTAACACTACTTGCAATAATCACTAGTGTAGAATACATAAAAACAACTGGCAAATCGAATTCTAACCAACTGCTTTGGTTCTTTTTTACAATGTAGGCACTCGTTAGGCCTGCAAACATCATAATGATACTGCCCATTGCCACCCATAGCGTAAACTTGTGTGGGTGAATCCTTTTAGGCGCTTCCTTTGCTATCGTACTCATTTATTTAAATTTAATTCAATTAATGATTAATCTTATCTGCCAACATTGCAAGCAATACAATGGGCAAATAAATATAACTGCTGAACATCACTCTTCTGGCTGCTTTCACATCCATTTCTTTATATAATCGTGCACTCTGAAAAACCATGAATAGATTACAAACCAATACGATCCATAAACTGGTTATTCCTGTTAATCCAATAAAATAGGGGACCATGCCAATCGGAATCATCAAAAAAGAATACATGATGGTTTGAATTGCGGTAAATTTAGTCGGTCCCTTATCTGCTGGGAGTAATTTAAATCCAGCTTTCGTATAATCTGCGTGTGCTACCCAAGCAATCGCCCAAAAATGTGGGAACTGCCATAAGAATTGCATACCAAATAACACCCAACCACCTAATGCAAAATCATCATTACCTGCTACCCATCCAATTAAACAAGGCAGAGCGCCAGGCAATGCACCAATTAAGACCGCTATAGAGTTGATTTTTTTTAAGGGAGTGTAAATAAAAGCATACAGAAATAAACTAAATGCAGAGACCAATGCAGAGGATAAATTAAAATAATACCACATCATCCCAACCCCAACAATCCCTGCTATTAGTGCAAATGTATAGGCTTCGTTTTGACTCATATTGCCATTAGCTACCGGACGTTTGGATGTCCGCTTCATCATGGCATCAGTATCTTTTTCTACCGCCTGGTTAATAGCATTGGCACTACCTGTAATTAACATCCCTGCTAAAAAGAGCAATAGAATCATATACCAATCGTACTCAACTACTTTAGGTGCTAATAAATAACAAATCACACAGGAGAACACCACTGTAAAGCTCAAAGTAAACTTGATTAACAGCATATAGTCTTTCACTTTTGCTGCTAAAGAAAAACTTTGGCTTTTTACCCTATGCTCACTGGATTTTGTCATTCCGTCGTTGTAGTTTAAAAACAATGCTCCCGTAATCCGGGAGCATTGAAGTATATCAACTGAATAAAAATTTACTCAGTAATTAGATTAGTGACTGCTTTCGTCGGCTCCCACCGGTGTAGTCTGGGAAATAAATTCTTTACCATCTTTACCGTAGTCGTATGCCCAACGATGTACTTCAGGAATTTCTCCAACCCAGTTACCATGACCAGGATTAATTGGAGCAGTCCACTCTAAAGTATTTGAACCATAAGGATTTTGTGTAGTTACTTTTCTACCTTTGAAAACAGAATAGAAGAAGTTAAACAAGAACAACAACTGTGCAGCAAATACAATCATAGCAACAGTGCTAATGAATCTATTTAATTCTGCAAACTGCTTGAAGCTTTCCCAAACACTATAGTCATAGTATCTTCTTGGCATACCTGCTAAACCTTGGTAGTGCATTGGCCAGAAAATCATGTATGCTCCAGCTAATGTAATCCAGAAGTGCAAATAAGAAAGGGTATTGTTCATGTAACGACCGTACATTTTAGGGAACCAGTGGTAAATACCAGCAAACATTCCAAACATACTTGCAACACCCATTACAATATGGAAGTGGGCAATTACAAAATAAGTATCATGTAGGTGAATATCTAACGCAGAATTTCCTAACCAAATACCTGTTAAACCTCCAGAGATAAATAAGCTCACAAAACCAATAGAGAACATCATACCAGGAGTAAAGCGAATATTACCTCTCCACAAGGTAGTTAACCAGTTGAACACTTTAATTGCAGAAGGAACCGCAATCAACAATGTAAGTAATACGAACACGGAACCTAAGAAAGGATTCAATCCGGTTACAAACATATGGTGTGCCCATACTAAGAAAGCTAATATTGCAATCGCAAACAATGATCCAACCATGGCCATATAACCGAAGATGGGTTTGCGAGAGTTTACAGAAAGAATTTCAGAAGCCATACCCATTGCTGGCAATAGGATGATGTATACTTCAGGGTGACCTAAGAACCAGAATAAGTGTTGATACAGAATAGCACTACCACCTTCATTAGGCAATGCACCAACACCATTGATGAAAATATCAGATAAGTAGAAACTGGTACCGAAGTTTCTATCAAAAATCAATAAGATAAATCCAGAGAACAATACAGGGAAAGATAATACACCTAATACAGCAGTGAAGAACAACGCCCAGATAGTTAAAGGCAAGCGAGTCATGCTCATTCCTTTTGTACGCATATTCAAAATGGTAGCGATGTAGTTTAAGCCTCCCAATAAAGAAGATACCACAAACAATGCCATAGCAATAAGCCACAAGTCCATACCAGTGCCAGATCCTGGAGAAGCAGAAGCCAATGCACTTAATGGCGGATAAGCAGTCCATCCACCACTGAATGGTCCAAACTCAACAAACATAGAAGATAACATTACAATACTTGCTGCGAAGAAGAACCAGTAACTCAACATATTCATAAATGGAGATGCCATATCTCTTGCTCCAATTTGCAACGGAATTAGAAAGTTGGCAAAAGTTCCACTCAATCCAGCTGTTAATACGAAGAATACGAGTACTGTACCATGTGTAGTAACCAACGCATAATAAGCATCAGGAGTAATTTTACCTCCTTCAGCCCATTTGCCTAAAATATCTTCTAACCAAGGAAAACTTGCTTCAGGATATCCTAATTGTAAACGGAAAAGTACGCTCATTAAACCACCCAACACTGCCCAAACCATACCCGTAATCAGGAATTGCTTGGCAATCATTTTATGGTCCATGCTAAAGACATACTTAGAAATAAATGTCTCATGGTGATGCTCATGATGATGGTCACCATGCGCTTCGTGATGTAAACCTGCTCCAGCAGGTGCGTGCAATACGGCTTCGTTACTCATACACTGATTCTTTATTAGTTATTACAACCTTGTTGATACTTGGTTGTTGATTGTTCTATAATTTGGCGGTAACTTTTGATGCTAGTTCAACAGGCTTAGCAACTAATTTTACCGTATCTTTTTTTGCGTTGGCTGGATCCTTGTCAGGAAATGCTGTGTAGAAATAAGGAGACTGGCCAGCCATTTTAGCATCGTACTCCGCTTGGTCTAATACTTCAATTACACCTTTCATTGAATAGTGGCTATTTCCACACATTTGATCGCAACTTATTTCGAACTGGAAATCAGGATTTCCCGTTTTCTCTTTCATTTCCTTTGTTGTGTACTTAGGAGTAAACCACATAGTGGTTGGTATACCAGGAACAGCATCCATCTTCATTCTGAAATGAGATAAACCCACATCATGAATCACATCTCTAGATCCAATGATTAATTTTACTGGACGACCTTTAACTAGATACATGGTTTGCTCCATGACTAAATCGTCATGTGTTAATTGGTCATCCCAAATTAAACCCAATGAGTTAGATGCATTGTCAATATTCTTGTAATATTTTTTACCGAAAGCACCATCTTTACCTGGGTACCGGAAAATCCATCCGAATTGCTTTCCAGTTACTTCTACTACCATGGCTTCTTTTGGAGCCTCCCCGGTAAATAGAAACCAGTTTCTCAATCCAATAACAACTAGTACAGTTAAAACGATTGCAGGAATTACAGTCCAGATTGCTTCTAACTTATTGCTGTGTGCAAAAAACACTACTTTTCTGTTATCGCTTTCTTGGTATTTATATGCAAACCAGAAAAGAACAATCTGCGTTCCAATAAACACAAATCCAGTTACAGCTAATGTTAACCATAACATTGAATCTACACGCTCTCCTTCCACACTGGCTGATCCTTGAGGTAACAATGTTTTATCGTATAAAACCTCATTGCAGTACCATACTCCAATAAGTCCTAAAACCAAAAACACGACCATCAGAAAACCATTAATCTTGTTATTCTGCTTACGGCTATGCTCTTCCCCTTTCAAAATTGCCACATACTCACTTGCCTTAGAGATCTGAAAGATCACTACAAAGATGAGTAACGAAACCGCGGTGATTAATAAAGCTGTCATAATGCTGTATATAAATTATCTAATGTCTAACAAATTTTAAAATGATCGTGTTCACTAAACTTGGTGAATTACACTTTCTTTAAGGTATGGATGGTATTTGGCTATTAAAGGTTTCTTAGACAAAGCCGTTCCAACAAAAAGAATCATTGCTCCAACGAAAAACGCAAGAATTCCAAAATCTAACCAACCCAATGATACATGTTCTTTCATTAATGAGCCCATGACCATTTGATAAAAATCAATCCAGTGACCAAAGATGATTAAAACTGCCATAAAAGTTACCAATGTGTAATTTCTTTTTGCAGAACGCTTCATCAGAATCAACAAAGGACATAAGAAGTTTACAATAAGGTTAAAGAAGAAAATTCCTTTGTACGCACCCTGAGTTCTATGTTTGAAGTAAACAGTTTCTTCTGGTATATTGGCGTACCAAATCAACATGTATTGAGAGAACCATAAGTAAGTCCAGAAGATAGAGAAGGCAAACATGAATTTACCAATATCGTGTAAATGCTCTTGGCTCGTTAATTCTAAGTAGCCTTTGTTCTTTAAGTAAATTACCCAAAGCGCAATCAAAGACATACCAGCTACAAATGAACTTGCGAAAGTATACCAGCTATACATGGTAGAATACCAGTGTGCATCAATACTCATCATCCATAACCAAGGAACAGTAGATCCAACAGTTAATCCAAACCAAACAGTGAACATCGCAGTTCTTACGGTACCTCTGTGAATAAATTTCTCACTGGTTTCGCGATCCATAGGACCAGCATCAGCTTCATCATTTAATTTACGAATTCTCCATCCCAAGAAGCTCCACAAAGCAATGGTTAATGTAGTCCAAATCACAAAGAAAGTAGGATTCAAAAAGCCCGCTTTACCTTTTAAAATTGGATCAGCAGCAACTGCTTCCGTATCTAACCAATGGTAAATATGGTGTTTATGACCAAATACGATATACAATAAAACTGCAAAAGTAATTGCACCAAAAATGGGCACTAGTGTAGATATTGCTTCTGGAATACGACGGAAGGTTTGTGTAAACCCAGCTTGCGCCAAAGTAGTAACGGAAATAAAGAACATACTGGCATTACAAATTAATGTCCAGAAAATAGTATTGTACATAAGTGTTCCCCAGAAATGCACTTGCTCGTGCTCATCGGAACTAAAACCTTTGGTGAACATTCCATACAGTAATGCAGCCAAGCCCAAGCCAATCAAGGCGTAAGACCAGGTTTTCATTTTTCCGGGAACTTCAAATTGTGTTCTTAAAGATGCCATTGTTACTCTTTTAGTTCAGTTAGTATTGATCCTATTAGCAGGACCATTTGCTAAATTTATTTTGTTGTTGCAGTTGCATCTGCTGCCGGAGCAGGAGCCGCTTTTGCTTTACTTGCTTGTTGTTTTGCTTTGATATAAGCAATTACTTGCCAACGTTGTTTACGACTTAACTGAGAAGCGTATGAGCCCATCAAGTTTTTACCGTAAGCAACAGAATAAAACATTTGACCAGCAGGCATTGCTTCATATTTTGCATCTCCTACTAATGCAGCAGGCTTTGCAGCATAAGGACCAGCACCGTCTTTATACAAAGGACCATTTCCATTTAATTTATCACCATGACAAATACCACAGTTGATTAAATACAAACGCTCAGCTTCCTCCATATCTGTTTTACTCAACGTATCGTAAGGATTAGGAACAGCTTTAGACGCAGTGTAATTGGTGGTATCTCCAGGTTGATCCATAGGAATATGGAACGGCATATCTTCCTCACGAGAAATGGTACCTACCACAGGACGACTGTTGTAGTTAATTCCTTTTTCAGCTAAATTACTGTGGTCAGCATAAGACTCATAAGCACGGCTATAAGCCATATCTGGCATATAAATCGTACCTGGTGTACGCTTAACATCGCTACAAGCAGTTAAAGCAACTACTGCAGTTAAGGAAGCTATGATCAATGTATTCTTCATGATTCGTTAATTCTAAGTGTTCTACAATTAAGCGGCAACAATTTGTTTTTCTTCAAAAGGCATTTCATCCTTATCGTATCTACCTAACCACCAACCGTCTTCAGCAACTTCAACTTTGGTTTCTAATGCACCATTGCTAGATAAGAATGCTTGTAAATCATCGGTGTTTGTTTTATCTGTACACTCAATTACCATTACAAAAAGATCATCCGTTGCACGAGCATGAAAATGATGCTTCTTTACAAACGGAGCCAATTGGCATAAGTAACAAAAAGTCAATACCATTCCAACAGCTGCGAAAAGAACGGTTAACTCAAACATGATTGGAATCCAAGCTGGCAAAGCAAAGTGTGGCTTGCCACCAATATTTAAAGGCCAGTCTTTGGTAAAAATCCAACTTATAGAGCTTAATGCAGTAGCAGTTCCTGTGATACCATAAATAAATCCTGCAGTGTGTAAGCTGGTTTCACGCAAACCCATTGCATGGTCTAAACCATGAACAGCAAATGGCGTGTAAACATCATGGATCTTGTAACCCGCAGTACGTACTTTTTTTACTGCTGGAAATAAAACTGCTTCGTCATCAAAACAGCCTACTACAAATTTCTTTTTTGCCATACTTTATTTTTTGTCTGCAAATGCATTGCTGCAAAAGCAGTAAATAATTTTAATCTTATACCAAGTGCTTCACACTAACTACTAGTGGTGAGCGTGCTCATGCACAAACTCTTCTAATTTTTGTTCTTCTATATTAGCCATTTGATTTTTATATCCTTCACCAGTAGTTTTCAATACATACTTGATTTCTGCAATCGCAATAACTGGGAAGTATTTAGCAAATAAGAAGAAGCAAGTAAAGAATAGCCCAAATGTTCCAGCATAGAAACCAATCTCCCAAATAGTAGGGCTGTAATAAACAGACCAGCTTGATGGTAAGTAATCACGGTAAAGAGAAGTAACGATGATTACGAAACGCTCGAACCACATACCAATGTTTACAATGATACTCATGAAGAACGTAACGAAAATGTTTCTTCTCATTTTGCGGAACCAGAAAATTTGAGGGCTTAACACGTTACAAGCCATCATACCCCAATAGCTCCAACCATAAGGTGAGAACAAATAAGCACGGCTGTACCAGAATGTATATCCTTCATATTTATTTTGGCTATACCAACCCATGAACAGCTCAGTTAGGTAAGCAATACCTACAATTGAACCAGTTAATACAATTACTTTATTCATTGCTTCTATGTGACCAATGGTTACATAGTCTTCCATCGCAAACACTTTACGTACAATAATCATCAAGGTTTGCACCATTGCAAAACCAGAGAAGATGGCACCCGCAACGAAGTATGGAGGAAAGATAGTGGTATGCCATCCAGGAATAACTGAAGTGGCAAAGTCAAAAGATACGATGGTGTGAACCGATAATACCAGCGGCGTACTCAATCCCGCTAATACTAGTGAAAGACTCTCATGACGCTGCCAATGTTTGGTAGAACCAGTCCATCCAAATGAAGCAATACCATATAAACGCTTGCGTAATTTAGTAAATGCACGATCTCTTACAGTTGCAAAGTCAGGAATCAAACCTGAATACCAGAATAAAAGAGATACAGTAAAATAAGTAGAGATTGCAAATACGTCCCACAACAATGGAGAGTTAAAGTTTACCCATAATGGACCACGTGAGTTAGGGTAAGGCAATACAAAGAAAGCCATCCATACTCTACCCATGTGGAAGATAGGGAACTGACCCGCACACATTACCGCGAATATTGTCATCGCTTCTGCAGCGCGGTTTACACCTGTTCTCCATCCTTGACGGAATAACAACAAGATTGCAGAAATCAAGGTACCGGCGTGACCAATACCAACCCACCAAACGAAGTTGGTAATATCCCATCCCCAACCCACTGTTTTATTTAGGTTCCACTGACCTATACCATAAGTTACTTCACGGTATACGCTATAGACACCAAACATGAGTAAGGCAACAGCAATATAAAAACCTACATACCATAATTTGGTAGGCTTGGCTTCAATAGGGCGAACTATGTCTTCTGTTACCTGCTTGTATGTTTTATCTCCATACACCAGTGGTTCCCTGAGCTGTGATTCGTACTTTAAATGCATCTGTTCTTATTTTGGTCCTTGATCTGCCCGAGAGCAGCATCTGGTTATTTCAATTTCTTAAAAAATTATCCGTGTGCTTTTTCTGTTTTTGCTTCAGCATCTTCGTGATGAGGCATATCATCGGTGTTTCTCACTTTAGCTAGATAAGTAACTCCTGGTAATACGTGCAACATTTCTAACACATAGAACTGACGATTCGGATTTTCTTGTCTTGCAATGGTGATAGCACTTTCCTTGCTGTTGGCGTTACCGAAAGTAATCGCATTAGTAGGGCAAGCTTGTTGACAAGCCACTTTAACATCGCTATCGCTTAATGGACGACTGTCTTTCTTCGCCTTTAACTTACCTTCTTGTAAACGCTGAACGCAGAAAGAACATTTTTCAATAACTCCTCTAGCACGAACAGTAACATCTGGATTCAACACCATTCTAGTTAAGTCGTCGTTCATATCTAAAACAACATCGTTAACGATACCTTTTTGGTTATCACCAAAGCTATCAGAACCTGTGTAATCGGCCCAGTTAAAACGACGTACTTTATAAGGACAGTTGTTGGCGCAATATCTTGTACCAATACAACGGTTATAAGTCATTTGGTTTAATCCTTCACTGCTGTGGTTGGTAGCAGCTACCGGACAAACGTTTTCGCAAGGAGCGTTGTCGCAATGCTGACACATTAATGGTTGGAAAACTACATTTGGATTTTCTAAATCGCCACTGTAGTAACGATCAATACGCAACCAATGCATTTCATGACCACGTAATACTTCTGGCTTACCCACAACTGAAACGTTGTTTTCTGCGTTACATGCTACTACGCAAGCACCACAACCAGTACAAGTATTTAAGTCTACACTCATTCCCCATTTAATTCCAGGTCTTTCAAATACAGGATATAAGGTTCCTTGAGATTCAAATTTTTCTAAACCACCCCAAGGTTTTAATTCCTTGTCACGCTCATCGCGAATTTCAGTTGGGTGATGTTTATATGCAGCTAAGCTTAATTCTTTTACAACTTCCGTACGATTACCTTGTTCAGTATCATAACGGCTATGTGTTTGAGTTAATGCAACAGGATAAGTTTCTTCAGTAAGTGTTAAGCTTACTTCACCATTAGAGAAGTTAACAGAAGAACCACTTAAAGATGCCAAAGCAAAAGCATTCTTACCTACACCAGCTGCAGATTTACCTACTTTTTCGCTGCGGCCGTAACCTACTGCAATACCTACTGTTTCAGGGTGTGTACCTGGTACAATTAGGGCAGGTAATTCAATTGATTTTTGACCAACAGTAATCTTCACGACCTTCTTAGGAGGGTTCACCTCATAAGCATCCGCTTGACCACCGTTGCTGATATCAATACCTAATAAAGTTTTAGCCATTGCTGGAGAAACAACTAAATAGTTATCCCAAGTAGCTCTAGTTACAGGATCAGGTAATTCTTGTAACCATGGGTTACTTGCACCTTGACCAGCACCAATCCCCACTTTTTCATATAATACTAATTCTACTTTACCACCTTTCTTAGCAGAAGAAGCAGCTGCCAATGCACCCGCAACTGCAGTGCCATTAAAGGTTCCAGGTTTAGTAGCTGATTCACCTAAGGCAACAACACCATCTTGCAAAGCTTTATCCCAACCATTAACACCGCCTAATTTAGCTGACCAGAAATTCTTTAAATAAGCTAAATAATCTTCAGTAGCACCACTCCACTTTAATAGACTGTCTTGCCACTGACGTGTTTTGAATAAAGGATAAATAGTAGGTTGTATAAAAGAGAAGTGACCAGTTTTTGCTTCCGCATCACCCCAACTTTCTAAGAAATGATTGTCAGGTAAAACGAACTTACATAATTCAGCAGTTTCGTCTACTTTACCTGAAAAAGATACAGTCGTCTTCACTTTTGCTAAACCAGCTTTAAACTGATCAGCCGCAAACCAGCTATAAGCAGGGTTTGCACCGTGAATCAATAAAGTTCCAACAGAACCTGCATTCATATCGGCTACTAGTTGAGCAAAATTGGCATCAACACCAGCGCGTGTATTTAATAAAACACCCCAGTTGATGGTAGAACCACCAGCACCAATGGCGTTGTTAATTGCATTTACAATTATTTGAACATTTACATCATTGCTTCCAGCAACAACTAATGCCGCACCCTTATGTGCATTCAATGCTTTTGCAGCAGCTTCCACACCTGCTTTCAATTTTGCATCTGCAATACCAGTAACTCCAGTACCATTTACTGCACTCAATAAAGCAGCAGCAATAGCAAGGGTTTCAGAAGGACGGTGTAAATATTTTTCATCTGCGTTAGACCCAGTTAATGAAGCAACAGATTCGAATTGAATATGCTTGCTCATGCTAGGATTCTTCTCGTCTAATTTTTTACCAGTAGCATACTGTCTAGAAAACTCAACTGGATTTAACCAAGTACCTAAGAAATCTGCACCTAAGCTTACAATTGCTTTTGCATTTTCAAAATGGTAAGAAGGAATTCCACGAACACCATAAGTAGCTTCATTGGCCAATAACATGGCGCTGTATGAAACCGCATCATACGTAACATGTTTGCTTCCTGGATATTTAGCCAAGAATTGTGCAATCACTGCTTGTGTTGATGGAGAATTAATTGTGCTAGTTAATAAAACAATATTACCGCCCATTTGTGCAGCAACTGCTTTATCAGCAGCTTCAAAAGTTACTTCCTTACCATCAATGGTAGGGAAACGTAAACGTGAAGTATCATATAAATCAAGTACCGATGCTTGAACACGAGCAGAAGTACCTCCTTTGGTAATAGGACAAAGATCGTTTCCTTCAATTTTTATAGGGCGACCATCACGTACTTTAGCCAAGATACTAACGGTATCTCCATCTTGTACATATGTGGTTGCATAGTATTTAGAAATACCAGGCACAACGTCTTCAGGCTTATTGGCAAATGGAATGGCCTTTTTTACAGGCATTTCACAACTTGCTGCTGCAGCTGCGGCGGCTGTACTAAAACCTAAATATTTCAAGAAGTCGCGACGGGGAGCCTTTGCTTCGAGAAAGCTTTTGCTTTCATCTTCTACAATAGGTAGTTCTTCATTGAATTCGTCTTTTACATCCTTGTTAAACGCTGCAGACTGATTCAGCTCTCCAAAACTTTGCCAGTGCTTTTTTTGCTCCATAATTATTGATTAACAGTTGGAAACCGCGAGCGGACTCCACGTTCGAATGATATATTTAAACAACCCTTTTTAAACTTTTAAGAACTAGTAGTGACACTTCTGACACTCGGTACCACCAATTTTTTCAACAGTGATTCCTTTGGTGCTATCAATTTTACCACTCTTTAAATCTGCATGGTATTTTTCGTAGATGCTATAAAAACCATTGTCTTTGAATTGAACTTTGGTTTCGCGGTGACAGTTTACACACCAGCCCATGCTTAGGTCGGTAAATTGTTTTACTTCACCCATTTTCTGAATTTCACCATGACAAGTTTGACAAGCAACTTGGCCTGCTTTTACGTGTTGAGCGTGGTTGAAATAAACGTGATCAGGTAAATTGTGGATACGAACCCACTCAATTGGTTTGGCCTTACTAGGATCCCAAGGTTTACCTTCTTCAAAACCAGCGTATTTGTATAATTTCTTGATTTCTGCAGTACCATCTACTTCTTCGCCCGCTTCATTGTACATTTTTTCTCCTTTGTACTCGTTGATGGCTTGGTGACAGTTCATACAAACGTTAACAGAAGGAATAGTTGCTTGCTTTCCTTGAGCAGCACCTGTATGACAATATTGACAGTTGATTTGGTTGGTACCAGCATGCACTGCGTGAGAGTAATAAATAGGTTGTTCTGGTTGATAATCTTGGCTTCTACCATAAGCCATTGCACCTTTTGTAGTTAAATAACCACCCACTACAAATAATATAACAGTAACCATTGCGATATACGCTTTGTTTCTCCAGAATGGGATTGGCTCTAAAGCAGGTTGGCCAGTTTTATCGTCGGCTAATTTTTTAAGATTAGAATTAACCTGTAACATGATTAGAGCAACAACAGCTAAAATCAAGGTTAAAATACCAAATAGTAAAGAATTGTCTGCCTCAACATTAGCAGCAGCTCCAGCGCCTTCACCAGCAACAGGTGCTTTAGAAGGATCAGGTACGCTATTAATGTAAGTCAGAATCGCATCAATTTCCGCATCCTTTAAGGTAGGGAAAGCGTTCATTGCAATTTTATTGTACTCATTGTACAAGTTATTTGCATAGGCATCTCCTGTTTTAAGGAAAGCTGCGCTGTTTCTAATCCAGGAGTATAAGTTTTCCTTACTGGACCAACGAGACTCTACACCTGCAAGGGCAGGACCAGCCAATTTCTTATGTGGAGCATGACAAGACGCACAATTGGCGCTGAAAAGCGCCTTACCGTCCTGAGCATTGGCGGCTACACTGAAACTCAGACTCACAAAAAATAAAAAAGCGGCAATGCTGGCTTTTGCTATGGATCTAGACAATATCATATGCACAACGATGGTTCTGGTGTGGAAAAATATCCTTAAACGGAAGCAAAAATATGATAGGATTGTGACAATTACGCAATAGGGAAAAAATTTTTTTATCTATATGCCACTTAATTTTCAATGAGTTCAACAAATCAGGCGATTTCAATTGTCATGAAATGGAAAATTTAAAGCACTTTTGCAGCCATGCTGCATCGTTTAAAAAATAAATGGCAAGTAAGCTGGCTTCAGTTTACACTCATCTTTACCACATTTGCATTAGGAGGCAGCTTATGCGGTTACTTAGGAAGACAATTGCTTTCTTTTACCAGTTTAGAGCGAGGCATCATCTACTTTATCATTTACATAATTGTAGTAACCATTCTTTGGCCATTCTGCGTTTTACTGGTAAGTGTGCCATTTGGCCAATTCAGCTTTTTCAAGCGATATTTAGGCAGAATCAAGGAAAAAATGACCAAAAAGCAGTAAAAACATGGTAAAACTGGCCATTTTTGCATCAGGTGCAGGATCTAATGCAGCCAAAATAATTGAACATTTTGCCAGTAACAAGGCAGTTATGATCAACCTAATTGTTTCAAATAAAAAAGAAGCAGGGGTTTTGGGGATTGCAGCCGCCGCTCATATAGACACCCTGCTTATTAATCGAAATAGCTTTTACGAAACGGAAGATTGTGTGAACGAACTCAAATTGAGAGGAATTAATTTTATTGTACTGGCTGGATTTCTTTGGAAAATTCCTGAAACACTGATTGAAGCATACCCCAATCGAATCATTAATATACATCCTGCATTATTACCCAATTACGGGGGCAAAGGCATGTATGGAAATTTTGTGCATGAAGCGGTGATTGCAGCAGGAGAAAAAGAAAGTGGTATAACTATACATTATGTGGATGCACATTATGATGAAGGCGATATAATTTTTCAAGCCAAATGCAGCATAGAACCTACGGATACCCCATCTAGTTTAGCTACTAAAATTCATGCATTGGAGCACGTGCATTTTCCTGTGGTGATTGAGAATTTGTTAAAAAAATTAGCTTAGTACTTTTTCCATGTAAACCACTTCAGGCAAGGGATTGTGGTAATATGCAGTAGTGATTTCAAACCCATGTTTAAGGTATAAATGAATGGCAGCTTGTAATCTTTCTAAAGTATCTAATTTCATTTTTGAATAGCCCATTCTTTTTGCTTCTTTGACTATTTCTGCTACCAATGCATCTCCAATTTTATATTTTCTAAATGCTGGTTGTACATACAATCTTTTCATTTCACAAGCGCCTTCCTCAGGTAGTTGCTGTAATGCAACAGAGCCAACAGCAACACCATTGAAATAGGCTAATAAAAGACTGCCATGTGGTTGGCCATATTTTTTTAATGGATCTTTCAACTCAGCGTCAAAGCTTTGAAAACAAAGATCTACAGCCAATTCATCGGAATATGCTTTAAACAAATGCCGGGCTGTTTCCAGCTCGGCACCCTCTGTTGTAATATGTTTTATTTGAAGCATGATTATCCTGGCATGCGAGAAATATATTTCTCTACTTCTTTAATTTGATCAACCACTTGTTTAGTGGTAGGCTTGCAAGCTTTTGCTCTTCTAAAATAATCTTTTGCAGCCCTGAATTCTCTCTTATTCATAAAGATTTGACACATACTAATGTATGCAACCGCTTCACTTTCTTTGTCTGCAATACCTGCTCTAATAGCAGCCCTAATATAGCTTTCCCCTTGCTTAAGGTCACCACGTTGCATACTCATCATTCCTAATTGAAGTTTGTTTGCACCTTCTGCTTCAGGCATGGGTGATCCTAATTCAGAACTTTTCTTCAAATGCTTTTCGGCACTATCAAAATCTTGCTTCATCATGGCCATATTGCCCTTGATGGTATAATAAGTTGAACGTACAGGCTTGTACAATAAATTAGGGTACCAAACTGTGTTGAGGATACGCTCTACTTCTTCCATATCCCCTCTTTCCATTGGTTCTTGAATCAAACGCAAAGGGCCGATGAAAAAATGGCTGGCTAATCCAATCACCCCAACAAAATAAAGGATGAAAGCAGGCCAAAAACCACTTGAATAATTGACCCCTGCAGCAGCAACCAAGGCCAAAAGGCTTAGCCAGAAACGATACTTGATAATAGTATTATAAAACTTCATGTATTTAATTTGGGGGGCAAAGATAAGCCTTATCACCCATTGGGCAAGAGTGATTAGCAATTGGCTTTTGCGCCTTAACTTCATCAAAATCTTTTGTATGCAAAAAATGCTGCTTGCCATTTTGAGTCTATTGTTCATGACTACAGTCGGCGCCCAAATTACCCCTTCACCCTTGGTTAAAGAGGGTCAGGGTCCTTATACCCAATTGATTTTAAGAGGGGCAATGGTGATTAATGGTACTGGATCCCCTGCCTATGGGCCTGTTGATATTATCATTGAGAATAATAAGATTGTTCGTATTGCCAATGTAGGTAATCCAGGCATGCCTATAGACCCTAAATCTAGACCTGCACTTAAAGCAGGAGGAAAAGAAATTGATTGCAGTGGCAAATATGTTTTACCAGGGTTAATTGATATGCACGGTCATATTGGAGGCAGAGCCCAAGGCACCCCAGCAGAATATGTGTTTAAATTATGGATGGCGCACGGAATTACTACTATACGTGACCCATCTGCTGGTAATGGATTGGAATGGGTATTAGACCATAAAAAGAAAAGTGCAGCCAATAGCATTACTGCACCGCGTATTCATGCATATACTGCTTTTGGACAAGGTAGCAAAAGCCCCATCATCAATGCCGAACAAGCAAAGGCATGGGTAAATGATAATGCAGCAAAAGGTGCAGATGGAATTAAATTTTTTGGCGCATCGCCAGAAGTGATGGATGCAGCAATAAGAGAAAATAAAAAATTGGGATTAAGAAGTACAGCGCATCATGCACAATTAGATGTAGCAAGATGGAATGTAGTACAGTCTGCAAAAGCAGGTATGACCAGCATGGAACATTGGTATGGTTTACCAGAAGCCATGTTAGAAAATGGCACATTGCAAAACTATCCAGCCGATTATAATTACAATAACGAACAACATCGTTTTGAAGAAGCAGGAAAGCTGTGGAAACAAGCAGCAGCGCCTTATAGCGAGAAATGGAATAAAGTAATGAATGAATTAATTGCTGCAGACTTCACATTAGATCCTACGATGAATATTTATGAAGCCAATAGAGATTTGATGCGTGCGCGTAGAGCAGAATGGCACGAAGATTATACGCTCCCTTCTCTTTGGAAATTTTATGAACCAAGCAGGGTATCACACGGATCATATTGGCATAGCTGGGGAACAGAACAAGAAATAGAATGGAAGAACAATTACAAATTGTGGATGACATTTATTAATGAATATAAAAACAGAGGTGGAAGAGTTACAGCTGGATCAGACAATGGATTCATTTATCAATTGTATGGATTTGGATTTGTTAGAGAATTAGAATTGTTACGCGAAGCGGGATTTCAGCCGCTAGAAGTGATACGCGCTGCAACCATGCACGCATCACAAGCATTAGGAGTAGACAAAGAATTGGGAACGATAGAGCCAGGCAAGTTAGCAGACTTATGTGTGGTAGATGGTAACCCTTTAAAGAATTTACAATACTTCTATGGCACAGGAGCTATTGAATTAAATGACCAGAATGAAATCATTCGTAAAGGCGGAGTAGTCTACACCATCAAAGACGGAATTGTTTATGATGCTAAGAAATTATTAGCCGATGTAAAAGAAATGGTGGATGCAGAAAAAAAGAAAACAGGTTGGCAGTTAAAGCAACCTGGTGTAAAATAATTTCTATTACTTTTGCGCCGATTCTACCCCAGCATTTTGGGATAATTGAATCATGGTCTCGTAGTTCAATGGATAGAATAGGAGTTTCCTAAACTCTAGATCCAAGTTCGATTCTTGGCGAGACCACAAACCCTCGCAGCGAAAGCTGCGGGGGTTTATTTTTGCGAAGAGCCGAGTCAAGCTCGCTTGAATGAGGCGATGAGCTAAAATAAACCCTGCAACAACCAAAGGTTGTTGCGGTGGGTTTGAGTAAGTTCATTACGGGAAGAAGGCGGTTGCAGACCGCCAATCTTGGCATATGAAATGTGGGGACAATCTTGGCTAGCGAAGCTCAGACCGCCAATCTTGGCACATAAATTTGGGGACAATCTTACCTTATGCAAGATTCAATAAATCATCTTGATCTTTGGGGCGGTTAACTACCTGTTTAGTCTGAATGAGATCGGTTTTATGAATTGTTCGTATAGACAAACCATCATCTTCAAAGTATATTGACTTATCGTAGGCTAATGCAAAATCTAGACCTTCAACTTGCACCATTAAATCAATAGCAACAGGAGGTGTTCCAAAAGTAAAAACGTCCCAATTGGGATGTGAAAGAAAATTATCTAAAGTCATATCAAATACTGGCATTCCAAATTGCTGAAAAGCGTTTTTGATTTTTTGATAATTTTCAGAGGTTCGTTCAACCCAAATATCCATATCACCCGTTGTTCGGGGATAGCCATGAAGAATGACTGAATATCCACCAACCAAAATATATTTTACGGATTGATTATTAAGTGCTGAAATAAAATCCCTAAAGTCATTATTAAAAATATTAGCCATGTCATTTAATTGAACGACTCGAAAATTTAAATTTATCCATTTTAGGTGGATTATTTAAGGGGTAATTATATGCAACACTATTTAGATAATTGGCGATTTCTAAACGCTGAACCCAACTCAGATTTTTGTAGTAATGTGCATGATTTGAAGCCAAAATTGCATTCTGGGCCTTAAAACTACTTCTATCTAATTTTATTTCAAGCATAGTCAAATATACAGATTAATTAATTTCATCTTATACTAGCTAATTGGCAATTAATTTTCTAAATCCTTTCTAGCTTTTGCTACCATATCTTTAATAACTGTATCTACCCTTTTTACCTCGCTAGATAAGTGTTTCAAAAATTGAGCCCTTTCTGTATCATCTAAAGCAATATTGGTTTCTTGTAAAAGTTGAAGTATTCCCATCATATTTGCAACAGGGGCTCTTAGTATATGAGAACTGTTCCATGCCAACTCATCAAGACTCTGTAAATATTTCGCTTGTAATTGCTCCATTTTTCTTTTTGCATCAATAGCTGTTGCACCAATTGAAACTCCAATCAATTTGCCATTTTCAGCATAATGAGCAATAAAACTAATTTGCAACCAAGTAAAGTTTGATTCATTATGTAACATGATTTTTTCTTCTGCCTGTATGGTTTTCCCCTGTAGGGATTGTTGGAAATACGTAAAAAAATTATCCTTAGAAACCGGATCAAGATAATCCGTAAAATTGTCATTCAATTGTAATGAATGATTGTAAAGTTCACAAAATTTGATCTCAGCTAACTTGTTAAAATAGATAACTCTATAATTTACATCTAATAGAATATTTGCCTCGTGTCTGCTGTTTTCTAAAAACTTCAAGTTTTCAGTTTGACTCATCACAATCTTCATTAAGTTCTCTCTATTATTTTCAGTGACAGAGTAAAAGTCTTTCCCATATATCATTTCAGGATATTCAAAAGCCAAAAGAAATATATTGATTAAGCTGATGAAATTACTAGCAATTAAAATGCTTGTATATAATTGATTGCTATGCGCAAACAACGTTGTTATATTTAAAAGAAAAAAGCCAATTACCTTAGTCAATAAAAAAAATCGTAAAAAAGCAAATTTTCTATTGTAATCAGAAATAATATCAGTTTTAATTTTCTTTCTAAAAGTAAAATAAACTTTTAGAGAGAAATAAAAATAAATAGCCCAACTGCCTGCTTTAAACAAGTAATGCAAATCTTTACCAATAAACCCTTCATTGAAATTGGTAATATGGGTAGCAAAATCTAAATCACTATTTTGAAGAATTCCCAATTTATGTTCTGCTCCACTAAAATAAAAGGGTATCAACTCAATAACACTTATTACAAAAGGAATAGTGTGCAACCAATCATTTTTTCTAAAATGAGTTTCCCTATAAAGCAATGTCCGAACAAATAAGAACATACTTGGACCTGTTAAATAAAAAAAGGGGCCGGGAACTCTTAAATAATGTGGGTATTGAAAAATTAATTTTGTCGAAAATAACCAATAAAGTATTGAAGTTAAAATCAAAATAGTGTTGGAGATAAACAAATAAACCATTGGCAATTTTCTTGTTCCTTTTGTAAGAACTATAATCAAACAAAAGAGTGAAAATGAAATTGCAATTATGTTGAAATATTGAAAATAAATATGCATGTTCAGCTATAAAATATTCATCGGAATTGGATTTATCCGAAAATACGTCATAGCGTCTGGGCAAGAAATACCTTAAATGGAATCGAAGTATCATTTATTATCACTCAAGTATTAATTATTCAGCAAGACAGTTGCTTTTTGCATAAATATTTCTATTTGCTCCATATTTCCTACTACAATTGGCTTAATAGTTTTACCATTCAATTTCCAACTTTTAAACTTTCCTACAGGTTGTTGAAATAGGATTTTCCAATCATTCGCATTTTGATTAATGGTAAAATCAATGCTATTTTTTTCTTGCTTAATTGAAACCGATACTTGGTTATCGCCTATCACTACATGTTCAATACTGCCATGGGTTAGCACAGCAGGCAATTGTGGTGAAACAATAACTTGTTTTTTAAACGCGTAAGGTCTAATTCCAAAAAACTGTTTTACAATTGGCTCTCCATAAGCATATACATTCCAGGCTTGTGTCATCATACCATAATCAGGAGATACTTCATACATAGAACCGGGTAGTGCATATCCAAAAGTCTTATTCACTTTTTTTAATAAATCATATGCTTCATTGGGCCTTCCATAATTATTCTCGGCTATAATTTGAACTGCTGTGGGCAATGTCATTACCGTACCAGTATAGGTAAAATCATTTTTCCCTACGCTGGCTGCATATGAATACTCTTGCAAATCTCTCTTTTCGTTTTTATCAATTCCTGTTACATACATTCCAAACCCATTAGAAAATCTTTTAGCGGTATTTAGTGCTTTAATAGCTTGATCTTGTTCAGCTACTCCAGTTTCAAGCGGGGTATTCACTACCCAATTATGGTGCATTACAAAGCCTTTATTCTTGCTTGTAGTATCCAAGACGGTTGCAGCTTTCATCTTAGTCAATTCTTTAACAGCCCATCCATTTCCCAAAGTATCAGCCCTTACAATTGCATCTTCCATTAAGTGCAGAGCCTGCTGTTTAGTAGCAATAAAATCAGCATATGAGTGATCTTTCTCTACCCAAAATTGAGTATTGATTTTAACCTTTAATAAATCTGCTTTTTGTTGATAGTCTTTAGCTAATAATTCTTGTTTTAAGTACGATGCCATTTTAGCCGCATCGGCAAAAGCTTTCTGTGTATTAGCAGCAACATCAATCATTTCAGAAGTTAATCCATGAATTTCCATCATGCCTGCACCATCTGGCAACAAATTACCATCCGAATCATTTTCGGTTAATACCCAATTCAATCCTTTCACTACTGAAGGAAAATATTTTTGTAAAAACAGTGTATCACCTGTCCAACAAAAAACGTCCCAAATTAAAGAGACAAACTGAGGAGTTTCGTTTACGTTACCAGGATTAAAAACAGCACCATTGGTAGACACTTCATGAACAATACGCCCATTTCCATTTGTTTTTTCAGAAATACCATGTACCAAGTCAATGGTACTATAAACCAAATCCTTTCTGCCCATTGCAATCAATCCCTTTAAAGTGTACACCATATCGCCGCCAAACCACCAAGGATAATCTGGCAATCCAGCAACTACCCCTTTGCCAATTCCTTCAACATCTTGTGTTAACCAATCACTGTTATACTTCAACCATTCAAAACTGGTTGCAATTGCATTGTCATTTAAAGTCAAAGTAGAATATTGATTCAAATTCAATACCCGTTTTTTCTTTATAGCAAGTAAGGAAGCAGCTGCATTTTTGATTTGATTATAACTGCTCATCGCTTGTTCTTTAGACTTAGCCGAACCCGCAATAGTGAATGGTAAATAATAAACAGCATTGGGTTTAATCTCAATTTTGTAAGTGGTATTCGAGACAGCTGTATTGGGCTTATTTGTTTTTGAAAAAACCATTTTGCTTGCTTCCCCTTTAACAGTAGAACCATAAACAACATACCAAGGGTTCAATGAATCTTTTACCATCCATCTGTTATTGGAGGGATCAAAGCTGGCTAGATCCTTGGAGTTAATCATTCCCGTTCTTTCACCCAACCATACAGGCATTAAATTTGAAACAGCTTCAATATTAAATTCAATTTGAATCGATTGATTACTGGTGTTTTTGATTGCATATTCAATCTGCAGGCCTGGTAATTGGTCTGGAACAAACTGATACCGCTCAATACTGAGCGGTGTTGATCCCACCGTATAAATATGTTTATTGCCAAAAGGATAATTAACAAACCCAATAGCTTTATCTAAAACATACGCTTTTTTTCCTACTTTAATACTCGCATTAAAACCATCCATTAATTTAATTGGATGATGCCAAATGCCTCCCATTTCATCTTTTACATGCCAACCTAAATCGGGGAAACTACCATCCTGATGGCCAATCATATATAATTTGTCTCCTGCCGTATTAAAAGGAGTTCCTAAGAATGAAGTCTTCCCTTTCAGAAATGGAGCTACTTTAAAAAGGGAGGCAATGGTGATATTGGTGTTGGTTTGTGCATAGAGTAGTCCATTAGAAAACATCAATGCAATGAATACTGCCCGTTGATACAATTTTCCCATAAAATGATTGATTTATTATACCGTGTTAACGGTACTTGAATAAAGTTAATGGAACTTATTTTTACTATTTAATAATCATT
The DNA here is from genome assembly GCA_002281875.1 of Sphingobacteriia bacterium 24-36-13. Classification (GTDB taxonomy): domain Bacteria; phylum Bacteroidota; class Bacteroidia; order Chitinophagales; family Chitinophagaceae; genus Sediminibacterium. The sequence goes on along the minus strand of NCHN01000011.1, from coordinate 35,966 downwards.
TATATGACTACTAAATATTCCTTCTATTTAATATTGATTCTCCTTTCAGTTTGTATTGGTAAAAATGCTACAGCAAAAAATTGGATCGAAACTGAAAATTATATTAATCGGTTACGCATACTCAGTTCTAAAGGAATTGTATTAGATGCCCCCATGGTAAAAGACAAAGAAACAAGGAAGCGCTATAATAATAGCCTACAAGAAGGATGGGGTTTCCCAGCATCTGCTGCAAAACGAGTGTTAAATGGACTTGAAAAAGAAGGGCAACCATTATGGATTCAAGACGGTATTAGTGAAGCCGAAGAGGAAATTATTCAAAGTTTAAATGGATGGAGTGTTGAAGCATTAACGAAAGAATATCAGGTTTTAGAATTCTATCCGCATTCAAATCAGCATATACCTGAACAGTATCAATTTAAAAAGCCATTTTGCTTAGTAGTTGAGCACTATTTTGTTGTTTTAAGTACTAGTTATAAAAAAATTCAGCAAACGGCAGACACGAGCACTTCCATCAAAAAAATGCAGGCATATACCAAATATCCTGTTCAATTAAATAAACTATCAACGTATACAAATAATTCCAGCTTCTCTTCTTTTCTGCCGGCCAAGGAAATAAAAACAGCCAGGATGAAAAAAAATTTTCAGATTGATTCATTAGAGCTGCTTAGAACTGAAAATGCCAATGTTTGGCCTAGAGGTATTACTACACTGAGTACAGAAGATTTAAAAAAATTAAAAGCCTATTATTTGTTTAACTTTTGGGAAAAGAATCAAGAGTACTTGTATATTAGAATACCTGCGAAAGAAAATGCAGCCGTCTTCCCGCAAATCGGATTCATACCCAACCATGACCTTTACTATACTATTCAAAACGATAGTAATTATATCACCTGGGCAGAAAACAAACCTCCTAAAGATTTCAGGATCAAAAATATCATAGAAGTGATGCGCAAAGGAATGATTGCATATGCTGAAGACCGAGACTTTAAGAGTCTTTACAAACCCGGTAGTACTTGGGATGTAAATGCAAATGGCTCTATGATTCCAACGAACTTATACGTACTTGACCCAAAAGCAGCTGGTCAAATTATTCATCGCAAAGACAAATTGGGCACTTATCAATTAATGGTTCCTCTAGAAAAAAGTATTAATCGTTTTGATGCCGAACAAACCGCATATCAGTTGGCATTGCAAGTTGCAAAAGAAGCAAATATTGCTTTAAAACCAGGTGATGAACCCATTGAGTTCTATTTAAGTGAACCAAGAAATATTTCAGCAGGCAAGTTGCATGTACTACAATATAAAAAAGATGCATTATTAGGAAACAATCAATATCAAGTATTTGCCATCATGAGTATTAATGACGTTGTTTGGTTGAACTATATTTTCAGAAATGAGATTTATGGGTATTTGTTTTAATTGAGTACAGATGCTGTATATTGTTTCAAAAAAGAAAATGAAATATATACCGTTTATAGCATTGTTAATTTCACTCAATGGATTTGCACAAAAACCGATTACCAAATTAGATAGTTTTTGGACGGCGCTTCAACAGCATTGTGGCAAAGCTTATGAAGGTATAATTATTAGTGGCGCAACTGCAGATTTCAAAGACAAACAACTCGTGATGTATGTAAAAGCCTGCGAAGAAAATCGGATTCGTATACCATTTAATGTAGGTGATAATCGATCTAGAACATGGGTGCTTACCAAAAAGAAATCAAGCATAACACTAAAACACGATCATCGTCATGAAGATGGCTCTGAAGATACAGTAACTCAATACGGCGGAACATCAACCAATGAAGGTTTTTCGAATATGCAAATATTCCCTGCAGATCTACAAACGCAAAAAACAATCCCCGCTGCAGCTTCTAATGTATGGTGGATTACTATTAACGACAGTAGTTTTACTTATAACTTAAGAAGAATTGGATCAGATAGATTATTTACCGTTTCCTTCAACTTAAAGCAGCCAATAGAAACACCATTAGCACCATGGGGATGGAAAGATTAGTTATTTCTTCCTAAACAATTTATCATTTAAAATAATTTCGTCTTTACCTAAGTCATAAGGCTGTGCCAGTGTTCTCCATTCTGTACCATCATCGTAATTAAAAACAATGGTATTGCCTGTTACCGTATATTTTCCTGTTTTAGTTCCTTGTGAACTTGCAGAACCACTAATATTTCCGGAACCCGTTATGGCGCCTCTTTTATACATTATAAAAGTGCCGTCTTCTTTAAACTCAATTACGGTTGATTGAGACACTGAACCTGCAGAAGCATAACCGCTATAGGTTTTACCAGCCAAAGATTTTGCAGCAAAGGGCTTCGCTTTTGTACAAATACCCCCATCTAATCCTTTCAATAATGCACCATTAAATTCTGCTTTTATAGATTGTGATTTACCACTACTCCAGTTAATATTCATTTTATTGGCAGCCATACTAAATTTACCAGTATTGGCTTTATTTAATTCCAATTCCTTTTGCAAGTTGAAGGGATTAATGCCATAAGTTGGATTTTTACAGATTACTCCATCTTTTGTAAAATACAACCAGCTGATATCTAAACTACCCCCTCCCCAGAATTGAGTTCTCAAATACAATCCCTCTTGTGCAAAGGCAGAATGTAAACACAAGAAACTTACTAAAGCAATAATGATTTTTTTCATGACAATAATTTTAGTGTAAGATGATTGTGTCTCCCATATCTTCTAAAGCAACCCCCTTTGTTTCTGGCATCATTTTCCAAACATATAATAATTGTAAAACCATCATGAATGCAAAGAAACCAAAAATGATGGTACCCGATATATTGGCAGCAAAATAAGGGAACACTTGTGCAATTAATGCAGCAAATACCCAATGTACTAGAGAGCCAAAAGAAGTACCACTTGCTCTAACAGAATTAGGGAAAAGTTCAGATAAGAAAACCCAAATAACTGCACCTTGCCCAACAGCATGTGCTGCAATGAATACAAACACATAGTATACTACCATACTTTGATCGGTACTATTAAAAGAAACAGCAATCATAGTTAAAGAAAAAATATACCCAACTGAACCAATAAACATCAAAACTCTTCTTCCAAATCGATCAATTAAATACCAACCTGCAATGGTAAAGATTAAGTTCATAACCCCAATTCCAACAGTAGAAAGCAATGCGCCTTCACGGCCAATACCTGCCATTTCAAATACTTTGGGTGCAAAATAGATAATGGCATTAATACCTGATAATTGGTTAAAAAAAGCTATTAAAAAAGCGAGTAGCAAGGGCTTGAAAAATTTCTTATTGAAGAGTGGTTCCGTATTCGTTTTACCAACAGAAGCTTTAATATCTGCAATTACTTTAGGTGCGTCTTCCCCAGTTAATGCCAATACCTTTGCTGCTGCAGCATCATCTTTTTTGAATAGTACCAACCATCTTGGGGTTTCGGGTGTAATCAACATTAACAATGAGAAAAATAAAGAAGGGATAGCAACTACTCCTAACATCCAACGCCAATCGTTTTCTCCGCCCACACCTGCTAACAAATAATTAGAAAAATACGCAATCAAGATACCCGCTACCACATTTAATTGAAAAGAAATCACCATTCGCCCTCTGTACTTTGGTGGTGCTATTTCAGAGATATAAACAGGTGCAACTACTGAAGATGCTCCAATACTTAGTCCGCTTACAAAACGGAAAAACATAAATAGATATACATTAGTAGACAATGCTGCCCCTACAGAAGTAACTAAGAATAGAATACCTATCCAGATCAGGGTTTGCTTTCTACCCATTTTATTGGCAGGAATATTTCCCAATGCTGCACCAAAAGCAGTGCCATATAATGCCATGGCAATTGCTGTTCCATGCATCCAATCTGACAATGACCATAATTCTTGTATGGCTTGTTCAGCTCCTGAGATTACAGCAACATCTAAACCAAATAAAAATCCTCCTAACCCAACGGTGATAGACCAAATGGCTAATTTATTATTCATAGCAAGCTTTATAAAAAGTAATATATTCATTTATTAAATGCTGAACAAAACGAAATTCACTTCATGAAAAGATTTACTACTTTACTATTATTCATTGCTGTCAATAGTTACGCTCAAAAGAAAACGGTCCCGAATCAAGCTGAAACCGCTTTAAGTAATTTAAAAGCGTCTACGCTTCAGTTTTTGGAGGGATCATATCCCGCTGATAAGCGGACCGCCTTACAAATATGGGATTACGCCGAATTGGGTTATAAGGAAACCAAGAGTGCAGCATTGCATGTTCAAAACCTTAAAGAAGCAGGGTTTAGCGTAGAAACAGGTGTGGCTGGTATACCCACAGCATTTGTAGCCACTTATGGTACAGGTAGCCCAGTGATTGGCATACTAGCAGAATATGATGCATTGCCAGGATTAGCGCAGGAAGCCATTGCAGAAAAGAAATCCATTGAAGGAAAAGCAGGAGGGCATGGATGTGGTCACCATTTATTTGGGACGGCATCTGTTTCTGCAGGCATCGCTATAAAGAAATTGATGGAAGAGAAAAAAATCAGTGGCACTATTAAAGTGTATGGTTGCCCAGCTGAAGAAGGTGGTAGTGGTAAAGTATATATGGTTCGGGAAGGACTATTCAATAATGTAGATGCAGTAATCCATTGGCATCCGGGCAACCAAAACGAAACAATCATGACCAGTTTTATTGCCAACAAGTCTGCTAAATTTAAATTTTATGGAATATCCTCTCATGCTGCTATGTCTCCAGAGAACGGACGTTCTTCTTTAGATGCGGTTGAAGCAATGAATAATATGGCCAATATGATGCGCGAACATATTCCTCAGGAAACTAGAATACATTATGTAATTACCAATGGAGGTAAAGCACCCAATGTGGTTCCCGATTATGCAGAAGTCTATTATTATGTTCGCCATCCTAAAAGAGAAGTTGCAGTTGATGTATTTGATAGAATCACCAAAGCAGCAGAAGGAGCAGCATTGGGTACTGGCACCACCATGAAATTTGAAATAGTGGGAGGAACACATGACTTATTAATTAATAAAACATTGGCTTCCCTAATGCAAGCAAATCTTGAAAAAGTAGGTGGGGTCGTGTATACAGAAGAAGAAAAAGCATTTGGGAAAAAATTACAAGCAAGCTTTTTTAATAAAGCCCCTGCAATAGAAGAAGCTAGTACCATTCAACCATTACAAAAAGAAATTGATGCGGGTGGTGGTTCAAGTGATGTGAGTGATGTAAGCTATGTAGTTCCAACAGTAGGATTGGAAGCGGCTACTTGGATTCCTGGAACATCAGCCCATAGCTGGCAAGCGGTTGCATGTGGCGGTACTGAAATTGGTACCAAAGGAATGTTGGTTGCATCAAAAACAATGGCGCTAACTGCAATTGATTTATTCAGTAAACCTGCTGTGATTGTTAAAGCAAAAGAAGAATTTACAAAAGGCGTAGGTGATTATAAATACAAGGCTTTATTAGGAGACAGAAAACCGGCATTGAATTACAGAGACTAAAAATTTGATGAATTTAAAATATCAAATTTACCTGCTCAATAAATAATCTTTAAAAGAAGCATACTCATTTTTCAAGGGTATGCTTCTTTTTTCTTTGGTAAATAATTCCATTGCCGCAAGCGGGATTAAAGGCTCCGAACCAATAGCCGTTTTAATTGCATCGGGAAATTTAACAGGGTCCGCTGTTTCTACAATATATCCTTTAGTATCAGTATGAATTTGTTGGTACTGGTGTAACGCTGCATATGCCACTGCCCCATGAGGGTCTAATAAATAATTATTTTGTTGGTATACTTCACGAATCGTTTGAATAGTTGTTTCATCGGAAATAGTATACCCAGAAACTAGCGAACTAAAAGAAGAATAATCTTGATTCATTATTTCTAATATCCTAACAAAATTGCTGGGATTGCCTACATCCATTGCGTTTGAAATAGTAGCTGTGGTGGGTTTAGAACTAAACATACCTGTTTGCAAATAAGCAGGCACGGCATCATTTACATTACAAGCAGCAATAAAATGTTTGACAGGCAAGCCTGTTTTGTATGCCATGATTGCTGCACAAAGATTTCCAAAATTTCCACTAGGAACTGAAATCACAGGAGCAGTTTGACCCTCCCATTGTTGATAGGCTAAGAAATAATATATCTGTTGCGAAAGCCATCTAGCAACATTAATAGAGTTAGCAGAACACAATTGCATCCGGTCATTGATGTCTTTATCTGCAAATGCCATTTTAACCATTGCCTGACAATCATCAAAACTTCCATCAACTTCTAAAGCAGTAATATTTTCGCCACAAGTAGTCAATTGCAATTCTTGAACTGGACTTACTTTACCAGATGGGTACAAGATAACCACCTCAATTCCTTCGACACCTAAAAATCCATTTGCAACTGCCCCACCCGTATCTCCAGAAGTAGCCACCAAAATAGTAATCTTGTTGGATTGATTTTTGTAGAAATACGAAAGGCACCTACTCATGAATCTGGCACCCACATCTTTGAATGCAAAAGTAGGACCATGGTATAATTCAAGTGATGCAATCGTTGAGTGAATCCATTTTAAAGGGAAGGAGAAATTCACCGTTTCACAAACGATGCGATACAATTCATCATCGGGTATCTCATCTCCAACAAAAGGTTCCATCACACGAAATGCTATTTCTTCTTTAGATGAATTTTTAAGTTGGTCAATAAAATTAGTTGCATGAACAGGAATATGTTCTGGAAAATACAAACCTTTATCAGGTGCTTGTCCTAGTATAGTAGCTTCTTTAAAATCGACTATGGGCGATTGCCTATTTAAACTAAAATATTTCATGATGCATCCATTAATTGAATACCATTGGTATTAATGGTAGTTACATAAGTATGGCAGCTTAATCCGATGGAATCATAAATTTGTCTCATTGCTATTTCAACAGACTTAGCAGTAAATTCATTGGTACTCAGCATAAATATGGATGGCCCAGAACCCGATATGCCTCCACCTAAAGCCCCTAAATCTTTACTGATTTTTTTTACTTGATCAAAAGCGGGAATTAAAATACTCCGAGTTGGTTCTATCAAAACATCTTCTAAGGATCTTCCAATTAAATCATAATTGCCTTGTTCTAAACCAGCAACTAACCCTGCTATATTCCCCCATTGCTTAATGGCATCTTTCAATAAAATTTGCTGTTTCAAAATGCTTCTTGCATCAGCGGTTCTCACTTCAATTTGCGGATGTACAATTGTTACATATAAATCAGGTACAGTAAGCTTAATAATATCTAGGGGGAAAACAGAGCGAATCAATGTTACTCCACCATAAATGCAGGGAGCAATATTATCGGCATGTTTTACACCTGAAGCCAGCTTTTCACCATTCATTGCAAATCGTACCAAGTCTTCTTTTGAAAACGGATTTCCCAAAATGGCATTTGCTCCAGCAACAGCGCCTGCAGAACTGGCTGCACTAGACCCTACTCCACTACCAGGTTTAATTTGTTTATTAATAGTGAGTTTGAACCCAACAGGTTTCTCGTATGCTTCCATCAGCGCCAATAAAGCAGCACCCGCTACATTTTGCAATGGATCGGTAGGCAAGTTGAAGTCGTCTTCATTTACAATGGTAATGCCAGGCTCGTCTTTGAATTCAATATACATGATATCAAAAGGCTCATTTACCGCAAAACCTAATACATCAAACCCACAAACCATATTGGCAACAGTAGCAGGACTATGTATGATTATTTTATTTGCCATGATTACGCTACTCTAATAATATCTGCAAATACACCAGATGCAGTTACTTCCGCACCAGCTCCTGCACCTTTAATAACCAAGGGTTGCTCAGGGTAACGTTCTGTATAAAATAATACCAAATTGTCTTTCCCATATAAATGATAAAAATCTGAATCAGCAGGTATATGTTGCAATCCAACTTTGGCAATACCCTTATCATAAACCGCTACAAATTTCAACTTAGCATTTTTTGCTTGTGCAGCATCATACAATTGTTTAAAATGTGCTTCTTGCTTTTCCATCTCGGCGTAAAAGTCTGCAACGGATCCTTCAAAACAACTTGCAGGTAAAAATGCTTCGTTGGTAATTTGATCCATTTCCATGGGTTCACCCGCTTCCCTTGCCAAAATCATAATTTTTCTCATCACATCTGTACCTCCTAAGTCTAATCTTGGATCTGGTTCAGTGTAGCCTTCCTCTTGTGCTTGCTTTACCACTTGAGCAAAAGGTATAGTGCCATCATATTGATTAAAAACAAAATTCAATGTGCCCGATAATACCGCTTGAATTTTATTGATCTTATCGCCGCTTCTTAACAGATCATTCAAAGTGCCTATCACCGGTAAACCAGCACCCACATTGGTTTCAAACAGAAACTGGGTATTAAAAGTTCTGGCTAATGATTTCAGTTTTTTATAATTAGCATAAGATGCTGAACATGCAATTTTATTACAAGCCACTACAGCAATGCTCTTCGACAATAAACTGCCATATACCGATGCAACAGTATCATTGGCTGTTACATCAACAAATACACTATTGCGCAAGTTTTTTTCAATAATCGAGGCTACAAAAGAATGAATATCGGCTTCAGGTGCTTGATCCAATAAATATTTCCAATTGGTTAAATCAATACCCGCATCATCTAAAATGGATTTTTTACTATTGGCAATTCCAACTACTTGAATCTGCAATCGCATATGCTCCTTAAGGTATTGCATCTGTTGATGTAATTGACTCAACAATTTACCACCCACATTACCCGCGCCAGCAATGAACACATTTAATTGCTTGTAAGTTGTTTCAAAAAAATCTTCATGTAATACATTGATGGCTTTTTTTACATCAGCAGCAGCAATAACAGCAGAAATATTTTTTTCTGAAGAACCTTGAGCTATCGCACGAACATTGATGCCATTTCTACCCAAGCCACCAAACATTTTACCACTGATACCAGGATGGCTTTTCATTTGTTCACCCACTACTGCAATGATGCTCAAATTGGTTTCTACCGATACAGGATTTACTTTCCCGTTTTCTATTTCATAAGCAAAGAAAGCATCTATAGATTGTTGTGCAAGGGAAGCATCTGCTTCGTTAATTGCCACACAAATTGAATACTCCGAAGAACTTTGTGTAATCAAAATCACATTGATATTTCGCATGGCCAGCACTTCAAACAATCGCTTACTAAAACCTGGTATACCTATCATTCCACTTCCCTCTAAACTGAGTAAAGCAATTTTATTGATGCTAGATATACCGCGAACAATATCATTATTGGTAACTGCATGTTGTTGTATTACTGTACCGGCCGCATCTGGTTCAAATGTGTTCTTGACCCAAACCGGAATATTTTTTTTCATTACCGGTTGTATAGTAGGCGGATAAATAATCTTTGCCCCAAAATGAGAAAGCTCCATGGCTTCCTGGTAAGAAATGGCTTCTATAGGTTTTGGATTTTGTACCAATCTAGGATCAGCAGTCATCATACCAGTCACATCTGTCCAAATTTCTAGTGTGCTTGCATTGGTAGCCGCTGCAAAAATAGCTCCTGAATAATCAGACCCACCTCTACCCAAAGTAGTAGTATACTTTTTATCATTCGAAGCAATAAAACCAGGCGCTACGTATAATTGTGCAGGATGTCTTGCTAAAAAACTGTCAATGTTGGCGTAGGTTTTTTCCAATTGAACCGTTGCATTGCCATATTGTTCATTGGTTAATATTAGCTGTCTTGAATCTGTCCAAACTGGCTGCAAATTCATTTCTGCTAATTTTGCGGTAATGATATAAGACGACAACAATTCACCATAGCTTACCAAACGGTCCTTAATTCGGGCAGACAATTCGCCCAATAAAAAAATACCATCACATACTCTTTCCAATTCATTGAGTTGTTGTTTTACCCAACTTAATGTTGCACTTTGGTTTTGTATATGCAATAAAGCGCGTACCGTCTCTAAATGCTTATGCTCGAGCAATTGAATTTGTTCTTTATAACTTTCATTCCCAGTAGCGGCTTTAATTCCGATTTCAATTAATTGATCGGTAACTCCACCCAATGCAGATACCACTAGAATCGTAGCATCTTTCTGAATCGCTTTTGAAACAATCACTGCTACTTTGCCTATATTTTCTGCGTTGGCAACAGAACTCCCCCCAAATTTCAATACCTGCATATAAATTATAATTAAATTAAGTACCCGAATAAATTATCATTCTTATTGATAGGGGTAAAGTTGATATGGTATTCTTTCATATTTGCTAACAATTGCTCATAATCTGCTTTGTCTTGCATTTCAATACCTACCAAAGCTGGACCCGTTTCTTTATTGTGTTTTTGCATATACTCAAAACGAACAATATCATCAGTAGGCCCAAGAACATGGTTAACAAATTCTTTTAAAGCACCAGGTCTTTGTGCGAATCTGATTAAAAAGAAATGTTTCAACCCTTCAAATTGTAAAGAACGCTCTTTTATTTCCTGCATACGATCAATATCGTTGTTACTACCACTTACAATACATACAACTGTTTTGCCCTTTATTATATCTGCTAAATCATCCAATGCCGCTATAGATAAAGCACCTGCTGGTTCTACTACGATGGCATCTTCATTATAGAGTTTCAAGATAGTAGAACATACTTTTCCTTCATTTACCAATACCATTTGATCAATCACTTCCTTACAAATTTCAAAAGGTGCATCTCCCACTCTTTTAACTGCAGCACCGTCCACGAAGGGATCAATATTATCTAGCTTAATTGGATGACCTACTTTTAAGGCTTCTGTCATAGAAGGTGCGCCTTCAGGTTCAACTCCAATTATTTGAGTAGAGGGAGATTGATCATGAAAATAAGCACCCACTCCAGCAATGAGTCCACCCCCACCCACAGGAGCAAATAAATAATCAATATGTTTGAGCTCTTCTAAAATTTCAACACCTACAGTTGCTTGACCCTCAATAATTTTAACATCATCAAAAGGAGGAATAAAAGTCATTCCATTGGCTTCTGTAAATGCTTTTGCAGCAGTAGCGCAATCATCAAAAGTATCGCCCACTAGTTTAATTTCAATATGGCCATCTCCAAACATTTTTGTTTGTGTAACTTTTTGATTGGGGGTAATAATGGGCATAAATACAACCCCTTTAATATTGAGTAGCTTACAACTATAAGCAAAACCCTGTGCATGATTCCCTGCACTTGCACAAACAACTCCGTTGAGTCTTTGTGTTTCAGATAAACTACTAATCATATTATAGGCACCGCGCAATTTATACGATCGTACAATTTGCAAATCTTCTCTTTTCAGATAAATAGTACAATCATATTTTTTAGACAATGAAGCATTAAATATTAACGGCGTATGCTTTACCACTTGACGCAGTTTTATGCTGGCTGCTTCTATATCTAAACCAAATGATTGTTTTATTGTATGGTTACCTATCATGATTGATTGAATCAAAGGTTTGTTGCAATGGTTTTCATATCGGTCATAGCATGTCTTAATTTTTCGCCCACAATCTCAACCGGATGATAACGAATAACCGCGTTTACTGCTATTAAAGTTTTATTATCTACCCCATTGTCTTTACCCTCATTAAAATTTTTACCTATGGTATCTGTTTCAATTTTTTCCATAAAGCCTGCCAATAGTGGCTTACAAGCATGGTCAAATAAATAACATCCATATTCCGCCGTATCAGAAATAACTCGATTCATTTCGTACAATTTCTTTCTGGCAATGGTATTGGCAATTAAAGGTGTTTCATGCAAAGATTCATAATAAGCGGACTCTTCTTTAATCCCTGCTTCTACCATTGTTTCAAAAGCCAATTCAACACCCGATCTTACAAAAGCAACCAATAAAAGCCCATTGTCAAAAAATTCTTGCTCCGCAATTTTCATTGCACCTGGCGCTGTTTTTTCAAAAGCAGTTGCACCAGTTGCTTCTCTCCAAGTCAATAATTTTTTATCTCCATTGGCCCAATCTTCCATCATACCGGAAGAAAAAGCTCCACTCATGATATCATCTTGGTGTTTTTGAAACAAAGGACGCATGATATGTTTCAACTCTTCCGATAGTTCAAAAGCTTTCAATTTTGCAGGATTAGATAATCGATCCATCATTGCAGTTATACCACCTTGCTTAAGCGCTTCGGTAATAACTTCCCATCCATATTGGATTAATTTAGCGGCATACCCTGCATTAATTCCTTTTTCAATCATTTTATTGAATGATAAAATAGAACCTGTTTGAAGCAAACCACAAAGAATGGTTTGCTCACCCATTAAGTCTGACTTCACTTCGGCAACAAAAGAAGATTTTAATACGCCTGCTTTATGTCCTCCAGTTCCTACACAATATGCTTTAGCATAATCCCAACCTTTGCCTTCCGGATCATTTTCTGGATGAACCGCAATTAAAGTAGGCACCCCAAATCCTCTTTTGTATTCTTCACGTACTTCCGTTCCAGGACATTTTGGGGCAACCATAATTACTGTAATATCTTTTCTGATTTGCATGCCTTCTTCTACAATATTGAACCCGTGTGAATAGGAAAGGGTAGCACCTTTTTTCATCAATGGCATTACTGCATTAATAACCGAACTATGTTGTTTATCTGGAGTTAGGTTGATTACCACATCTGCTTCGGGGATTAATTCCTCATAAGTTCCAACCGTAAAATTATTCTCAGTAGCATTTACATAAGAAGCTCTTTTCTGTTCAATAGCTTCTTTACGTAATGCATAAGCAATGTCTAAACCTGAATCACGCATATTCAATCCCTGGTTCAACCCTTGTGCACCACATCCGATAATGACTAGTTTTTTTCCCACCAATGCATTAATCCCATCTGTAAAAGCAGATTGGTCCATGAATTCGCAAACGCCTAATTGATTGAGTTGCTCACGTAGCGGTAGAGAATTGAAATAGTTTGCCATATTGTTTAATTTGATATTTTTTAAAAATTTAAATTACATAGTAAAAACAGCCTGACCCTTATCTAGAAATTCATTTTCAATGAGTTCTTCTGCTGGCTCAACAGCTTCAAACTCACGAATCTTATCATGAAATCCACTACTGGCTTTAATGATTGCGATTCTAGCAGTGCGCACAAATTCAATCAACCCATAAGGTTCTAAAAACTGAATCAATCGATCGGTTTCTTCTCTATGTCCTGTAGTTTCAAAAATGGTATAGTCCTTTCTAATCACTACAGCCCTAGCACCATATTCTCTTAATAAACGTTCTACTTGTAGTTTTTCAGCTACGGCATCAGTAGGTACTTTGTATAAAGCCATTTCTTGCCAAATGATTTCATCATTGGTATTATAATAAGCTTTCAGCACTTCCACTTGTTTTTCAATTTGCAAGCAGAGTTTTCTTACTACTTCTACTGTTTCATTAATAACAATGGTAAAGCGATGAATAGATTCTACTTCAGAAGGAGAAACATTCAAACTGTCTATATTTATTTTTCTTCTAGAAAAAATAATCGCAATACGGTTGAGTAACCCAATTTGGTTCTCAGTATAAACAGTAATGGTATATTCTTTTTTCATAGCAATTATTTTAACCTGATTTCAGAAACACTACAACCTTGTGGTACCATTGGGAATACATTGTTTTCTTTTCCCACCATCACTTCCAATAAATAAGACCCCTCATGATCCAACATGGTTTGTAAAGCATTTTTTAGCAATTCTCTGTCATCTACACTTGCCCCGTGAATGCCATATGCTTTTGCCAACTGAACAAAGTCAGGGCTTTGTATATCTACAAACGAGTATCTTCTATCATTAAATAATTCTTGCCATTGACGAACCATTCCTAAAAAGCGATTATTTAAAATCAAGATTTTTACATTCAATCCGGTTTGCATAATAGTACCCATCTCCTGTAAAGTCATTTGAAAGCCACCATCACCAATTACTGCAACAACAGTTCTATCAAGTGCGCCAAACTTTGCCCCAATAGCAGCCGGTAAAGCAAAACCCATGGTGCCTAATCCACCGGAAGTAATATTGCTTTTTGTTTCATTAAACTTTGCATACCTACATGCTACCATTTGGTGCTGCCCTACATCCGTTACAACAATTGCATTTCCACCCGTTAATTCATTTAATAAATGAATCACTTCTCCCATGGTCAACTCCCCTTTGGTAGGATGCAATTCTGCGTTAATGACTGCATCGTGTTCGTCTTTGGTATATTGATTAAACAAAGCCAGCCATTCTTTGTGTTGCTTTTCTTGAATCAGCTGTGTAAGCAAAGGCAGTGTTTCCTTACAATCTCCCCAAACAGGAACTGTTGCGGTTACATTCTTATTAATTTCAGCAGGATCAATATCTAAATGAACAATTTTTGCTTGCTTAGCATATTTATCTAATCGACCAGTTACCCGATCATCAAAACGCATTCCAACAGCAATTAGCACATCGCATTCATTCGTTAAAACATTCGGACCATAATTGCCGTGCATTCCTAGCATACCCACGTTTTGTGGATGATCAGTAGGCAATGCACTTAGCCCTAAAATAGTCCATGCAGCAGGCAATCCACCTTTTTCAATAAATGCTTTAAATTCTTTTTCTGCCCTTCCAAGTATAACACCTTGCCCAAAAATTACGAACGGTTTTTTAGCATCATTAATTAATTGAGCAGCAGCTTCAATATATTCTTTTCGAACAATGGGCTTTGGTCTATAGCTTCTAATATGATTGCACTTGGTATATCCTTCGTAGTTAAATTTTTGAATTTGTGCATTCTTACTAATATCAATCAACACCGGACCAGGTCTTCCAGAACCAGCTATATAAAAGGCTTTTGATAATATATGTGGAATTTCGGTAGCATCCGTTATTTGATAATTCCATTTAGTAACAGGAGTCGTAATATTAATCACATCAGTTTCTTGAAAAGCATCTGTTCCCAATAAATGAGCAAATACTTGTCCGGTAATACAAACCAAAGGAGTACTATCTATCATTGCATCTGCTAAACCAGTAACCAAATTGGTTGCCCCAGGGCCACTGGTAGCAAATACTACACCTACTTTGCCACTACTTCTTGCATAACCTTGACCTGCATGAATTCCCCCTTGCTCATGTCTTACTAGTACATGCTTTAAACGATCATTGTAATCGTACAAAGCATCATAAATGGGCATGATGGCACCACCCGGATAACCAAATATCGTGTCTACTCCTTCTGCAATACAAGCTTCAAGCACTGCCTGCGATCCAGATATCTCTTTTACAATTGCACTCATACAAAATATATTTACGCTTCATCGGTTACACAACCTTCAGAAGCATCTTTAACAGATTTAGCATATTTAAACAAAACGCCTTTGGTTGCATTTAAAGCAGGTTTAACCCACTGAGCCCTACGTGCAGCAATGATTTCATCGGAAACTTTCAAAGTCATTTTCTTAGTAGCCACATTCAATTCAATGATATCATTGTCTTGTACTAATCCAATTAAACCCCCATTTACTGCTTCTGGGGTGATATGACCCACTACAAATCCGTGGGTTCCTCCACTAAAACGACCATCTGTAATGAGTGCAACAGACTTACCTAAACCAGCTCCAATAATGGCTGATGTTGGCTTCAACATTTCTGGCATTCCAGGAGCACCAACAGGACCAACATTTCTAATAACTACCACATCGCCCGCCTTTATTTTACCGCTATTAATGCCTTCAATTAGTTCAAATTCTCCATCAAAAACTCTTGCAGGACCTTCAAACAATTCCCCTTCTTTACCACTGATTTTTGCCACGCTACCACCTATGGCTAAATTGCCATAAAGTATTTGCAAATGGCCAGTTGCTTTTAAAGGCGCTTCAGCTGGTAGAATTATTTTTTGTTGATCAAAATCTAAATCGGGAACATTCACTAAATTTTCAGCAATGGTTTTTCCTGTTACAGTTAAGCAATCTCCATGCAATAAACCCTTTTTCAAGAGGTATTTCATTACAGCTGGTACCCCACCATACTGGTGTAAGTCTTGCATTAAATATTTACCACTTGGTTTAAAATCTGCAAGCACAGGCACCTTATCTGAAATAGTTTGAAAGTCGTCCTGTGTTAAAGCAACACCCACACTCTTGGCCATCGCAATCAAATGCAACACCGCATTGGTGCTACCGCCCAATACCATGATAATCGTAATGGCATTCTCAAATGCTTTTCGCGTCATGATATCCGAAGGCAGTATATTCTTTTCCATTAAAATTTGAATGGCTTTACCAGCATTCAAACATTCTTGTTGCTTCTCTATACTCAAAGCAGGATTAGAAGAAGAAAAAGGCAAACTCATTCCCAACGCTTCAATAGCAGAAGCCATGGTATTGGCCGTGTACATTCCCCCACAAGCACCTGCACCTGGGCAAGCGTGCTGAATAATTCCTTTAAAATCGTTCTCGTCTAATTGACCTGCTAATTTTTGGCCCAATGCTTCAAAAGCAGAAACGATATTTAGATCTTGTCCTTTGTAATGACCCGGAGCAATGGTACCACCATACACCATAATAGATGGTCTATTGAGTCTACCCATGGCAATTAAAGCTCCAGGCATATTTTTATCGCATCCAGGTATTGCTATAATGGAATCATAATACTGTGCGCCACATACCGTCTCAATAGAGTCTGCAATAATATCTCTACTCACCAAAGAATAACGCATACCTGGTGTTCCATTACTCATACCATCACTAACACCAATGGTGTTGAAAATCAACCCAACCAAATCATTATCCCAAACCCCTTTCTTCACCAGCTTTGCTAGATCATTTAAATGCATATTGCAAGTATTGCCATCATACCCCATGCTCACAATACCTACCTGTGCTTTTTTTAAATCGGCATCTGTTAATCCAATCCCATAAAACATGGCTTGTGCAGCAGGCTGTGTTGGATCTTGTGTAATGGTCTTACTATATCTATTTAATTCCATAATATTTGCTATTTAACTAGGCAGACAAGGATTTTACTACTAACTGTTTATAGGCTTGCTGTACTTTATAACTATTGGTTTCATTCCATGCTTTAGGGAATACATATTCATCCAAAGACTGCCAACCAATTACTTCAGCAGCTGTACCACAGAAAAAAGCAGCATCAGCCTGTTTAATATCATTAATTGAAAACACCCCTTCTTTTACTTCAATATTCAATTGCGCACAAAGTTCTAAAACGGTAGCCCTAGTGATTCCCGCTAAAATATGACCGGCTTGAGGCGTATGCAATACACCGCCTTTTTCAAAAAATACATTGGCCCCAGGTCCTTCTGCTGCATGGTCGTTCATATCCAATAAAAAAGCTTCATCAAATCCTTTGTCTTTAGCTTCCTGACTGGCTAATATAGAGTTCACATAGTGCCCTGCTGCTTTAGCATGAATTTTAAATGCTTTGGGATTCGGTCTTTGAAAAGAAGAAGTCATGATGCGTAATAATTGATCGCCTAAAAAAGGCGCCATTTCCCATGCTTCAATAAAAACATAAGATTCAGTATTGCGAGCAAAACTCATATTCGCTGGAGCATATACGACTGGTCGTATATAAGCATCGCCTAAATTATTTTGTTTGAGTACTTCGTATGTAGCATCAATTAATTCTTGTGTATTAAAAGAATAAGGAAGATTGATGGACTCAGCAGAAATTTTCAAACGCTCAAAATGTTCAACTGCTTTAAAAATGGCAGTAGACCCATTGGTCGTTTTATAAGATCGAATTCCTTCAAAAACAGAATAGCCATAATGGAGTGATTGGCTATATAAATCCATTTTAGCATCTTGAGCTTTTACAAATTCACCATTATGATAAATAATGGTAGTGGGCTGATAATAATTCATTTTAATAGATTTAAACAAAAAAGCCCCGCTGATGAGGCGAGGCTTTATATTAAGTGATTCAATACTTAGTTAAGTCCACCTCCTTGCAGAGCGGTAATAATAATAATGACAATAGCAATCATGTTAATGACTGTATTTGTTTTTATTACTATTGTATTTCCTTTATTCTGCATGAAGCTGATGTAATTCTTTCGAAGGTAAGCGTATGCAAGAATAAAAACAAAGAACTTTTTAAAAAATTTTTGACTAGATGATAGTAGAAGCATTCAAAGAGGCATTGGTGCCTTGATTTGTTTCGTGCTTCTTTCTAATATAATCGGCTAATAGATCACCAACAGCTTCTGTACCATAATTATTAATTGGGTCAATATCTTTTGTTACGAATGCATGTGTGAGTGTCCAGTTCACTGCTTCTCTAACTGCGTTCGCTTCTGCTATTAATCCAAAATGGTCTAGCATCATTGCAGTAGACAAAACAGATCCTAAAGGATTAGCAATATCTTTTCCGGCTGCTTGCGGATAAGATCCATGAATGGGCTCAAACATAGCTACTGTTTTACCAACAGATGCAGAGGGTAATAAGCCTAAAGAACCGCTTAATACACTTGCTTCATCACTAATAATGTCTCCAAACATATTCTCGGTTAATACCACATCAAATTGTGCAGGATTTACAATGATCTGCATAGCAGCATTGTCAACAAACATATAATCTACAGCCACTTCCGGAAATTGCATGGCCATTGCTTGCACTATTCTGCGCCAAAGCCTAGATGTTTCCAACACGTTGGCTTTATCAATCAGTGTTAATTTTTTTCTTCTTTTTTGTGCATATTGAAAAGCCATTTTAGAAACCCGAACAATTTCTAATTCATGATAAGCGCATTCATCAGTGGCATAGGTTTTATCTTCAGTAAGTGTACGTTTACCAAAATAAATACCCCCCGTTAATTCTCTGAAAATGATAAAATCAACTCCTTCTAATTGTTTACTTTTTAAAGGAGACAAATGATGTAGAGAGCGATAAGTATTAATGGGACGAATATTAGCAAACAACCCCAACTCTTTGCGCAATTGCAATAAACCCTGTTCAGGTCTTACTTTAGCAGAGGGATCATTATCAAATTTAGGATGACCAATGGCGCCAAATAAAATGGCATCGCTTTCCTTGCAAATTGCTAAGGTTTCATCAGGTAATGCAGAACCAGTTGCATCAATGGAAACCGCGCCCATTAATCCATGCGTATAAGTAAACTGGTGACCAAACTCTTCAGCAATGGCATTGAGTACTTTAATGGATTGTGCGGTTACTTCAGGGCCAATTCCATCCCCATTAATGACTGCTATTTTCTTTTCCATATTACACTTTTTCTAGTTCAAATTGTTCAATCGATGTTTTGCGACTTATCAAAAAATCGATATCGTCGTATCCATTTAATAAGCAGGTTTTTTTGTAAGGATTTAATTCAAAAGAAGCTTGTGCACCCGTTGCATCAATGGTGATGGTTTGCGCAGCTACATCAATACTAATTGTATCTGTAGCGCTTAATGCAAAAATTTGCTGCAAAAAATCATCCGATACAATCACAGGCAATACCCCGTTATTTAATGCATTATTTTTAAAAATGTCTGCAAAAAAACTAGAGACCACTGCTTTAAAACCATAATCCAATAAAGCCCATGCAGCATGTTCTCGTGAAGAACCACATCCAAAATTTTTACCAGCCACTAATATTTCTCCAGAAAAAATCCTTTGATTTAATACAAAATCAGGCTTGGGTTTTGTTTCATCGTCTTGCTCATATCGCCAATCTCTAAATAAATTTTTACCAAATCCGTCTCTGGTGGTTGCTTTTAAAAATCGAGCTGGAATAATTTGGTCCGTGTCCACATTTTCAATGGGCAGTGGCACAAAGGAACTTTTTATTTGCTGTAAAGCTTGCATAATATATTAACTACTAATTATGATTAATTAATTCTCTTACATCAGTTACTACACCAGTAATAGCAGCAGCTGCAGCTGTTAATGGACTCGCCAATAATGTTCTTGCGCCTGCACCTTGCCTGCCTTCAAAATTTCTATTACTGGTACTAATACAATATTCGCCGGCTGGAATTTTGTCTTCGTTCATTCCCAAACAAGCACTACAACCTGCTTGCCGTATTTGAAAACCCGCTTCAGAAAAAATTCGATCTAATCCTTCTGCATGTACTTGTTTAGCTACTTGTTGAGAGCCTGGCACGATCATTACTTTTACTGACTCGTGTTTCTTTCTACCTTTTACTAATTCAGCTACCAATCTTAGATCTTCAATTCTAGAATTGGTACAACTTCCAATAAAAACATGTTGAACAGGCATTCCTAATAAGGCCGCTCCACTATTTAATCCCATATAGGTTAATGCTTGAGCTAAATTTTTCTTTTCGCCTTCATTAGTGATTGATTCGGTCAATGGAATATTTCCATCAATGGCCATACCCAATCCTGGATTGGTACCATAGGTAATCATCGGAGCAATTTCAGCAGCATTAATATTTATTTCTGCATCAAATATTGCGTCTTGATCCGAATACAATTTTTTCCAATTGGCTAATTGCTTATCCCAATCTGCACCCTTTGGCGCATAGATTCTTCCTTTAATATAATTAAAAGTGATTTCATCTGGTGCAATCATTCCACCCCTAGCGCCCATTTCAATACTCATATTGCAAATGGTCATTCTAGCTTCCATAGAAAGTGAGCGAATGGTACTACCTGCATACTCCACAAAATATCCTGTTGCACCACTGGCAGAAATTTTAGCAATGATGTATAAAATAATATCTTTTGAAACAACCCCATTTGGCAAATTGCCCTCAATATTGATGCGCATGGTTTTGGGCTTGGTTTGCAACACACATTGTGAAGCAAATACCATTTCCACTTCACTGGTTCCAATTCCAAATGCAATGGTGCCAAATGCTCCATGAGTACTGGTATGACTGTCTCCACAAACAATGGTCATTCCTGGTTGTGTAATTCCCAATTCCGGACCTATCACATGTACAATACCTTGATAAGGATGTCCTAGTCCATATAATTCAACCCCATGTTTTTCACAATTCTCAATTAATTGGTCAACCTGCATTTTACTCAGCTGGTCTTTAATAGGTAAATGCTGATTCAATGTAGGCACATTGTGGTCTGCTGTTGCAATGGTTTGCTTTGGTCTGAATAAAGGAAGTCCTCGCTTTTCAATTCCCTTGAAAGCTTGAGGACTGGTTACTTCATGAATAAAATGTTTATCTATATATAAAACAGAAGGACCGTTTGGTATTTTTTCTACCACATGTGCATCCCAAATTTTATCAAATAATGTTTGTGCCATTTTTCTTAATTATGCTATTGCCCTTACTTTATTATAGTTAGTGGCTAAATGTTGTAAATCGGCTTCTACTACTTCTTTTTTGCCATCGGCCACCAATAAAAAGTTTTCGTATAAAGCATCTATATCATCTCTATTAAATTCATATCCCAACTTTTGAAAACGGTGTGCTAGTGCACTTCTTCCGCTTCTTGCTGTCAACACGATTTTGCTCCCTTCGGCACCAACCAATTCAGGATTAATGATCTCGTAGGTTTCTGCAGACTTTAAGAAACCATCTTGGTGAATACCCGATGAATGTGAAAAGGCATTAGAACCTACAATGGCTTTATTGGGTTGAACTGGCATACGCATGATATCAGATACTTCTCTACTCAACGGATTCAACATCTGCGTGTTGATATTCGTGTATAGATTTAATTGTTTGTGTTGAGCTATAATCATCACTACTTCTTCTAATGAAGTATTGCCTGCACGTTCTCCTAAACCATTAATGGTACACTCTATTTGCCTTGCCCCATTCATTACCCCACTAATTGAATTGGCTGTAGCCAAACCCAAATCATTGTGACAATGACAAGAAATGATGGCTTTGTCTATATTGGACACATTGTTTCTTAAGAAAGCAATTTTTTCTCCATACTGATGGGGTAAACAATAACCCGTGGTATCTGGAATATTCACCACAGTTGCACCAACAGCAATGACTGCTTCCACCACTCTGGCTAAATATTCATTGTCTGTTCTGCCTGCGTCTTCTGCATAAAACTCTACATCATCGGTAAAATTCCTAGCCCATTTTACACACTGAATGGCTCTTGCTAAAATTTCATCTTGTGTAGAATTGAACTTGGCTTTAATATGAAAATCAGAAGTACCTATACCGGTATGAATTCTAGGTCTAACAGCGTATTTTAACGCTTGCGCGGCCACTTCTATATCTTTTTGCACTGCTCTTGTTAACCCGCAAACAGTGGCGTTTTTAATATGCTTGGCAATTTGAGTAACCGACTCAAAATCGCCTGGGCTAGATACAGGAAAACCTGCTTCAATAATATCTACACCCAATTCTTCTAACTGTAATGCTAAGCCCAATTTTTCTTTGGTATTGAGCTTACAGCCAGGCACTTGTTCCCCATCTCTAAGGGTTGTATCAAAAATGTGAATTTTATCAGCCATAATCAATGGTATTTTAATATAAAAAGACAGGCGCGTAGCTATTGCTATTGATTGCCTTTAATAACAACAGTACGGCCTGTCGTATTCGAATTTAGATTGCCTTATCTTTAGTTCTGAAACAAAACAAGGGCATTTTTACGCTGTGTAAAGCCCTTTAAAACCAATAAAAGTCAATACAGTATTGAATTATAGCCCAACCGAATTACGATGCCCAACCGAACAATAGACCCCTTATTTCAATTAATTCAATCGCTTGAAAGAGCCGAAAAGCGCAATTTCAAACTATATATGACCCGAAATACGGGAACAGGCAACTTAAAAGTGGTTCAACTATTTGATGCATTAGATAAAATGGCTCAATACGATGAAGCCATTTTATTGAAGAAAACACCCAGTATACAAAAGCAACAACTCTCCAATTTAAAGGCACATTTATACCAAGAAATACTAGCAAGTGTTCGTTTATTAAAACAAGAGGAAAATATAGACCTACAATTGCATGAGCAGCTAGACTTTGCTAGAATCTTATACAACAAAGGACTCAATATTCAAAGCTTAAAAATATTAGACAAGGTAAAAGAATTGGCGAAAGCCAATAATCAAGTGACTTATATTCAACAGGTACTTTTTTTAGAGAAAAAAATTGAATCCTTGCATATCACCAGAAGTATGCAAGATCGTGCAGAAAAATTATGCGCAGAATCCAATGAAACCAATGAACGATTGGTCAATATCAGCACCCTATCTAATTTATCGCTGCTTTTGTACGAGTGGTATATTAGAAATGGGCATGCCCGTAACGAGGAAGATAAAAAAGCATTGGATGCCTATTTTAAACATCCCATTTTACATGAGAGTGAGCAAGGGAAAGGGTTTTACGAAAAGCTCTACTTATACCAATGTTTCTGCTGGTATGCATTTATTACTCAAGAATTTTTAATGTATTACCGATACTGTATTAAATGGACGGAACTATTTAAGGCAGAACCCAAAATGATCGAAATTGAAACAGCCCACTATATCAAGGGGATGCATAATTTATTGGGCGCTCATTTTGATTTAAGAAATTATAGAAAATTCAATGAGACCATCAAAGAATTTGAAGCATTTATTGAAAGGCCCGTCGTGCAAAATAATATCAACAACAAAGTACAGTGTTTTACGTATTTGTATACAGCCAAATTGAACAAGCATTTCATGGAAGGCACTTTTACAAAAGGATTATCCTTGGTACCTGAAATTGAAGAACGATTATTGGAATACGAAGTCTATTTAGATAGACATAGAACATTGGTATTTTACTACAAAATAGCTTCTTTGTATTTCGGTAGTGGCGATGCAGAAAAGAGCATTGATTACTTGAATAAGATCATCAACCTAAAAGTAGACTTGAGAACAGATTTGCAATGTTATGCTCGCCTCTTGCATATGATTGCACATTACGAAATGGGTAATTTTGACTTATTGAAATACTTGCTGAAATCGGTTTATCGATTCATGGCTAAAATGCAAAACTTAAGTGCAGCAGAAGAAGCCGTATTTAGTTTCTTAAAACAATCCTTTCATAGTTCTCCCAACAAAGTCAAACCCTTGTTTCAAAATTTACTATCCGAACTAAAAGGAATGGCCAATGATAGAATGGAAACCAGGGCATTTATGTACCTCGATTTCATTTCTTGGCTCGAAAGTAAAATTCAACGGAAACCAGTTCAGAGCATTATTCGTCAAAAATTTATTGCAGCTACTAAAAGAACTAGTGACGCATAATATCTTGGGTGATAGGAAAACTCATATGCATGGCACAACCAGAAGTAGGTGCAGTATGAATGCTGATGGTTCCATTAAACAGCTCTACCCTACTGGTGATATTGTACAAGCCAATTCCCTTTTTTTGAACTGCCAAATCAAAGCCTACTCCATTATCGTAAATGGATAAATAAATACTATTGTTGTTTCTGCCCAAATCAATTTTTAACTCAGTGGCACCTGAATGCTTTAATACATTGTTTACTTGTTCTTGAACAATTCTAAAAATGCTGAGCTTAAAGTCGTAATGAATATCGTCTTCAAAAAAAGTATCAGAAACAAAATCAATTTTCATATCATTCACTGCAGACAAATCTTCTAGTACACTTTCAATCGCTTTTACCAATCCAAAATCTTTAATTAAGGGCGTAACCAATCCTTTAGAAAGTCTTCTAATTTCTTCAATCGCATGTAAAATAAAATCGGCCGACTGGCGAAGCAAATCTGACCCTGGTTGCTGTTTCTTTTCGGCAGAAGCGATATACATCATTGCTACAGTTAACTGCTGGTTTACATTGTCGTGTAGTTCACGACTGATATCGTGCCGTTCATTCTCCTGTGTATTAATTACTGCCTCTGCAATTTCTTTTTGCTTGATCAAGCGTTCTTCTTCCAGTTTTTTCTCCAACAATAATTTGCCCGTAACATTTTGTGCAATAGCCATCACCGCATCTTTACCATTGTATCGAATGCGATGCGAAAAAATATTCATGAAAATACGCTCCCCAGTTTTAGTAATATGCTCCCAAGTACCTCCGGAATCCATTTCTACTGACGAAGCAATATGTTCAATAAACAATTTGAGCTTACCAAAATTATCTGGTGTCCTTAAGTCCCAAAGCGTCAATTGCACAAACTCATCTCGGGTATAGCCGTATTCTTTTTCGGCCATATCATTCACTTCCAAAATTTGGTGCGATTGCAAATCCCAAATAAAAATAGCCATGGGATTGTAATAGAATAAACTACGGTATCGCTTTTCAGAAAGCAAAATCATTTCTGCATTTTCCTTTCGCTCCGTAATATCTTGCATGGCCCCAATCATTCTTATGGGTTGATCATTCTCATAAATGATGTATCCTCTATCGAGCACATAAGCATATTGACCATTCGATTTTAAAAACCGGTATTCTTCTTTCCAATAAGGGCTTCCCGATTTAGAATAAGCATCAGTAATGCTTTGCTGCACTCGGTCTCTATCTTCAGGATGAATTTTATAAATCCAATCGTTGGCATCCACATATACATCTACTAAGTCGTAACCAAATGTCTTCTTGAAATTATCGCCCACCCATAAAACCGTTTGATCAGCTAAATTCATTTCCCAAACTGCATCATTCGTTGCTTTTACTACAATATTGTAACGCTCATTACTCACTCGAGTATTTTCTAAATTGCGTTTACGCTCAATACTGTATTGAATAGATTTAGAAAGCAATTTTTCATCAAACTCCGCTTTAACCAAATAATCTTGCGCACCAGCAGCCATGGTTTCAAGGGCCATGTCCATATCAGACAAACCTGTTAACACAATTATGGGAATATTGGGCGCAATATTATTAATATGCTTAAACGATTCAATCCCTACACTGTCTGGTAAAGAAAGATCCAATAAGATTAAGTTGGGCTTTTCCTTTTTTAGCAACAAATCTGCTTCTTCATTGCTTTTCGCTTTTACGATTTGCCCTATAGGCAGTCTTGTTTTCAACAAGAGTCCTTCTAATACAAATAAATCTGCAGGATTATCTTCTACAATCAGAATACACAATAAAGCATTATGTTCAGGCATAGATTCTTTCTATGGCGTCTTTAAATTTCTCATTCACTACTTTACGCTTCAAGCTTAGTTTAGGCGTCATTTCTCCAGTGTCTACTGTCCACTCCCGTGGCAATAATTCAAACTTCTTAATCTGTTCAACATGATTAAAGAATTTATTAAAGCTCTCTACTAATTCACGGTATAGTTCTAATACTTTAGGATGATGAATCACATCTTCATTGGTAGTATAAGGAATACCTTTCTCGCGCATCCATTCTTTAAGCGTAGCAAAAGAAGGAACAATTAATGCTCCAACAAACTTGCGCTCCGATCCTACTACCATCACTTGCTCTACAAATGGACTCTCTTTTAATTTATTTTCGATGGGCTGAGGCGCAACATATTTGCCACCACTGGTTTTAAAGAGTTCTTTTTTACGGTCGGTTATTTTTAAAAATTTGCCCTCATCCCATACACCAATATCGCCCGTAAGCAACCACTCATCTTTCATGGTTTCTGCAGTAAGGTCAGGACGTTTATAATACCCCTTCATTACACAAGGACCTGTTACCATGATTTCACCGTCTTCAGCCAACTTCACTTGAATGCCTTCAATTGGAGGCCCTACTGTTCCAAATTTGGTTCCGCCTTTCTCTTGTCTGTTTACACAAACAACTGGACTGTTTTCTGTTGGACCATATCCTTCATAAACAGGCACCCCTGCAGCATTAAAAATGCGTAACAGTTTTACCTGACAGGCAGCACCGCCGGTAATGATAAAAGAAATATTACCACCCAATGCTTCTCTCCATTTAGAGAAGATCAATTTATTGGCAATGGCCAATTGCAAATTATACCAAGCACCACCACTCACTCTGTTATCATATTTCTCAGCTAGGTCTACTGCCCAGAAAAATAATTTTCGTTTTGTACCCGTTAACTCACTACCCTTTGCCATGATTTTTTCGAACACTTTTTCGAGTAACCTGGGAACCGTAGTAAATCCATTGGGCTTAATTTCTTTTAAATTATCACCAATGGTTTCAAGGCTTTCCGCATAATAGATGCTGATGCCGCTGTACAAATAAATATAAGTACAGGTCTTTTCGAAAATATGATTCAAGGGCAAGAAACTAAGTACTTTAGATTCAGGTGCATCATTAAAAGGAAAACTCTTTTTACTAAACTGCACATTTGTGTAAATATTGGAATGAGACAACATTACGCCTTTAGGAGTACCTGTTGTACCAGAAGTATAAATAATGGTAGCCAACTGTTCTGCAGGAACAGATTGTTTGATGGCTTCAACTTCTTCCAACAAAGCATCAGTTGCTAAAGCAGTTACTTCGGTCCAATGTTTTGCACCAGCAATGGTATCGAAGGTATAAATGCCTTGGATAGAAGGAACTTTATCAATAATGCTTTGCACTTTCAACAACAAATCTTCACTACTTACAAAAATGAATTTAACAGCAGCATCATTTAAAATAAAAGCCAATTCATTGGGATTGGTTGTTGGATAAACAGGAACCAATATGCCTCCAACTTGTTGAACAGCCAAATCAGTAAAAACCCACTCAGGTCTATTATTGCTGATAATGGCAATTTTATCGCTCGACTCAGGAGTAAAATCATTGGCTTTAACACCCAATGAAACCAAACCGGCACTTAATTGATTAACTGTATCCGCTACTTGTTTTGTACTGTAGGTTTTCCATTTCCCATTTTCTTTGGCAGCCAACATATCATTCTTAGGAAAATTTTCCAACTGATGTGTTACCGCATCAAATAAACGCTTCGTATTCATAATGCAATCGTTTAAAGTGAATTCACTTTATTTAGACAGTCAAATTAGGCAAATAAAAACAAATAAAAAAGCCAGTTTACACTGGCTTAACAACTATCTTGAATAACTAGTTTAAATAATACTGACCACCTGGCTGTCGATAAATTCTGCTTTGCTGAAATTCCGTAAATTTTTTGGCTTCTTCCGCATGCGTACTAAGCCATTTTTGATAAGCTTCTTCACCAAAGGAAGCCCCAAATAACCATTGATTATAGGCTTCAAAAATGCCTTCTCTAATCATATGTTGCCAGTGCGAGAACAATTGATAAGGATAGAGTTTAGCATTGTCCGACATCCATTCCATGAGCAAACGGGTTCTAATACTACCAATATGATCAATGGTTAATCCTTCTGCAACTTGTTGTTTGGTCTTTTCATAAATATCCAATTGCTTCTTTTCAAAATCGGCATATTTAGGAATCAAATGGTAAGGTGTTTTAACAATGGGTCTTAACATATTTTTATACGCATCCAACATGGCTTTTTTTACCTCATTGGTTCTTGCAGAGTAACTCTCCAAATTCACAAAGAGTTCTCCATGAATCAATACCCTGATCCAATTCATTTCTTTATAATAATATTTAGCCGCATTGTAATAATTACCGCTATAAGAAGGAGCTAGCTCTATCCCTTTTTCCCAAGTAGCAATGGCTTCGTCTTTTTTGTTTTCTTGCAATAAGCTTTCCCCGTATTCACTGTAAATCACTCCCCCATCAGGAAATTTTTTCAATGCACGTTTGTAGATTTTATTGGCCGCGGAATAGTCTGCTATCGACTTATAAGACATTCCTAAAATTTGAAAACTTTGTTGGTCTGCATTGGGTAATTCAATGGCAATTTTACCAGCATCAATTGCTTGCGCAAATTCCCGTTGTAAATAAAAACAGAAAGAAATATTTTTAATCGTCTCTAAATTTTGCGGCTCAATGGCTTTGGCTTTTTCAAGTGCAACCATGGCATTGGTAAAATCACCTTGTTGCATCAGTGCCATGGCAGACTCCTGAAACTGTTTAACAGTAGGCGTTTGCGCGTTTACGCCAACAGCCAGCACCAAGGCAAAAAGGATAACAAATAATTTTTTCATGCTTAATTAATCTGCAATTAAATGCGTTAATAAACCATCTCTTAATTTAGGTTCAAACCAAGTACTTTTTGGTGGCATTACATTGCCACTGTCTGCAATAGCAAAAAGTTGATCAATCGTAACAGGATACAAACTAATAGCAGCAGCCATTTCACCACTGTCTACTCTTTGTTCTAATGCACCCAATCCACGAATACCACCTACAAAATCAATTCTTTTATCGGTACGTTGATCCATTATTCCTAAGATAGGACCCAAAATTTGTTCTTGTAAAATAGATACGTCTAACACGCCAATTGGGTCATTCGAATAAGTGCCTTCTTTTGCAGTAAGTTTATACCATTGACCATCTACATACAAACCCATGGTATGTATTTCTTCGGGCTTCACTATTTGTTTGCCTACTAAGTTTACTTCAAAAGACTTTTCCAAAGCAGTTAAAAAATCCGAAACAGATAATCCATTCAAGTCTTTTACCACTCTGTTGTAATCCATGATATGCAACTGATTCGAAGGAAAGAGCGTGGTTAAAAAATAACTGGCTCCAGCAGGTGCTTTTTCTTGCAATTGCTGACGCACTTTGGCAGCAGAAGCCGCTCTATGATGACCATCAGCAATATACGTGCAAGGAATTTCTTTCTCAAATGCAGCCGTTATAGAAGCAACAATTTCAGAATCACTTACAATCCAAATACTGTGTTGAATACCATCTTCAGCAGTAAAATCGTACACAGGAGACTTGGCTAGTTTCCAATGATCAATAATGGCATCCACCGCAGCGTGATTGCGATAAGCTAAAAATACATTGCCCGTTTGAGCGCCAGTAGTTTTAATATGATTGATGCGATCTTGCTCTTTTTCAGGACGGGTAAACTCGTGCTTTTTAATGATATCATTTTCATAATCATCTACACTGCTCACACAAACCAAACCCGTTTGACTTCTACCATTCATCACCAACTGATAAATATAATAGCAGTCTTTAGATTCTCTAAACAATACATCGCGCTTAATAAAAGCATCTAAATTATCTTTTGCTTGCGCATATACTTCAGGTGCATGAATATCAATTTTATCCGATAAATCAATTTCACTTTTAGTGATATGCAAAAAAGAATAAGAATTTCCTTGAGCAGCCAATTTAGCTTCTACACTATTTAATACATCATAAGGTAAACTAGCAACTTGTTTAGCAAGTTGAGGTTGAGGTCTTAATGCCTTGAAAGGTTTAATAATTGCCATTGGGCAAATATCGGTGATATATTCTTAAATGAAAAGTTATGATAATGGGATATTACCCGTGCTTTTGGGTAAAGAAATGAACCAGATCACAAAAACTGGTTACACTTTCAATAGGCAAAGCATTGTACATGCTCACCCTAATACCCCCCACTGTTCTATACCCTTTCACACCAATCATGCCTTCTTTTTTACAAAGGTCTAAAAACGGCGCTTCCAATGCATGGTCTTTTAAAAAGAACACCGCATTCATTTGACTCCTGTCTTCAACCGCAACCGGTGCATCAAATAAAGGATTGGCATCAATGGTATCGTATAATAAAGATGATTTTTTTTGATTGCGAATACCCATTGCATCTAACCCACCTTCTTGAATAATCCAACGAAGGGTAAGCATACTCACGTATACGGCAAACACAGGAGGCGTATTCATTAAAGAACCCGCTTCAATATGTTTCTGGTAATTCATTATCGTTGGGATGGTACGCGCTACTTTTCCTAAAATCTCTTTTTTAACCACCACCAAGTTCACACCAGCAGCACCCATATTTTTTTGCGCACCCGCATAAATTAAACTGAATTGATTATAGTTCGCAGGCCTACTGAAAATATCACTACTCATATCGGCCACCAAAGGCACGGCAGTTTCAGGAAAATCATGCCATTGCGTACCTTCTACTGTATTGTTAGAAGTCAAATGCAAATAAGCTGCATCTGTTGGAATATCGAACCCTTTATTAATGTAACGATATTGTTGATCACTGCTATCGGCCACCACTTTAACTTTTCCAAATAAACTGGCTTCTTTCCAAGCTTTGTTGCCCCAAACACCATGGTCGCAATACGCTGCGGTAGCCTGGGTGTCGAGCAAATTCATAGGCACTTGCATAAACTGCGTTGTTGCTCCCCCGTGTAAAAAAAGGATTTCATAGGAATCGTCTAATTCCATTAATTGCTTCACTGAATCTTTGGCTTCTTGTAAAATTTCTTGAAACCAAGCCGTTCTATGGCCAATTTCTAACAAAGACAAACCAGTATTATTATAGTTCAAAACGGCTTCGGCCGCTTGGGTTAAAACGGGTTGAGGTAAAATGGAAGGACCAGAATTAAAATTATGCAGCTTCATATACAAAATCTAAAGCACAAAGTAAACCGATTATCTTTACATAATGCAACTCCCATCAACCTTATTAGAAAATGCTGTAGCACAATTTTCTAAGCTCCCCGGCATTGGAAAAAAAACGGCGTTAAGACTGGTGCTACATTTATTAAAACAAGACATCAACGATGTGGCATTGTTTGGAGACACGATTGCAAAAATGAGAAGGGATATACAATTTTGCAAACGCTGCAACAATGTAAGTGATGGCGAAACCTGTTCCATTTGCGCCAATACCATGCGCAATCAACAAATCATTTGTGTGGTAGAAAATATCAGAGATGTAATAGCCATTGAAAGTACCCAGCAGTTTAATGGAACATATCATGTGTTGGGGGGGATTATATCGCCCTTGGATGGAATTGGCCCCGATCAGTTGAGCATTGAGTTACTCGTGAACCGAATTACCCATGAACAAGTGGATGAACTGGTATTTGCGCTCAGTCCCAATATTCAGGGGGATACCACTATTTATTTTATACAGAAAAAGATTGCTCATTTAAAATGTAAAGTCACTACCATCGCACGTGGCATAGCATTTGGAGGAGAGTTGGAATATGCAGATGAAATGACATTGGCCCGAAGTATCGCCAATCGATTGCCGGTTCAGCAATACGTTCAGTAAGTTTTGAAAGCCAATTGTAAACAAAAACCTAACTTCGTTGTTTAAACATTAAAATAGCAGACACATGAAAAAGTGGACTAAAATTATACTAACGCTTGTATTGGTTGGCGCCGTTACCGGCGGGATCATCGTTTATAGAATATTTACCAAGCCGCACCGTGACGTAACCACTGAAAAAGCGATAGCCATCAAGGCACAAGCATTATTTGAAGCATTTAAAAATGATGAAGCCGCAGCCAATGCTAAGTATTTAGACAAAGCCATTGAAATTGAAGGAGAAGTACTGGACCAGAGCACCAATCAAGACGGACAATCGGTGGTAAACTTTAAAACAGATGATGCATTTTTTGTTATTAACTGTACATTTAAAACAAACCCCGGAGAGCTGAAACCCGGCACCACCATTCGTTTCAAAGGAATTTGTACCGGCTATATACCAGACGCCAATGTGGTGATTAACGAAGGGGTACTCGTACCATAATCAACCATTTCGCAAAAAAATCAATAACACCAACTAATTAAATGATATGAAAAAAATATTACTCCTAGCCGCTTTAACCATTGGCTTTACTCAACTGAATGCACAAAAACAATTTGGAACGCGCAACGCAAAAGTAAGTTTCATTGCCACCAACGATGATGACGTGAAAGCCGTGAACAATGAAGTGGCCAGCAGATTATCCGATAATGGACAATTGAGCTTTAGCTTACTCATTAAAGGGTTTAAGTTTGAATACGCAGAAATGCAAGAGAAGTTCAACAACGATTATGCAGAGAGCAATAAATTTCCAAGAGCAGAATTCAAAGGAAATATCAGCAATATCAAAGAAGTCAACTTTACCAAAGATGGAACTTATAAAGTGGTTGTAAAAGGAACCCTTACCCTACATGGCGTAACAAAACCTTTGACTGTAAACGGTTTAATCACTGTAAAAGCAGGCAAGGTTTCAGCAACAGGAAAATTTCCGATCGTAATGAAAGACTTTAATATTGATGCATCAGCAGTTACAGAAAAAGTGAATGCAGACATCAATGCAGTGTATCAATAGCCATTTACGAAGGGCTATATTTTGCTAGAATACAATATGGGTGTATCTTTGCACCGACTTTGGTGGATTTGTTTATTGTTCAGCCAAGGTCCTAGCCAATACGGTACTATACCGTTATGGGTTAGTTTTTAGAACTAATAAACGTTTGAAGTGCATCCCCCCCACATTCTGGCGTTTATTGGTTAATTAATCACTAAAAGTGTTTGAACCAATAGCTATGCTAATAAAAGAAGAACTCCAGAAAAGAATCCTTGTAATAGATGGTGCCATGGGCACGATGATACAAAGGCATCAATTAACAGAAGCCGATTACAGAGGTGAGCAATTTAAAGACTGGCATTTAGATGTAAAGGGTAACAATGATTTACTCTGCATTACCCATTACCCAACCACAAATTATTAAGGGCATCCACTTGTTGTATTTAGAAGCAGGTGCAGACATTATAGAAACCAATACATTCAGTAGTACTACCATTGCTATGGCAGACTACGATATGCAAAGTTTGGCATATGAGTTGAACGTTGCCGCCGCTAAATGTGCCCGCGAAGCAGTAGCAGAGTTCATGCAAAAACATCCAGGTACAGGACCCAAATTTGTTGCAGGCGCTATTGGACCATTAAATAAAACCTTGAGCTTATCACCCGATGTAAACAATCCGGGCTTTAGAGCAGTCACATTTGACGAAGTGGCCAATGCTTATTACGAACAAATAGATGGATTGGTGAATGGAGGCGTAGACATACTATTAATCGAAACCATTTTTGATACACTGAATGCAAAGGGCGCCATTTACGCAGTAAAAAAATATTTCAGAGACAAGGGCATACCAGAATTACCCATCATGATCAGCGGAACCATTACCGATGCATCGGGTAGAACCCTGAGTGGACAAACATTAGAAGCATTTTATACTTCGGTATTACATGCCAACCCCATTAGCATTGGATTAAACTGTGCATTGGGTGCCGCAGAAATGAGAAGTCATATAGAAGAGTTATCACAAATAGCGGCCTGTTATACATCGGCCTATCCCAATGCTGGCTTACCCAATGCCATGGGAGAATACGATGAAGCCCCACATGAAACAGCACATTTTATTGAAGAGTGGGCCAAGCAAGGCTTCGTGAATATTGTAGGTGGATGTTGCGGAACAACCCCAGATCATATTAAACATATCGCAGACAACGTTCGAAAAATGCAACCCAGACAATTACCTGTGGTTGAAACAACCATTTAAGCAATGAGTACAATCAAACCATATTTAAGGCTTGCCGGATTAGAGCCCTTGGTCATTAGACCAGAGACCAATTTTGTAAACGTAGGCGAAAGAACCAATGTAACAGGTTCAAAGAAATTTGCACGCTTAATCAGAGAAAATAAATTTGAAGAAGCGCTATCTGTTGCCAGACAACAAGTAGAAAGCGGCGCGCAAATATTAGACGTGAACATGGACGATGCTTTGTTAGAAGGCGTAAGTGCCATGACCACTTATTTAAATCTGTTACAAAGCGAACCAGATATTGCGCGTATTCCCATCATGATTGATAGCTCAAAGTTTGAGATCATAGAAGCAGGATTAAAATGCGTGCAAGGAAAATGTATTGTGAACTCCATCTCTATGAAAGAAGGAGAAGAAAAATTCATTGAGCAAGCATTCATTTGTAAATCATTTGGGGCAGCAGTCATTGTAATGGCATTTGATGAAGTAGGCCAAGCAGATACCAAGGATAGAAAAATAGAAATCTGTCATCGTGCATACAAAATATTAACAGAGCAAGTAGGTTTTGATCCACAAGACATCATATTCGACCCGAATATATTTGCGATTGCAA
This sequence comes from Sphingobacteriia bacterium 24-36-13, assembly GCA_002281875.1. Lineage (GTDB taxonomy): Bacteria > Bacteroidota > Bacteroidia > Chitinophagales > Chitinophagaceae > Sediminibacterium. The sequence goes on along the minus strand of NCHN01000011.1, from coordinate 1,121 downwards.
CAGGAATAGAAGAACACAATAACTATGCAGTAGATTTTATAGAAGCCACCAGAGAAATCAAGCGTTTGATGCCATTGGCAAAGGTTTCAGGCGGTGTATCAAATGTATCATTTTCATTTAGAGGCAACGACCATGTAAGAGAAGCCATCCATTCTGTATTCTTATTACACGCCATTAAAGCGGGTATGGATATGGGGATTGTAAACGCAGGACAGTTGGTGGTGTACGATGAAATAGAACCCACCCTAAGGGCTTTATGCGAAGACGTGATCTTGAATAGAAACAACGACAACAACGAAGCCACAGAAAAATTAATCCAACACGCAGAAACCGTTAAGGCCAAGGGAAAAGTAGAAATAAAAGATGAAGCCTGGAGAAAAGAGCCCGTTGAAAAAAGATTGGCGCATTCATTAATCAATGGTATTACAGATTATATAGACGAAGACACAGAAGAAGCCAGACAAAAATATCCAAGACCATTGGATGTGATAGAAGGACCATTGATGGATGGCATGAATATCGTAGGCGATTTATTTGGAGCAGGAAAAATGTTTTTACCACAAGTGGTAAAGAGTGCCCGCGTAATGAAAAAAAGTGTGGCCATTTTAACCCCATATATTGAGCAAGAAAAAGAAGACAGAAAGCAAGCACACTTAGCGGCAGGAACCGTGAATGAGGAAACCGCAGGTGCAGCAAAAATTTTGTTGGCTACTGTAAAAGGAGACGTACACGATATTGGAAAAAATATTGTGGGTGTAGTACTAGGTTGTAATGGCTATGATATTGTAGACATGGGGGTAATGGTACCAGCAGATAAAATATTAGAAGCAGCAGAAAGAGAGAAAGCAGATATTATAGGATTGAGTGGATTGATCACGCCATCCTTAGATGAAATGGTGCATATAGCGCGTGAAATGAAGCGTAGAAATATGAAGCAGCCCTTATTAATTGGAGGTGCTACCACATCTAGAATGCATACAGCTGTAAAGATTGCGCCAGAATACCAAAATGGTGTTGTTCATGTATTAGATGCATCCAGAAGTGTAACAGTTGCTGGTTCTTTATTGAATAAAGAACTAAAGACCCCATTCTTAGATGAATTAGTACAAGAGTACAGCAAA
>NCHN01000010.1 GCA_002281875.1 Sphingobacteriia bacterium 24-36-13 | reverse complement strand
TGGTTGTTCTGCGATAGTTCGACACAAAATTTGCAGTGTCGCTAATCTTTAACCTATTCGCTAACATTACAGTAGTGTCACTACTCTTTAACCTATTCGCTAACATTGATGCTGTGTCGCTAATCCTCAATCGATTTGACAACATGCTGGCTGTATCACTGATATTCAACTTCAGATTCAATGCATTTTGGGTTGCTATACTTATTGGCTTTCTCAAATCAGTAGTATTATCAACTGAATCGATTAAAAAATTTTTCTTAGCATCAGATGTATTTGATGCTCCAGTACCGCCATTAGCAATTGCAACTATACCATTTACATTTTTTGCATTTCCGTTTATATCACCAATAATTTTTGAACCACTAACTGATTCTATTTTTATATCTGTTATACTAAAGTTGGCAACTTTAGAAGTAACAACTGAACTATCCGCTAATTTTAAACTAGTGATTTTATTATTTGCAATAGTAGGATTAGGATAGCTGCCTGACAAATCTCCCCCCGCCCCTCCTATTGGACTTGCTGTGCCAGCAGAAACCGCATTAAGCGCATAGGGCACACTTAATAATTGTGTAGAACCTAAGTTTATATAATTATTACTAGCAGTGGGGTCAATCTCTACTTCCATAAACTTATCCCCTTGCATCCAAGTAACTCCTGCTAAAGTTCCTATTGAACTCATAAATCCTGGACTTCCAATTTGTACTGCAAAAAGCCCCCAGGCATTGGTTTTTACCGATCTGGTTTCAGAAAATTGTATCGTACCCTGTGAAGATCCTGTTCGGATATTTACACGTAAATAAATCGTTTGATTTTGAAGTGGATTACCTGCAGCATTTCTTGCAACACCTTGGTAATTGATTAAATTAGGTGCTTGAGAAAAAACATTATCTGACTTTAAAATTGAAAAGAATAAAATCAGGTTGAATAACCATAGTGATTTTGCCATAGTACTTGATGATTAATGGTTACTTAATTTTTAATACTTTATATATGCCTCTCCTTAATATCAATTTTCCAGTTCCGTCTAATTGATTAATTGCAATCATATAAGCTCCTTGTGGAAATTTGCTTAAATCCCAGCGTTCTGTTCTTCCAACACCAAAATGAAAAAATAATAACTCTTTCATTTTTTTACCTTGAACATCAAATAATTCAACTTTTATTTTTCCGGAATTGGTATGCAGCAAATTGATTTCCAAAATATCCCTAAATGGATTGGGATAAATTTTAATTTCATCTGGTAAAAAAGAAGGGAATGCATTATAAACAGATGCAAATGAAGTAAATGATTGTAATACCCCACTAGTTACAACTAGTGTACTGGTTGTTTGAGTTACTATTGATGCAGACTCTCCAAAACTTAATTCAAATTGATAATTTCCTTGACTACCATAATTTCCTGTAATATTTATAGTGGAAGGATAAATAGACTGTGCATGCCCATAGGAGTATATCAGGAAACATAGCACACAAATTATAATTCCTTTTTTCAATACCATGGAGGTTTGTAAAATGTTAAAGAATTGTAAAACGAAGCTAAACTATTCGAAACAAAAATTGCCCGCAAAGCGGGCAATTAAACTTTATTTATTTTGTAGTAAAACAACTACATCTTTTTTGCGTCTTCTAGAAACTTAGCAAGTCCAATATCTGTTAATGGATGTTTCAACAACCCAACAATTGAATCAAGTGGACAAGTACAAATGTCTGCACCCAATTCAGCGGCCTTGATAATATGTAAAGGACTTCTAATAGAAGCAGCTAAAATTTCTGTTTTGTATTGTTGTACATCAAAAATATGACGCAACTGTCCAATCAAATCCATACCATCCCAACCACTATCATCTACACGACCAATAAATGGAGACACATAAGATGCCCCTGCTTTAGCGGCCAAGATAGCTTGACCAGCAGAAAAAATCAAAGTGCAATTTGTTCTGATTCCGTTATCAGTAAACCATTTGATAGCTTTTATACCATCTTTTATAACTGGAACCTTTACAACAATATTTGGATGTATAGCAGCCAACTTCTTTCCTTCTTCTACCATAGTAGCAAAGTCTGTAGACAACACTTCAGCACTAACATCTCCATCAACTAGCTCACAAATGGTTTTGTAATGTTGGGCAATTGCCTCTTCGCCTTTGATACCTTCTTTAGCCATTAAAGAAGGATTGGTTGTTACACCATCTAAAATACCTAAGTCGTTTGCTTCTTTAATTTGGGCTAAGTTGCCGGTGTCAATGAAAAACTTCATATATGTATAATTAAAAAAATATGGCAGGCTACTCACATCGCACCGCTACAACCGCTTATCCTTGCTGCATTCCTGCCCTGGGGAGGTTCAGCAGGAGCTGGTCGTGCAAGACCTGCCACACCGCAAAAGTAAGGATTGAATGCTTACCTTTGAAAAAAAAATATTTATGGGTGTAGCAGATCAATTAGCACAATTAAAAGCAGAGAAAGCAGCTGCCAATTTAAAAGAAGGGCAAGATTTTTTAGCAAGTAATAAGCAAAAAGAAGGCATTGTAGAATTGCCAAGTGGATTACAATATGAAATAATTACGGAGGGTACAGGTCCTAAACCAGCAGCACATAACGAAGTAACTTGTCATTACCACGGAACACTAATTAACGGAACAATCTTCGATAGTTCTGTACAAAGAGGTAGACCTGCTTCATTCCCTTTAAACATGGTCATTAAAGGTTGGACTGAAGGATTACAGCTAATGTCTACTGGAAGTAAATGGCGCTTTTTTATCCCACCGCATTTAGGTTATGGTGATAGACAAGTAAGTGCTCAAATAGGGCCCAACAGTACACTGGTATTTGAAGTAGAACTAATTAGTTTTATTTAAATAACTTATTGAAACTCGCTGAGTTCTAACCAGCGAGTTTCTTTCTCTTCCAACTCTTTTTCTATTTGCACTAGTCTTTCACTAATTTTTTGAATTATTTCAAAAGATGCGGTGCCAGTGCTTAATTCATTGGTCAAGTCTTGTTTTTCTTTTTCTAAAAGGGGCATTTCCTTTTCTAGTTGCTCAAACTCTCTTTTTTCTTTAAAGCTCATTACTTTTTTTACAGGAGCTTTAGCTGCTTCAACCTTTGCAGTTACAATATCTTCTGTACTTGCGCCCTTCCTTTTCCCTTCTTCTAAAGCATCCCATTTATTGTCCTTCTTTTCATTCTCTTTCTGCCAAATTCTATACTGTGAATAGTTACCAGGAAAATCCCTCACTTCTGCATTGCCTTCAAATACGAATAGATGGTCAACCAAACGATCCATAAAATAACGATCGTGTGATACAATTAAAACACAACCTGGATAATCAACCAAGAAATTTTCTAACACAGCCAATGTAGGTAGGTCAAGATCATTAGTAGGTTCATCCAATATTAAAAAATTGGGATTGGTAAATAACACTACCAATAATTGTAATCGCTTTTTTTCTCCCCCACTTAATGAATTCAAATAAGTGTACTGCTTATCTGGTGTAAACAAAAAGAGTTCCAAGAACTGAGCAGCACTTAAAGTTGTACCATCTGCTAATGGAAAGTTCTCCGCAAACCCTTTTACATATTCAATAACACGTACATTCTCTTTGAAAACCAATCCTTGCTGAGAAAAATTTCCAAATACTACAGTGTCTCCAATATTAATTTTACCGCTGTCAGCAGACTCTAATCCTTGTAAAATATTTAAAAAAGTAGACTTCCCTACTCCATTCTTTCCAATGATACCAATACGTTCCCCTTTACTAAAGTTGTAATCAAACCCTTTTAATATGGGCAGGTCTCCATAGCTCTTATACACTTTTTTCATCTCCACCACTTTGCCCCCCAATCTGCTCATTTTTACTTGCAGTTGTAACTGTGCATCTTCTATTTTCTGTTTGGCCCTTGCCTCTACTTCATAAAAATTATCTTGACGGCTTTTACTTTTGGTAGTTCTGGCTTTAGGTTGCTTTCGCATCCACTCCAACTCTTTGCGATAGGTATTTTTAGCTTTGTCTATACTAGCTTGTTCACTTTCCAAGCGAGCAGCTTTCTGCTCCATGTATTGTTCATAATCCCCCCTATACACATATAAATTTTCTCTCTCCAACTCCCAAATTTCATCGCAGGTAGCATCCAAGAAATAACGATCGTGACTCACTAATAAAAGAGTAACTTTTTCTTGGTTTAAATAATGCTCTAGCCACTCAATCATTTCTACATCTAAATGGTTGGTTGGCTCATCCATCATCAATAAGGTATGCTGGTGTGCAAAGCCAATATCAATAAGGGTTTTAGCCAATGCCACCCTCTTTCTTTGGCCACCACTCAATTCTTTAACCGGATTGGTTAAATGGTGAATATTCAATTTATCTAGAATCTGCTTAACCTTGGCCTCAAAATCCCAAGCACTTAAGTCATCCATGGCTTCAATTCCTTCTGTAATGCCTATGGCGTCTTCAGCCTCTATGGCCGCTTCGTACTTTTTAATGGCAGTGATGACTGGATGGTTCAGGTGAAATATATTTTCTAAGACCGACCAAGACTCCTCAAATTGAGGATCCTGCTCAAAAAGCGCCACTGTTACGTCTTTGTGGATCCAATATTTACCGGCATCTGGGGTCTCTAAACCCGCTAGAATCCTTAACATGGTTGACTTCCCAATTCCATTTCTGGCAATTAGGGCTATTTTATCGCCTTCGTTAATATGAAAGGAAATATTACTGAAAAGTGGATTAATACCATAGCTTTTGGTTAATCCTTCTACCGAAACATAATGCATGCTGCAAAACTAAGTATCTTAGACGCTAATTCCGAGAAACAAAGAACCTAGTTGTAAAAGAAATGATCAAAACACCACTTAGGAACCTTAGCATACGCAATAAGTTGTTCCTTTCGCATTTCCTGATTTTATTGATCACCCTTATTATCATTGTAATATCGGTAAAAGTGAATGACAAGCGATTGCTCATGCATCAAATGATGACTCACTTAGACGATATCAGAAACAATATTGGTAAACAAAGTGAGGCAAGGCAATCGTTTTTATTAAAAGACCGATTTACAGAAAGTTTTTATACAACAGGTACAACCGAGTCTATCATAGACTATGATAAACTCATTAAAAAAATTGATAGCAGCCTTTTAAGCATAAATCAAAACAAATTATCTCGAAACTCCCCTATTTCTGAAAAAATAGTAACCATCACTAGAAATATTCATGCTCAGGAAGTCTTTTTTAATAGAATGGTAGATTCCGTTAAACAATTAGGCATGGGAAACCAAGGGCTAATTGGAGCTTTAAATCAACATAAAAATGAACTAATATCTAGCAACCTAATTTCTTCAACCGATTTAAAAAAGTTAGACGAATTAGCTACAACTTATTTGCTAGATAAAAACGAAAAAGCCGCGATTCAATTTGATTCTTTAGCTAGAAAGTTACTTTTTGCATACAGCAATAATCCAAGTACGGAAACTATTTTAGAAGAATATAGAAAAACATTTGTAAGAATTGTAAAACTAGAAAGGAGTATTGGTAATAGTAATCAAGATGGCTTACAAAATGAATTAATTAAACAGAGCAAAAGCAATGATGAGCAACTTCAAGCAACACTAACTTCAATCAATTCGCTTTACGAAGAAGATATTAAAAGATTGGAATGGATATTTTATGGCCTAATAGGAGTAACCTTAATTGCAGGACTTTTATTTAGTTATCTCATTTCAATTGAAATAACCCGTCCTCTTATTGAACTAAACAGGGCAACCAAAGAGGTAGTTGCTACAAAATTCAAAGACGATATTAGTCCCGACTTTATAGACGAAGGACGAATGGATGAAATAGGTCAACTAGCCATCAATTTTAACTTAGCAATAAGGAAAATAAGAAGAAGTATTAAAATTATTCAGGATAAATCGGAAAGCTTACAAACCAAAAATAAACAGCTTTTAGAGAACGAAGAAACGCTGAAAATGATTAGTGCACAGAAGGATAAATTTCTTTCAATTATCTCTCACGATATGCGTGCTCCTTTAAGCAGTATTATTAGTTTCTTAGATTATTATAAAGACAACTTTAAGAATTTTACCGAAGCAGAAATTGAATTTGTATCTAGCAATTTAAATACACACGTAAAAAAAGTGGTAGAAATGTTAGATGGATTATTGATGTGGTCTAGATCTCAAACTGGTGAAATCCAGATGAATTTACAACCAATAGATTTAGCTCAAATTATTGAAGATACTGTTACCGTATTAAACCAAAGCGCAGTTAACAAAAATATCAGGATAAGAACTTATTTGCATAGTCAACTAATTTGGGCAGATAAGAATATGACTGCATTTATTATCAGAAATATCTTGAGCAACGCCATCAAATTCACTAGTGAAAATGGACTTATAGACATCAATACAAAGCGTAATAAATACAATGCTTTTGTAATCATTAAAGACACTGGAGTTGGCATAACCGCAGACTCTCTTTCCAAGCTTTTTCAAGACAACGTAAGTTATTCAACCTTTGGTACGGCTAATGAAAAAGGCATAGGATTAGGCTTGGTTCTCTGTAAAGATTTCATGAATAAGATGAATGGTAATATTGAAATAGAAAGTATTCATGGTGAAGGAACCACTGTAAACCTTCTTTTCCCATTAGTAAGCAGAGGAGATTAATGCAACACCAATATTTTTTATTGAATAAGCCTTACGACATGGTTTCGCAGTTTAAAAGTAGCCATGCTGTTCGTTTATTGGGAGATTTACACTATCCATTTCCAGAGGGCACGCATGCCATTGGCCGGCTTGATCATCATTCGGAGGGTTTATTGCTACTTACTACCAATAAGAAGGTAACTCGATTACTTTTTCAAGGCACAATACCACATAAAAGGGTTTATCATGTATTGGTTAACAAACAAGTATCTGATGAACAATTGCTCCTACTCAGCAATGGGGTCCAATTTAAAATAGGCCCCAATAAATACCACACAACATCCCCATGCAAAGTAGCTATTGTAAACCCACCTATTGTTCAGTTCCCAGGTACTTATATACAATCAGAAAGAGTGACTCATACTTGGCTAAGTATTGAATTAACCGAGGGGAAGTTTCATCAAGTTAGAAAAATGCTTACTGCAGTGCAACTCAAATGTAAGAGATTGGTGAGGGTGAGTATAGAAAACCTTCAATTAGACAATTTGGCTCCAGGACAAGTAAAAGAAATTCAGGAGATTGATTTTTTTGCTTCGCTAAAAATTACCAATTATTGAAACTGTTGAAGGGGAGCTTATAATTGCAAATAAAGCCATCCACGAACTATTCCTTATTTTTGTGGTTTATATACCATGAAGCAATTCACTATACCCAATATTTACAGAAGCAGCTTAATAAGCCAAATTAAAGAAAAGAGAAGAGCGGCAGATAAACTCAAAAAAGATTTTACGCCTACCCTTTTAAATTTAGGCCCTGTGCAAATTTATTTGGCCAGGCATTTTGGGTTTTGCTATGGGGTAGAAAATGCCATTGAAATTGCTTTTAACACCATTGAGCAAAATCAGGGAAAACAAATTTATTTGTTAAGTGAAATGATCCATAACCCTCAAGTAAACGCAGATCTAATTTCTCGCGGGGTCCAATTTCTACAAGACACTTATGGAAAACAATTGATTCCATTTGAGTCATTAAATGCGGATGACGTTGTTATTATTCCTGCATTTGGAACTACCCTAGAAATTGAATCAATGCTTAAGGCCAAGGGAATTGCTGTGGAAAAATACAATACCACCTGCCCTTTTGTAGAAAAGGTTTGGAATAGAAGCGAACAAATTGCAGCCAAAGGATATAGTATAGTTGTTCACGGTAAACCCAAACACGAAGAAACCAGGGCCACTTTTTCACATGCTTCAGCCAATACCCCTACAGTAATTGTAAATGATATGCAGGAAACCATTGAGCTGGCAAAATACATTAGGGGAGAAAAACCAGCAGCCGATTTTTATATTGAATTCAAAGGCCGTTATTCTGAGGGTTTTAATATTAGTAAAGACTTACAAAAAATTGGGGTGGTGAATCAAACCACACAATTGGCTACAGACACACAAGCCATCTCCGATTATTTAAAAGAAGTTATTTTAAATCACTATCAATTAGATCAAACTACCATTGCCACTCGTTTTGCAGATACCAGAGATACACTTTGCTATGCTACTAACGACAATCAGTCAGCGGTTAAAGGAATGCTAGAAACAGAAGCCGATATTGCCATGGTGATTGGCGGACACAACAGCAGCAATAGCTCACATTTGGTTGAATTGTGTGAAGCCAAATACCCTACTTATTTTATTGACGGTCCAGATAAATTAATCAGCAAGAGCGAAATCATACATTGTAATTGGCAAACAAAGGAATTGAGTACTGTTGTAGGATACTTACCAAAAGCTGAACCATTAAGGATTGTCATGACAAGTGGAGCAAGTTGCCCTGATGCCGTGGTAGAAAAAGTCATTAGAAAAATTGCTTCCTTCTATGGAGTAGAAGACCAATTGGTTAATTAACGAAATTCCACCAAATACCCACTCTATTCCAAAGCCCTTGACCAGGGTAGTTGTTGGCCTGCAAATTCATTTTTGAGAAAAGGGTATTGATATTTTCAAAGCGGATAAATCCTTTAAAACTTTTAATTCTAAAATGCAAAAATGCATGCAGGTCTGGCCTATTAGAAATGCTTATATTATTCTGATAAAAGAATTGTCCTAATAAAGGACTATACCCATCGGCTTTATATGCAGTATTATAACGAACTTCAACACCAGTAGATAAAAATAAATTGGTGTAAAAATTACCTTCAAATGCAAATCTGTTTCTAGTGATAATAGAAGGTATATTCACAGGGGCACCCCCAATAACTTGTTGCATATTCAGTTCTGCATACCAATTAAAATGTTTTGCTAATTTAATTTTTTTAGCAACACCCAATTGTAGCACATTGAACAAAGTAGCTTCTTGTTTTGCTGTAAAGAAACTATCGAAGTACAAATAATTGCTTACCACATTGTATTCACCTGTAATAGTTAAGTCCTTTGATGGATTTTCATAAACTCCAAAAACACGAATGATATTTTCTTTGTTGTATCCCACCCTATTGGCAACAGGGAAAGTACTTAAGCTATTGAATATGTAAGAGGGAGATCTATTCACATTATGAAACCCTACATTTAAAAATCCAATCTTTTTCCCCAACAATCTTTTCATACTTATATAAGCACTGTAATCACCCGAATTAAATCCATTTAAATAAAACTCACCTTTTGCTTCTAAATCCCAAACTTGGTTTTTGGTTCTATTTCTATACTCCCCAGTAACAAAAATATTATTGAGGGAAACTGTATTAAAAGTATCAAGGGTTCCTTTGATATTTTGCACACCAATCCCTGCTTTTAAAAATTGGCTTTGGTTATTCTTATCCGGGAAAGTGATTAAGCTAAATTCATTGGTAAGCATATTCCAGCTGTCTTTAAACTGAAATGCTTGTGCATTACGCGTAGTGTAATTGAAATATGTTTTATACCGGTTAGAATCTACATTATTATCAAAAAAATTGGACAACTGCTGTTGCAATTTAAATACATGCTCAATCCTAAATCTTGGATAAAATATTTTATAAGTAACAGAATCGGTAACAATAGAATCCTTTTTGCCAATATCAAAATGATGCTTAATCAAGAGCATATTGTCTTTTTGCAAATTACCCGTACTTACATTGGTATTAAATGGATTTCGAATGGCAGCACCCGACCTACCCATTCTGGTTTCTAACTCAAATGGATCATTTAAAGCAAGACTGTCTAATTTTGTCACGTCTACCAATCCACCGTTTTCGGAAACCGAAGCCTTATTGGCTATGTAAACAAAAAATACTTCGTATTGCCGATTATTGGTTTGATAATGACTGGTAAACCTAAAATTGTTGTGACTGGCATTTTGATTCTTCAAACTACCCGGCGAGTTGCTAAACCTGTATTCAAAACCAAAATTAAAATTACTTTTTCTATTTTGGGTATGCTTTAAATCTATTAACTGTTCTGCTTTAGCACCCAACAAATAACCCAACTCGGTATAAGGTCTGGTGGTTTGATAAAATCGAGTATTCTCCAAAGTGAATTTGTACATATCGTACTGATGAAATCCTGCATCAAATCCTGCTTTCATTAATGGATGAAAGCGCATTGATTGTGCTGCTGTGCCAAAATTTCCTAAATGATAGTTTTGGAAAGGCATAGGAAATCGAGCAGTAAAATCATTGATAGAAGAATCCAGTACCCTATTTCTTGTAGAATCAAAAAATCGATAAAATATAGTGATAGAATCTGCAAACTGATCCCTCTTCTGTAAAGAGTCGTTCTTTCCAGTTCTAGACTGTTGCATATTATTGGCCCCAGAAAAAGAATTCATTTGACCTGGTCTAAATGATTGAGCCCAGCTATTACTAGCAACAATGCATATCAGCAGCGCAACAATGTAATAAAATTTATTTTTTGAAGGATGCATCCAATTTTTTTTACAATCCTTTTATCAACTCTTTAAATAGCAAAGTCAGCTTTGGTTCTGCATCTTTTGCAGCTTGTAGTACCTCTTCATGGGTAATTACATTTTCTTCCTCGCGAATGCCCAAATCGGTAATTACGCTGGTAGCAAATACTTTCATACCACAATGAACGGCTACGATATTCTCTTGAACAGTGCTCATCCCTACTGCATCTCCACCCAATGCATGAATCATTTTATATTCAGCCCTGGTTTCAAAAGTTGGACCAGTTACTCCAGTATATACACCCTGTTTTAAATGAATGCCATTTATAGCAGCAATCTCTAAAGCTTTTGAAACTAATGCCTTGCTATATGGCTCACTCATATCCGGGAATCTGGTACCTAATGCTTCTTCGTTTTTACCCAACAATGGATTCAAAACAAATAAGCTAATATGATCGGTTATGACCATTAAATCACCAACGCTAAACGCGGGATTTACACCGCCGGCAGCATTAGACAACAACAAGGTTTTAACACCCAGTAAATGCATGGCTCTAACTGGATAAGTTACTTGTTGAGGAGTATAGCCTTCATAAAAATGGAAACGACCACTCATAACCCAAACTTTTTTTCCGCTTAACTCACCTAGCATTAAACTTCCACCATGCCCTTCTACCGTACTAACTGGGAAATAAGGGATTTCACTATAAGGTATACTTACTTCAACTTTAATTTCACTCGCTAAATTTCCCAAACCACTGCCTAAAATAATGCCTATTTCGGCTTTTGAATTTACTTTACTTTGTATAAATGCAGTGGTTTCCGCCAACTGGCTCATTAAATTGGACATATTCAAAAATTAGAGGACAAATATACTTCAAATAAAAAATAAGGCCATCAACTAGAAGCTGATGGCCTTAGGTAAGGTATGTAATTTAAGACTAGCTTAAACGTTTTACATTTACTGCATTCAAACCTTTTCTTCCTTCTTGTACGTCAAAGATAACTTTATCGTTAGCTTCAATTTGGTCAATAAGACCGTTCGCATGTACAAAAGTTTCTTTGTTGGAATCATCATGCTTAATAAAACCAAAACCTTTTTCTTCGTTAAAGAACTTTACAGTTCCTTGAATTTGTGTGTCCATTGTAAAAATTGTATATTAATAAGGGTGCAAAGATACAGTTAATATGCTCCCCTCCCTAAAGTTAATTGTTAAAGTCTCGAATTAGGCTGCAAACTACTGATTTGTCTCAATCCTACTAATTCATCGTGCCTACCGCCAAATGGCCTGTAATAAACCAAAATAGTGTAGTTATTCTCCGTTTCCCAATAGTTTCCTTCGGTTAATGCAGGATTGGCTGGTAGCGCTGCATTGTTGAGGTCTTTGGTAGAATAAGTATAGCTATAATATCCCTGTTTTAAGGTTAAACGCTTATAATAAACGCCTTTGCGTTCATCAAATTCCATTAAAGAAGAATCACTTATTTGATTACCAGTTAATTCTCCCACCAAGTAAACTTGTTTTCCGGCAAGTGGTAGTCTGTTTTCTGGGGCCAAAGTAAATTCTACATCAGCATAATCCGATTGCCACCATGGATTTATAGATTCTGTAGTTGCAATTTCATTAAACCCATTTAAGTCTCTGTACCACAAATACCTTAGTCCTGTCCGAATGGCATCTTGTTTTACATACACTAGAACAGGAATATTCATTCTAGTGATTTTTTCAACACGATCACTTTCAAAACGAAAACTTCTTAAATCTACCCATCTGTATTCTTTGCCAGCAGGAAACAAACAATCCTGTTCAGAATTATACTCTAGCATATTACCTCTGATAAAGCTTGGTTGCAATTTTTGTGCAGCATTGTCCCATCTTCCATTTTGTAAAATCACCGTTTGTATTTGTTGCGGATTAATTGAATTTAAGGGCAGTGTATTAACACCCAATTGAATTTTCTGGTGCGTTTGAATCAACTGCGAATTATATGGCTGCTGAACTTGAGCCGCAATACCCACTTTATTATCTACCACATAAAACCGCTTGGTAAATAACAGCTTGGAAGTATCTGCATCTTGAAAAACTTTTAGAATATAGTTGCCGCTTCTTGTTGGAACAGCAGAACGATCTGGGAGCATAGTTTGATAATGCACATATTGAACTTGAGCAATTGAAGAAATTCTGTATTGACTAATTCTATTTTGTTGAAACCCCTTTATATAATCGAATGGACTCCATTGGGCTTCGGACCAGTCTGCATTGCATAATTGAAAAGTATAAAAATAATTTTTAGGATATGCTCCCAAATCGTCAAAATGCAATTCAAGTTGATCGGTAGAATTTAATCCAATTATGGGCAAAGCCAATTGATTGTTTTGTGGAAATAGTTTAACTGTTCTTATAGAAGGCATAAAAACATGATCGGGCTTTAGTTGGCTAAATCCATCAAATGAGCTAAGTAGGCAACAAATAAGCAGTATGTATTTCATAAAGGATAAACTTACTGAAACTATTGTATTATTAGTAGCTTTGATATAGTCAAAAACCGTACCGTTTGAATTTTTCTATTTTCATAGCCCAAAGGCTTGCTTTTAGTAAACAGCAGTCTTTTTCACGATTTATTATTCGGCTTTCAGTAGGTGCCACCACTGTTGGCATAGCGGCAATGATTATAACTCTTTGTTTTGTGAATGGATTTCAACAAACAGTGGCAGACAAAGTATATAGTTTTTGGGGACATATTAGGGTACAACATTTTGAGCCAGATAAATCAATGATGGCCGAGGAAGTTCCCATTAATAGAGATTCTACAGTAGAAAAATTGATTGATTCACAAAAAGAAGTAACCAAGATTCAAGCATTTGCAACAAAGTCGGCTGTTTTAGAATTTCATAAAAATATTGAAGGAGTATTGTTAAAGGGGATTGAAGCCAACTACGACAGTAGCAGCATTAAACCATTTATTACCCGCGGTAATTGGATTCATTTCTCGGATAGCAGTTATAGCAAAGAAATAATGGTGTCTGAGCAAATAGCCAACTTGTTAAATATCCAATTAAATGATACCGTTACCGTTTATTTTGTTGGAACCAATGAAACGAATACCAGTTATAGAAAGTTAGTTGTGTCAGGTTTATATAAAACAGGCATTGAAGAATACGACAAAGTATTTTTATTGGCCGATTTAAAATTAATTGCAAGAATTAATAATTGGACCGAGGATCAAATTGGCGGTTATGAAATTTTTATTGACCAAGAATTCAATAAAGATTCCGTTAATGAGCAACTAATGAGCAACCTTCCTACAGAGTGGATGAGTAGAACAGTGGCTTCTATTTACCCAAATATTTTTGATTGGCTCGATATTCAAAATATGAACCGAAATGTAATTTTCATTATCATGGCAGTGGTGGCCATTATTAATATGATTTCCTGTTTGCTTATTTTAATTTTAGAAAGAACAAGAATGATTGGTGTTTTTAAAGCATTGGGAGCAAAAGACCAGAACATCATTCAAATATTTCTTTACTACGCAGCAGTAATTGCATTAAGAGGAATCATAGGCGGATTTATAATTGGAATGGGATTGGTACTATTACAACAGTATACCGGATTTATTAGCTTAGATGAAAGCTCTTATTACGTAAAAACGGCACCAGTTCAAATTATTTGGTGGCAAATCATTGCCGTTTGTATAACCACATTTATGGTATCATTTGTAGTCATGTTAATACCGGCATTATTGGTTAAAAAGGTAAATCCTATTAAAGCCATTCAGTTTAGGTAAGTGGTCATTTTTTAATCAAATGAGAAAGTAGTATTCCCGCAGCAACTGCAGCATTTAGTGATTCTGCACCACCAATCCTTGGAATATGAATAGGAGAGCTGATATAGGGTAATAATTCATTATGAATGCCTTTAGATTCGTTCCCAATAATTAAAACCCCTTCTTCAATAGCCGATTGATGATATACGGATTCCCCCGCTAACAAAGCACCAAAGATCGGAATACCGGTACCAGACAACAAATCTGTTAATTTCCCATACCCAACCTTAACTCTAATGAAACTGCCCATAGTACTTTGAATTACTTTGGGATTATACACTTCAACAGAATCTTCAGAAGCCAAAATAGTATCAATCCCAAACCAGTCCGCTATTCGTATAAGTGTCCCCATATTTCCTGGATCCTGAATTCCGTCTAAAGCCAGTGTAATTGTTCCTATTTGTGGCTTATGGGCTATGTAATTTTGTTGTTGGGCAACCGCCAGAACTTTATTGGCAGTTTGTAAGCCACTTATTCTTTGCAACTCATCTTCAGTAACCCTTATAAGTGATGCTTTTCCCATTAAAGGATGTTCCCACTCATTAACCGCATATATTTTTTGCACTTCAAAAGAACTATTCAAGAGTTCATCAACCCCTTTTACACCTTCAACAATAAATAGACTTAAGGCATCCCTTTGTTTTTTGTGGTATAAACTTTGAATATATTTGGCCTCAATCTTGCTTAACATTGTGTATGCATTTTATGGTAAAAAGGAGTTTTATTGGTTTTTTCAGTTTGTTTACGGCAATGATACTGCTGTATTCCTGTTCTGAACAAAAGAGAACATGGGTAAGAAACTATCCCAAAAACACTCCGTTTGTTTACAATAACCAAATTAGCCTTCATGGTAATTTTACCAAAGATGAGAAAAAACGTTTATTATCAGATTTGCAAAATTATTGGGACGATAGCCTTAAAGTTCCTAAACAACAACAATTTGGTCTTTTCTATAAAATAAAGAACCCTGCAGTATTTGATAGTGTCAATATTGGCAGATCTGCCCTCTTCATGAACTCCTATTTGAATGCACAAGGATATTATTATTCTATATTAACCAATCGGTACACAATTGATACAGTAAAAGATCAAATCAGGACCAGTGTTTTTATGGATATTGATGCAGGAAAAAATATAACCATTGATCAGGTAACCTATGAAATGAACGATTCAACTCTGCAGCAATTGGCTGTTGCTGAATCTGAAAAAAGTTTTTTGAAAAAAAGCAAACCCTATTCAAAGCAAGTTATTAGCAACGAGCTAGATAGAATGGTAGGCCTTTACAGAAAAAATGGCTATTATAAAATCACTAGAGAAGATGTTTATGCTTATGTAGATTCAAACAACACCAAATTATTTGCTTTAACCATTGATCCATTTGAACAAGCAAAATTATTGTCGGAAGTGGCAAAAGCAAAAAAAGAAAATCCAAATTGGGATATTGCCATTAGACAAAGAGAAGTGGAAGATAGTTCTAGATTATTCAAATACCATATTGGCAATTTGTATTATTACCCTGAAACAAAAATCACAGATGTACCAGATAGTTTAATGACCGACAAATCCTTTTTAGAAAAGAAAAGTGAATCAACCTTTATGCGTTACAAAAAAGGGTTATTTAATTTTAGACCATTAAAAGAAGATACTTACTTTAAAAAAGGAGATGTTTACAATGAAGAAAAATATTTTAAAACAGCTAATGCGTTAGGACAATTATCAGCGTGGCAAAATATTGATATCAGGCCAGAAATAAGAAATAGAGATACATTAGATATGTATTTTTTCATGACACCAGCAGTTAAACAGAGCTTTACGGTAGACCTGGAAGCCAGCCGAAATATTGCAGATATTGGTGTTACCAACCTCTTGGGTATTACTACCAATTTATCTTATAACAATAGAAATGTTTGGAAAAATGCCATTCAATCTATTGCTACTTTTAGAACGGGTGTGGAATTGAACATTTTAAGTAGCAGCAATGAGGCCGACCAATTATTACAAACATTTCTAATTAATATAGGACACACGTATATTTTCCCTGGAATTATTCAACCATTTAAAAGATGGAAAGGTTTAGACAAAATTGACAATAGAAGAACACTGTGGTCAATAAATGGAGGCTATGTAGATAGAAGAAATTTTTATAGAGTACGAAATTTAACTACCAGTTTTGGCTACGAATGGAAACAAGGAAATAACTCCTTTTTATATAAGCCTATTAATGTAGAGTTGTATTCAATTGATAAGCTTGACTCACTGGATCAACTAATTATCAAAAATCCATTTTTAAAAGCTTCTTTTAATGAAGGAAGTATTGTAAGCCAAAGCCTCTCATTTGTAAGAACAACAAACGGAAGTAGGAATCCTAATAAAAATAAATTTTATCGATTAGCTATAGAAGAAGCGGGAGGTTTATTTGGTTTTATTCCTGGCTTACAAGGGAATATTTACAGGTATCTCAAAGTAGAAACAGAATACAAACAATCGGTAAAGTTTGCAAAATCGGAATTGGCTTATAGGGCTTTTGCAGGTATCGGTTACAATTATGGGGGCGATACCATTATTGGTCCTACCCTACCATTCTACAAACAATTTTCTGCAGGAGGCCCCAACAGTATGCGAGCATGGAGATTGAGACAATTAGGCCTAGGCAGTTCCAATCAAAGTGAAACAGACACTGCATCCAATGCATTTCGTGATCGTTTTGGAGACATGCAATTAGAATTCAATATGGAATATCGTTTTCAATTGGCAACAATAGGTAGTTTTAAAATAGGGTCTGCGTTGTATGCCGATATTGGTAACGTTTGGAACATTAAAAGAGCAGCTTCCACCGATTCGGATACTCGTTTTTCTTTAAATAGCTTTACCAGAGATATGGCCATAGGGATTGGAACTGGACTAAGATTTGATATGTCTTATTTTTTAATCAGACTCGATTTCGCTTATAAGCTAAAAGATCCATTAAGGACTGCAAACAATGGATGGATGAGCATTAGAGATTTTACTTGGAACGATATAAGACCTAATGGAATTAAAGTCCCCAACTTTGCTTTACAGTTGGGAATAGGATTACCCTTCTAATGATTTTAATTCTTCTATTTTATTTTCAAATGCCTCCATAGATAATGCTTCTGCTACATTAAAATGACCAATTCTGGTTCTTCTTAAACTGCTCATATACCCACCCACTCCCAGTGCTTTTCCAAAGTCATTGGCAAGGCTTCTGATATAAGTTCCTGTAGAACAAACTACCCTAAAATGCACAATGGGTAATTCAATTTTTTCAATATCGAATGCATAGATGGTAATAGGTCTTGGTTCGAGTACAACATCAATCCCTTTTCTTGCAGCTAAATAAACAGGTTTACCAGCTTGCTTAATAGCAGAATGTATAGGCGGAACTTGCATGATAAGACCCTTAAATAACTCGGTGGATGCAATAATTTGTTCGGCTGTTAAATGATCAATAGAAGTAAAATCAGTTGGCTCAGATTCTAAATCATAAGTGGGTGTAATGGCACCTAAAGTAAAAGTACCCGTGTACTCTTTCTCCATACCCATATACTCATTAATCTTCTTTGTAAATTTTCCGGTACATACAATAAGCAACCCAGAAGCTAAAGGATCTAGCGTTCCTGCATGTCCTACCTTAACAATTCGAGTGATATTTCTTATTTTCCTTACTACATCAAAGGAAGTCCAATCAAGCGGCTTATCAATTAAAATGGTTTTTCCTTCTAGATAGGCATGTAAGGCAGGGTGTATTTCTTTTTGCTTCATTTTATTTTAACGCAGTCCAAATTGAATCTAAGACTGGGTTGGGTGCAAAGGAACTATTTTTATAAGGAACAGCAAATTCGTTCGCGTGTTTAATTCTTTCATCAGTTGCGGGATGAGATTGCATAAAAGACAATATCTCTGGCATTTCAGGACTATTTTCTTTTAAACGCTCCATTAATCTTTTCATCGCCAAAGGATGAATATTATTTTTTACCAAAATTTTCATCCCCTCTTCATCTGCACTCTTTTCAATTCCCCTAGAAAAATGCATGGTTCTTAACCCCTCCGCATTTTCTACAACAATAGAAAATATACCTGAAATATCATTCAACACAACCGAAACAATTAAGCCAGTTGCAGCACTCCTTAAAATGGATCTCAAACTATGTCTATCATTAATATGAGCAGTTTCATGCCCCAATAAAGCGGCCAATTCATCGGGTGATTTCATTGCTTTTAAAATTCCAGAATACACTACAATATTTCCACCTGGAATAGCATAAGCATTTACTTCTTTATTTATTACTACGGTAAGCTTGATTGGATAAGTCTTACTCAATTGCATTGATCGGGCAAATTCTTGCAATAATTTTGTTTTATGATGATCAATGGTTTCACCTTGCATCATTGATTGATACATTTTTTCGCCCAGTTCGGTTTCCGTTGATGGTTTGATCAATTTTAATCCTGCCCAAGGAACAATAGTTGAAATACCCCAATACACCCCAGCCAATAAAACAACCACCATTAAGAGTAATGAAAACACATTCATTTTTAAGAGCGAACCTGCAAATGATTGGTCTTTCTGATTAAATTTTTGTTTTAGGTCATCCGCAAAATTGGCATCAACACTAAAAGAAATATAATTAGTGGCATTCTTATTTAAAAACACAAATAGTTTGTTCCCTGTTTGTTGAATATTGCATTGCTTATAAGGAAAAAATAATACTGTTGCTTCCTTATCCCAATACGCCCCCAGCTGAATAGAAATTCCTTCGGCATTAAAGTACATTAATGCAAGTTTAGGACCTGCTTGCAATCCATCAAAAAAATCAACTTGTTGAATATTATCCATTATATTATAAAACCAAAGTCTAAAAAGTCTGCAATATCTTCTCCTGTTGCATCATCAAAATTTTCTTGGGTTTGTCTAAGTTCATTAAAGGCGATAGTACCATCCAAAACCATATTTGCTAGCAAAAACCGCATACTTCTTACTACAATCCAAGGAGTAGCTAATCCTAAAGTGAAAACAAATAATAAAAGATTCACCATAATCAATGCTAAAAAATCTCCCCCTGTTGCTCTAGACTTCAACAACATAGTTTGATCGCCTTTGGTTAATCTTAAATTATTGATGAAATAAGCAAATAAATCTTTTTGCCACCAAAAAAAGTAAATACCAAAAGTGAAAATACTCAGCAAATAGCCTTTTACATTCAGCCAAAAATATTCACCACCCACTCCTTTATAAGAGAATCGAGCATCCCCAACTTTAATATTACACAACAAATACCTGCGTAAATTCATTGCAAACCAAGCACCATAAATGCCAATGGTTACTATAGTTAAAAAAGTTCCTTTAATACAAAGCATGAGTAGTTCCCATTTATTACCCATGTAGCCAAAACGAATACCACTCCAAATAGTCTTAGCAAATCGATAACGATAAGATCCGTGAATAGCCAAAGGAATGATAAACAATAGAAAAATATACAATAATGAAAGACCTACTAATTCTTGCTCGTTTAAAGTCAAATAAATGACTAATCCATACACGCTCACTAAAAGCAAGAAAGCTTTTATAAACCCTTTAAACATTTGAGATCCTGTACCCGTAAAAATAAAAGGCTGCTCATTAAATACGGTATTCCCATAAAAATAATGAAGGGTACGTGCTTTTGCCCAAGGATAATACAATCCAAGGGTAATAGTAGTGAGTATCATATTCACTAATAGAATTTTGAAGTACTCAAATCCACTTCCCTTGAAAACTAGACTATATTTATTATATTCCATTTAATAAATATATCAATAAGCTCTGGCAAATAGTACTCGTTGGGTCGATTTTTTTCCAGATAAAATACATAGTCCTTCCTCTTGAGGATTGTCTAAAGGAATGCAACGAATAGTGGCTTTTGTGAGCTCTTTAATTTTATCCTCTGTTTCTGCAGTACCATCCCAATGGGCAGAAACAAAACCTGCTTTGGTATCTAAAATTTGAACAAACTCATCCCAACTATCCGCATTTCTAATGTTTTCTTGTTGAAAAGCTTTGGCTTTATTATACATAGACACTTGAATATTGTCTAATAAAGCATGAACAAACGATGCAATACCATCCAAAGGAACAGTTTGTTTTTCTTTGGTATCTCTTCTTGCTACTTCAACCACTTTGTTTTCTAAATCTCTTGCGCCTACAGCAATTCTAACAGGAACCCCTTTCAATTCATATTCAGCAAATTTCCATCCTGGTCTACTGTTGTCGGAATCATCATATTTTACTGAAACACCCAAAGCAATCATTTCCTTCTTCATTTGATGCACTACTTCATCTATTTGTGCTTTCTGCTCCTCTCCTTTGTAAATAGGTACAATCACCACTTGAACAGGTGCAATACGGGGTGGTAGAATTAGTCCGTCGTCGTCACTATGAGCCATCACTAATCCCCCAATTAAACGCGTACTTACTCCCCAACTAGTTGCCCATACATAGTCTAATTTATTTTGCTTATCACTAAATTTTACATCAAAAGCTTTAGCAAAATTTTGCCCTAAGAAATGAGAAGTACCTGCTTGTAATGCTTTACCATCTTGCATTAACGCTTCTATACAATAGGTATCTTCCGCACCTGCAAAACGTTCGTTAGGCGATTTCACTCCTTTTATTACAGGCAATGCCATCCAATTTTCTGCAAAGTCTGCATATACATCTAACATGCGCTTGGTTTCTTCTATTGCTTCTTCTGCAGTGGCATGCGCGGTATGACCTTCTTGCCATAAAAACTCAGCAGTTCTTAAAAACAACCTGGTTCTCATTTCCCATCTTACCACATTGGCCCATTGATTAATCAACAAAGGCAAATCGCGATAACTTTGAATCCATCCTTTATACGTATTCCATATAATTGCTTCACTAGTAGGACGCACCACCAATTCTTCTTCTAATTTTGCTTCTGGATCAACAATTAATTTTCCTTTGTTATTTGGATCTGATTTTAAACGATAATGTGTTACCACCGCACATTCTTTTGCAAAGCCTTCCGCATTTTTTTCTTCTGCTTCAAATAAGCTTTTAGGAACAAAAAGAGGAAAATAAGCATTCTGGTGACCAGTATCTTTAAACATTTTGTCTAACACATCTCTCATATTTTCCCATAAAGCAAAACCATAAGGCTTTATGACCATACACCCCCTTACAGCTGAATAATCAGCCAAATTACCCTTGATAATTAAGTCGTTATACCACTGAGAATAGTCTTGTGCCCTAGAAGTAATTTCCTTGCCCATAAAATATTTTGTTTTTTTTAACCTGTTCAACACTAACAATTGTTAGTTGGCATGTAATTTGCCACAATATTGATAGAGGTTACCAATCGCAAATGTATGTAACTTCACTCAACCAAGTTGATCAACCTAAAAAGGAAAATCATGAAAAAGATATTACTAAGTGCTTTCGTTGCTGCTACCATTCTAAGTGGTTGTAGTACTGCTTATCAAATGGGGCAAACTCCAGATGATGTATATTTTTCACCAGGTGAAGAAAGAGAAACTTATGCGGTTGCCAATAATAAAAATAACGACGAGCGTTACCAAGAATACGTTAGTACAATGGATGATCGATACTTACGTATGAGAGTAGCAAATAGAGATCGTTGGAGCACCATTGATAACTTTAGTTATTGGAACGATATGCGTTATGATTTTTCGCCTTATACTTTCAATCACTTTAATAGTTTTAATCCATGGATTTTAGATCCATATCAATTTAACTTTAATCCTTGGAGCATTGGACTAGGATTCAGACCTGGGATATATGGATGGAATAATTTTTATGGTGGTGGATGGAATGGAGGTGTTTTCGGTAATCCACTAGGTTGGGGGAATCCAATGTTCTCGGTTATCACTTATGCTAATCCAAAAGCGAGCTTACCTTCATATAACTCAGGGTCTAATTTAAGTGCATTGCGTAATAGATTCTACAATAACAACAATGATTCTAAAGGTGGAAATTGGTACGCACCAGGCACCAATGGCGGAAGCAATAATTTTAGCAACCTTGTTAAAAGAGTATTCTCTAGCCCTAGTTCTGCTGGTGGAACAGGAAGCAGTTACGATCGTTCCATAAGAACTTTTGGCAACAGCTCAAGCAGCACTATACCAACAACCAGTAGCAGTGCTGGAGGCGCGAGTGGTGGCTTTAAAAGTACTGGATCTAGTACCAGCACCGGACGTGGTGGTAGAAACTAATTAACCCATTTTATGAAAAAATATTTCGGCTTACTAATAAGCGGACTGGCAATTTTTGCCCAAACAGCAATAGCTCAATCTCCAGAAGATGCTTTAAGACTTGCCTGGTTTACCCAAAATGGTACAGCAAGAAATATGGCAGTGGGTGGAGTAATGGGCTCTTTGGGCGGAGATATTACAGCAAACCACGTAAACCCTGCTGGATTAGGTTTATATAAAACAAGGGAATTGGTTTTGTCTCCTGGCTTTTTATTAAATAGCAATAAATTCAATTATAGGGGTACCGATTCATCTAGCAGTAAATCTGGATTTGGTTATGGAACTACTGGAATAGTTTTAGCAGGAACTAGTAAATCTGGATACAGCAAATGGACCAGCTCTGCTTTTGCCATTTCAGTGAACCAGTTGGCTAATTACAATAACCAAGTAAGTTTTAGTGGCAGAAATAATTTTAGTTCGTTTACCGAAAAATATTTAGAAGAATTAACTCGAGATAGAGCAGACACCAATGCTGCATTAAGTAATTATATATTTGGATCATCACTTGCATTTAGAACATTTTTAGTAGACACATTAAGTGGGATTGGTGGTGCAGTAGCAGGTTATCAAAGTTTAGTCCCCATTTCAACAGGTGTAAATCAATCATATAATGCAAGAACAACTGGTGGATACAATGAAATTGCCATTGGATTTGCAGGTAATATGGCCGACAAATTGTATGTGGGAGGTAGCTTTAATATTCCAATTGTAAAGTACAATCGTGAATTGGTTTACAGTGAAAGGGATGCAACCAACGATCCTACCAATCAGTTTAGTTTTTTTGAATACAAAGAAAGCTATTCCTCTCAAGGTGCTGGTATAGGTGTAAAATTGGGAACTATTTATAAGCCTACCCCATTTGTAAGAATTGGCTTTGCATTTCATAGTCCGCAAATTTTCACTATGACCGATCGCATTCGTTCTTCGCTTGTTGCTAATACAGAAACTTATGCAGGACAACGTTCAGAAAGTAGTGATAATTTAAACAGTGGTAGAGCAGGCACCAGTAAATACAATATTACAACACCATGGAGAGCTATTGGTAGCTTTAGTTATGTGTTCCGAGAAATCAACGACACTCGTTTACAAAAAGGATTTATTAGTGCAGATATAGAATATGTACATTATAAAGGAGCAAGATTTGCTGTTGCAGGAGAGAATGCATCTGACGCAGGTTTCCGCAACTACTATACCGCATTAAATGAAGCCATTATTGATAATTACAAAGGCAATATCAATGCAAGAATTGGGGGTGAATTAAAATTTAATACCATTATGTTTAGGCTTGGAGCGGCTTACTATGGAAGCCCTTACCAAGATGAAGCATTAAAAGCCAGCAGGGTAATTGGCACTGGTGGTTTGGGGTATAGAAATAAGGGAATGTTTATAGACTTATCTTATTCGCATATCATGAACAAAGACGCAGTGTTCGCCTATCGATTGAATGATAAGCCCAATACTTTTGCCGAGCAAACAGGAAGCAGAGGAAGCATCATGCTTACTTTTGGATTCAAGTTATAAAGAAATAATTCACCGTTTAGACAACTACTTCTCCTTCTAAATCGTAATCGTAGGCCTTGGTAATTTTCACTTGTACAAATTCACCAATGGGTAATTTTTTAGTGCTGTGAATGACTACTTCATTGTCTACTTCTACACTATCAAATTCTGTTCTGCCTAAATAACGACCAGCTTCTTTTTTATCAATTAATACTTTAAAGATCTTTCCTACTTTTTCTTGGTTTTTCTCGTAAGAAATTTCCTGCTGTACTTCCATGATCTCCTGTGCACGAGCTGCTTTTACATCAGCAGGAACATCATCCACTAAATCATATGCACTGGTATTTTCTTCGTGGCTATAACTAAAAATTCCTACTCTATCAAAACGATGTTCTTGCAAAAATGCTTTCAATTCTTCTACATCTTCTTCTGTTTCTCCAGGGAATCCCGCAATAAGAGTGGTTCTTAAACAAATACCAGGAACTGCCGCTTTAATTTGATGAATCAGTTCAGACATTTCTTCGCGAGTAATATTTCTACGCATGGCTTTGAGCATACGATTACTTGCATGTTGCAAAGGCATGTCTAAGTATTTACAAATATTATCCCTTCGTTGCATTACTTCTAAAATCTCTAGTGGGAATTTACTTGGATAGGCATAATGCAATCTGATCCATTCTATTCCCTTTACATCGGCCAATGCGTCTAGTAGTTTAGGCAATGCACGCTCTTTATACAGATCTAAACCATAATAAGTAAGCTCTTGGGCAATCAACATGATTTCCTTCACTCCCTTTTGTACTAAAGACTCGGCTTCAGCAACAAGGTCTTCAATAGATCTACTAATATGCTTACCGCGCATTAAAGGAATGGCACAAAAAGAACAAGTTCTATTGCAACCTTCCGCAATTTTTAAATAAGCATAATGTTTGGGGGTGCTCAACATGCGTTCACCCAATAGTTCTGCCTTATAATCCGCCTCAAACTGTTTTAAAATCAAGGGCAATTCTAAAGTACCAAACCAGGCATCCACTTCAGGCATTTCGGCTTCTAAATCTCCCCTATAACGCTCACTTAAGCAACCCGTAACATATACCTTATCCAATTTACCCCTACGCTTCAATTCTACCTGGTCTAAAATGGTATTAATGCTTTCCTCTTTGGCTTTATCAATGAATCCGCAGGTATTCACTACTACAATATTGTGGTCTAGCTTAGCATTCTCATGCACCACATCAATATCATTGGCAGCCAATTGACCACTCAATACTTCTGAGTCTACTAAGTTTTTGCTACAACCTAGTGTGATGATATTAACCTTGTCTTTTTTGAGTGTTTTTGCCTTCATGAGAGGGCAAAATTAAGGATTTTGGAGGGAACAGTTAGTAGACTAAATCAATTTGCCCACCAAGCCCACCAAGAGCTCCAATCCATTTTGGATATTTGAAATTGATTTGATTTTATCGTTATTGCTCTTGGTTTGGTCTTTAATTAACTTAATGAGTTGATTAAAATCGGCTGTATTCATGCCATTCGCAGCTAATAAAGCATTTAATTCTTTGGCATCTATACTGGTCAATTGATTAATCTGATTCGCTAACTCAGCATCAGTCTCTTTTTGAGCTTGCCTCGCTTTCTTTTGCCATTGATTATTCATATTATCCCTTATTGGTTCAATATTTTATTTAAATCCTTGTTTAAATTCACAATCAGCCCTCCTACATTCCCCGAAGAGGAAATAAACCGATCTAATAATTCAGCCAACTGATCATAATCAATTCCTTTTTTCTTAAACCAATTGGACTGATTGAGTAATTGCTTTTTTTCCTCGTTTAATTTAACTGCAGATTCTAACAACCGTTTCATTTCGTTATTGGCTAATTGGTATTTAGTAAAATCGGTATTGAGTTGTTTGATTATTTTGGTTTTTGCAGAATCCAAAGCCATTTGCATGCTATACTGGCGCTCGTTAATTAAAGGAAGTGCAGCAGCCATCATTTGAGGAAGCTCCAATTTTGCATCCATCTCCTCCTCCAAATCACTGGTCATTTTATTAATGATGCTGGGAGTATAATCGTTTTTAATAAAATCGTTTACCCTTGCTTTTTTCTCCGTAAATAATTGTTGAATCAATAATAGGTTTAATTGATGCATTCTAGCACCCTCCTCCTGAATTCTTTCTGATAGTGTAATGCTTTGTAATGGAATTCGAGTACAAGCTGCTAAGCTGCAACCTAGCCATAACACCAGCATGCATAGAGAGAATAAATATCTATTTCGCATACGACTTTATTGATGAGACAAAATAAGGTTTCGCGAAACGATTAGCAACCGTGTTTTCACGGAGATTTTAATCCCCCAACCAACTATTTAAAATAGTTAGTTGATTGTTATTTGCAGAAGGCAATACACTGATTTTGTATTGTAATTTCTTTTGGCCTGCTTTTTCTAATTCAGAACTGTCTATGGTTAAACCAGCATATCCCAAGTATTTTTGATAATCTAATTGCTTGGTGGTAGAAATATATTCAAACTCATTGGCCAAAGATTTACCGGCCATTTGCTCGCAAGCAGCTTGAAACTCTGCGTCGGTAAAGCCTCTTTGCAATCGCTGATAATATTCTTGGTACATCAACCGCATTACATGGTCTAAGCTGAATTGGTTTTTTGAAGCATCACGAATAGCAAGGTCTAATATCATACCTACCACTGGCCCTTTATCATAATAAGAAATGGCTTTGTTTTTATCTAGGCCACTGGTACCGAAAGGCCCATCGGACCATGTGTTGTAACTGGCTTGCAATAGGCTTTGGAAGGCTTTACCAGGATTGTTTTCGTGTGCAGTAATATTGTTGGCGAGATTATTTAAGAAGGTTTGTCTATCTACAATTTTAGCCCGCTTCACCATCAGGTATTCAAAATACACGGATAAGCCCTCGCTTATCCATAACTGAGTGGTCTTACTCCCTTTGTCATAATCAAAAGGTCCTAATTCTACAGGTCTTATTCGTTTTACATTGTAATGATGAAAATACTCATGGCTTAAAAAGTTCATGATTCTATTGATGTCTGCAGGTGTTTTTAATTCGTTCCCACTAAAACTTACAGTGGTATTGTTCAAATGTTCAATGCCACCTCTACCAGGTCCAATCCCTATAAAAGTATATTCCTTAAAGGGAATATGATCAATAATATTCACCCCTTGCTCAATTGCTTTTTGCAAAGTGTTCATGAATAATTGTTCATCAAAACTACCCATATTATAACCGATAAACCGATGTGGTACACCGCGAACTGTAAATGCAGGTAGCTCTTTTAAATCCCCTACCAAAATGGGACAATCATATAAGATATCAAAATTGGGTGCCTTAAAAATATTGGTCTTCCCTTTTACTTTTTCTAATCCTGTAGCAATTTTTTTAAATGTAGGTTGATTATAGCTGTTGATAGTTACCTGCACCGGCAGTTGCAACATAGACTCTACATAGAAGAAATTATTGGCAGGAACTATATATGCATGTGCACTATCAATGAAACTATTGGCAACAAATTTTCGCTTCGTTTGAATTTGATAAGTAACGCGGAATGGACTGTTTGCTTTGTTCAGAACAACCCAAGTATTGCTATTGATTTTATTTACTTTCAATGTAGCCCCATTCGAATTTTGGGCTGAAAAAGAATCTACGGTATTGGCATAATTCATCAATTGATAATAACCAGGCATCCAGTTGGGCATTTTAAGCACAATGGAATCTTTATTAAAACCAGCAGCATCAAGTGTTATATGAAACTTACCTTTCGAAGCCTGTGGCATAGATACCGTATAGCGCATTTGAGGTTGAGCAAAAGTCATTGACACCAATAAGAATAAGCTACAAAAACAAATCATCCATTTTTTCATATCAAATAATTTATTTTCGAATTAATTCAACGTGTTCTTTTTGCAATTTTTGTTTTAACCAAGCATGCAGTTTGGCAGCGCTTGTAGTATCTAACTCGTTCTTGTTTTGGAACAATAATACTGTAACCATTTTGCTGCTATCGGAACCAGCAAAATACTCGTGATTCGCCATTGAAACTGGCGTTAATTCAGGAAATAAAATAGCCATTTCTTTAAAAACCATTTCCTGATTAAGAGAACGTTTATCTACTTCTTTTTGCATCGATAATAAATAGCCAATTTCAGTTGTATTATTATTTACAGGAATTGAATCTTGTAGAATAACCAATTCTGTATTCTGCAACTTATAAGCTGGAAACTTAGATTTCAACACAGCAATTTCACTATCACTAAATTTTTTTGATAAGAAAGCCAATTCCAATTTAGTAGTTGGGAAAACCGTTGTTTTTTTATGCACCACCATTTGTCCTTTATCCATGAACTCCTTTTTCACAAAATTTTCAAGTCTTGCTTTGAGTTTCTTTTCGCGAATCATTTGATACGCTAAATAGATACTGGGTACAATCATTAAAACAATAAGTGCAGAAATAATATTCCTGATTTGTTTTTGCTTTTGTTTATTTATATGATTTACAACAGGGTATTGCAAATATTTTACAATGGCAAAAGTTGCCAAGCAAATAAAGAAGCAATTGATGGTATATAAATATAAAGCATCAAAGAAATAAGTATAGTTTCCCATGGCTAAGCCATATCCTGCGGTACACAAAGGAGGCATCAATGCGGTAGCAATTGCAACGCCAGGAATAGGATTCCCTTTCTCTGCTCTAGTAGTGGCAATTACCCCTACTAACCCACCAAAAAAGGCAATCAATACATCATAAATATTGGGAGAAGTTCTAGCCAACAATTCACTCTGTGCATCTTTAAAAGGACTAATGAAAAAGTAAATGGTAGAAACCATTAAACTCACCACCGTGGCAATCAATAAATTCTTTGCAGACTTTTTTAAAATAACAAAATCATAAGTACCTAATGCAAAACCCGCCCCTACAATTGGACCCATCAATGGAGAAATAAGCATTGCACCAATAATAACCGCTGTAGAATTTACATTCAAACCAACAGAAGCCACTACAATAGCACAAGCCAATATCCAAAGGTTGGCACCCCTGAAGCTGGTATTGCGCAATACATTGTCTAGTACTTTGGCTTTTTCTTCTTCACCGTTATGTAAATCAATAAAACCGAGTAATTTGTTCATACACTTAAAGATACAATTTCCTTAAATGCATTCCTTGAACAAGCATTACTTATGCACTTCACTCGTAAAGTGGAAAGTGATATCTGGATTATTGGTGATTTCTGTATTCAAGAACCATTCACTTTGTGCTAAGTATACCGGCTGACCATCTTTATCTTCAGCCGCATTTTGTTGCTTGAAACGCAAGAAATCTTCCAACTTTTTAGGGTCTTTGCTGGTTAACCAACAGGCTTTATAAAAAGGCAGGGTTCTGAATTCACAAGCAGCTCCATATTCCTGTAAAAGACGGTATTGAATAACTTCAAATTGTAATTCACCCACACAACCAATGATTTTTTTATTGCCCCCATGTTGCGTAAATAATTGAGCAACCCCTTCATCAGTCAACTGGCTAATTCCTTTTTCGAGTTGCTTGGTTTTCATTGGATCTTTATTCACCAATTCTTTAAAGATTTCGGGAGAGAAAGTAGGGATACCACTGAAATAGTAGTTCTCTCCTTCGGTCATGGTATCACCAATCTTAAAATTACCCGTATCAAATAAACCAACCACATCACCCGCATAAGCGTCTTCCACCACTTCCTTTGAACGCGCCATAAAACTATAAGGATTACTAAAGCGCATGTCTTTGTCTAAACGCACATGATGATAATATTTGTTGCGCTCGAACTTGCCACTACAAACTCGCATAAAGGCAATACGGTCTCTATGTTTAGGGTCTAGGTTAGCATGAATCTTAAAAATAAATCCACTGAATTTTTCTTCACCCACTTCAATGGTTCGTGTAGTTGTTTCACGAGATCGAGGTACTGGTGCAATTCTAATAAAAGTGTCGAGCATTTCCTTCACACCAAAATTATTCACAGCCGATCCAAAAAACACAGGTGCAATGGATCCGCTTAAATAATCTGCAGGGTTTAAGTCACCATAAACCCCATCAATCAATTCCACATCTTCTCTTAACTGATTGGCATCTCTAACACCTACTTTGGCATCCAATACTGGATCAGCTAAATCGGTAATGGCAATCACGTCTTCTTCCTCGGCCTTGGTACTGGCCGTAAATAAACGTAAGCTCTTATTATCTAAATTATATACCCCCTTAAACTCTTTACCACTATTGATAGGCCAAGTCATTGGGTGCAAGGAAATTCCTAATTCTTTTTCAATTTCTTCCAACAAATCAAATCGGTTCTTTCCATCACGGTCCATTTTATTAATGAAAACAATCACCGGCGTGTCGCGCATACGACAGACTTCCATTAATCTTCTGGTTTGTGCCTCTACCCCGTTTACGCTATCAATAACCAAGATAACGCTGTCTACAGCAGTAAGGGTACGATACGTATCTTCAGCAAAGTCTTTGTGGCCGGGCGTATCCAATAAGTTGATGAGAATATTCTGGTATTCAAAAGTCATTACAGAAGTAGCCACCGAGATACCTCTCTGACGTTCAATTTCCATGAAGTCGGAAGTAGCTCCTTTTTTAATTTTATTGCTCTTTACTGCCCCTGCAACTTGTATGGCACCACCAAATAACAATAACTTCTCGGTTAAGGTAGTTTTACCGGCATCCGGGTGAGAGATGATGGCAAATGTTTTTCTTCTGTTGATTTCTTTCTCGTACTTCATATATATAATAAAAGCGCCCCCAATAATAAAATGGAGGCGCAAAGGTAATCTTTATAGTTTTAGTTCAAACTCCTGAAATCTACTGGGACCAGCTTACTCACCCCAGGTTCCTGCATGGTAACCCCATAAATCACGTCTACGGCTCCCATGGTTTGCTTATTGTGGGTTACAATAATGAACTGAGAATTGTCACTGAACTTTTTAATCATCTGCGTGAACTTACCTACGTTGGCATCATCTAATGGAGCGTCTACCTCATCCAAAATACAGAATGGTGCTGGCTTAATTAGGTAAATAGCAAACAGCAAGGCAGTGGCAGTCAAGGTTTTTTCTCCTCCACTCAATTGGGTGATAGAGCTAGGACGTTTGCCCTTGGGCTTGGCCACAATCTCAATACCTGTGTCGGCTAAGTTTTCAGGGTTTACCATCAACATATCCGCAGTGTCTTCTTCGGTAAACAAGGCTTTAAACACTTTTTGGAAATTCTCTCTTACCTTATTAAAGGTTTCTAAGAACAATTGATTGGCTGTTTCTTCTACTTCTAAAATGGTTTGCAACAAGCTTTCTTTAGCAGTAACCAAGTCGTTCTTCTGTTCTAAAATAAAGTCGTAGCGCTTCTTCATTTCAGTATAAGCCTCAATGGCGGTAGGGTTTACTTCGCCCATATTGTCCATTCGCTTGCGCATTCTATCTGAAGCAGCTTGCAACTCTTCTAGAGGGGTATCAGAAGTTCTAGGTTGATCAAGGATTTCGTCTAACTCAATCTTAAACTCAACATGCAAGCGCTCCTTCATTCCAGCCAATTGCAATTTGAGTTCATTGAGTTTGTCTTTTAGTTCATTTACTAAATGATCAATCATTTCTTTGCTCTTCACTTTCATCCTAAGCGCACTCTCTTTTTCCTGCAAAGCGTTTCTATAGTTATAGTAAGCCTGATCCGCTTCATTCAACTTGATTTCTTCTGCTTCCTTATTGCGCATTAATTCGAGCAATAATTGCTCTACTTCTTGCAAAGAAGCTACCCCATCTACAATAGCTTGTTCTGCCTCTGCTAATTGAGCTGTATTGGTCTTGATTTGCTCGTGCAAATCATTCAATTGATTTTCTTTGAATAACAATTCCTGCTTTATGGTAGTCAATTTACTTTGCTGACGTGTCAACTGTAAATTGGTTTCATTAAACTGACCCGAAGCAAAATGATAAGCTTGCTCCGATTCTTGGTAGTCTTGCTCCAAATTGCGCATTTGCTCAGCCGTATTTTGCAATTGAACATTTAATTCAATCAATACTTCTCTTGTTTCGGCAATAGCATCTTGCTCATCTTGCAAACGACCTTCAATATCAGCCAAGCGCTGTTCCCCATTTTGTTGAGCAGCCTGCAAGTTTTCAATCTTATTTTTAGCTGCAAAAACCTGATTGGTCAATTGATTTATTTCTTGCTCGGTTGCTCTAATGGCATGCTCTTTTAGTTGATCACTAAAAGTGATGACTTCATTGTGCTTGGCTTGAATATCTGCTTTTAATAAACTAACCACCGATTCTTGGTCTTGAATTTCTTCTGCTAGTTTTTCTAAGTTCTTGGCACGACCAATTTTTTTACCCTCAAATAATCCAACACTTCCTCCTGTTAGGGTATATTTTCCTTTAACGTATTTGCCCGTTTTTTCAAGAACGACTGCTCCATTTGAGTTGTGGATGGCTTCTTCATTCTCCCCTATATATACATTGCCCAATAAGTATTCAGCTAGTTTATAATATTGGTCATCCACTTCAATTACATCCAATGCTTTTAGCGTATTGGCTGGCTGGTGGGTATTATTTTGGAAATTGGCAAATTGGTCTAACAAAAAGAAATTGGCTTTGCCCTTTTTGTTTTCGTCTAATAAATGAACTGCTTTTAATCCTTCCCCTAAATTATTCACCACATAATAGTTTAGGTAAGGCTCCAATACATTTTCAACAGCGGTGCGGTACTCTTCTTTTACATAAATAATATCCGATAAAATAGGAGCAGCATGGTTCCAGTCATTGTTCTTATGCAAGAACTTGATGCTCTCTGGGTAACCTTCCATTGAATCAATCAAGCTTTTCAACAAATTATATTCGTTGCGCTTGGCGTCTAATTTACGGTTCTCATCGGCCAGCTCTCCTCTCAACACTTCTAATTGCTGCTGGGTTTCAAAAATCTGCTCTTTGGTTTTTTCGTGCTGTTCTTGCAATTGAACCAGGTCTACTCGTTTCATTTCTAAAGCTTCTTCCTTCTCTGCACTCTCCCCTTGTAGTTGAGCCAATTGCTGTAAACGATTGGTTCTTTCATCGTTTAACTGTAATTGCATACGCTGCAAATTCTGAATAGACGTATCTGCAACAGCTACTTTTTTCTCCGCATCAAACTGATTGCGTTGGAATTGCTGGTATTGATTTCTTACTGCATCTACCCCAGAGCGTTTTTCATCAAATACTTGGCGCTTGGTTTCTACTTCCACTTTGGCTTCGGTAACACGATCTTGCAATACCGCCAAATTCGCTTCTTCCTCACCCACTTGCATTTGAGAATATTCTATTGAATCCCCAATGGTTTTTAATTGACCTTCGGCTTTTTCTAAGAAATCTTTTAAGTTGGTTTCTTTTTCTCTTAAATATTGTAGTTTTTGACTGGCTAAGTTTTTATCATTCTCCGTTGAACGAAGGTTTTGTTGCAACTCATTAAACCCATGTTGCATGCTTTGAAGGGCTCTTTCTTGGGCAATAAAAGAAACTTTTTCTTGCTCAATAGCCGCTTCTTCAGTGGCAATTTCCGCTTCCAATTGCATTTTCTTATCTAACTCTAACTCTTGTTGCTCGGTTAATTCGCGATAAGAAATATTAAATCCTTCCAAAGCAGCTTTAGCTAATTCAACTGCTACTTCTTTGTATTCTTTTTTAATTTCATAAAACTTCTCTGCCTTTCGAGCCTGGCTTTCCAAGGTTTTTAATTGGTTATTGATTTCGAATAAAAGGTCTTCAATACGAGCCAAGTCTTGCTCGGTAGCATCCAAT
Source organism: Sphingobacteriia bacterium 24-36-13 (assembly GCA_002281875.1). Taxonomy (GTDB): domain Bacteria; phylum Bacteroidota; class Bacteroidia; order Chitinophagales; family Chitinophagaceae; genus Sediminibacterium. The sequence continues at coordinate 53,079 of NCHN01000010.1, read as the reverse complement.
TTATTCTTAGCCTCTTTTTTACGGGTTTTGTAAATGGTAATTCCGGCTGCTTGCTCCAACATTCTTCTACGGCTATTCTCTTTGTCTTTGATGATGTCGTCTACCATGCCCAATTCGATGATGGCATAACTGTCGGTACTCACCCCAGTATCCAAAAACAAATTATGAATATCCTTCAACCTACAAGTCACATCATTGAGTCGGTATTCACTCTCCCCATTTTTATAAAATCTTCTGGTGACTGTTACCGTACTAAATTCGGTAGGGAGTAAATTTTTGGTGTTCTCAAAAGTTAAACTCACTTCAGCCAATCCACTTGCACTTCTGGTTTTACTTCCGTTAAAAACCAATGCTTCTAAATTCTCACTTCTTAAAGCAGAAATCTTTTGCTCTCCAATTACCCAACGAATGCTATCGATGATATTGCTTTTTCCACAACCGTTTGGACCAATGATCCCTGTTATGCCTTCATCAAAGCTTACCACTGTTTTATCAGCAAAACTTTTAAACCCCTTGATTTCTAATGATTTTAATCTCACGTTATCGTTGTTTAGTACTTGCGAACATAAGGTAAAAGAAGAAGATTTAATAGGGCTGAAGGGCTATTGTGAATAACAAGTGTAGAATAAAAAAGGGTATAGGCAAAAAGGGGCTAATAAAAGATTAATACTAAACACTTATAATACTTAATATCAATTATTTATACGTTTTTATTGTTATTAATTAATAATAAAATTACAATTAATAAAAGCAGGAGTTATCCACCAAAAAAAGTGAATATACTTCCAGTTAATATTGAAACTATATTTGTTTGATGCAGTCCATTGTTTTCACCGTTACCAACGATATCAGCTTCGACCAGCGGATGCATCGAATCTGCAGTAGTTTGGCAGCCCATGGGTATCAGGTAAGGATTATTGGGGTGAATAGGGTTGGATCTATCCCTCTGCCCATTCCACCGCTTTATGGTGCCTCATACCAGCAACAACGATTAAACTGCGTTTTTCAAAAAGGCCCCTTATTTTATTTAGAATTTAATATTAAGTTACTAATTATATTATGCTCATTATCATACGATATAGCATGTGCAATTGATTTAGATACCATCCTCCCAGTATGGGTAGCTACCTGGCTCAGGCGCAAGAAACGGGTCTATGATGCCCATGAGTATTTTACAGAAATGAAAGAGGTTCGCAGTAGACCAAGGGTACAAGCCGTCTGGAAATGGATTGAACGAACAGCAGTTCCTCATTTCAAACAGGGGTATACGGTCAACCAACACTTGGCCGACCTATTTTTCGAACAACTTCAAATTAAACTTGAAGTCATTCGAAACCTTCCTTCCGGCCAAAATCAGCCAATCTCGAGGCAAACAAATACCACTCAAAAAGGCGCCGTTTTGGCAGAAGAACCCATGGAACAGGATCATTTACTATATACTTTTACTTCAAATAAACTATCACAATTAATTAATAATCAGCTTAAATCAAAATTTATCATATATCAAGGAGCGGTAAACCAGGGAAGGGCTTTTGAACAGCTTATTCCAGCGATGCAATGGGTGAACGCTCCACTCTTAATTGTGGGTCAAGGGAACTTTTTAGCCCAAACTACCGCCTTAATTAAGGAGTATGGTCTGGAACAAAAGGTCTTTATCCATCCCCCCATACCCCCAGCTGAATTAAAAATGCTTACCCCAAAGGCACATATTGGGATTACCCTATTTGAACCAGAAGGGATTAATCAGTACTATTCTTTGGCCAACCGCTTCTTCGATTATATGGCTGCAGGTATACCCCAGCTTTGTGTGAATTATCCAATGTATGCCGAGATTGTAAAAGAACATCCATTCGCTTTTCTAATAAATGACACTAATCCTTCCACAATTGCAACCGCTCTGAACAATTTACTCTCGGATGATGTTCTTTACAGCAGACTCCAACAAGAATGCTCCAAAGCAACTAAAGTGTTGAACTGGGAGAACGAGTCCAATCAATTAATAGCCTTTTATAGCCGTCTCTAATTTTGGAAAAGCACTTACATATTATTTCTTTTGATGTTCCCTACCCTGCTAATTATGGGGGTGCCAGTGATGTTTTTTACAAATTACCTGCTTTTCAAGCTCAGGGGATTAAAGTACATTTTCATTGTTTTGACTATGGAAGAGGGCAACAAAAAGCATTGGATCAATATTGCGAAAGTGTACATTACTACCAACGAACCCAGGGGCATAAGGGTTTTTCGAGCAAGTTACCCTATATCGTAAGTAGCCGAATTAACGAGGAACTTTACCAAAATTTACTCAAAGACAATCATCCCATTTTTATGGAAGGGGTGCATTGCACGTATTTACTACAAGATGATCGCTTTAAAGAAAGGGCTTGTTTTGTTAGGCTGCATAATGTAGAATACCAATATTACCGTGATCTTTATAGAAACGCTAGCTCCCTTTTTAAGAAAGCATATTATTGGAACGAGTCTAGGTTATTAAAAAAATACGAAGCCAACTTAGCGGGTAAAGCCACTTTTTGGGGAGTAAAAGAAGCCGATAACGATGTATATCGCCATGAATTTGGCTGTAAAAATATTGAGGAGCTGAGTTTGTATATACCCGATTGGAAGTTAAGTGCAGAAGAAGGAATCGGTTCCTATTGTTTATATCATGGAGACTTAAGTGTAGAAGCCAATGAAAAAGCCGCCACTTGGCTCTTAGAGAAAGTATTCAAAAATTTAGCAATCCCTTTCGTAATAGCCGGCAAAAATCCCTCCGAAAAACTAAGAAAACTGGCTTACTCTAGTAAATATTCTTGCTTGGTGGGCAACCCCACCGAAAAAGAAATGCAGGATATGATTGCCAAAGCACATATACATTTACTGCCTTCTTATATAAAAACGGGCATGAAAGTGAAGTTATTGAATGCCTTGTTTAATGGAAGGCATGTGGTAGTAAATGAAGCCACTATTGCCGATTCTGGCCTAGAACCGCTTTGCCATATTGGAACCACGGCCAATGCATTTAAAGACTTAGTTGCCCAATTGTATCACCAGCCTTTTACAGAAGATGAAATAAGGTTACGCAACAAAGTATTAGTGCCTCGCTTTAACAATGAAGCCAATGCAAAAAAGCAAATTGGTTGGATTTGGGGTTAGTTGGTTGCACTATCTGCTACCCTTCCGTTTTCGGTTTTTAACATCCTACTTGGGTAACGATTGATGACAATAAAATCATGGGTAGCCATCACCACAGAAGTGCCATAATCTTTGGCAATTTGAAACAGCAATTGCATGATTTCATCACTGGTTTCTGGATCTAAATTTCCAGTAGGCTCATCCGCCAATATGAGTTTGGGGGAGTTGAGCAGCGCCCTAGCAATTTCAACCCTTTGTTGTTCGCCACCACTCATTTCAAAGGGCATTTTAAAGCCCTTGCTTTTTAAGCCCACTTTCTCCAACACATCGGCTATTTTTTCCTCCATTAAACGTTCGTCTTTCCAGCCTGTTGCTTTCAATACAAACTTGAGGTTCTCATGCACATTACGATCGGTTAAGAGTTGAAAGTCTTGGAAAACAACGCCCAAGTTTCTGCGCAAGAAAGGAACTTTTTTCCAATCCATTCCTCTTAAATCAAATCCTACAACAGAAGCTTCTCCTTCGGTTAGCGTTAATTCTCCGTATAAAGTTTTTAATAAGCTACTCTTACCTGTTCCGGTTTTACCCACCAAGTAAACAAACTCTCCTTTATTAATGGTGAAATTGACGTCTTGTAAAATAAGGCTATTGCCTTGGTATATATTTACATTCTTTAAAGAGACTACTGTTTCAGACATATTGTACATAATATAGTATTACAAATATAAGTGCTCCGCCAATAAGCAATCGTTAATATTGATAAGATACTTCTCCAAAGGACCCCTTTAACAATAAGGAAGAATGGCCTGCAGTTGCTGCTTCTACCCTTCCAACAATTTGCGCTTCTATTCCCAAGCTTGCTGCTGTTTCAATCATTTGGTTCGCAGTTGCTTCATTGGTGAAAATTTCTAGGCGATGCCCCATATTAAATACCTGGTACATTTCTCTCCAATCTGCACCAGAATTCTCTCTGATTAATTCAAACACTGGTGGTGGGGTAAACAAATTGTCTTTAACAATATGCAAAGCCTTGGGCAAATATTTCATGCACTTGGTTTGACCACCGCCACTGCAATGAATTACTCCGTTTATTTGATCAAAATGTTGATCCAATAATAGTTTCATCAAAGGCGCGTAGGTCCTGGTTGGAGACAATAAAAGCTTTCCAATAGAAATATGCTTTCCACCAATATTAATGGTATCCGACATTTTATTTTTACCAATGTACACTACTTTGTCTTGTAACTTGGGCTCAAAAGATTCTGGATATTGACGGGCATACATTTTATCTAATACATCATGCCTTGCACTGGTTAATCCATTGCTGCCTAATCCGCTATTGTATTCAGTTTCATAATTGGCTTTACCCGCACTGGCAAAACCAACAATTACATCCCCTTCTGCAATCAAGTCATTGGTGATTAATTTATTCTTAGGCCATCTAGAAGTCATGGTACCATTCACTGCAACCGTTCTAACTACATCTCCTACATCAGCCGTTTCTCCTCCTAAATAATGAATATTTACCCCGTAGGTTTTAAGTGTATCAAAGAATTCTTGTGTGCCATTAATGATGGCTTCTAATATGTCTCCATTGATCAATAATTTATTGCGATCGATGGTGCTCGAAAACAAGAGTTGATCGGTAACACCCACGCAAAGCAGATCATCTAAATTCATGGCCACTGCGTCTTGTGCAATTCCTTTCCAAACTGATAAATCACCAGTTTCTTTCCAATACAGATATGCCAAAATACTCTTGGTACCCGCTCCATCTGCGTGCATAATATTTACCCATGCTGGATCATTGCATAAAAAGTCGGGATAAATTTTACAAAAAGCATGGGCATACAAACCCTGATCTAATTTTTGAATGGCTTGGTGCACTTCTTCCTTTTGAGCAGAAACCCCGCGTTGAGCATATAAAGACATGTATCGTTTTTTATTATGTATAGAATTGCCGCAAAGGTACAAAAAGGGGGTATGCAAAGGGAAGGAACTTTGCCTTGGAGTACTTACTTTTGCGCCTGATTATGAAGGTACATCGTGAATTGGCCCCCTCGCTCCCCCATTTTAACCATGCGGTAATTACCATTGGTACATTTGATGGCGTGCACCAAGGGCACCAACAGATTTTGGCTCAAATGAAAGCCGAAGCGGCAAGAGTGAATGGCGAAACGGTGATTATCACTTTTCATCCGCATCCAAGAAAAATTGTTTCCTCGGTTCCGGGAGACATCAAACTCATCAATACTTTAGAAGAAAAAATACAATTACTAGAAAAAGCTGGGATTGATCATTTGGTAGTCATCCCTTTTGATCATGTATTCTCCAATCAATCTGCCGACGATTATATTCGCGATTTTTTATTCAAATATTTTCAGCCTAGCGTTATTATTATTGGTTACGATCATCGATTTGGTAAAGGCAGAACGGGGGATTATCACTTGCTGGAACAACATGGCCGCGAACTGGGTTTTGAAGTGAAAGAAATTTCAGAGGAAATGCTGAATCAAGTAGTCATCAGTTCAACCCGCATTAGAGAAGCATTATTGAACAATGATATTGATACTGCTAATCATTTTTTAGGATACCCTTATTTTTTTGAAGGCCTGGTAGTGGAAGGCAATAAGATTGGTCGCACCATTGGATTTCCTACTGCCAATATGCATATCAGCAGCGAAGAAAAATTGATTCCTGCGAATGGCGTATACGCAGTTTCCATTTCAATGGATGAAGAATCATTTACGGGCATGATGAATATTGGGGTTCGCCCAACTGTGGATGGCAAAAAGCGAGTGATTGAAGTAAATATTTTTGATTTTAATAGAGATATCTACGGAAAGAAATTAGTAATCCGTTTAGAAAAATTTCTGCGCGGCGAAGTCAAGTTCAATGGGCTAGACGAATTAAAAGCGCAGTTGAATGCAGATAGAACACAAGCAATGCTCGCTTTATCTGCTCAATAGTGAACTCACCAGTTGCGCGAGTTCGGTTTCTATGCCATTATTTTTACGACCAATTCTTTCATGAGTCCTGCATCATTGGCCGATCCGTTGTGAACGCCCAAGCTTCTTAAATTGTATTCGTGTAATAAAAGCAAGACTCTTTCTACGGAAGGGAAATCATACTTGCGCGCGGCGGCGTAATAATCTTTTATAAAAAAAGGAGAAACACCCAACGCCGCTGCAGCGCTGCTTTCATTGGCATCTTTCAAAGAGAGCAACACATATAATTTGCTGAAGAAATTAAACACAGAAGGCAATACCAATTGAATAGGACCCGCTTTAGGATTCGATTCAAAATATTGAATGATGCGAATACTTTTTGCCAGATCGCGCTGCGAAATAGCCGCCTGCAGCTCAAAAGCATTGAACTCTTTACTCACCCCAATAAAATTTTCCACGTCGTCTTCGGTGATAGATTTTCTGGTACCAAGGTTCAGCATGAGCTTCTCAATCTCATTTTCAATTCGGCTCAAATCATTGCCAATATGATCTACCAAAATCACCAAAGCTTTAGGAGAAATGGTCAAGCCATGGTTTTTCACCATTTGACCAGCCCAATCGGGCAATTGATTATCGTATAGTTTTTTAGTAGTGAATACTTCCGCTTTAGACTTTTTTAGCGCAGCCGCCAATTTACCACGACCGTCTAGCTTTTTCTCTTTATGGCTTACTATAAAAATAGTGGAGCTTAAAGGCTGTTCAATATAGCCGAGCAATTTCTCCACATCTTTCATTTGCTGGGCTTCTTTCAACAGAACTACTTGCTTGTTCCCAAACATGGGATATTTTTTACAAGCATTCACTACTTCGGTCCAGTCGGCATCTTTACCATAAAAAATGGTTAAATTAAATTCTGCTTCTGCTTCCGTCAATATCTTTTTCTCTGCGTAATCAACCAAAGTATCAATAAAATAGGCTTCCTCCCCCTCTAACCAATAAACGGGCTTGAAACTATTATTTTTCCAATCAGATAAAATTTTCTCAGCAGACATGCCGCAAAGATGCTGCACCTAGTAGGATTTTCCATATGGAGAACCCCTTTTTTGTACACAAAATTTGATTTGAATAAAGTTTTGGCACGATTTTGGAAAATAAGAGCGAAGAAGCAATCAACATCTTAAAAAACCATTTTTATGAGTACAGTTAACAATGGCGGTGCACCAGATAACCGCAAAACAATTTACGGAATACTAATAGCAGCATTGGTACTAACCTGGGGCTATATTTTCTATGATAAGAGCCAAACTAAAGAAACCATTATTGGTTTAGAAACCAAAATCAGCAATGTAGACAGTGCTAGATTGGCTATTCAGCAAGAGTTCATGAATGTTTCTGCAAAAGCAGATTCATTAACCAAAGACAATATTGAGTTACAAGGAGATTTAGCTAATAAAAATGCAGATATCCAAAAACTAAAAGGCAATATTGGCGCATTATTAAAAAACAAAAATGCTACATCTAAAGAATTAGCTGAAGCCAAACAATTGATTGGCGAATTAAATGGTAAAATTGATGGACTATTCGCAGAGATTCAGCAGTTAAAGGGCGAGAACCTACAGTTAACCAATGCCAATGAGCAATTGAATACAGAGAAAACGCAGCTAACAACAGAAAAGCAGAATTTAGAGAGTAACCTAAATACTACTAAAACCGAGAAAAAACAATTAGAAGAAAAAGTGGATGTAGCATCTACCCTACATGCATCTAATATTGGCATCAACGCAATTAATATTAAGGGCACTGGTAAAGAAAAAGAAACGACAACCGCAAAACGCGCAGACCTGATCAGAATTTCATTTGTAATTGATGAAAACAGAATTACTCCTTCAGGCACCAAAGATTTTTATGTAGTAGTTACTGCACCTGATGGAAAAGTAATTACCGAAGGAGCCAATTTCACTACTAGGGAAGATGGAAGCCGTCCATACACTAATAAAGTATCGGTAAACTATGAGCAAAATAAAGTAATCCCTGTAAGTTTTGATTGGAAACAAAAAGACGCTTACAAAGAAGGAGACTATAAAATTGAGATTTACAACAATGGATTTAAAATAGGCCAAGGTGTAAAGACTTTGAAAAAAGGTGGATTATTTAGTTAGTTAGTTAGTTAGTTTAGCAAGCAATCGTGTAAAGAACCGCTCCAAACAAATGGGGCGGTTTCTTTTTTGGGGACCAATCACATTTTAGGCAATAGTGGTAAACTACTCAATCAAAAGTGTATTTTAGTAGCATGTTAAAGAGCTGGTTCAATTTTACCAACGCAATATTGTTAATGGCCATTCTAATTGTAAGTGGCACTATTGTCTACTCTCAATACATTGCACAACAAATAGCCAATAAAGAAAGAGCAGCGGTAGAGTCATGGGTAGAAGCAGAAAGAACCATCCTTAATTCAACAGATTCTGTATCCATCAATTTAGCTTCAAAAATTATTACAGAAAATAAAAGCATCCCCATCATTGAAACCAATGAAAAGGACCAACCAACCGGGAACTATGTAAATATTGATGAATCAAAAATAACCGCAGACTCCAATTATTTAGGGCAGCGTCTACAAGAATTTAAACTATACAGCAAAACACCTATTGAAGTAAAATTAAAAGCAAGCGACTCCACTACTATCCGATATTATTATGGACAAAGTAAATTATTAAGAGAAGCCAAATGGTACCCCATTGTTCAATTGATGTTGGTAATCATGTTTGTGTTGATTGTAATTTACTCTTTACGCACACGCTATAAAAGCGGCCAGAACCAGCTGTGGGCTTCCATGGCGAAGGAAACGGCCCATCAATTAGGCACACCCGTGAGTAGTTTAGAAGGTTGGTTAGAAATCTTAAAAGAGAAAACAGACAGCAAAGAAATTGCGAATGAAATTGCCAAAGACGTCAATCGTTTACAACTCATCACCGATCGATTTGGTAAAATAGGCAGCACTCCCAAAACCGAATTAAGCAATCCATATGACCGAATAAAAACGGCCATGGATTACATGAAAAAAAGAAGCAGCGAGCAGGTGCATTTTCAATTGAACGGTGAAAGTGTAGAAAATCTACAATGTTTACTCTCCCCTACACTCTTTGATTGGGTATTAGAAAATTTATTGAAGAATGCACTCGATGCCATGGATGGCAAAGGCAGTATTCAAATAACCATGAGTCAAGAAAACAATCAACTTAATATTCTAGTAAAAGACAGTGGAAAGGGAATCCCGAATAGTCAATGGAGAAAAGTATTTCAGCCCGGCTTTACTACAAAAAAAAGAGGCTGGGGAATTGGCTTATCGTTAAGCAAGCGCATCATAGAGCAATACCACAACGGACAATTATTTGTTCAATCCAGTGAACTAGGAAAGGGAACCGTATTCTGCATACAGCTCCCCTTATAATCTTAAAATCTCCTAACCGTTCCGCCACTACCCACTTTAATATCACGAATTAAGCCTTCGCCTTTGTATCGGATAGAACCTCCACTGCTGGCTTTTGCATTCAATTCCTTTGAAACATTTACTTGTACACCACCGCCGCTAGAACTCTCGCCTTCAACCGTTTTAGCAGACAATTCATATCCTTTAAACATGGCACCACTGCTTGCATCTACACTAAGGGCGTTCACATTTCCTGAAAGCTCTGCAAATGCACCGCTACTCATTTTAACTTCTAAGTTATTAAAACTTAAATCGGATCCGCTGATATGCGCACCACTATTGGCTTTGATCAACTTCAAATCTTTATAAGACAAATACACAGTCACTTTCCAATTCTTCCATTGGTTCCAAAACTTCCAATCTTGGTCACGGGTAATTTTTAGTACACCGTCTTTTACTGTAGTTTCAATGTATTCTAAATAAGCAGGATCGCCTGCAGCAACAGCCAATTCTTCTTTATCGCTTTGTGTAAGCAACACTTTAATTCCTGACGATACGTCAATACTATGGAAAGACTTTACAGATCTTTTTTGTGCATTGGACTCGGCAACTGTTTTTTGAGCATAAGCGCCCATTGAAAGAAGAATAATAGAAGCAAGCAGTAGTATCTTTTTCATATTTGTTTTTTGTGTTAAACGAAATACAAAAAAGAATGTTACAACCGTTCATCATTCTTTATCGCAATACAACAGCTCCTAATGCCGGTAGATGCACTTTTAACTGGTAACATTTAGAAGCTTTGTCTACCAATTTGCTCTGTATGGTTGGATTATACACGTCGCCGGTACCCCAGAACTCCTTACTATCGCTATTAAATATTTCAGCCCATTTTCCTTTTCCATGCAAGTAAATTTCCCAATCATGCCTTACAACAGGTGTTACATTTAAAATCACAATCACATCATCTTTTTCTTTTTTGCCCTTGCGCTTGTATACCATCACCGAATCACTGCGGTGGTTTAAATCAACCCATTCAAAACCGCCTGGTTCAAACTGTTTTTCGTACAAAGCAGGTTCAGATTGGTATAACTTATTGAGTTGTTGTACACAATATTTCATGCCGCCATGACTGGGATGTTGCAATAAATCCCATTGTAATTCGCTTTTATAATTCCATTCATTGGTTGCACCAAATTCATTCCCCATGAATAATAATTTGGCTCCTGGATGGGTAAACATATAGGTATAGAGTATCCGCAGGTTCGCAAATTTTTGCCATTCATCTCCTGGCATTTTATACAGCATGGGGCTCTTGCCATGCACCACTTCATCATGACTTAAGGGCAACATAAAATTCTCATCATAGTAATACATCATACTAAAGGAGAATTTATCTTGATGAAACTGCCTGAAAATTGGATCCATTTTATAATAGTCCAATGTATCGTGCATCCAACCCATCATCCATTTCATACCAAATCCAAGCCCTCCTTCAAAAGTAGGTTTACTAATCTTTGGCCAATCGGTGGCTTCTTCTGCAATGGTTTGAATATCTGGGAAGTCTCTGTAGAGTGTTTCATTCAAATCTCTGATAAAATCAATGGCTTCTAAATTACCATTACCTCCGTATTCATTCGGCTCCCACTGACCTTGGCCGCGGCTATAATCCAACCGTAACATAGAACTCACTGCGTCTACGCGAATGCCATCGGTATGAAACTGATCACACCAAAAACGCGCACTACTGATCAAAAAAGATTTTACTTCTCCTCTTTTATAATTGAAAATATAAGAGTTCCAATCTGGGTGATAGCCTTTACGCATATCTGCATATTCATACGTATGCGTTCCATCAAACATGAACAATCCGTGTGCATCATACGGAAAATGAGAAGGTACCCAATCGAGTATCACACCAATGCCTGCTTGGTGAAATGCATCTACTAAATACGCATATCCCTGCGGGGATCCAAACCGCGACGTAGGCGCAAAATAGCCCGTGCCTTGGTAGCCCCAACTCCCATCAAATGGATGTTCCATCACAGGCATAAACTCTACATGCGTGAAACCCATTTCCTTCACATAAGGAACCATTCGCTCTGCTATTTGCTCATAAGTATTGTAAGACTCTTCATCGTTTTTATCTGGTCGCATCCAACTAGCTAAGTGCACTTCATATACACTGTAAGGACTCTTTAATGAATTCTTGGTCTTCCTATTTTTCATCCATTCTTGGTCCTTCCATTCATAATTGGTTTGCCAAGTAATGGATGCCGTAAATGGTCGCTTCTCCCAAAAATGTGCAAAGGGATCTCCCTTATCTAATTTAATTCCATTGAATCCATGAATATGGTATTTGTAAGCTTCTCCTTCTAATACATTTGGAATAAAGCCCTCCCAAATTCCTGAGTTGTCTAATCGTACTTTTAGTGGATGACTGGTTTTGTCCCAATTATTAAAATAACCTGTTACTGAAATATAAGTGGCATTGGGTGCCCACACAGCAAAATATGTTCCTTTCGTTTCTAAAACTTCAATTTGTTTGTTTCCAAAGTACTCATATAAACTATAGTGTGTACCATTTTGAAAATTGCGCACAGCTTCTTCTGTAAACAATGAATAATTCCACACAGCTTGTTGTGTATCAACAAAATGTATGTCTTCATATTTTTTTTCTTGAGCCTTTACAACTTTTATCGTTTTCTTGTTTCTTGATGTTACACCGGACATATTATGATTTTATTAACTGAAAAAAGTATGAACGGTAAAAATTGTTCATGAACATTTATGGAATTTACAACAAAATTCATCTAAAGACGAATTCAACTGCATTTATGACCAGACTAACGCTAATACTGCTATGTTTAATAGCAGGTATTTCAACAAGTTTTGCCCAGCAAAATGGATCTGTGAAAGGTTTAGTAACAGACACTTTAAACAAACAAAATTTAACGAATGCAGTAGTATCTGTATTAAGAGCTAAAGACTCCGTTTTAGTAAAATTTACCAGGACCAATAAAGAGGGCAGCTTTAATTTACCTAATATAAGTGCGGGTAAATATATTGTGATGGTCACATTTCCTAGTTACGCAGATTATGTAGATATTATTTCGGTAACGGAGGGATCAGTAACCGATTTAGGTAAAGTTCCTGTGATAACCAAAGCCACCTTATTACAAGAAGTAATAGTAAAACAAACCATTGGGTCTATCCGCATGAAGGGAGACACCACAGAATACAAAGCAGACAGTTTTAAAGTAAGCGCCAATGCAGATGTGCAAGAATTGTTGCGCAAAATGCCCGGCATTCAAGTAAACAGCAAAGGAGAAATTACTGCACAAGGGGAAAGAGTACAAAAAGTATTGGTGGACGGAGAAGAGTTCTTTAGTGATGACCCAGCAGTTGTTACAAAAAATTTAAGAGCAGATGCAGTTGATAAAGTGCAGTCTTTCGATAAAAAAAGTGACCAAGCTGTTTTTACAGGAATAGATGATGGCCAAAAAATAAAGACCCTGAACCTTACTTTAAAAGAAGACAAAAAGAAGGGCTATTTCGGTAAAGCGGAAGCTGGTGGCGATTTTGATAAATATGGGTATGGCAAATTATTAGCCAACTCATTCAAAGGCAAGAGAAAAATCTCCGGATACCTTACTACTGACAATACCAAATTTGAATCGTTGAATTGGAATGAAAACCAAAACTATGGTGGCAATTCCAATATGACCACTGAAATGACAGATGATGGTGGCATTATGATGTGGAGTTCAGGGGATGAGTTTAGTTGGGGTACTGGTTTCCCACGTTCAATTACGGGTGGATTACATTTTAGTAATAAATGGAACAAAGACAAGCATAACTCCAACAATACCTACCAGTTCAATCAATTGGATGTTAGTGGCATCAATTCTAATAAAACCCAAAATATTCTACCCGGAGCAGATCTTATTAGTACTAGTATACAAGATCAAGTTAGCAGTAGAAAAAGAAATAAACTGACCAGCACGTATGAGTGGCAGATTGATTCAAGTAGTTCATTAAAAATTACTGCAAGAGGCTCTATTGTAAATAGCAATAATGCTTCTAATTATTCAGGACGTACCATCACCAGTGATAGTATCTTATTAAATCAAAGTAACCGACTTACATCTACGGTAGACGAAAATAAAACCATGAACTCGACTATTTTTTATCGTAAAAGGTTTAAGAAAACGGGTCGTACCATTTCTTGGAACAATGAAATCAATTATAACGATAGAGCCGATGATGGATTTTTAACTGCAGACAATACTTTCTATGACGCTTTTGGAAATTTAGTTAGGAGAGATAATGTTGATCAGCAAAAATCTAATAAGCAAATAGCTACTACCATTAATTCTACCATTAATTATACTGAGCCACTTTGGAAAAACACTTTCGTAGTGATGAACTATAAATTAAGTGTTAGTAGAAACGATGCGGAGCGTAATACTTTTGCTAAAAACACTGCCAATAATAAATATGAGAACTTGGTAGACACGTTAAGTAACCATTTTATATTCAATACCACCGGACACAATGGAAGTGTGAATATTCGATACAATGTAAAGAAATTTAATTTCTCTATTGGTACAGGTTTGGGAACAGTGAATTATCGTTTAAATGATTTAGTGAAAAAAACAGACCGTAATGTTGTATTCAACAACTTTATTCCTGCTGTTACTTTCAATTATACTCCGAAACAGCAACGAAGATTTAATTTTTCTTACAATGGGTCAACCAGGAACCCATCCCTTTCACAAATACAACCTATTATAGATAATATTGACCCACTCAATTTAACCATTGGTAATCCGAACTTGAAACAATCATTTGTACATCAATTTAATTTGGGAGGTTCAGATTACAAGGTTTTAAAAAGCAGAAGAATCAGCTTTAATGTCAATTTTTCTAAAACGGAAAATGCCATTTCCAACTCAAGTTTTGTAGACAACCAAGGTAGAAGAATCAACCAAGCCATTAACGTAGCAGGTAATTATAGTTTAAGTGGAAGAGTGGGTTATGGTTTTGAAATAATTCCATCATTTAATGTTGGGCTTGATATTGGTCCTAGAATTAACCAATTTGCAAACAGAGTAAACGGGATTGATAATATCACTAAAAATAGATCCACTGACTTTAGTATAAACATGGGGTACTGGGGAGATAAATGGATTAATTTCTATGCTTATGGAAGCGCGGTTCGCAATAACTCCACTACTTCTATACGTCCAGATATCAGTACTAAGTTCTGGTCTTATAATGCCTACGCGAATCTGCAGTTTAAGTTGAAAAAAATCAAGACCTATATCGACTTTGATTTAAATGCCAATATTTACGAAAAGACAGCGGTATTTGCCGACCAAAGAGATGTATATATTGTTAATGCCTCTGCAAGAAAAGTAATTTCTAAGAATGACCAATGGGAAATCAAAGCTTCGGTTAACGACTTATTTAACCAAAACTTGGGCATCAACAGAAATGCATCTAGCAACTTTATTACTGAAACAACTAACCAAACCATTCAACGCTATTTCTTATTTTCTTTAATTTGGAATTTTAGCAAAAATGGAAAACCTAATGAAGGATTTTAATATGAAAAAGACAATCATCATTTGCACAATTTTATTTTGTAGCACTTATTTAAATGCACAAGTACAATTCATACAATCTGGCAGAATAGAGTTTGAAAAAAGGGTAAACCAACATGCACCCATTTTAGACGAAGGGGAAAATATGTGGAATGTAGAAATACTCAAACAGATACCCAAATTTGTATCAGATATTTATGAACTTAAATTTACTTCAGACAAATCTGTATTCAAATTAGCTAAAGAAAATCCCAATAATAAATACATGTGGGGAACCAAACCCGTTGATACCGATGTAAGCATGCAGGATTTTAAAAAAGGTATTTCCATCAGTCAAAAAGAAGTGTTTGAGAATACTTATTTAATTAAAGACAGTAGTCGTACATGGGAATGGAAAATTGCAGAAGAAACAAGAGAAATTGCTGGCTTTGAATGCAGAAAAGCGGTTACCAAAATTTGCGACTCAGTTTATGTGGTTGCTTTTTATACCGATCAAATTCCGGTAAGTGCTGGCCCAGAAAGTTTTGGTGGACTCCCAGGAATGATACTAGGATTAGCTGTTCCAAGATTGAATACTACTTGGTTTGCTACTAAGCTAGAATTAGTAACTCCCACTGTGGGGGAGCTAAACGTCAAACAAAAAGGCAAACAAATTGGTCGTACACAATTAACTACTGAATTATCCAAAGCCTTAAAAGACTGGGGAAAGGAAGGAGCTAGAAAAATGTGGGTTGCACAACTATAACGACCATTTAGGTTGGTTCGTTCAAAATGCTTAGTGCGAACAATGAATGGCATCCGTTCCTTGTATGGCTGCATTTAAATAGGGACTAATAAAAGGTATGTCCAAATTTAATCCGCGGAGTATCAATAAACAGCCAATGATAAAAGTAAAAACAGGTACCAACTTTCTAAATTGCTGACGGATCTGGTTGGGTAATTTATGTGCTGCAGCCACCAATAAAACCATGGCAGGTATGGTGCCCAAACCAAAGAAACCCATAAACAACATCGACTCATATATATTATGCGCAACCAATGAAGCAGCTACTGCAGTATAAACCAATCCGCAGGGTAAGAGTCCATTTAACAAACCAAAAATATACATCCAACCAGCAGATTGTTTCTGCATGATTTTTTGCATGGCGTTGATTTGCCATTGCTTAAACCCTTTTAAAAAGGGCAGTGTTGTTTGTGGAAATAGTCTGGGTAATAAAACCGAAAAAACAATAACAAGGCCAAGCACAATTGAAACAATTTGGGTAACCCCAAACCAATTTACTCCCCTACCCAATAATCCAGCTGCAATACCAATACCAATATATGTACTTACTCTTCCAATATTATAGAAGAATACCGCCAGCCATTTGTACAGACCATTAAAAGCTTGGAAAGGTAAAGACAAAGCCAATGGACCACACATACCAATACAATGAACACTGCCCCCAAAGCCCAGCACAAAAGCAGATATCAGCAGTACTTCCATAATTAAGGAATAAAAATCACTTCTTCGGCATAGTAGTTTTTACCTGCACTGGTAAAACTGATTTTAGCAATATACTTTCCTTTATTGAATTGTGCAACCGGAAAAACATAAACCCCATTATTGGATGCGATTAAGTTCAATTTCCTATCCGATTTTTCTGATGCTGGATTATAAAAATGAACTTCTGCCTTGGTAATAGCAGCGGCTGTAGTTGAGTCAATTTTTAAAATAATTTGCTGGTCTTGTTTCACAACACTAACCTTTGTAGGTAGCGCATTTGCATTGGCAGTAGCTTGTAGCTTACCATTAAAAGCCATTTCTTTTTCGTAATAATTAGACTCTACCATTTCAATATCAACTTGCATGGTTTTCCATACCAGAAATAATATAAATGCTACGCCCAATCCAAATGCCACTACAATTCTATATCCCCAATTCATTTTTTTGTATTAAAGGTCGCTAATAAATATGGCTTTCTTAGTAGTAATTACTTTATCGCCACTGAGTAATTTTATTTCATATTCCTCTTTCCTGTTCTTAATCTTGTTGCTGTCTACTTTAATGAAAAAAGTTTCTTCTGCCAATTGTCTACCCTTTAATGTATCTAAGGTTTGACCAATTCGTTCAATTTGCACATCAGGATCTGTTGCAACCAATCTATAAGGAAGATCTCTATTGCTCTTATTGGTTACTTTAATTCTAAATAAGTTGCTAATAGTTCCGTCTTTGTTTTCTTGCATACCTTGACCTGGCACACGCAAAATGGTTGCATCAAAAGTAGTTCTGGTTACAATTAAAATCCCTAATAACACCATTAAAATAACCAATACACCTGAATAAGCTTTAATGCGATAAGTAAACTCGAACTTCTTACCAGATGCTATTTGATTTTCAGACGCAAAAGTGATCAGATTTTCTGGCTTGTTCACTTTCTTCATCATCATATTACAAGCGTCAATACAAGCTGTACAGTTTACACATTCTAACTGGGTACCATTCCGGATATCAATATTTGTAGGACATACATTTACACACATACCACAATCAATACAATCACCCGCACCTTCGGTTGCTTTCTTTTTATTTCTAGGTTCCCCCCGTAAATAATCATAAGCAACTACAATAGAATTTTTATCCAATAAAACCCCTTGTAATCTTCCATAAGGACATATAACGGTACACACAATTTCTCGTACAAAAGCATACACCGTATAAAAAACCAAGGTAAAAAAGATGATGGCAATAAAGCCACCAATATGTTCAGACAAAGGGTCTGTAATGATTTTAAACAGTTGATCGGTTCCAATAATATAGGCAAGAAAAGTATTTGAAATAGCAAAACTGAGCACTAAAAAAACAATATGCTTAATGGTTTTTCTGACATATAATTCAGTGGTCCATTTTTTCCCATTATTGATTTTTTGCTTATTGCCATCCCCTTCAATGAAGTACTCAATTTTTCTAAAAATCATTTCCATGAAAATGGTTTGCGGACAAACCCATCCGCAAAAGAAACGACCATAAATCAACGTGAAGATGACTATGAAGAGCATGAAGATAATCATGCCCAAGCCGAACATAATAAAATCTTGTGGAGTAAAGAGTGAGCCGAAAAAAGTAAATTCTCCTTGCGGAATATTAAACTGAAACAAGGGATTGCCATCTATTCGAATAAATGGCATCGAAAAAAACAAAACAACATACACATAACTTAAATAAGTTCTGTATTGGTATAGTTTGCCTTTGGGCTGAAGGGCATGCACCCAATTTCTTTTTCCCTTACTGTCTACTGTAGAATGTAAACTCCTAAAATCTGCTTGCTTCGACTCACTCATAATATTCATTTATACCACCTACTTCATTGCAGGTGCTGTTGTTGAATCAGCAGCAGTTGGTGCGGCTCCTGCTTCAACAAACAATTCTCCTTGTTTTTCTTTTGCTGGTTGTGGATTAGTACCCTGCAAAGATTTTACATAACTAGCTATCTGTGCAATTTGAATGGGTGAATAATCATCCTTCCAACTCTTCATTCCTTTTTCTGGCCAACCATATTTAATTGAATAGAATATGGCTTTGATATCTCCTTTATGCAACCAATAATCATCAGTTAAATTAGGTCCAATTCCGGGAGCCCCATTAACGATTGCACTTCCATTTTCGGCATGGCAAGTTGCACAAGCGCCGGGCTTAATATACAATTCCTTCCCTTTTGCAATATCATCTGCTCCCATCATTTTAACGGTGTTCTCATCTACATTGTTGGCAGATTTTTCTAGATAAGCAGCTTGTTGAATAGCAGCCTGTTCCATATCCATGGCTAATTCTGCTTGTTGTAATGGTTTAGTACCTGCAACATGATAATTGTATAAATAAACCACTCCAAAAATTAAACTAAGTGCAAATCCCCATCTCCACCAAACAGGCACTTCATTATCCAATTCTTTAATTCCATCGTAATCATGCCCTAAATCTAAACGAGCAATATCTTCATTGGTATTTCTATTGTATAATCGATCAAACCATGCGATTTTTTCTTTTTCAACAATAGGTGTAGCTCCAGCAGCAACTGCAGTTTGAATGGCTTCTTTCTTCAAAAAGCTTCTGATTCCATTGGCAAAATAAACAATGATGATCATCTCTAATACTACTATAAATGCCAACATTTGTATGATGGTTTCAGATACTACTGTTTTTGTTCCGGCAGGAACATTGGCTGATTGAGCAAATAATGATCCAGCAGAAATCAACACAAACAAAACAGTTAATGCAGCAGCTTTTGATGAACCGCTTTGTTTTTCTTGCTCTATTTTATTTTTAATTGCTAGGATAAATACATTGCCCAACATAAAAATCACCATGGCTAATAAGCCAATTACTGTGATTAATACATATGCAACAGTAGAATCATAAAACACTTCTTTGGCAACAGGTACTTCTTCTTTAGCGGCATCCTGTGCCCAAATAATATTTGCAGCTAAGCTGGTTATTAAAAGCAAGAGCAATTTTTGCATCAATGCTTTTTGTTTGTTGAAATAAGATATAGTAGTTAACATATACAATTTTTTATCAGTCATTGATTGGAATTTGGCTGTTCTTTTCCATTTTTTCTTTGTTGGCAGACATAACATACCAAGTAACCACCGCAAAAAACACCGTGAATATGACCAATGAAACCATTGGATATATATTTACGTTTTCAATACTGGTTACATAATTTTTAAATTTCATACAGATGAATTTTAGTGTAATGTTTTAATTTCTGCCTCAGGCGCTTTCTTTAAATCGGCACCCAATCTTTGCAAATAAGCAATCAATGCAATAATCTCTTTTCCACTTTTTGCTTTGATTCTATTTGCATTTAAATCTGCAGCAATTTCATCTGCTTGCATCTTTAAATCGTTGTTTGCTTTTTGATCATAGCCTTCGGGATAAGGAACACCTAATGTTTGCATAGCCCTAATTTTACCAGGAGTAGTACTGATGTCTAAATCATTGTCTAATAACCATGGATAAGGAGGCATGATAGAACCCTGAGAAATTTCTTCAGGCTCATTCATATGTCTGTAATGCCAACTGTTCGGATATTTATTTGCTTGACGTGCTAAATCTGGACCGGTACGCTTACTTCCCCACTGGAATGGATGATCGTACACAGATTCTCCTGCTTTAGAATAATCGCCATAACGAGCAACTTCATCTCTAAAAGGACGAACCATTTGTGAGTGACATGTATAACAACCCTCTCTAATATAGATATCTCTTCCTTGTAATTCAAGCGGTGTATATGGCTTAACAGTACTGATGGTAGGAACATTCTCTTTCACAATAAATGTGGGAATGATTTCAATAGCGCCTCCAACAGACACTACAATCAAACTCATTACCAACATTTGCACTGGTCTTCTTTCTATGATTGAGTGCCAGTAAGCTTTTCCTTCTGGTAATGGTTGAGCAGCTAAAGCAGGTGCTTCGCCATGTTCTTCAGGAACAAATGACCCAGCTTTTGCAGTTCTGATTAAATTAACTACCATGATGATTACTCCAACTAAATAGATGGTACCACCCAATCCTCTTAAGATATACATCGGAATGATGCGGGTCACTGTTTCTAAAAACTGGAACTTCAACTGTCCTTCTGGAGTAAATTGTTTCCACATCAAAGCTTGTGAAATTGCTGCCCAATACATGGGAATTGCGTAAAGTAATATACCTACGGTTCCAATTAAGAAATGGGTATTGGCCATTTTAACAGAATGCAATTTGGTATTATAAATTCTAGGTACCAACCAATATAACATACCAAAAATCAAGAAGCCATTCCATCCAAGTGCTCCTACGTGAACGTGTGCAACAATCCAATCGGTATAGTGTGCAAATCCATTCACGTTCTTAAGTGAAAGCATGGGACCTTCAAAAGTGCTCATACCATAACAAGTCAATGCTACAATAAACATTTTCAAAATGGGATCTTCTTTTACCTTATCCCAAGCACCACGTAAAGTGAAAATTCCATTTAACATACCACCCCAACTTGGAAGAATCAGCATGATACTAAATACTACTCCCAATGATTGTGCCCAATCAGGTAATGCAGTATACAACAAGTGGTGAGGACCTGCCCAGATATAGATAAAGATCAAGGCCCAGAAGTGAATAATACTCCATTTATAAGAATAGACTGGTCTTCCGGCCGCTTTAGGAACAAAATAATACATGATACCCAACATAGGGGTGGTCAAGAAAAATGCAACCGCATTATGACCATACCACCATTGTACCAATGCATCTTGAACCCCTGCATACCAACTATAACTATGCGTCATAGAAGTAGGTAATGAAAAAGAGTTTACAATATGCAATAAAGCAACAGTTACCCAAGTACCAATAATAAACCAGATAGCAACATATAAATGTCTTTCTCTTCTGGTTAAAATGGTTGCAAACATATTGATACCAAACACTACCCAAATAAGGGTAATAGCAATATCAATTGGCCAAATTAGCTCAGCATACTCCTTTCCTTGCGTTAAACCCAAAGGAAGTGTTACTGCTGCTGCAACAATGATTAACTGCCAGCCCCAGAAATGGACTAATCCAAATGCTTTACTCCACATACTGGTTTTGAGCAACCGGGGCATCATATAATATACACCGGTGTAAATACCGTTGCCCACAAATGCAAAAATGACTGCATTGGTATGCAATGGTCTTAATCGTCCAAAACTAGTATAGGATATACCTAAATTGAGTGCAGGGTAAGCTAGCTGGAAAGCAATAATTACCCCAACCAGCATCCCTACTATTGCCCACAAAACAGTGGCAAAAGCGAATTTCCGGACGATGGAATTGTCGAAACTGAATTTTTCTAACTGCATGGTGTTTTATTTATTCTCTGTTGGTTGATTGGTTTGATCAAATAAAATTTTATTCGCTGGCGTAAAATGGTCATCAAACTGCCCTGTTTTAGAACCCCATATAAATGCAATCAGGAATCCTGAAGCAACTAGGAGGCTAATGATGAGTAAAAAAACAATCACAATCATTGATGTATATTTTTAAGATCAGCAATAGGTTTAAAACAAAATTTTTCAATAAGTGCAGCACCCAACATAGTAGAAATCACAATGGTGAAAGTGCTGGATGGCATTAAGATGGCCGCTACCAAGGGAGACATTTGAGCGGTTACAGAAAAATACAATCCCACCACATTATATAAAGTGGATATTACAAAAGTGGTTTTAATTAAATTTTTAGACCATTTAGCCGCTTTAATGTATTGATCTAATAAAGGCAACTGATTAGATAACATGATTGCATCACTAGCAGGAGAAAATTGAATAGTATTATCTACTACTGCAATACCCACATTACTCTTACTTAAAGCGCCTGCATCATTTAAGCCATCACCTACCATCATCACTTCTTTACCATTTAACTGTAATGATTCTATGTAAGCCAACTTAGCTTGAGGTGATTGATTAAAATGATAAGAAATAGGTCGCAGTAGTTGTTGCTTTAAATAATGTTCCGCATTATTATTGTCTCCACTTAACACAGATACTGGGTAAGGCAATTCATGAATAAGCCGATTTACATGTGCCCTTAAAATATTTTGAATAATAAACTTGCCAT
Source organism: Sphingobacteriia bacterium 24-36-13 (assembly GCA_002281875.1). Lineage (GTDB taxonomy): Bacteria > Bacteroidota > Bacteroidia > Chitinophagales > Chitinophagaceae > Sediminibacterium. The sequence goes on along the minus strand of NCHN01000010.1, from coordinate 30,351 downwards.
ATATTTTATTATCAATAGATACCCAAACTTCTGAAGCCACTGGCACTGCAGACTCATTGCTTACAAAACTAGAAGAACCTAATTTATAGTGGGTTTCATTTTCCCATGCTTCAATTCCTGCACCAGCTACTTCTTTAATATGTTCCAAATGGCATGGTGTAACATTAATTTTATGAGCAATTGCTTTACTCAATGGATGTAAAGATTGCCCAGCCATTGATGCAATAATTTGCAAATGATTTACTGAAATAGGTTCGCCGCTGTATTCAACAGAAGAAGCATGCGGATAAGTGAGTGTGCCTGTTTTATCAAAAACTACCTGGTCAATGGTAGCAATAGTTTGTAACACTTGCGCATTTTTAAGGAATAGACCGTGCTTGCTAAAAATATTCAAGACAAAGCCCTCGGTAAAAGTGGCCGTAATTAACAAAGCACAAGGACAAGCAACAATTAATACAGCAGTCATTGCCTGCCAAGCATTGGCAATATTAGTAGGATACCAATAAGCAAAACTGCTAAAGGCAACTGTTAATACGGCTAAAGAAAAATAATTACTTATAACAGTAGTGAATGAATAAACATTTTTATCTGTTTTCTTAAACGCATCATTATTCCATAAACGAGTGAAATTACTTTGAGAAAAAGGCTTTACTACTAATAAGTCAATTGAACCATTCAATTGTTTACCACCTGCATATACCAAGTCTCCAATTGCTACAGAAGTGGGTTCGTTTTCACCCGTTACGAAACTATAATCAATCTCCCCCTTTCCTAATAAGTGCATACCATCAACAGGAATCACTTCATTGCTCCTAATGCGAATAGTATCATCTACCTGAACTTCCTGAACAGGAATATAAGACTCTGTTCCATTTTTATCTACTAAACAAACAGCAACAGGGAAATAAGATTTAAAATCTCGATTAAAAGATAGGTCAGCAAAGGTTTTTGTTTGAAAAGATCTTCCTAATAACATAAAGAAAATAATACCAGACATACTGTCTAAATATCCACCCCCAGTTCCAGAAATAATTTCATACACACTTCTACTAAATGTTACTGCCAAAGCTAAAGCGATGGGCGCATCTATATTGAGCCTTCTTTGTTTTACACTAAACCAAGAATTAATAAAAAATTCTGACCCACTATAAAGTAATACAGGTAAAGCCAATAATAAATTAACATATCGGAACAAATTAGCTGTTAAGCCATCTACAGTAATAGTCTCCAATCCTAAATACTCGGGAAAGCTCAACATCATGATATTGGCAAAACAAAAACCTGCAATACCAATTTTCACCATAGCCCTGCGAGACACCATTTTTTCTTGCCTTTTAGACCCTTGACCATCGTCTAAAGTGATATAAGGTTCGTATCCAATAGAAGCCAATAACTCTGCAATAGCTCTAATAGTTATAGCATCCGGATTAAAATAAACAGTCACTTCTTTGGTTGGGAAATGAACAGTAGAAAAATAAATCCCCTCATTTACTTTTTGTAAATTTTCTAATAACCAAATGCAAGAACTACAATGTATTTGGGGCAAATAAAATTTAACCGCAATTTGGTTGGGTTTAGAAAAAACAATGTAAGCAGCCGCAATGGTTGCATTGTCTAAAAAACCAAACTTCTGCTGGTCTTGCAATTCAGGAAGTTTTACTCCTGAAGCATCATGAATATTGTAATACTCACAAAGATTGCTTTTATTCAAAATCTGATAAACAGAGCTACATCCCTTGCAACAAAAAGCTTTTTCATCAAATACCACTGGTTCCCCTGCGCAATAATCTCCGCAGTGAAAGCATTTGGTTGATTCGATGGTTTTATTGAGCATGGTCTTAAATAGTTGTTAAAAGTTAATGCAATTTGAACAAATTGCAAAAAAGCTATACTTGTTTGGGTAAGGAGTTTGTTTTAGGATCTAAACCCAATCCTTTGAAAACATTCGACCTGAAACAACTACAAGAATTCAATCGGTCTTCAATCATTTTATTCCAACGGTATTTTTCCTTTACAAAATTGATATTGAAGGAATCGGCTAAATCATGTTGTTTAATCGCCCCATTCTTAAATGTATTGGTGTCTAATAAACTGGTCAAATTATGCACATGACTCATTATTTTATGTTCCTTGCTTCTGGTCAGTTGCATTAAATCGAATAAGTTGGGAAGTGGAACTTCCTTGGCCGATTTTGCATTAAATACCTTCATTACAGAGGGAAATACCAGCTTTTGTTCGCAGGTAACCAAGGAACTAAAATCGTTACGTAGATTTTGCATTAATTCTAATAAATAGTCTTTCTGCTCTTCGTCGTACTCTTTTAAATAAACGCAATGGATGGCGTTCTGCAGTTTTAATTCTAAGCAGGGATAAACATTCTCCAAGAGATGGTGAATGAATTCTTCTGTTTGGTCTGCGTGTTTACACATTTGTAGATTTTTACCCTACAAAGATGTATTGAGATCAACGGGGAATGAATGAGATTTGCTGTGGCATTATATGATTTAAATCATATAATTTTTCTAGTCTTCAATATTGGCTGTTTGAATCAGTTTTTGTAGATTGACAATACTGATTTTTTTACCCTTTAATGAAATTAATTTATCATTATTAAATTCTGACAATAAACGGATACAGCTTTCCGTAGAAGTTCCAACATAATCGGCTATTTCTTCTCTGCTTAAACTCACATTAATGGTTTGGTTGTCTTCTTCAAAACCATAAGTGGCTTTTAAGAACAACAGCGCTTCAGCCATTCTTTCACGCACATTTTTTTGAGAGAGCGATACAATATGATCTTCGGCCACTTTTAAATCTTGGCTCATTTTCTTAACTACTTCAAACATGAGTTTAGGTGAAGACTCAATAGCATCAAAAAAATACTTTTTATCGATAATGCAAATTGAAGCGTCTTCCAATGTAACAGCAGAGCAATGATAGCGCTCATTAGACAAAAGAGCCCTATACCCTACTATATCACCCGATTTAACCAATCGTAAAATTTGTTCTTTGCCATCGTAACCTGTGGTAGTCAATTTAATCTTACCGCTATTGATACAGAATAATCCTGCAGGTAAGCCATTCTCTGTAAAAACATATTGTCCCTTCTTGTATACTGCACAAGATTTATGAATGCATAAATCCTTTACCTGGTCTTCGTCTAATACATTGAAAACAGAGTTTAACCTCACATTACAATGCATACAACCAGTCTCAATGGGTCCATTATTCTTCATCTCTTCTATCGGCTTTGCTCAAAGTTAAACATATTATACTTATTTGGTTAACAAAACTACCTTAGACTCCATAGGTACAAGGTCTATTTGATTTGCACCAATTACACCGGTCACCACATCTTTGAAACCCTTAAATCCATTGGTTCTTTCCCCATAATTTGCCAACAAAACCGATTTTGTTTTATTGGAAGTATTCATCAAAATCATTACTGTTGAACCTTGGTCATACCTAAAGTAAACATAAAGCCCATCACTGGGTAACCACTGCATCATTTTACCCGTTTGTAGGGCAGTATTGTTTTTTCTAAAATTAGCCAATGTTTTTACATAATTGAATGCAGTATTTTCGGTTTGATCACGGCCGCTGACCATTCGTTTGTCTTTTTCATCATTTGGAAAGCCCCCAGGAAAATCCAATCGAACCATTCCATCATTCGGATCTTTAAAATTTTTCATCCACAATTCGGTTCCATAATACAATTGAGGAATGCCTCTTAGGGTAAATAATAAATTCATTCCCATTTTGTATTTATTCATGTCTGATCCAATCATCGATACAAACCTTTCCATATCATGATTGTCTAAAAAAATGCAATTTTTCTCAGGGGCTTGGTACAATAAATCTTGAGACAGGGTCATGTATAATTTATTCACTCCTTCCGTCCAACCAAATGGTTTATTAATGGCATCCATCATAGCATAACTCAAAGGAAAGTCAGTAGTGCCTGGTGCATTGTGCGTGAATGCTGCTTTCATATTGTTCTTGGTAAAATAGGCACTACCCGCAACGGTATTGGCCACTGCTTCACCAAAAATACTGATGGTCGGAAAATCTTTTTCTAAGGCCGTATTTACATTATTCAAGAATTGTTCATCACAATATTTATAAGTATCTACTCTCCAACCGTCAATCCCAAATTCTTCTACGGTCCACAATGCATGCTGAATTAAAAAATTAGCCACAAATGGGTTGCGTTGATTAATATCAGGCAAATGCGGAACAAACCAGCCATCTAACATCACTTTTTTATCGGAAGCATTCCCCATTAAATCAAAAATGGCTTCGTCTCTATGATTGGTATTGGTGTAAGCAGGCCATTGATTAATCCAATCTTTAGCGGGAGCGTCTTTGTACATCCAATGCTCATTTCCTACATGGTTGTATACTGCATCCTGAATAATTTTAATGCCTTTTGCATGAGCGGCATCAATCAATTTTTTATAGGCATTTTCACCCCCTAGTCTTTTGTCAATTGCATAATGATTGGTAAACCAATACCCATGATAGCCAGCCATCATACCTGCTTGCTCGCTTTGCAAAGGCATATCATTCTCTAATACAGGGGTCATCCAAATAGCAGTTACACCTAGATCCTGCAAATAATCTAAATTATTGGCTACCCCTTCTAAATCGCCACCATGTCTTTTGATGGGATCTTTCCGATTCACTAAATTGTCTTTATAGCCAGGAACAACATCATTCAACCGATTGCCATTACTAAATCGATCTGGCATTAATAAATAAATAAAGTCTTTGGCAGTCACTCCTTTTGCAAAGGTTTTTCCCATTCCTGTTCTTCTTGGTTTTAATTCCCAAGCAATTGAAACTGCACTATCTGAATCAGCTATTTTAATCTTGACTTTACCAGGTTTAGCGGCAGGACTAATCACTAAATCTAGGGCTACATATTTTTTATTTTCAAATGCATGTACTTTGATTAATTGAACACCTGCATAGTTTACACTTAGTTTTGCATTGGAGAAATCAGTTGTTGTATTGCGAACAATCAACTGTACTTTATTCCATTTCATTCCAACAAACCAACTAGTAGGATATAGTTCAATATTGCTTTGCGCCTGTAAGTTAAAGGCCAACAATAAGCAACCAATTATTTTTACAATTTGATACATATGATATATTTGAAATTATTCATTTTCTTTAACCACAATGGCACATACAATTGCAGCAGCAATTAGTAAACCGCCACCAACTTGCACCGCCAATAAGCGATCATTGTGCAATACAGTTTCCATTACATTTCCAAAAAATAAGGAAGCAATAATTTCTGGAAGTACTATAAAGAAATTAAATATACCCATATAAATACCCATTTTATGTGGGGGAATACAACCCGCTAACATAGAATAAGGCATGGATAAAATAGAAGCCCAAGCAATACCAACCAAGCCCATTGATAAATACAAGTAAGAAGGCTCAGTAACGTAGTTCACCGATATCAATCCTGCACCGCCCAATAATAAACAAATGGTATGCGTATATTTTTTACCCAATTTATTTACCCAGAAAGGAAGGGTAAAAGAAAACCCGAATGTGACTAAATTTAAAATAGCAGATGTGGTATTAGCGTATTCTAAACCCTGGGTATAAACATCACTTGAAGTAGTGGTATTGCCTCCAAAAATATCCGAAGCAACACCGGTACTGTAATAGAACCACATCAAAAATAATCCTGGCCAGGTTAAAAAATTCACCAAGGCCAATCGTTTCATTTGATCGGGCATATTGGTAACTGAACTAAAAATTTCTTTTACACCACCCATAAAACCTTTGCCCTCTGCATCCAATTTATTTTTCCAATCAGGATCCGCAGGAGGATATTCTTTGCTCTTAATCACGGTGTACAAAACAGCCAATAAAAAAACAGCTCCCCCTATGTAAAAAGAATACATAATATTTTCAGGAATGCCACCAGCTGTTTTATCCCTAGACACCCCAAACCATTGTACCAATTTTTGTGGCAAATAACCTGCAACAAAAGAAGCCAATCCAATAAACATACTCTGCATAGCAAAGCCCATGGGTTGTTGCTTTTTATCTAAGTTGTCTGCAACAAATGCACGAAAAGGTTCCATGCTTATATTGATAGAAGAATCTAAAATCCAGAGCACACCAGCAGCCATCCAAATAGCCGATGAATTGGGCATGATGAATAATGCCAATGAACTTAAAATAGCCCCTACCAAAAAATAAGGTCTTCTTCTGCCAAGCTTAGGGTGCCAGGTTCTATCACTCATATAACCAATAATGGGCTGTACAATTAAACCCGTCATAGGAGCAGCTAGCCATAGGCCAGGAATTTGTTCAGGGCTAGCACCTAAGTATTCATAAATGGCACTCATATTGCCCATTTGCAAACTCCAACCAAACTGAATTCCAAAGAATCCGAAACACATATTCCAGATTTGCCAGAAACTCAGTTTAGGCAATACCGCTTTAGGGTTAGTAGACATAGCAATCGTTTTATTGTATAAGATTGTGTATTGAATACACATCTCAATATACAATAAAAAGCATCCTCATAAGGAGGATGCTTTAGAAATATTTATTGACTATGGAAAATTTAAATCACAAACCCATCAGGCAATATCGCGGTCTTTTTAACCACTACAATACCATCTTTAACGGTGTAGAGTGGATGATCGGTATTGGCTAAATGACTGCCGCCATTAATTCTTACATCGTTGCCTATTCTACAGTTTTTATCGATGATGGCGTCTTTGATATAGCAACGCTCTCCTATTCCAATTTTAGGGAGACCCTTGCTGGTATTTAGCTCCATCTCTTCAAGAGTTTCATAATAATCATTACCCATAATATAAGTGCTTACTACGGTGGTACCATGCCCAATTCTGGAACGGATACCTACTACACTTTGTTCTATTCGGCTCGCATGAATAATAGAGCCTTCTGCAATAATGGTTTTCTCTAAAGTAGTGCCACTGATTTTAGCCGGAGGCAACATTCTTGCTCTACTGTAAACTGTTTTATTATTATCAAATAAGTTAAAAAGAGGTACTTCTTGTGTTAAAGCAAGGTTGGCTTCATAGAAAGAATAAATATTACCAATATCGGTCCAATAACCATCGTATTGAAAGCTCGATACTTTGTAATTTTCTATAGAGTCCGGAATAATTTCTTTTCCAAAATCTGTAGCAGTAGGATGCGCTTCATTCAATAATTTATCTAGGATCTTTTTATTGAAAATATAAATACCCATAGATGCTAAATAGTTTCTACCCTGCCCTTGCATATCGGCACCAGTATCACTTACCCAGTCTGGTAAAATATCTTTCTTAGGCTTCTCAATAAAAGAAGTAATCACATTTTCTTCATTGGTTTTTAAAATGCCAAATTCAGGTGCATCTCTATCGTCTACAGGAATGGTGGCAATGGAGATATCGGTTTGACTGCTGATATGATTCTTCAACATATCACCAAAATCCATTTGGTACAATTGATCACCACTCAAAATCAAAATATAATCATACTCTAAATTAGAAATATGTCTCAGCGATTGTCTTACCGCATCTGCTGTTCCCTGAAACCATCCTGGGTTATCAGGTGTTTGCTCTGCCGCCAAAATATCTACAAAGCCAGTACTGAACGCACTAAAGTGGTACGTGTTTTTAATATGCTTATTTAAAGAAGCAGAATTAAACTGTGTTAATACAAACATGCGGTTGATGCCACTGTTGATACAGTTACTAATGGGGATATCAACTAATCTGTATTTACCTGCAATAGGTACGGCTGGCTTAGACCTGCTAGCTGTTAGTGGAAAAAGTCGCGTACCTGCTCCACCCCCTAATATTACTGCCAAAACGGATTGCGAAAATGTTTTCATATAACTGATTGCTTATTTGATATTGATTTGAAATTAACTTATTTATTTTAAACTTTGGTAAACTTGTCTATACTCAGACACGGTACTCTCCCAACTATGGTCTATCTGCATCATATATTTGCGCATCCACTCCATATGTTTTTTGTCTTGGTAAACAGATACGCCTCTTCCAATAGAATAAGCCAAATCATCAATGGTGGCATTGTTAAATCGTATACCAAAACCATCGGTATCGCCCATATCGGTTACCGTATCTTTTAATCCACCAGTACTTCTTACTACAGGTACTGTTCCATACCGCATAGCATACATTTGATTAAGTCCACAGGGTTCTACCCTACTTGGCATCAACAAGAAATCTGCACCTGCATAAATTAAATGACTCAATTGTTCATTGTATCCTATATAGGCATTGTAAATACCCTGGTATTCATTGGTCATTTGTTGCAGCTCCCATTCAATGCTGGTTTCACCACTACCTAAAATTAAAAAACAAGCATTCCCTTGGGTTTGATGAATGGCAGTTCTAATGGCATCAGGTAAAATATCTGCCGCTTTTTCGCCCACCAATCTTCCAATAAAAACAAAGAGCGGTTTGGTGATATCTAATCCAAATTGGTCGCAGAGTATTTTCTTGTTTTGTTCTTTTCCCTTGGTTACTGTTTTAACAGTAAATCGGTTCTCTATATATGTGTCTGTTGATGGGTTCCAAACTTCATTGTCTATACCATTGAGAATGCCCACACATTTGCCTTTTTCAAACTCAAACAAAGCTTCTAATCCATTGGCATTTTCTCTTAACTCATCCATGTAACTCCAACTAACCGTGGTTACTTTGTCGGCACATTTAACGCCAGATGCAAGGGGATTAATGCTGCCCGCCCAGTCGAGCATTCCGCGCTTCCATAGATCCCACCGAGGTATATAGAGGCTCTTATCCCACCCCATCCAACCCTGGTACTGACCATTGTGGATGGTTACCACCGTTGAAACAGCTGCCAAGTGCTGAAAGTCGTAACAATACTTCATCATGAACGGAATCAATGCCGTATGGTGATCGTGACAATGAACTACATCAGGCTGATGCTCCCAGCTGCTGATCCAACTCACTACTGCTATTTGGAATGCAGTAAAGCGCTCTGCATCGTCATCATAACCATATATTTTCTGTCGATCTAATAACCCATTGATATCAATTAAAAAAAGGTCGAAGCCCAATTTATTGGAGGGTTCTTTAATTACGGTAAAGTCAAAATACCAGTTCCCTAAATTGGCGCTGCCTTTAAAATCTACGGTCCAATCATTTTCGTACAGGAACTTGGTTCTGTACATGGGCATAATTACTTTGGCAATATCCCCCGACTTGCATTGGTACTTGGGCAAAGCACCAACAACATCCCCCAATCCACCTGCTTTGGCAACTGGGTAACACTCAGCACTAACATGTATAATTTCCATAGAAATGCATTAAAACTTCAATTTTCAAGATAACCAATAAAGCGATTCGGTCAAATTACCATTTTAAAATTTTTCCTTCAATCAATTATTCCTATTTTCCATTATTCTAAAAACGAACGATTGATATGAGTCAAGCCAAACAACCAACTAACACCGGTGCACTTGCTACACTGGTCATTGTATTTTTTTTCTGGGGTTTTATTGCTGCATCTAACAGTATTTTTATCCCATTTGCAAAAACCCATTTCCAATTAAACCAATTTGAATCTCAGTTAATTGGTTCTGCATTTTATGGCGCCTATTTTATAGGGTCGTTGATACTATTCATTTTATCTAATCTTTTTGGTTATGATATACTAAATAAGATCGGCTATAAAAAAGGAATTATTTATGGCTTAGGTATTTCAGTGGTTGGTGCGTTGTTGATTATTCCTTCTGCCAATGCCAATTCTTTTCCGGCCATTCTTGGTTCATTTTTTATTGTTGCATTAGGATTCTCATTACAGCAAACATCTGCACAACCTTTTGCTATTACTTTGGGAGACCCCTCTACTGGTTCACACCGTTTAAACTTAGCAGGTGGCGTCAATTCGCTAGGAACCACACTGGGGCCCATTATCGTGAGTTTCTTTTTGTTTGGATCGGTAGGTAATGCCAACACAGAAGTAACTGTCACCAATATCAATACTTTGTATTTGATTGTTGCGGGCGTATTTGCGGCAGTGGCTTTATTCTTTGCATTTTCAAAATTACCTGAAGGCAAAAACGATGAAAAATTTGAGAAAGCCAATAAAGCAGCATCTTCTTTATTAATGATGACCTTTTTAATTGGGATCATTATCATTGTAGGACAATTTACTGAAGTACCTAAATTAACGTTGTTATTGTTGTCGCTTATTTCGGTAGTAGGAATTTTGTTTTATTCCAATAACCAAGCAGTTAAAAACCCTACAGGTTGGGGTGCTATGAAGTACCAACAACTGATTTATGGCATGATTGGTATTTTTGTTTATGTGGGTGTAGAAGTTACCATTGACAACAACTTCGGTGCTTTGTTAAGAATTCCAGGATACTTAACAGAAGCGGGTTTAGAAGAAAGTCAAATTTCTAAATATGTTTCTCTTTATTGGGGTAGTTTAATGATTGGAAGATGGACTGGTGCCATTAGCGTATTTAATTTAAAGGGCATGAGTAAAACCATTGCTACTATTATTGTTCCCTTCTTTGCATTTGGTGTAGTGTTGTATGTAAACAATTTATACGGTAGCGATGTATCCGATTTGTTTGGATATGCTGTATACATAGCGTTAGCCATTGCAGCCTTTTTTTATGGTCAAGAAAAGCCCGTTAAAACGTTGATTGCGGTTTCTGCGTTGGCTACTACTGCAATGTTAATTGGTGTATTTACCAATGGATTGATTTCTGTGTATTCATTTATGGCAGGTGGTCTTTGTTGTTCTGTAATGTGGCCTTGTATATTTTCTTTGGGTGTGGGTGGATTAGGAAAGTACACCAGCCAAGGCTCGGCATTTTTAATCATGATGATTTTAGGTGGTGCCATCATTCCACCATTGCAAGGTGCCATTGGAGACAATTCTGCAATAGGCATGCACCAATCTTATTTATTAGCTGCTGCATGTTTTGCATTTTTAATTTACTTAGCCATCAAAATGAAAAATGTATTAAAAGCACAGGGCTTAGATTTTGATGCCCAAGTTGGTGGTGGTCATTAATCATTTGAAAGAACGATATATGAATAGTAAAAAAGACAACAGAACTGGTTCTACTGCCATGGAGCAATTGGCCGTAGGAATAGATATTGGTGGTACTGGTACCAAGTATGGAATTGTAGATAGAGTAGGAAACTTATTGTTTTCTGGTGAAATGAGTACCCGAAATCACCTTGAAGTGATGCCATATATTGATGAGCTTTATGAAAATATAGCTCCGCTAATTGAACAAGCAGGTGGACCTGGAAGAATCAAAGGAATAGGCATTGGTGCACCCAATGGAAACTATTATAAAAATACCATTGAGTATGCGGCCAACTTACCTTGGAAAGGCATTATTCCGTTTGGCAAAATGGTAGAAGATAAATTCAAATTACCGGTTGTATTAACCAATGATGCCAATGCTGCTGCCCTTGGAGAAATGATGTACGGTGCTGCACAAGACATGCAAGACTTTATCATGATTACCCTTGGCACTGGTGTAGGAAGTGGTATTGTAGCCAATGGAAAATTAATTTATGGACACGATGGATTTGCAGGAGAATTAGGCCATACCATCATTATACCAGACGGAAGATTGCATGAAGGCACTGGCAAAAGAGGCTCTTTAGAAAGTTATGCATCTGCTACAGGCGTTAGACTAAACGCTTTAGAGTTCTTAGAAAAAAGCACCAAGCCGAGCTTATTAAGAGCCATCCCTACCGAAAAAATTGATTCTAAAAAAGTACATGAAGCCGCTTTGGAAGGAGATGAATTAGCCAAAGAAATATTTGATTACACAGGTAAAATATTGGGAATGGCCTTGGCCAATTTCGTCATGTTCTCTAGCCCTGAAGCCATTGTACTATTTGGTGGCTTAACCAAGGCAGGCGACTTTATTTTAAAGCCTACTCGAGAACATATGGAAGCCAATTTGATTCAAGTATTTCAGAACAAAGTAAAAATATTGGTAAGCCATTTAAAGGAATCGGATGCGGCTATTTTAGGCGCTTCTGCCCTTGTTTGGGAGATGAAATAATAAATACAGCTGGAACCGGGCGTTGCCCGGTTTTATCGCTGGGCTTAATCGTTTCTTTTCCATTTACCAACATGGTACTGCTTCCGCCTCCATCTAAATTCAACGCTTCCACACAGCCTACTGATAGCATTAATTGGGCTAATTGAGTAAGATTCGCGCCTTCTGCAATGCCAGGATTTCTTCCCTCAACTACCATTACTATTATATATCCATCGGTTGTATAACCCATGGCAGTTCTAGGATGTTTGTCGTTGATTTGTTTGCCAGCAAAACGTTGTTCTTCGTTATTCGAAATCTTAATTTGACCGTCTTGTATTAATACAGGGCCTCCGGCAACAGCCGTTTGCATTTTCCATTTTCGGAATGTTGCAGTAGCAGGTAATTGAGCGCGCGTTAAAACAGGAATACTGTCTTTAAAATGGGGCACTGCCTGTTGAGCTGCCAAAGGATATTTTGCTGAGCTGTCTGTAAACAACCAAGCAATATCAGCCTTTCTTCTTTTACTAATACCAATGGCCCCAGCAAAAGAATGACGATAGGTGAAAGTATCTTTTCCTCTTAATGCTGTGCTATGAATATTATAAGCCAAGAGCTGCCCATTATTCACTACTGCATTTAGATTGCGATTATGAACAAATTCAAAAAAAGTGGTATTCACTACTAGTAAGGGTGCATTATTTTGTTGATGATACTCGGCAGGAGTATATCGCTTTCCATTTCCAATAGCAACAGAAAAATCAAGTGACCTTTCTTTTAAAGGGGCTATTAAATAAAAGGCTTTATTGGGCTTTCCATTGATAGAATCATTGGAGAAGAAAACATGAATATTTTTAGGTAATGGACCAAATATACTATCTACATTTATCCAACTCACTTGCCCTAGCACTGCAAGTGGTGCTAGAAATAATAAGCAAAGCAACTTATGCATGAACTGCTTTTTCCATTCTCCATTTGTTTACGCCATATCCTGGTATCACATGTTTTTCGCTATGGTAAGATGATCGTACCAATGGACCACTTTCTACATAATCAAAGCCAATGCTATAACCTATTTCTCTTAGCTCGGCAAACTCATCGGGATGTACAAATCGTTGTACAGGCAAATGTTTTTTAGTGGGTTGAAGGTATTGACCTAAGGTTAATACATCGGTTCCAACGGCAACCAAATCTTTCATAGATTGAACAATCTCCTCTTTGGTTTCACCAAGCCCTAACATCATGCCCGTTTTAGTGCGCATCCCTCCTTTCTTCAATGTCTCTAACACTTCTAAACTTCTTCTATACTTTGCTTGAATTCTTACTTGCTTAGTAATGCGTTCCACCGTTTCCATATTATGGCTTACTACTTCTGGTGCAGCATCAATGACGCGCTGAATCTGGTCTTTAAATCCCCTGAAATCTGGAATTAATGTTTCTAAGGTGGTAGTTGGATTTAGTGTTTTAACTGCTTTAATGGTATTGTACCAAATAATTGAGCCTCCATCTTTCAATTCATCTCTGTCTACACTAGTAATAACTGCATGCTTTACTTTCATTAAGTGAATGGCTTCTGCAACCCTTTGCGGTTCATCAAAATCAACTGCTAAAGGTCTTCCGGTAGCTACTGCACAAAAACCACAACTTCTGGTACATATATTACCAAGTATCATGAATGTAGCCGTTCCCTCACCCCAGCATTCCCCCATATTGGGGCAATTGCCACTCTCGCAAATGGTATGTAATTTATGGGTATCTACTAAACCTCTCACGTGCTTATAACTTTCTCCAATGGGCAGTTTTACCCGAAGCCAATTGGGCTTTTTTAAGGGTGCATCAGCAGTAACGATGGTATCGGTAGGCATTTTGGGTACTACAGGTAATTCTTGCATGCTCGAGAAATATAATTGGGCACAAAATTAACTACTTTCTTCTACCGAAAGTGAATGCAGCATAGGCATTAAAGAAGAAGTTTTTTTCCTTATTTAGTAAAATAATGGGCATTTTCTGTGAATAAAAAGAAGCATTTACACCTACTTCAATAGCAGATAGCAGTTCATTATATCTACCGTAATCAAAACGGAGGGCAACTTTAGCGTGGCCACCCGGTACAAATTTCATTTCTCCAAATCCTTTAAACAAACCGCCTTTCCCTAATATAGCACTGGGGTCTAAGAATAAGGCTTCATTGGTTCCGTCGTATTTAATTTCCTCTCTCAAACCCGTTTGTTGATTCTGCACTTCTAAATAATAAGGCTTTAATAATCCGGCAGTAATGCCGCCGCCATAAATAGCAGAAACAGCTATTCCATTTTTATTCCCCTTACCACCAATTAATTTTTGTTGTCCAAAACCTAGGTTGAGGTAATAAAAATTATTCTGCTTTCCATAGATATAATTGGATATTAAAATAAACCCACCGGAAGAAGACAAGGTTGGAATACGCTCTTCTTTGGGATGTTTTCTTTCTCCAAATTCTAACCACATCAAGTTGGTACTGGTAATGGTTTTGTACTTTCCTTTTTCAAACTTCAATCCCCATCCGTCTGTATTCAAATTAATGCTAAATGCATTTTGCTTATTAAATATCAGCGCCCCCTCTTCTTCTTGCTTAATAAGTTGATTAATTTTTTCTCTGCGCTCTTCCTTCTTTTGCGCACGCTGCACAGCAGATTCAGAAGGTTGTTTTTTCTGAGCCATTAATCCTGTTCCTGACAATAGGAAAACCACAAAAAATAGTTTCTTCACTTCCATTTGGTTTGTTATAGGTAAATTTAAAGCAAAATTGATGCAATGACTTCACAAATTATTTATACCAGCGACCTTAGAACCACAGCTACCCATTTACAAAGCGGATCTGCTATTGAAACCGATGCACCTACCGATAACAAGGGAAAGGGCGAAAGGTTTTCTCCAACCGACTTAGTGGCTACTGCATTGGCCTCTTGTATGATCACCACCATGGGCATTAAAGCCCAATCAATGGATAATATTGTACTAGATGGCACTACCGCCGATGTTACTAAAGTCATGTACAGTGACCCTAGAAGAATCGGTAAAATCGTTATTCATATTCAATTTCCTGCATCACTTAAACACTTAAGCGACAAAGAAAAAACCATACTCGAAAATACTGCAAGAACTTGCCCAGTAGAAAGAACATTACATCCAGACGTAGAGCTAGACCTTCAGTTTAACTGGTAAAAGATACTGGCAAAACCTTATTTGCTGCCCCATAAAAGCCAAGATAGGGCTACTTTAACTTGCAAGCAGATCCAGGGTGGTCAATTCTTTTACCACCCTACTCACTGGCAGTCCCATTACATTGTAAAAGTCTCCCGTAATGGAGGCAATTCCAATCACCCCAATCCATTCTTGTATGGCATATGCCCCTGCTTTGTCATAGGGCTTATAATGGTCTACGTAATATTCAATTTGCTGCAAGGTTAAGGGATGAAATTGCACGTGGGTAGTTTCTGAAAAAGCAACTTCTCTTTCATTTAATAAAATAACAACCCCTGTAATTACCCGATGATGCTGACCCGACAATTTTTGTAACATCAAAATGGCTTCTTCCCTATTTGCTGGCTTATTGATGATTTCATTTTCTAAAACAACCACGGTATCCGCTGCTAAAAAAATAATATTGTTTATGGAATCTCCTGTTGAATTAAGCTTGTTTTTTACCGCAATTGCTTTGGCTTTTGCAATATGAATCGGAATCATTTCTGCTTCCATTTGAGGATCAAAACTTTCATCGGTAGCTACTACTTCAACTTTAAAAGGCACTTCCGCCCATTCTAACAATGTTTTTCTTCTAGGACTTTGAGAAGCAAGAATAACTGGTGTTTTAATCATATTGATTATAAATAAAATCTAAAAAAAAGCATAGATAAAATTCCAGTAAACATGACTAGTTTAATCCAACTGCTTACTGAATGATAGTCACTAGAGCTATGGGCATGATATAGTTTTTTTAATATTACCAGTAAGGGTAAAACAATCAATAAAAAACAATACAATGCGCTATGCCACCAACCAAGCCCTAACACATAAATTTGCAAAATAATTAATGCAGCAATTAATACCACCATCCAAACAGCAACAAAAACCTTACTTGCTCTAATCCCCCATAGAATAGGCATGGTTCTACAACCGTATTTTTGATCCCCTTCAATATCTTCCATGTCTTTTACCACTTCTCTAACAAGAGAAATGATAAATGCAAATGAAGCATACAAAATAGATAAACGGAAAAACCTGATTTTATCGTGATCTACCAATAAAAGCTCATTAATCAACAAGGGGAATTTTGCAAAAAACAAGATCAGAATAACCCATGCAGTAAGCAGGGAGATGATAATATTTCCAATCAATAATTGTTTTTTGAAATTGGTAGAATAAAACCACAATAATAGTATGGCCAATAAATTACCTAATACCAAATGCCAATAAACTTGAATAGGCAGGGCCAACATGGTAAAGAATAGTCCTGCTAAACTCAAAACCATATGCCAAAAAATAACCCACCTTCTATTGATAATGGTATTCACCACCATTTTATCTGGCTTATTAATTTGGTCTATATTCTGGTCAAAATAATCATTAATAATATATCCTGCAGCTGCTATAAATACTGAGGCAAGTAAAATCAATAAAAATTGAAAATGATTGGATGCATTAAATTCAACAGGATAAACGCGCGCATAAATACACCATTCAAATAAATATTGGGTAATGATGATAAACACCAAATTGGGCCATCTTACCAAACGAAAAAAAGCAGCGATTAAATTCAAAAGGTTGAATTGAAATGGTATTAAAAATTGACTCCTTTTTCAACAACTACGGCATCATAACTACTACTGCGCTCTCACTGTAAAGTCTTCGTTCCAATCACCCCTTAGCTTCATTACTTTTTCAATCACATCTCTTGCACAGCCCATTCCACCTGGTATTGCAGAGATATACAGCGCAACTTCCTTGATCTCGGAAACAGCATCAGCAGGGCAAACCGGAAGACCCACCCATTTCATGCATTCCAAATCAGGAATATCATCGCCCATAAATAGACAACTATTTTGAGCAGTATTGGTTTCATTCAGAATTGATTTGAGTAACCCCAGCTTATCGGTTACTTGCATATGTACTGCATCTACCCCTAATTTATTCAAACGCTCTTTTACTTCAGGTGAATTACCACCAGAAATAACAATAACCTGATACCCTTTTTTAATAGCCAATTGCAATGCATACCCATCTTTAATATTCATTCTTCGGGCCATCAAACCATTCGGCATCACTAATAATGTACCGTCGGTTAAAACCCCATCCACGTCAAAAATGAATGTATTGATATTGTTGAATTGCTCCAGCATAATTATTTTTGGTTGTCTCTCCACTCATATACCCAAGCACTTTGAATCATTTCTAAATGACCTTCTGTGCTTTGTTCTTTGGTTCCTTCAAATCTAGGAATTTCTAATACCCACTCTAATAAATCAGTAAAACGAATACGGTAAATTTTGGCTTCAGTAAAATCATCTCCAAAACGCTCGTATAATTTCATCGCAATGTCTTCGTGGTCGTTCCAATTAATGGGTGGTTCAAAATGACTCATGGTAGTTCTTTAAAAATTTATCAATTCATTATTCTCCCAAAAACTGGGTTTGGTCTGGCAAAGTAATACTAACTTCTCCAGAACCTGCTTGTAACACACACTGACAGCCCAATCTAGAGTTGATTCTAGGATTTACTGCTCTATCAATGAAATCTTCTTCCCTATCGCTTAGTTCTTCTAAATGCGCTGCGCCACTATTCACATATAAATGGCAAGTACTGCATGCACAAACAGCTCCACAATTATGGTGCAATTCAATCCCGTTGTCTAAACAAACTTCTAATAAGCTTTGATCGGGTGCAATATTGGTCAAGACAATGTTTTCTAGTCCTTTCTGTTCAAAATCAATTTTAATCGTATACATAATCACTGTTTGGGTGGCAAAAGTATTTTAAAACTTGTATTAACCGATTTATTACTAAAAAGTTTAGAGATTTTATTTAAATACCTTTGCAATATGAAGATGAAATTGAGTCAGCGGCTCATGCTGAAATACTACAAAGCAAAAATTAGAACCATCGGAATGGTTTCTGCGGAAAAAGCAGCTGCCGAGGCTTTCGACTTGTTCAGTACCCCTTTTAAATCGAAGAAAAACCCTAAAATACCCCCTATTTTTCATCAATCATTGCCTGCTTCAGTAGAAGTAAGGGGAATTACCGTTAGAGGATTTCATTGGAAGTCTGAGTTGGCACAAGCCAGAAAAGTCTTGATTGTACATGGATTCAGCAGCTATTCTTACAAATTTGAGCAATACATCGTATCCTTAAAAAAAGAAGGTTTTGAAGTATTGGCCTTCGATGCCCCTGGCCATGGCATCAGTGATGGCAAAAGAATTAATGCACTTATATATAGAGACACCATTTTAGCCATTGAAGCCCAATTTGGACCATTGTATGGTATTATAGCCCACTCAATGGGTGGCTTGGCTGCATCTTTAGCCATGGAATCAATGAGCAATACTAAAGAAAGAAAATTGGTACTAATTGCCCCTGCAACTGAAACGAAAAGGGCCATTGAAAATCTATTCACACAAATTCCTGTTAAACCTGCTGTTAAGCATGCTTTTGACCAATATGTAACTGCTTTGGCAGGTAAGCCCATCAGTTATTTTTCTGTAGCAAGGGTAGTCAGAACCTTGGATGCAAGGGTTTTATGGATTCACGATGAAACAGATGCCATCTGTACTTTTGAAGACGTAGCACCCCTATTATCAGAAACCATTCCCTCTACAGAATTCTTTATTACCAAGGGTTTAGGCCATAATCAAGTGTATAAAGAAGCCAGCACCAGAGACCGAATTCTACACTTTATTCAATCCCCTTCAGAGGGAGATTTTTTGTGATTTAACGGTTTACCCTAATATTGCAATGCATTTGATCTTAATAATTGAAGTAAAACCGTAGACCGGATTTCGTACATGGCTAAAAATTTATTGATCGTTGAGTCGCCCGCAAAAGCAAAAACCATTGAAAAAATTCTAGGTAAGGATTTTGATGTGAGAAGCTGTTATGGTCATATTAGAGACCTTGAAAAGGACGATATGGGCATAGATGTAAACAATCACTATCTACCTAGGTACAAAGTACCCGACGACAAGGAAAGAGTTGTTAAGGAATTGAAGCAAATGGCCAAAAAAGCAGACGAAGTATGGCTTGCATCGGATGAGGACCGTGAAGGAGAAAGCATTAGTTGGCATTTAGCAGAAGTACTAGGCCTAGACCCAAATGTGACCAAGCGAATCGTTTTCCATGAAATTACTGCTCCAGCCATTAAAAAAGCGGTAGACAACCCCAGGCTCATCAATATGAACTTGGTAAATGCGCAACAAGCAAGAAGGGTTTTAGATCGTTTGGTAGGATTTGAGCTGAGCCCGGTTTTATGGCGTAAGATTGGCATGCAAAGAAGCTTGAGTGCGGGAAGGGTTCAAAGCGTTGCAGTTAGATTAATTGTAGAAAGAGAGCGCGAAATCAATCAATTTATTACAGAGAGTTCTTATAAAATTGAAGCCATTTTTAGTGCAACAGATATCAATGGCAAACCTGTACAATTTAAAGCGGAAGGACCTGGAAGATTACATACAACAGAAGAAGCAGAAGCTTTTCTAGAAACTTGTAAAAACGCAGGGTATACGGTTAAAGATATCCAGGTTAAACCTGCAAAAAGAACCCCTGCTGCACCTTTCACCACTTCTACCTTACAACAAGAAGCATCTCGCAAAATGGGATATAGCGTAAGCAAAACCATGTTAATTGCACAGAAGTTGTATGAAAGTGGTAAGATCACTTATATGCGTACCGATAGTATTGCTTTAAGTGAAACAGCATTAGCAGATATCAGTAAAGAAATTAATCATAGCTACGGTGCTAAATATCACCAACCACGCAAATTCAAAAACAAAAATGAAAATGCGCAAGAAGCACACGAAGCCATTCGTCCTACTTATATGAGTAATCATACAGTAGAAGACGATGAATGTAAGCGATTGTACGAGCTCATTTGGAAAAGAACCATCGCTTCTCAAATGAGTGACGCAGCATTTGAAAAAACTACTGCTAAAATTGAAATAAGTACCAATAAAGAATTGCTTACTGCCAGTGGTGAAGTCATGCAGTTCGACGGATTTTTAAAAGTGTACATGGAGGGTAAAGACGAAGAAGATGAAGAAAGCACCGAAGGAATGCTCCCCCCCATTAAAGTAAACGAGCAATTGAATTTTGTGTACATGAATGCCAGTGAAAAATTCACTAAGCCAGCAGCCAGGTATACAGAAGCATCGTTGGTAAAAAAATTGGAAGAGCTAGGCATAGGACGTCCGTCTACCTATGCACCTACTATTTCAACCATTATGAAACGCAACTATGTAGAAAAGCGTGATAAAGAAGGAATAAAAAGAGCAGCAGCCATTTTAAAGCTTACACCCGATAATCAAATTGAAAAAGAAATTATTCAAGAAAATACAGGTGCCGAAAAAAGCAAGTTATTCCCAACCGATTTAGGAATGGTGGTAACAGACTTTTTAAAGCAACACTTTAATAAAGTGATGGACTTTGGTTTCACGGCTAAAATTGAAGCAGAGTTTGATGAAATTGCTGGAGGCAATTTAAAGTGGAGCAATATGATTGATGGTTTCTATAAACCATTTCATGAAACCATTGAACATACCCTAGAAAATGCAGAACGCGCCAAAGGGGAAAGAGAATTAGGTATTGATCCTGTTTCTGGAAAAAGAGTTATTGCTAGAATGGGGCGTTATGGACCAATGGTTCAAATAGGTGATACCAGTGATGAAAACGACAAAGCTCGATTTGCCAAACTAAAGCAATCTCAAAGCATTGAAACCATAACAATGGATGAAGCAATGGAACTCTTTTCATTGCCTAAAACTTTGGGAGAATATGAAGGCGCAGAACTTTCGGTGAATATTGGAAGATTTGGACCTTATATTAAATTAGGAGAACAATTCATTTCCATTCCTAAGGGAGAAGATTTACACGAAATGGACTTGAATCGTGCTATTGAATTGCTCAAAGAAAAGCAAGCTGCTGATGCACCTGTTGCTTTTTACAATGAATTGCCTGTAACAAAGGGCAAAGGTAGGTTTGGACCATTTATTAAATGGAACGATTTATTCATCAATATTCCTAGGGCTTACAATTTTGATTCTTTAAGTCAGCAAGACATTAATGAATTAATTGAAAAGAAAATGGAAAAAGAAGCCAATCGTTTTATTAAACAATGGCCTACAGAAAAAATAGCCATTGAGAATGGCAGATGGGGTCCTTTCATTCGTTTTCAGAAGAAGATGTTGAAGTTAGGAAAGCAGGCCGACGGAAATAAATATACACCTGAAACCATTGCCAATATTGAGTTAGAAGAAGTTAAACGCTTAATAGAAGAACAGGTTCCAGGAGCATTCACTAAAAAAACAGCGGCTAAAAAAGCAGCACCCAAAAAGGCTGCTACAAAAAAAGCGCCAGCCAAAAAAGCAGCCACAAAGAAAGCAGCTCCCAAAAAAGCGGCAAAAAAATAATCCTAACTTTCTCCGAAATTGCATAAAAAAACTCCGACCAAATGATCGGAGTTTTTTTTTAAGCTCGTCCCATTTCTCTCAAGAAACGAACGTGAGCTACAACTGCTCTACGCATAGTTGGATACTCAATATATTGTAACTGGTATTCCTTACACACCGACTTTACAATTTCGCTGATTGCAGGGTAGTGAACGTGAGAAATTTTCGGGAATAAGTGGTGCTCAATTTGAAAGTTCAATCCTCCTACTAACCAACTAATCAATTTGTTTTTAGTTGCAAAATTTGCTGTGGTTTTAATTTGGTGAGCAGCAAATTCATCCGGCAATTTATGGGTTTCAATGTCTGCAACCGGGAACTCAGTATGCTCCACAGTATGTGCCAATTGAAATACAATACTTAACACAAATCCGGCAAAAAAAGTCATGATAACAAAACCGATTACCCAATTTACCCAACCAACAATGGCAACTGGTATTACTATAAATACTGCGGCATGGTATACTTTAACCGCCCAGAATTCAATATGATCAGAAAGGCTCATTTTTTTCAAAGGAACATTTCCAATTTTTTGCGTAAAATATTTTTTGTAGTCGGTAAAGAAAATCCAAAATACATACAACAACATATACAGTACCCAGAAATACAAATGTTGGAATTTATGCGCACCAATTCTTTTTTGAGTAGGTGCCATGCGCATTAAAATACCCACTTCAATATCATCGTCTACACCGTCTATATTGGTAAAACTGTGGTGAATCATATTGTGTTTCATATTCCACATAAAATGATTCGCTCCAAGTAAACTAATAGATGATGCAGCAATTTTATTTACCCAACGATTGGTGCTAAAACTTCCATGACTACCATCGTGCATAACATTAAAACCGATTCCGGCAACCAATCCTCCTAATAAGATACATTCAGCAACAGCAAAATACCAAGCTGGTGTAAAAAATACTAAGTGGGTGTAAACAATCACAAAAGCAATAACCATAATGATTGCCTTTGTAAATAATTTAGGGGTTCCAGTTGCATCAATGCCTCTTTCATCAAAATAGGCTTGTACTCTTTTTTTCAACTCTAAGTGAAGGGATTGCTTTACAGCAGGAAATTTGGGGATAGTAAATGTACTCATTCAAAAAAATTAATAGTGGCAAAGGTAAACCTTAACAATCAGTTATGGTGTTAATATTACTAATTTAAGGCAGAAATGACAATTGAACGACTAACTGTTCAAATTATTATGCATAAAATGAAACATATATCCACAAGAGGGGAATAACTTATGCTTGATTATTCAGCAAAAATTAATTTAGTTTGATGAGAATTTAAGTTCAATATGCAGGAGACCAAAGAATTAAATGCCCTGTTCACGCTCATAGACGATCCAGATGAAGTTGTTTATACAACTGTTACAGAAAAACTGGTTGGCTATGGAAAACCAGTTATCCCGAACCTGGAACATTTATGGGAAACAACCCCCAATGAAGAAATTCAGGAAAGAATTGAGATGATTATTCATCGACTACATTTTACCGATTTACAAAACGATTTTACCGAATGGGTGAATAGCCCATGCCCCGATTTATTATTTGGTGCTTTGTTGGTAGCAAAATTTCAATATCCCGATTTACAAACTACTCCTGTTTTACAAGACATCGAAAAAATTAGAAGAAATGTGTGGTTAGAATTGAATAGTTTTCTTACCCCATTAGAGCAGGCCAATGTATTAAGTAGCATCATTTATAATTATTACCATTTAAAGGGTATTGAACTTAAATATGAAAACCCCGACGACTTTTTTTTGCATAAAGTATTAGAAGCAAAAAAAGGAAATGCTATTGCCAATAGCATTATCTATCAAATCATTTGTGAAAAATTAGAAGTTAACGCGAGGGTCATTAATATACCCAAACAATCAATCATTGCTTTCTTTAATTCAGAATTTGAATTGGCTGGACCCGATGCCCAGTATAGAGAACAAATCCACTTTTTTGTTGATGCAACCAACGGCCAAGCATACTCGCATACTGATATTGAAACCTATCTAAAAAGAATTGGAGCATCCTTAGAACCAGCTTATTTTAGACCTAAAACGCATCCACAAATTATTAAGCATTTAGTTGGAGAAGTAGCTAAATGTTTTTGTAAAGAAGATCAAGAATATAAACAGCAAGAGTTGATGCAACTAGTTGCGCTTATTGATGAATTCATAGTATGATCAGCTGGCGAGATTTTGAAAAAATAGATATTAGAACGGGTACCATCCTTGAAGCCAAGCCATTTCCTGAAGCTATTAAACCTGCTTATCAACTCATCATTGATTTTGGGGAATTAGGCATTAAACAATCATCTGCACAAATCACTTTTCATTATACTACTGAAGAATTAATTGGCAAACAAATTATAGCAGTAGTCAATTTTCCTCCTAAAAAAATTGCCCATTTTTTTAGTGAATGCTTGGTCTTAGGAGTATATGATGAAAATAATCAAGTAATCTTATTACAACCAGATAAGGCTACGAGTAATGGATTTAAAATTGGATAATAAACCATTTAGTTCTGTATATTTATTCACGATATAAGGAACGGTTAAATGGGCGAGCTACATTATACTTATTATGAAAGTCCTATTGGACTCTTACAAATTGGAGGCACCAATCATTATATTGGTGAATTAAGCTTTGTAGATAACAAAGATCAGTTTACCCATGGCGAACCAGGCATAACCGAAATTATGCACCAGTGTACTGAACAGTTAATTGAATATTTTCACGGGAAAAGAAAACAATTTGATTTGCCCGTACACCAAGATGGCACCGATTTTCAAGTTAGGGTTTGGAATAAACTAATGGATATTGAATACGGAAAGACCATCAGTTATTTAGATTTGGCGAAAAGATTAGGAGATCCAAAAGTAATCAGGGCAGCAGCTACCACAAATGGGAAAAATAAAATTGCTATCATTGTTCCTTGTCATAGGGTTATTGGGAGTGATCGTTCCTTAACGGGATATTCTGGAGGCATGTGGCGAAAAAAATGGTTATTACAACATGAATTTAAAATTGCCCATGGCGTACAAACCTTATTCTAATTGGATAAAACTAGTTACAATCATTCTTTTTATGATTGCAACTAATGCTGTAATTGCAGAACCTTCTCCCAATAGAGTCATCATTTTGGGCACCAAACACAACGGAAATAAACTGGTAACAGTTGGGAGTATGTTGCAAATAATCAAGCGAATTAATCCAGACATTATATTATTAGAGTTTGATTCTTCGGTTATTAAGAATTGTACCATCAATAAAGTGTGGGGGGCAAAAACAGCAGAATTTTTAGGAGTCTGGAATAATCCCATTGAATACAGGGCTGCAAGAAAATTCAAAGAATTAAAAGATTCGGTTTGCCTGGCTCCCTTTGATATTTATATCCCCAATAGAAAAAATTATATTTCCTATACAAGGTTAATGGAAAAATCACACCAAGAAACTTTATTGAGAGTGTACAACGAAGGACTTTTTAATGCAGGAGATGCTGAAGACTTTAATAGTTATACCAATATCAACAATGCATTCTTAAGTGTATTAGATAGTTCCTTAGTAAGGATGAATAGCCCCAGCTTAACCGATACCATCCAAACAATTATCTACAAAGAAAAACATGCAATAAGAAGAATAACCATGAACTATCCGGCATTACAACCTTTTAGCAACTGGTACAATTCCCAGGTAGATTTTTGGGACGAACGAAGCGATGCCATCAATAAAAAAATATGGAAAGAATTAAATGCCAATAGCAATAAAACCATATTAATTATAACAGGTTTATTACACAAAAGTGATATTGAAAACTTTCTAAAAAGAAAAGAGTTAGCCAGCTTATGTACTTTGATTCCTTTACAAGAAGCACTACTTAACCCTCCTATTGCGGATTTCTAATTCCTGTATTAAAATAATTCAATTCTTCCTTTAAATCAATATGCGGATACTGCTCTATTAAGAGAGTTGTTTCATTTGAATACTTCTTTAAGAACTGCTGGTGTTGATTGGTTGCAGGGTTAAATGGTTTGTGCTGATAAGCCAATTTAATTTCCTTTATTAATTTAAACAGCTTGCTCGCATTGTTGTCTATACAAGCATCTACAAATTTTTCCCAAACATATTGGGTAGCTTGATAGTTGGGGTGTACCAAGTCTTCTGCATAAAAACGATAATCGCGTAAATCGTCAATTACCAATTCATAAGCAGGAAAATAATAAGCAGCATCATTGTTCTTTGTTACATCATGAACTGCTTGAATTAATACTGCTTTACTTCTGTTATTGTCTATAACCCCTTCCCGCAAATGCCTCACAGGACTAATGGTAAAAATGATTTGCAAATGAGGATTAAATTCAAGCAAGCGATTAACCATTTGCTGCAGTATTTCTTGAGTTTGGGTTGCAGTAAGTAATTCTCTATTAAACCATGCAGCAGGAGCTTTATGATTATTAGCCGCAACTGATTTTACTATGCCATCTGCGACATCAGTTAACCGATAAACCCATGCAGATCCTAAAGTAATCATGATATGGTTAGCCGTTTTCAAAAATCGAGCTGCAGTTGTTGTAGATGCATTTATTTTATCAACTGCTTCAGCAGGAGTTGTACCAGAGAATCGACTATGGTGTTTCCAGCTATGCCAGGTTTCATTTAATAAAAACAAATCGGACTCAACAATTTGTTTTTGATTGATGTAACTATCAATTGCTTCTACAACACTTATTGGATTAAATAAAATTCCATTCGGATTTTCTAATACCTGAAAACCATGACTCCTCAATAAGTTTCCAATATTTTCAGTAAAACAAGATCCCATCATTACCACTTTATGGTAATGCATTAAAGGAGTAGGTATTTTTTGAATAGGGAATTCGTAATGAAACTTCATATTAGCGCTATTGAAAAACAGTCGAAACCATATTGCTGCATTCCTGCAATTGAATTGTATTAATTTGATTCAGTAACTGCTGATGTTTCAAATACTGAATAATATTTTCGGTATCCATATTGCCAACTAAATCATCTTGTGCCATTGGGCAGCCACCAATGCCTTTTAAAGCCCCATCTATCCTATTACATCCAGCATTTATAGCAGCAGTTAACTTTGGTTCCCAATTAGCCGCACTTGCGTGTAAATGCACACCAAATTGAACTTGTGGATATTGAGGTATTAATATGGTTAATGCATCGGTTATTTGATCGGGGCTTGCTAAGCCTACGGTATCTGCTAATGAAATTGTTTTAATTCCTAATGCAGCCATTTCACCTGCCCATTTTAATAAAATAGCTTGATTGTAAAGATCTCCATATGGATTTCCAAAACCCATACTCAAATAGATGACCAATTCTTTTTGGTGCGCCACACATAATGACTGAATTGCTTTAACCCTTTCAAAACTTTCTTCTAAAGTACTATTGGTATTTCTTAACTGAAAGCTGGGTGAAATAGAAAAAGGGAATCCTAAGTAACTGATTTTTTCAAAAGCAACTGCTTCTTCTGCCCCTCTTTGATTAGCTACAATTACTAGTAGTTTAGTTGAACTATTACTTAAGTCTAATGCATTAATAACTTCAGCAGTGTCTGCCATTTGTGGAATTGCTTTGGCTGAAACAAAACTTCCACAATCAAGAACATCAAAGCCCACTTTTAATAATGCATTGAGATAATCAATTTTTTGATTGGTTGGTATGAAATTTTTCCAACCCTGCATTGCATCTCGAGGGCATTCTACCAAAATCATTTTATTTGTATTACTGAGTTGCATGAGATTAATTAGATACAGATTTAACTCCCATTCTTTGTTTCATGCCTTCGTACAATATCATCCCTGTTGCAACGGATACATTAAGAGAATCAAATTTTGCTGCCATGGGTATTTTAAAAAAGGCATCTGCCGCTTTTGCTAAATAAGGTTGTACTCCTCTTCCTTCATCTCCCATAATTACACAACAAGGAATGGTATAATCTAATTCATATACATTCTTTTCCGCTCTCATTTCACTAGTATAAACCGCTATTCCATTTAAATGCAAATCGTCTACTGCTTTCAACAAACTTCCCACTCTACAAATATGAATTTTCTCCAACGCACCTGCACTGCTTTTCATAGCTTCTTCATTTAATGCACCTACCCCTTTATCGGGGATAATAATGGCTTGAGCTCCACAGCATACAGCCGTTCTGGCAATTGCACCTATATTTCTAACATCGGTTACTCCATCTAACATCAAAAACAGGGGTACGGTACCTTCAGATACTACATGATCTATTACTTGTTGTAAATCTAAGTATTGAACCAATGCAACAATGGCAATCACACCTTGATGGTTGGCTTTAGTTAGTCCATTCAATTTTTCTATGGGAACTAGTTGTATAGGAATATTGTGTTCACGCGATAAAGTACGAATTTGGTGTACCACTTCTCCACTTGCGTTTTTCTGCAATAAAATTTTGTCGATGGCTTTGCCAGATTGTAAAGCTTCTACCAAGGGCTGACGGCCAATAATTAAGGATGTTTTTTTCAATGCCATCTGCAAATGTATTAATTCAATTTTCCCTGCAACAATAAGAGTTGAACTTTATATACTGCCGCCACTGTCATTGAGTCGGTAATAATGCCTTCTTCAACCATTTTTACCATATCGGCAAAAGGGATTTTCTTGACTACTAATTGTTCAGTTTCTTCAGGTTCTGCTTCACCCTGGTGTAATTTCCTGGCCAAGTAAATGATAGCTAATTCATCGCTTACCGAGTTAGACAAATGCAGCTGCATCAATTCAGTCCATTCCTCAGCTACAAGACCTGTTTCCTCTAATAACTCACGTTTTGCGCTATCCAGCGGCTCAGATCCTACCGGACAACCGCCCTCGGGCATTTCCCAACTGTATGCATTCAAAGTAAAGCGGTACTGCCCTACTAAATAAGTATCTAGGTTTTCATCTAACACTAAAACGCCAACCGCTATATTTTTAAAATGCACTTTTCCGTAAATCCCTTTTCCGCCATTAGGATTAATAACATCATATTCAGTAAGTTCTATCCAAGGGTTATTGTAAATAAGTTGCTCGGCATTAATTTTCCAAGGGTTGGATTCCATCATTTGTTTTTATAAAAAAAGATAAATGGCATACTAATTACAATATACAGTATAACCACCAAGAGCAATAAAAATTTAGCCCCAGCACACCAGTTGGTTAACATTAATGTGAAGTCTGAAAAGCTACCAGCCAAACTGTCTAGCATAATTTTATTCTCAATTAAATCTAATACACCCGCTACGTAAACTGCTTTAGACAATGACTTTCCTGCATGTTTCATAGAAATATTAGTCCAAGTAGCTGAACAAGCCAATGCTGCAGTTGAAAAAAACAAAACGTAGAAAGGAATAAATACAAAGTCAATATAAATATTGGCTTTTACGTCTGCATTAGACCAGCCGAACAAAACGGCATTCAGTCGTTCACCGGTATCGGCAAACTCGAAATCGATAATACCTAATGGAGTGGCATCGGTTTTTAGGTTCGCACCTTGGATTTGTAGGATAAAGAAAAACAAGGCTGCCAGCGAACCAAATACGATTAGTCTGGTTTTCATTCCTTGAATATAAAAAAAAAGGCTGTATTTACATACAGCCTTTGACGTTTATTTTAAAGCTTCAAAAAGATTTATTTCAACCCAAACGCTTTCTTCACTTTCGCTACATAATCTAGCTTCTCCCAAGTAAACAATTCTACTTTTACTTTCTTCTCTTTACCGTCTGGGGTTTTGAAGGTCTTGGTAACCACTTCAGACTTGCGACCCATTCACTGTAGATAGGGTTTCTGAGCTTTAAACGCTGCTCAATAAAGTAAGGACGCATATCGAATAAGCCCTCTACTATTTTAGCAATCTGACCATCGGTAAAGTTTACCTTAGCAGTGCCATAGGTGTTTACGTTGATAGAAGTAGGTTGTGCTACACCAATCGCGTAAGACACTTGTACCAATATTTCATCAGCCACACCAGCAGCAACTAAGTTCTTCGCAATATGACGGGTTGCATAAGCAGCAGAACGGTCTACCTTACTTGGGTCCTTGCCGCTGAAAGCACCACCACCATGTGCTCCCTTGCCACCATAGGTATCTACGATGATCTTACGGCCAGTTAAACCAGTGTCTCCGTGCGGGCCACCAATCACAAACTTGCCGGTTGGGTTGATATGGTATTTGATGTCTTTGTTAAACAGCTTCGCGTATTTCTTGTACTTCGCTTTTACTCTAGGAATTAAAATCTCAATGATGTCTTTCTTAATCTTGGCCAACATCTTGGCTTCTGTATCAAAATCATCGTGCTGTGTAGATACTACAATTGCATCGATTCTTACAGGTTGATTGTTGTCGTCGTATTCCAAAGTCACCTGGCTCTTGGCATCAGGTCTTAGGTATTTAATGGCTTTGTTCTCTCTTCTTAACGCAGCTAGTTCAATTAAGATCTTGTGCGCTAAGTCTAAAGCCAATGGCATAAAGTCTTCGGTTTCGTTGCTGGCATAACCAAACATCATTCCTTGGTCGCCTGCACCCTGCTCTTCTTTCTTCTTCTTGTCTACCCCTTGGTT
>NCHN01000009.1 GCA_002281875.1 Sphingobacteriia bacterium 24-36-13 | reverse complement strand
GCTTTGGGTTTTTGGGTAGTTGCTATCAATCGATTATCTGAATCATGGTAAACAAACACTTCAATTTCGTCGTCAATATTTAAGTGATTTGGAGCAAATCTTTTGGGTAAAAGAATACCTTCAGCACCGTCTTCTAAATAGAAACCAAATTCTACTTTTCTATTTACTCTTAATGTATTGAATTGGCCTACCTTAACTGTTTCCATAACTGTGTTTTAAAATAATTCTGTTTGTGCGGTATCCGAAGGCGGCCTTACTTCCCACTCCATTTCAATACTCTTATTAAAATCGGTAAGTTTTGCCCCTACCGCTTTCCAACCCATCACTTCCACCATTTTAGCCACTTTAAATTTAGCTTTTCTAACTTGCTGCCCTCTTCCTGTTTGTACCACTAAAATGGGCTCTTGTTCTGTAGTAACTGCTTCCAATCTGTTGTCTTTACCCTCTTTAATAAATACAAACTGGGTTTTCAACGTGGTGGTTTCTATTTTGAATCGCTTGATATTGTATTGCCCCTTATCGGCATCTAAATAAACTGCAGTGATGTTTTTTTCAGGATTGAACTGTTCCACCAATGCAATTTTTTCTGGTTCAAACCTTTGGGTGATTTCTGTATCAGTTAATTCATAGGAACCATCATTGTAAATTACTATGATTTTTTCATCTTCAAACATTCCGAGATATTGACCTTTCTCTTCCGTATTTAATCTTCCAAATTTATCATCAAACCAAAGTTTCCTACCTGCCAATGTGCTCTTACCAGCTTCTTTTAATTTAACCGTTTTAATAGGGTATTTAGTAACCTGATTACCCATACTGCTTCTACCCTTGATTTCTAATTCTTCAAAATAGAAATCAAGTTCTTTAATTCTTGCAGTACAATTAGGACTCAAAATTATTTTTAGCGTTTCTGCTTCACCGTTGGGATTAGCAGTTAAATAATGTACTTTACTTTTTTCAGACCCTTTTGTTAAATCGTATTCTTTTTCTCTGGTTACACCAGTTACATTAAAACGCTTTGCATAACTAACCCCTGATTTACCATCTAGATAAATCATATTATACGTAGTACGTTCATCATTTTTCTCAAAAATGGCTGCGTGTATGATGTCTTTCCCAATAAATGTTTTATCAGACACTTTTACCACTTTCATTGTACCGGTTTTGGTAAAAGCAATGATATCATCATAATCGGAACACTCGCATAAGAATTCATCTTTCTTAAGTCCTGTTCCAATAAAACCTTCTGCTCTATTGATGTACAATTTGGTATTCGCAATGGCCACCTGTTTTACTTGTATGGTATCAAACTCTTTTATTTCAGTTTTGCGTTCTCTCCCTTTACCAAACTTCTTCAATAAATTATCATAATATGCCACTGCATAATCTGTCAAGTTCTCCAGATGGTGGTTTACTTCTTGAATATCTGCCTCTATCCCTTTGATTTGTTGATTCAACTCATTGATGTCTAATCGATAGATTCTTCTAACAGGCTTTTCTGTTAGTTTTAAAATATCTTCTCTTTCAATTGCTCTTTTCAATTTCTTTTTAAACGGAGCAAACCCCTTATCTATGGCTTCAATTACATGTTCCCAGGTTTCATGTTTTTGTTCTAATTCTTTATAAATTTTTTCTTCAAAGAATATTTTTTCTAGAGATGTATAATGCCATTTGTCTTCTAATTCTCCGAGCTTTATCTCTAATTCACGTTTTAATAAATGCTTGGTATTGTCTACAGAACAACGCAATAATTCTTGAACACCCATAAACCTTGGTTTATGATTTTCAATAACACAAGCATTGGGCGAAATACTGACTTCACAATCGGTGAATGCATATAATGCATCAATGGTAATATCAGGTGATATACCAGCGGCTAAGTCAATTTGAATTTCTACATCTTTAGCTGTAACGTCAGTAACTTTCTTGATTTTAATTTTTCCTTGATCATTGGCTTTGGTGATACTCTCCATTAGTTGAGTAGTAGTAACACCGTAAGGCACATCTCGAATCACCAATGTTTTTTTATCCAATTCTTCTACATGTGCTCGAACTCTTACCTTTCCTCCTCGTTTCCCTTCATTATATCCAGACACATCAATCATTCCCCCAGTTTGGAAATCGGGGAATAGTTCAAATTTCTTACCCCTCAAATATTTAATAGAAGCATCAATTAGTTCACAAAAATTATGAGGTAGAATTTTAGTAGATAATCCAACTGCAATACCATCTGCTCCTTGAGCCAATAGCAAAGGAAATTTCATGGGCAAATTAACTGGCTCATTTTTTCGTCCGTCATAACTTAATTGCCATTCAGTTGTTTTGGCATTAAAAGCTACTTCCAAAGCAAACTTAGACAAGCGAGCTTCAATATAACGAGATGCAGCCGCTGCATCTCCTGTTCTAACATCTCCCCAGTTTCCCTGTGTTTCTATTAATAAATCTTTTTGCCCAAGGTTTACCAATGCATCTCCAATACTAGCATCCCCGTGTGGATGGTATTGCATACTTTGGCCAATAATATTAGCTACTTTGTTGAATCTGCCATCATCCATTTCTTTCATGGAATGAAGAATTCTTCTTTGTACTGGCTTAAGGCCATCTTCTAATGCGGGCACAGCCCTTTCGAGTATTACATAAGATGCATACTCTAAGAACCAGTTTTTATACTGTCCTTGAACACCGGTTTCATTTTCAAAAACCCTTCTATCTATTTTCTCTTTAGCCATGCTTTTTTCTTAATTCTACAATCTAAAAGTGTCTTCTTTTGCGTCTTCTAACCCATTCATCTCAAAAATGATGATATCTGTTTTAGAAATTACTTCATGCCATGCATAAGGATCAATTTCAACCAATGCAGGTGCTTTTATTAATAAAGAACCTTCAGCATTTGATTGTACATCTTTCCAATTTAATAAGGCTTCCCCCTGCATCACAATGATTTTTTCAGGATTCTTTTTTGGGGCAATTCCTTTATGATAATGTTGACCACTTACACTCCCTGCTTTTCTATAAGCAACAATAAACTGACCCGACCGATCCATGTCAAAATAATGCGTGGCACCACGTTCATCCTCTCCTATTTTATCTAAAGTTGTTACCCTTACCATTTTAATGCATTTAAGCTGTTGCCAGTTGAACAGTCAACTCTTTCCATCCTTTCGAAAAATCTCCATTAATAACCAATATCCCACTATTCGACAATTCTCTCAATCTCCAAACCAAAAAAGCATCTCCAGTTTGAACAGTCATCTTATTTAAAGCTGAAGCAATCACTTTATTTAACTTTTGGGCATCCTTAGTAATATGCGCCAATAAAGATTTATCAAAATAGGTAACTTCTTTTCCAATCAGCTTTTTACCACCTTCTAAAAAACGAACCATTGCATTTTCTGCGCATATTTTTTTCCACTCATCCGGATCTAACTCAAACTCACTTAGTGTAATAGGTCTTGCCAATTTTTTTGCTTTTAAAAACTCCCTAGGTTGAATTTCATGCAAATGTGTAGGATAAAAAATGCTTCCTTTTTCATTAAAAAATGGAAGATTATTTAAATACAACACCTGAATTCTTCCAGCAAATGCAGCCAACTGACTCATCAACCAATAGTAGCCTGAAACATCATGTGCATTTTGCCCCATCCATATCCAAGCTTCTTGCTCTTCATTTTGCGTTAAAGCATTAATGAGATTGTGAAGAGTTAATTTATCGTCTACAATATCTAATTGACTTTCGTATGGAGAATACTGAACTACTTCTTTCCACCAATCTCTGCGCTGCTGA
This sequence comes from Sphingobacteriia bacterium 24-36-13, assembly GCA_002281875.1. GTDB lineage: Bacteria > Bacteroidota > Bacteroidia > Chitinophagales > Chitinophagaceae > Sediminibacterium. The sequence continues at coordinate 103,418 of NCHN01000009.1, read as the reverse complement.
TACCCTTCGGTTTCATAGATTCGCTCAACTGGCCCCACGGCAAAATCATCTTTTATTTCCAAAATTTCCCCTTGCAACAATTCGTCCAATTCCATGGCTGTTTGCAAGGCTTTTACATTGGCTGTTTCAAAAACAATATGAATCATCTATTACTTATTTTAATCAATTAAATCTAATTCAACTCTAAGGTTATTAATAATAAACTCCTGCCGTTCCATAGTATTTTTGCCCATATAATATTCTAAGAAGTCTTGTATATGATCTCCCTGTTCTAAAATCACCGGTTGCAATCGAATATCTCTTCCAATAAATCGACCAAACTCTTCAGGAGAAATTTCACCTAAACCCTTGAATCGGGTAATCTCTGGCTTGTTGCCTAATTTTTTTGACGCTGCTTGTTTCTCCGTTTCATCATAACAGTAAATGGTTTCCTGCTTATTTCTAACCCTGAACAAAGGTGTTTCTAGAATATAAACATGTCCCTTTTTAACTAGGTCTGGGAAAAACTGCAGAAAGAAAGTCATCAACAATAACCGAATATGCATACCATCTACATCGGCATCCGTTGCAATTACAATATTATTATATCGCAGGCCTTCTAACCCATCTTCAATATTTAAGGCATGTTGCAATAAGTTGAATTCTTCGTTTTGATAAACCACTTTCTTAGTTTCGCCAAAAGAATTGAGCGGCTTACCCCTCAAACTAAATACCGCCTGGGTATCTACATTTCTACTTTTGGTAATACTTCCACTTGCACTATCCCCTTCGGTTATAAAGATGGTGGTATCTTTTTGGATTGCAATAAATGCTTCTTTATTTTTCGCAGGAAGTTCATCGTTTAAATGAACCCTACAATCACGTAATTTTTTATTGTGCAAATTGGCTTTCTTGGCTCTTTCATTTGCCAACTTTTTAATACCAGCTAACTCCTTGCGTTCTCTTTCGTTTTGCTCTATTCGCTTTTTTAGGGCATCTGCTGTGGCTGCATTTCTGTGTAGGAAATTATCTAATTCCTTTGCCAAAAAGTCTAGTACAAAAGACTTCATACTTTGACCCCCTTCTGCAATATTCTGAGACCCTAATTTGGTTTTAGTTTGGCTTTCAAATACTGGCTCTTGCACCCTTACAGAAACCGCGGCAACAATACTGGTTCTGATATCAGAAGCATCGTAATCTTTTTTATAATAGTCACGAATTACTTTAACATAAGCCTCTCTAAAAGCTTGCTGGTGAGTGCCACCCTGTGTGGTGTATTGACCATTAACAAAGGAAAAAATGTCTTCCCCATAATCATTATTATGTGATAGTGCTACTTCTATATCTTCCCCCTTTAAATGTATGATAGGGTATCTTAATTCATCTGGATTGGTTTTGCGTTGCAATAAATCTAATAAACCATTTTTACTCACATATTTTTTACCATTAAAATGCATGGCAAGACCCGCATTTAAATAACAATAATTCCAAAGTTGGTTATCTAAATACTCATGTATGAAATGGAAATTTCTAAATACGGTATCGTCAGGAGTAAACACCACCAATGTACCATTTGGTTCATCTGTTTTAATTTCTTTATGGTCATTTACCAATTCTCCTTTTTCGAACTCAGCGGTCTTACATTTACCCTCTCTGAATGAAGTCACTAAAAAATGACTACTCAGCGCATTGACTGCTTTAGTACCCACTCCATTCAAACCCACACTTTTTTGGAAAGCCTTACTATCGTATTTAGCACCTGTATTTATTTTACTAACTACATCAATTACTTTACCCAATGGAATTCCACGTCCATAATCTCTAACAGAAACTGTTTTGCCTTCAATGGTCAATTCTACTTGTTTACCATGCCCCATTGTGTATTCATCAATACAGTTATCTATGACTTCTTTAATTAGTACATAGATACCATCATCTGCGGCGGAACCATCCCCTAATTTCCCAATATACATTCCGGGTCGTAACCGAATATGTTCTTTCCAATCTAATGACCGGATAGAGTCTTCATCATACCTGACCAAATTCTTATCTTCTGCCATATTTCCTTTTTAATATCCAAATTGCTAACGGCAAATCTAAGTCCCTCAAATCGCAGCCCAATTTTACTTTTCTACAAATGCCTATTATATGTGGATAAATAGCTGTTTTTGGTGGATTTTATACGCCAAATAGTACCTTTAATTGAATGAAGACTCCTTTTGAACCCCAAACTGACCTCAAAGCCATATCCGATTTTGCAAACCAGCATCAAGCGGAAAATGATCGGTTTAGTGCATTTTTAAAAGAATATAACGATGAAGCAATTGATGCAAAAGTGCAAGAATTGGATGCATTAATCAGCCCAACTATCTCTTGTACAGATTGTGGAAACTGCTGTAAAAGTTTAATGGTTTGTTTAAATGAAGAAGAAGCCAATAACCTTTCTACACATTTAAAAATGGATCGACCAAGCTTTGACCAACAATATTTAGAAAAAGGCAGCAATGGAATGATGATTATGAATCAAATGCCCTGTCACTTTTTACAAGACAATAAATGTACCGTGTACGAATATAGATTTGAAGGTTGCAAAGAATTTCCAGCCTTGCATTTGCCGCATTTTAAAAGAAGGGTATTCACCACTTTTATGCATTATGACAGGTGTCCCATTATTTTTAATGTAGTTGAGCAACTGAAGATCGAAATGAATTTTGAAGGATCACTACCCAATCAATAAATTCAATCCATGACTGTTTTATTTGGTGTTGACGTTTTACTTGCTACAGAAATCATTCCTTGGAAAAGCAAACGAATTGGTTTGGTTACCAATGAAGCTGCAACCACCCAATCGCTGGTTCCATCAAGATTGGCTTTACAAAAAGCCGGATTCAATATTAAAAAACTATTCTCGCCAGAGCACGGCATTTCAGCAAAAGGAGCAGATGGAGCACCTATGTTAAACGGGTTTGATGAATTAACCGACTTACCCATCGTAAGTTTATATGGACAAAAATTAGCTCCAACTGCTGAAGATTTAGCAGACATTGATTTAATTGTATTTGATGTGCCAGATATTGGGGTTCGATTTTATACTTATTTATGGACTTTGAGTTATCTAATAGAATCTGCTGCTACGCAGAAAACTCCACTAATCATTTTAGACAGACCCAATCCTATTTCTGGATTAATGGAATTAAACGAAGGCCCTTTATTAGACCCACATTGTACCTCATTTATTGGTAGGTGGCCCATGCCCATCAGACATGGATGCACCTTAGGAGAATTGGCTTTATATTATAACACCCAACGAAATATCAATGCAACACTTGAGATAATTCCCTGCCAACATTGGAATAGAATGATGTTTCAGTTGGATTGGGGAATTCCGTTTGTGCCAACCTCTCCTGCTATACAGCGGGTTGAATCTACCCTGCTTTATCCGGGCTTATGTTTCTTAGAAGCGACCAATTTATCGGAAGGACGTTCTTCTGATTTTTCTTTTGAAGCAGTGGGATCACCATGGTTGAACGCCACAGCAGTAGCACAACAAATAAATTTATTTTTTGGCGATGAATTAAATTCTAGGCCTATTCATTTTATTCCTAATCAAAATAAATTCGCAGGAGAACAATGCAATGGCGTTCATTTTACGGTGAATGACCCATTACAATTTAAACCCATTTTTTTTGGATTGTTCTTAATTAGAATTATCAAAGACTTGCACCCCGAAAAATTTGAATGGGCCCCTTATAAAACACATGTAAATCCCTTGGGCACTCAACATTTAGACAAACTGCTGGGCATACACAATGCAGAAGAATTATTTCAACTCCCCATGCATGCCTTTCTTCAAAAATGCACCAAAGAAACAAAAGTAGCCGAATGGGAAATACAAATAAGTAATTACCTGTTGTACTAGATTTGTTTTAATAACCCCCTTACCACCACACTTGCAGCCATACAACCAAAAATCGCGGGCATATAAGACATGGTACCGATGATTGATTTTTTAGGGTATGCTTTTTCTGTTTCAATAATTTTAGATTGATCTACTTTCTCTGCACTGAATACCACGGTTAGCCCCTTATAGATTCCTAACCCATGTAATTTTTTTCTTACATAGCTAGCTAAATTACATTGATAGGTTTTAGAAATATCGGTAATGACTACCTGAGCAGGATCTAGCTTTCCGCCAGCACCCAATGAACTAACAATTGGAATGTTGCGATCTAAACATCCTTTGATGAAAAACACTTTGGGCGATAGGGTATCAATACAATCTACTGCATAGTCGTATTTCGCTTCATCTAGCAATTCTTGCGTAAGCTCTTCTTTTATATAAATTGACTTAACAATTATTTCTAACTGAGGATTAATATCTTTTAAGCGTTCAGCCATTACTTCAGACTTCAGCTTACCTGCAGTTGAATGCAACGCCGGTATTTGACGATTGGCATTACTTAAGTCTACTGTATCTGCATCTACAATAGTAATTTTTCCAACTCCAGAGCGAACAATCATTTCCGCACAAATACCACCCACACCCCCCAACCCAACTACCAAAACATGTTTGTTCATTAAGGCAAGTATTGGTTCATCACCTAAAAGCAATTGGGTTCTGCTCATCCAATATGGAATCATATATCGAAAATATTATAGTGTTAAAAAGGAATTGAATTAACTTGTTGCTGTTTACGCAAAAATGAATGTATGAAGCCATATATAAAAATATTTTTAGCCTTATTAGTTCTTAGTTATAGTTCAGTTGCTCTTGCACAACCAAATAATCCTATTCAAATACTTGAACAAGGAAGAAAAACAAGTATTAGAGGGTTAAGTGTAGTATCAAATAAAATAGTTTGGGTAAGTGGCAGTGGCGGCTCAGTAGGAAAATCGGTAGATGGTGGCAAATCATTTAAATGGACTACCGTAAAAGGCTATGAGAAAAGAGATTTCAGAGACATTGAGGCATATAATCATAAAACAGCCATCATTATGGCTGTAGCTGAGCCCGCTCTTATTTTAAAAACAACTGATGGTGGTGAAAACTGGTATAAAGTATTTGAAGACAGTACTAAAGGAATGTTTTTAGACGCCATGCATGCAGAAGCAAAAACAATTCAAGTAATTGGAGATCCCATCAATGGGAAAGCATTTTTTGCAATGAGTAATAACCTTGGAGAAACATGGGAAACCAACAAACTCGATGGTATAGCATTAAATGAAGGAGAAGCATTTTTTGCTTCAAGTGGTACCAATTTGCAAATCAATAAATCAACTGCTGCATTTAAGAAGGGAACTTTAATGGTTACAGGAGGAAAAGTTTCTAGATTGTTGAATGCAAGAGACCAACGAGACCAATACCCATTGCCCCTTTTGCAGGGAAAAGAGTCTACAGGGGCCAACTCAATTGCCATAAGCCCTTCAGGAAAGCATGCTTTTATTGTTGGGGGAGATTTTGCAAATGATACCCTAAGAATGGGTAACTCTATTGCTGTTCGCTTAGAACCAAGTATTCAATTTAAACAGCCAACAATTCATCCCTTCGGATATCGTTCTTGTGTAATTTACTTAAGTAATAGTGTTTTGGTTGCATGCGGCACTTCTGGTGTAGACTTATCAAAAGATGGAGGAATGACTTGGGAAAATATTTCCACACAAAGCTTTCATGTTGTTCAAAAAGCAAAAAATGGAAGGGCCGTTTTTTTAGCAGGCGGCGGGGGTAGAATTGCAAAACTGGATATTAATCCTTAATAGATCTAATAAACAATTATTTACCAGCTGGCTTCAATAATTCTTGAAACTTTTCTACCATTTTATAAGTAGCCGGACAGTAGCTGATATTTTGCTGGTGAACATGAATGTATTCCACCATTTTCTTTTTCTTTAAATGAGGGAAACCTGCACAATCATCGGGTCTTACTTCATAAATACTACACATATTGGTAGTTAAATTTAAAAACTGGCAGGGCTGTTTTTTATTCATCCAATCTCCATCTTCTTCGTCAAAATACAACCATTTCTCTTTAAATTCTGCAACAGACATGTCTACATGTGCAGCTATTCTTTTCAAATCTTTTGTAGTAAAAGTTGGGCTCATGCTTTTACAACAATTGGCACAACTTAAACAGTCTACTTCTTTCCAAACCGCTTCGTCAATTTTCTCAGCCATTTTATCCAAGCCTTTTGGTGGATTTTTTTCAAGCTTCCCTAAAAATTTTTTCATGCCCTTAGCATGATGATGAACTTTTTGCTTAAACGATCTAAGATTAACTTGCATAAAACTGCCGTACTTTTAAAACAGACTAAAAGCGAATATAATCATATAGCTGTTATCTTTATCAATCATGTGGAATGCATATAAAAAAGGATTTAAGGCTTATTTGCAATTAGAGAAATCTTTGAGTGAAAATTCTGTGGAAGCATACTTGCACGATATTGAAATGCTAACCTCTTTTTTATTAGCCACCAACCAGACCAAAAACCCATCAGAAATTGTTTTAAAAGACTTGCAGGCATTTGTTAAATGGGTAAGCGAATTAGGAATGACCGCTACTTCACAAGCAAGGGTGATTTCGGGTATACGCAGTTTTTTTAAATACTGTTTATTGGAACAAATTTGCACATCAGACCCATCTATATTATTAAATGCCCCAAAATCAAAAAGAAAACTACCCGATACATTACACTTTGATGAGATTGAATTAATTATTCGTCAAATTGATTTAAGCAGCCCTGAAGGTGGCAGAAATAAAGCCATCTTAGAAACCATGTATAGCTGTGGTCTAAGGGTAAGCGAAGTGGTTAATTTGAAAATATCAGGGCTTTATTTAGACGTAGGCTTTTTAAAAGTAACGGGTAAAGGAGACAAGGAAAGATTAGTCCCAATAGGCACAGATGCAATTAAATGCATTAAAATTTATAAAGATAAAATAAGGGTTCATCAACCAATCCAAACTGGATCGGAAGACTTTTTGTTTTTAAATAGAAGGGGTAAAAAGTTAAGCAGGGTAATGATTTTTTACATAATTAAAGACCTTGCATTAAAAGCAGGAATAACCAAAATAATTTCACCGCATACATTCAGGCATTCTTTTGCTACGCATTTAGTAGAAGGAGGCGCTGATTTAAGAGCTGTGCAAGAAATGCTGGGGCACGAAAGCATCACTACCACTGAAATATATACGCATTTAGATAGTCACTTTTTAAAAGATACTTTACAAAGATTTCATCCAGGATTTAAATAGATAATCCAGCCTCTTTTTGAATGTACAAATTGTTAAATCATTGACCATTTAGCCTATTTTTTTAAAAAAATTGCTGCATTTGTAAGGGAAAACCTAAGTTTGACGTTCAAACATTTATTGAATATGAAAAAGACTTTACTTGCAGCTGCTTTATTATGCAGCGTAATTGGTTTTGCACAAATAAGAATGCCACAACCTAGTACAACCCAAAAAATCAGTCAAGATTTTGGAATGGGAAAAATTGAATTGACCTACTCTCGTCCGAATATGAAAGGAAGAGCAATGTTAAAAGAGAATTCAGAATTAGTTCCTTTAAATCAACTTTGGAGAACTGGTGCTAATGCAGCAACTAGAATTCATTTTTCTGATAAAGTAACTATGGGGGGGTCTACATTAGATACGGGCGCATATGTGTTGTATACTGTACCTGGAACAGAATATTGGGAAGTGGTTGTAAACAAAGGATTAACTAATTGGGGAACCGATGGTTATAAACAAAGTGAAGACGTGGTTCGCTTTAAAGTGAAAGCGTCAAAAACCAATAGCAGTGTTGAAACCTTTACTTTTCAGTTTGCTAATGTAGAAGCGGAAAGCATTGATTTACACCTTACATGGGGCAAAGTGGCAGTAAGCATTCCAATCAGCACCAATGTAAAAGACAGATTACGTGCTCAAGTGGAAGCTGCTTTAAGCGCAGAGAAAGTGAATCCAAATTCATACCAGGCTGCTGCCAATTTCTATTACGAGTGGGACAAAGATTATGCTAAAGCTTTACAAAATGTAAATAAAGCAACCACTGCCAATCCGAAAGCATTTTGGTTGTTTTTATTAACAGCTAAAATTCAAAAAGACATGGGTCAAAAAGCCGATGCAAAAGCAAGTGCTGAGAAATGTATAACCATTGCAACAGAAGCAAAAAATGCAGACTATGTTAGAATGGCTAAAGAATTGATTGCTAAATTATAATTGGAGAAGGCATGGATATAAAAGACCCGTTCTGATTTATCAGGACGGGTCTTTCGTTTTAGAACAATTTAAGTATACAATTAGAAGTTACATTATATCTATTTGCTTTCAGCCATATCTGGTATTACTTCAGATTTATATGCACCGGCATCTAATTTTGCTTTGGTTTCGCTAAAAGCTTTTAGTGTTTCATCTATATCTATATCTGTATGTGCAGCGGAAGGAATTAAGCGGAAAATAATATGTCCTTTTGGAATAACAGGATATACTACAATAGAAGCAAATATGCCATAATTTTCTCTTAGATCCATAACCATTGCTGTAGCTTCCTCTACCCCACCTTTCATGTATACAGGGGTAACGGGCGTATTCGTATTCCCAATATCAAACCCTTTCTCCTTCAATCCATTTTGTAATTTCAACGCATTGCTCCAAAGTTTTTCTTTCAACTCTGGCATGGTGCGCAACATATCCAATCGCTTAAGGTTACCAATTACGATTGGCATTGGCAAGCTCTTAGCAAAAATTTGACTGCGAATATTGTAACGAATAAAATCGATGATGGCTTTATCTCCAGCCATGAATGCACCAATAGAAGCCATGCTTTTGGCAAAAGTAGAAAAGTACAAATCGATGGCGTCTTGACAACCTTGCGCCTCCCCTGCTCCAGCACCTGTTTTACCCAAAGTTCCAAAACCATGTGCATCGTCTACTAATAACCTGAATTGATATTTATTTTTTAATTCGGCTATTTCTTTTAGCTTTCCCTGGTCTCCAGCCATTCCAAAAACCCCTTCAGTAATTAATAGAATTCCTCCAGCACCTTGCTTCTCTATTAATTGTGTTGCTCTAATCAATTGCTTTTCGCAATCTTCAATATCATTGTGTTTAAAAACATATCTATGACCAGGATGCAATCTTAATCCATCAATTATACACGCATGACTCTCTGCATCATAAACAATCACATCATGACGCCCACAAATAGCATCAATCGCACTCATGATCCCTTGATAGCCAAAGTTCATTAAGATGGCATCTTCCTTATGTTCAAAAGCAGCTAATTCACTTTCTAATTGTTCGTGGTAGTTCGAATTTCCACTCATCATTCTTGCTCCCATAGGATATGCCAACCCAAACTCTTTAGAAGCGTCTGCATCTACTTTTCTAATTTCAGGATGATTGGCCAATCCTAAGTAATTGTTTAGGCTCCAAACAATCATTTCCTTTCCGCGAAATTTCATGCGACTATTTATTTCGCCTTCTAACTTAGGGAAAGCAAAATAACCATGTGCTCTTTCTCGGTGTTGTCCTAAAGGACCTGCATTCTTCAACAATTTCTCAAAAATGTCTGCCATACAAACAATTAATTGGTTTATTAATTTTTTGCAAATTTAACAATAAAGCACCAAAGCACAAGGCATATTGTATTGCATACTGTATCTTGCAAGCCTTATTTAACTAATCATATTAAATTTTAATCCCTTGTTAAATCAACAAATAAAATCTGGTTTGGGAATCCTTGCTATGCTAGCTATTTCTACCACCAATTCATTGGAGGCCCAAAAATCTAAAGCGGTTACTAATTTAGACAAAGCCCCACGTTTAGTGGTAGGTATTGTAGTAGACCAGATGCGATGGGACTATTTAGAAAGATTTGCACCATTGTTTAAATCAAATGGCGGATTTAATCGGATGATGAGTCAAGGCTTTAGTAATGACAATTGTCAAATTGGATATACTCCCTCTGTAACCGCATGCGGACATACTGGAATATATACTGGCACTGTACCAGCTATTCATGGTATAACAGGCAATGCATGGTATGATACACAGCTTAAAAGAAATGTTTATTGCAGTGAAGATAGAACCGTAGATGGTGTGGGAGCAGCCGGAGCAAGTGATGGGAAAATGAGCCCCAAAAATATGCTCACTACCAGTATTGCAGATGAACTTAGAATGGCTAATAATTTTAAAAGCAAAGTCGTTGGCATTGCATTAAAAGATAGAGGGGCCATATTACCTGCTGGCCATAGTGCCAATGGAGCGTATTGGTTTGATGCAAAGTCTGGCAATTTTATTACCAGCACTTATTATTACAAAGAATTACCAAATTGGGTGAAACAGTTTAATGATCGACAAATTCCAGATTCATTAATGAAATTGGGATGGAAGAAATCATTAGCTGATGATGTTTATTTACAATACGCCACTGCAGATGAAAAAAACTATGAAGGCAAACCATTTGGTGCCAATCAAAGAAAAATGCCCTATGATTTAACTAGAGCCGCCAATGAAGGTTTTGGAAAACTGAGTACTACCCCATGGGGAAATACTTTAACAGTAGAATTAGCAAAAGCAGCCGTATTAGCAGAAGAAATGGGCAAAGATGGGGTAACAGATATGTTGGCAGTTAGCTTTTCTTCGCCTGATTATGTAGGTCATAGCTTTGGACCTAACTCCTGGGAAATAGTAGACAATTACATCAAATTAGACGAAGAATTAGGCAGGATGTTTGATTTTTTAGATGCCACAGTGGGTAAAGGCAAATACACTGCTTTCTTAAGTGCGGACCACGCAGTAGCCCATGTTCCAGGATTTATGAAAGAAAATAAACTACCCGGAGGTTTATTAGATGACAAAGCCGCAATATCAGAAATGAATGCAGCTATCAAAGCAAAATTTGGAATAGATAAACTAGTAGTAAGCTTGACCAATTATCAAGTACATTTTAATAGGGATTTATTAGACAGTTTAAATGCAGATAGAAAAGCCATCAATCAATTCATGGTTCATTATTTAATGAAGAAAGAATATATCTTAAACGCATTTCCAACTAGTGAAATTTTGACTAGTCCAATGCCTCAATATTTAAGAGAAAAAATGGCCAATGGTTTTTTATATAACAGAAGTGGAGACATACAAATGGTGTTGAAATCTGGTTATATTGATGGAGGAGCAACTGGCACCACGCATGGACTTTGGTATTCTTACGATGCTCATATCCCATTATTATGGTATGGCTTTGGAATCAAACAAGGACGCTCAAATAAAAGAGTTTTCATGCACGATATTGCATCAACTGTTGCAAGCCTACTCAAAATTCAAGAACCCAGTGGGAATATTGGAAACCCCATAGAAGAAGTATTAAAGAAGTAAACAAAATATTCACAATAGTTTTAATATTATAAATTTCTTTTTGATGAAGGTTGTATCTTGCGGTACAACCTTTTTTTATGAATAAACGCAAATTATTTTCCGCAATTGCTTTACTGCTTTGCCTTTCATTCAATTTTCAACTAACCGCACAAGTTAATTTATCGGAGAAACTTCCGTTAGATAACAAGGTTAAAATAGGCAAACTAGCCAATGGTTTAACCTATTATATTCGACCCAATAGCAAACCAGAAAAGAAAGTAGAACTCCGCTTAGTAGTCAATGCAGGATCAATCTTAGAAGACAATGACCAGCAAGGTTTGGCTCATTTTACAGAGCATATGGCATTTAATGGCACAAAGAATTTCAAGAAAAATGAATTAGTCAATTTTCTACAAAGTATTGGAGTAGACTTTGGTGCAGACTTGAATGCATATACTGGATTTGATGAAACCGTGTATATTTTACCCATCCCATTAAGCGATCCTGCTAATTTCACTAAAGGGCTACAGATTTTACAAGACTGGGCAGGTGGAATCAGTTTTGAAGGAAAACAAATTGACGACGAAAGAGGAATAATTTTAGAAGAAAGTAGATTGGGTAAGGGTGCAGAAGACAGGATGTTTAGAAAAATTTACCCTAAACAATACGAAGGATCAAGGTATGCACAACGTTTACCAATTGGTAAAGACAGTTTATTAAAAACGTTTAAACACAGTGCCATCAAACGATTTTATGCAGACTGGTATCGCCCTAATTTAATGGCTGTTATGGTAGTGGGTGATATTGATGTTACGGAAACAGAAAAACTAATCAAGCAATATTTTGGTGGATTAAAGAACCCAGCTAATCCAAGACCAAGAATAGCTGCAACTGTTCCTGCTAGAACCAAAAACGATGCATTGGTAGTTACAGATAAAGAAGCAACTAATTTTCAAATAGAACTGAACTATTCAACAGTCAAAACAAAACCAGAAATTACTGTTGAAGATTATCGTAGAAATTCAATCATCAAGTCTTTATTTACCAGCATGCTCAACCAACGCATGAATGAATTGGCTCAAAGTGGCAATCCTCCATTCAGCTTTGCAGGGGGAAATTTTGGATCTTATGCTCGCGGTTACGAAGCATTCAATGCATTTGCAATACCAGGACCAAAAGGGCCTGATACCGCATTGCAGGCTGTGCTAACAGAATTAGAAAGAGTCAAGAAATTTGGTTTCACCCAAGGTGAATTAGAGCGAGCCAAAAAACAACAATTGGCATCTATAGAAAGATCTTATAACAATAGAGACAAGACCGAATCAGGGGTTTTGGTAGAAGAGTATATCAGAAACTTTTTACAACAAGAACCCATACCTGGTATTGAAAGAGAGTTTGAATACAAGAACGGTTTAATGCCAGGCGTTCAGTTAGCGGAAGTAAATGCACTAGCCAATGAATTAAAGAAAAATGAAAAATTATTCATAGCATTTCAAGGGCCAGAAAAAAGCAATTTTACCTTACCTAATAAAACTCAATTAATTGCAGCTGCAGAATCAGCTTCTACTATACCTGTAAAAGCATACGAAGAAAAAGCCATAGCAGCTTCTTTATTAAAGTCTGTTCCAACAGCAGGAAGTTTGATAAAAGAAACCAAGAATGAAGCATTGGATATTATAGAACTATCCTACAGTAATGGAACCAAAGTAATTATCAAGAACACCAATTTTAAACAGGACGAAATTATCCTAACTGGCTTAAAAAAAGGGGGAACCAATGCTTATGGATTAACTGACAAATACAGTGCAGCTTATGCTACTTCAGCAATTCAGCAAATGGGAATTGGAGAATTCAATCCAGTTGATTTAAGAAAATTCTTATCCGGAAAAACAGCCAATGCCAATATTGGTTTAAATGCATTAAGCACCAGAGTTAGCGGTAACAGTAGTATTAAAGACATGGAAACCATGTTCCAATTGATGTACCTAAATTTCACACAGGTAAGAAAAGATGAAGCGTTGTTCAAAGGCTGGAAAGATAAAATAAAAAGCCAGGTTCAATTCATGATGGCAGACCCTACCAGTGCGTTTATTGATTCTGTTTATAAAGTAATGTATGGAGGCAATCCATTGGCTCCTTCCGCCATACCCAATGCTACCGATTTTGATCAAATAAATTTAGACAGGGCGATTGAAATTTTTAAGGAACAAACCAATGACGCCAACGACTATACTTTTATTATGGTAGGTAATATTGACCTAAATACAGTGAAGCCTCTTCTTGCGACTTATATTGGAGGGCTTCCTTCAAAAGGTAAGAAAGGCGCATTCGTAGACAATGGGTTACGCATATTGCCTGGCCAAAAAGACTTAAATTTTTATAAAGGGAAAGAACCCAAGAGTTTCATTTTCAACATTTATTCTGGCGATGCAACATATTCAGAGCAAGCAGCATTGCATACAGAAATGTTGGCTGAAATTTTAAATATTAAAATCATAGAAGAGCTAAGAGAGAAGATTGGAGGCATCTATGGCGGCGGCGTAAATGGGTCTTTAAACAAATATCCATTTCAAGGATACACCATGGTTTTGCAATTGCCTTGCGGACCCGAAAATGTTGAAAAGCTAAGTATTGCTGCTACTGCAGAAATAGAAAAAATAAAACAAAACGGACCTGAGCAAAAGGACTTAGACAAGGTAAAAAAGTCACTACTAGAAAAATACGCTGTTAATATGAAAGACAACCGTTATTGGAGCGGCGTATTGCAAGGCATTTATTTTTCTGAAAATGATCCTACTAGAATATTGAATTACAAGGACATCGTTACAGCAGTAAGCATAGAAGATATAAAAAAAGCAGCCACAACTGTGTTTGATAGTAAAAACAGGATTAATGCTGTTTTATTTCCAGAGAAGTAACTTTGGAGAATGAATAGCCAATTGAAGCAAGCTGGAAAAAAAATAGTTGAATTAATGGGAGCAATCCCAATCATGGATGAACTAAACTTCCGCTTTCAACAAATTTGGAATCATAAAAAAAACAACAAATACAAACAATCATTAAAGCGCTTTGTCTTTCCAACAGACAGGGCGCTTTTTAATACCTTCCAATTAGATTACAAAAAGTACTGTGAGGATGGGCTTATAGCAGCACAAGAAATGATTGATTGGGGAGGCCTAAATACAATTAAAGACCCTATTGTTTTAGATTGGGGATGCGGAACTGGAAGGGTAATTAGGCATATACCCAATTTAAAAATAGACAGCATTTGTTATGGAGCAGATATTGATTGTACAACCATTCAATGGTGTAGGAAAGCGATTGACTCCGTTTATTTTGATTGTATAGAACATCGAACACTGCCCTACCCGAGCAATTATTTTCATTTAGTTTATGGCATTTCGGTATTAACGCATATACCTCATACAGATACCCAATTTTGGTTAACAGAATTAAATAGGGTCTTACTTCCTAATGGAATAGCCATTCTTTCTACCCATGGCACCCATTTCTATGATCAACTCAACCAACAGGAAAAAATAAAATTACAAAGGGAAGGATCATTTTCAAATGCGTTTAAAAAAGATGGAGATCGCTCAAAAACAACCTATCACGAAGCGAATCATTTTAAAAAAATGTTGGAACACCATTTCAGCATTGTAGAATTTTGGGAGGGGCATCAATTTCCCCAAAAAATGGGAGGCCAAGACTGTTGGGTCATTAGAAAAAAATAATCCCGGCCACCAACGGCAACCGGGATGTATAATTTACAATCAGCGCAATAATTATTTTATTTAAACTGATTACACTTTAATGATTCTATTATTTAGCAGCTTTTTGAATTTCGCCTAAGCCAGCAATATAAAGGCTTCTACCATGAGTACCTAAAACAATCTCATTGTCTCTAGGCTGAATAGCTATATCATGAACAGGAATGCTATATGGCAATCCTTTATTCCACATCATACAAGAATTACCTCCATTTAAACTTACATACAAACCACCATCGGTTCCTATGTATAAAATATTTTCGTTGGTAGGATCTTCTCTAATCACATTTACTGATTCATAAGGAAGGTCTTTGGCAATTTGTTTCCAAGTGGTGCCGTAATCATCGCTAACATAAACCAATGCATTAAAATGATCGTTTCTATAACCATTCAACGTAACGTACACCCTGCTTTCTTTGAACTTACTGGCCACTACCCTGCTCACATATAAACCCTTCGGTAATTTACCATTGATATTGTTCCGCTCATAGTAGATAAAGTTCCAAATGGCACATCCCCTTGTTGTGGATTGGTAGTAAGGTCTCCACTCATAGAAACTAAACTATCTCCTTTACTGAAAGAACGATGGAATTTATTACTACCAAAATAAAATACGTCTTGATTATGCTTACTCAATAAAATGGGAGACTGCCAGTTGAAACGAAGTGCAGACTCACCTAAAGCTCTTGATGGTCTAACAGAAGACCCTCTTGCTCCTCTACCAGCTGCAGCAGGAGCTCCAAGCACTTGTCTACTATAAGCGCCGAATTGAGATCCACTATAAACCGTACGGTTGTCTCTCCAATCTACTTGCACTTGCATACCATCTCCGCCACCAATACTCTTGAATGGATAATCTCCACCTGAATGCCAACGTACATTCTCACGATTAGTACTAGGTCCAAACCAAGTACCATTATCTTGTAGCCCACCATACACATTGTAAGGCTTAGCCATATCAACTTCAATAGCATAAAACTGACCAACTGAAGGCGTATTCAATTTAGACCAGTTTTGACCAGCATCATAACTCATATTCAAACCACCGTCATTACCATTAATAACGTGATTATCTTTTGTATTGCTAAACCAAAAAGAATGATGATCTGAGTGCACAGTTGGTCCCCCAATAGACCTGAATTTTTTACCTCCGTCGTTACTTAACAAAAGGTCAACTCCAGTTAATACTACATTGTTTTCATTTATTGGACTTACGAATACTTTTCCAAAATAGTATCCATAAGAGCTATAAATATTAATAGGATCATTATGCGTTTTCTTCCAAGTTTTTCCAGCATCATCACTTCTGTATAATTCACAACCTTTTACTTCAGCAGCAGTGATAGCAGCATTGGCATCATATAAATAATCCCAAAGTACATTGGGTGCATATTTATCAGCAGCAACCCCTGCTTTAATATTTTCAGCAGTGTATTCAGCAGGAACCCTATTTCTTGGATTACGCAAAAAAGCAGTCAATTTCTTATTATCTAAAGCGGCAAATTGCTCTTTGGTAATTCCTTTAAAAAGGTCCAATGTGTAGGCACTAGTATCTGTGCTAGCAGCCACGGTTCTTGCAGCTCTTTTTTCGTTATTGTCTACTACTGCATAAACAATATTTGGATTCTTAGGATAAATCGCTAACCCAATTCTGCCTACCCCATCTCCCGTAGGGAATCCAGCACCTTCCACAGAAATTTTCTGCCAGGTTTCGCCGCCATCGGTACTCTTAAAAATTCCACCAGACTTCCCACTCTCTTCAAAATTCCAAGCTTTACGTGTACGATACCACATACCCGCGTATAATTCATTTGAATTGGCTGGGTTAATGTCTAGATCTACTGCACCCGTATTATCATCTACATAAAGCGTTTGCTTCCATGTTTTACCACCATCAGTGGTCTTATAAATACCTCTTTCTTTATTGGGGGAGTATAGATGTCCTAAAACGGCTACCCAAGCAGTATTCGGGTCGGTAGCATGTAATTTAATTTCGCCAATATGATGACTGTCTGCAAGGCCTAACCAAGTCCAGGTTTTACCGTTATCAGTAGATTTATAAACGCCTAAACCAGCATAAGTAGAACGACTACTATTTACTTCACCAGTGCCTACCCAAATTTCACGGGTCTTCCAATTAACGGCAATATCTCCTATTCCAATAATATCTTCTGAATCAAAAATGGGATTAAAGCTCATACCATTATTCACCGTATGCCATAAACCACCAGTTGCATATGCAACATAAAACTCTGTTGGATCAGCTGGATTTACATCAATATCTACTACTCTTCCACTTTGAATACTAGGTCCGATATTTCGGAACTCTGTTTTATTGGCTACAGATTGCTGACTCAGTTGTTTGCGCAGCTCTATACTCTTCAGTCTTTCTGCAGGACTGGTAGGTTTTACCTGTGCTTCTGCAAAAATTGAAGAAATGATTAACAGTGACAATAGTGTTTTTCTCATATCGGCTTTGTATTTTCGAATCCGAATGTAAGTAATATGAGATTTCTATTGCTACCACTGCTCATTTTTTCGGTGAATACCATTTTTTCACAGTGTAAATCCTATAAACTTTCAAGTAATGGAGATACCTTAAACTGTGTAGATTTTAATGATTTAAAACAAGGTAGGTGGATTGTAACCACCCCTAAACTAAGAGGCGAACCAGGTTTTGAAGCGGAAGGTGTTTTTAAAAACAATCGAAAAGAAGGATTATGGAGAACATTTAATTTAATGGGAGACCTGATTGCTCAAGAAAATTTTAAGTGGGGCAATAAAAATGGCAGATGTCTTTATTTTACCATTGCAGGACTAGAAAGAGAAGAAAGTTGGAGAGCCGTAAATCCAGACAAAGCCTTTGATACCTTAGACGTAGTAGACCCAGGCAACCCCAATCTTTATGAACGAATTGTAGTGAAGAACGATGGCAATTCTATCAAACACGGAATTTGGAAAACTTATTCGCCCAATACTGGTGTGCTCATAGAAACAGAAGAATATATCATGGGGAAATTAAAATCCGAAATAGATGCAGAAAAAATAAATACCCTTGCCATATCCAAACCAATAGCCGATACAACCAAAAAACAGGCTTCCAAAATACTCCCCAAAGAAGTATTGGATTTCAATAAAAAGCAATCAAAGAAAAACAAACCGGTTGTTACAGGAAGAACAGGTAATTAAAGGTCACTGATTTTAATACCCAGCGGTTTAATCAATTGATTCAGGGTTTTCATTATTCCCCTACTCTTCTTTTTCGGAGTAGCATACGCACAGGAAAGACTTGAATAAAAATCAAATCCATTCTCTTTTACTTTATCAATATAAAGCGTAAACAAGTTTTGCAATACCAAATGATCTGAAAAAGAATACCTGTTTTGGTGTCTAGATATATTTAATGGTTCATTAAATTGATACCCACTAATATGCAAGAAAACCAAAGGGTATTCGTTGTTCACCCAATAACTGCCATCCCTTATACTGATTTTTCTTTCATGCAAATTCCAATAAGCAACATTTAAACCAGGGTCACTATTTATTTGAACTCCCTTAAATAATAAAGGAACCAAATTAATCCAGATTTGGTCTACCCCCATTCCTTCGGCAAAATTGTAATAACATTCCGATTTCATATGCCCAGCCCACCAACTCAAAAAATGGTTGGTATTGGCAGAATTTCGCATTCCTATAAAACCAGCATTGTATAATCCAGATCGTAAGATATCTCGTTCTCTAGGTAGTAAATGGTTATCAGGGTAAGGATGAGTAAAATGCGGCGTTATTACTAAATCGTTTTCGAGTAAACTTTTTTCAACCTCTTCAAAAGAAGAAAAAACCAATGTGTCGGAATCAATATATAATAATAAGTCTGGCTGATATTGTGCAAAAAGCCATTGAGCAACAAAAGGCTTCATGGCACAATTCAATTCAATTACCGAATATTGAGCTGCCATTAAATCAAAATCAGGAACATTTATTTTACTGATTTCTAATATTTTATAAGGGCTAAATGAATTTAAATTAAATCTACTATTTACTTGGTCTATTAAAAATATATACAGTTCATAACCAGGATTGTATTGCACAAAAGAGTTAGCCATTGTTTTACAATGGGCTAAATGATTAGCAGAACAAACGGTGTAAACAATTTTTTTCATGCTAGTTGGTCTTTGCTATTTTTTTGGCAATTACAATAGTGTTTAAATAGAAACGATCAGACTTAGGCCAAAATGGTTCAACCAAACTAAATCCCATGTTCATAACAGGAATTCCAATTTGACGGACTATTTTTTTAAACAAGGGTATTTTGCTTAATACAGGTACTCTATGCATCCAATGATCATGAATATACAAAACAAAGAGTTGGTGCAAAGCGCTCATAAAGTGACCATTCTTATCAATCAAAATTACCTTGAACCCATTTTTTTCCAACATATCTTTTAATGAAAACTGGGTGTACCTGGCATAATCAACAGGAATTTCATGTTCTTCCCAGGCAAAAGGACAAGTAAGTAAAATTTGAGCCTCCGGCTTCATTACACGGTTTAATTCGGGCAGTATATCTTGTAACCCAAATACATGCTCAAACACTTCACTGGTAAAAACCGAATCGAAGCTCTCGTTTTCAAATGGAATGGTCTTGCCATCATAATAAAAATCAACTCCCTCATTTTGATGGTCATGCCCCTCCCCATTGTAATCTAGTCCTATATACTCGCCAACATTTGTAAACAAAGATTGATATGGCTTTTCTCCACAACCAAAATCGAGGAGTTTACCCTTGAGTTGTGGCGCATATAAACTAATTTTACGGTACAAGCCCTTTCTTATAAAATAAAGAGGATGTTTATACGAGGGATTGAAGTTTTTAGGTACCATATTATCAAATGCAGCAATTGCAGGGCAAGATACGGAATATGACAATTAGGTATGATTACCAGATTTTTTGCGAACAACCTTATGGAGGTATTTCTCGTTATTATTATGAATTAATTTATAGACTGCAACAGAAACCAGGCATCCATATCCAACTGGACATACTATCGGCAGACAATATATTCTTAGAGCAATTAAAAGGAAAGAATTTTTGGAATGATTTGCAGTTCAAGGGTAAAAAAGATTTGAATCGTTTGCTTTCCAATGCCTATGATAGTTTTGCTGCACGAATGCAACCATTTGACGTATTTCACCCAACTTATTATAGTAAAACTTCTTTAAACAGAACAGCTGGCAAGCCAATGGTTATAACCATTCATGATATGATTGATGAGCGATTTCATCAAGGCCAAGCTTCTTATGAAAACATTATTTCCCTTAGGGCTAAACATATTCATCAGGCAAATAAAATCATTGCTGTTTCTGAAAATACCAGAAATGATTTAATTGAATTATGTGGCGTAGACCCCAATAAAATTGAAACCATTTATCATGGTAATAGTTTTAATGTAAACATTGAAAGATTTACCCAGCCAAGGTTAATTGAACAAGAATACCTCTTGTACACAGGTAAAAGATATGCATATAAAAATTTTAAGCGTTTTGCAGAAAGCTTGATTCCCATTATGCAAGCAAACCCAGATTTATATTTGGTTTGTGCGGGTGGAAGTGCTTTTAAGAACGCAGAATTAAATCACTTGAAAGAGCTACAAATCCTACAGCGAGTGATTTATCAACCCATTCAAGATAACGAACAACTAGCATCATTGTATAACCATGCACAGTGCTTGGTATACCCCAGTTTGTATGAAGGCTTTGGTTTACCTATTATTGAAGCTTTTGCTTGCGGTTGTCCGGTCATTACATCAAAAGGGTCTAGCACTGCAGAGATTGCGGGTGATGCAGCGGTTTTAATCGACCCAAATAATACCAATGATATGACCGAAAAAATAAGGGAAGTATTCAACAATCCTTCTCTGCAAAATCAATTGGTTCAACTCGGGCATAATCGAGCCCATTTATTTAATTGGGATAAAACCGCCAATCAAACCCTCAAATTGTATCAAGCTATTTAAATAGCCGTTATTTTTACTTTCTCAAGTTGTAGAAATGAAGATTAAACCTATTAAGGCACTCAAAGTATTTTTTGGTCAAGACGAACAAAAAGCGGCATTGCCACCTGATTTTGAAACCATTCATGAAAATATAATTGCCAAAGTAAGGACTTATACCATGACAAGTCCTGAAAGATTATATGGTTTAATTGAAAGTGTACAATATGTGGTAAAAAATCAAATACCAGGTGCATTAGTAGAATGTGGCGTCTGGAAAGGGGGATCTATGATGGCCATTGCAGAAACCTTGTTGGCATTAGGTATTAACGATCGCGACTTGTATCTCTATGATACTTTTGAAGGGATGACTGCTCCCACAGCCGAAGATGTAGACCAATTAAATAGAGATGCTGCATCCCAATTGAAACAAGATATCAATAAAAAAACAGATAGCGTGGTTTGGGCTTATTCTGGTTTAGAAGAAGTAAAAAGAAATATTGCTTTAACAGGTTACCCTTCTGATAAATTACATTTCGTTCAAGGTGATATATTAAAGACCATACCAGCTTCTTTACCAGGACAAACTGCTTTACTAAGATTAGACACCGATTGGTACGAATCTACCAAACATGAGATGGAACACTTGTATCCCCTTTTGGTATCAAAGGGTGTCCTCATTATTGATGATTATGGCTTTTGGAAAGGGTCTAGAAAAGCAGTAGACGAATATTTAGCATCCAACCAAATTGGCATTCTTTTACATAGAATGGACGAAACAGGTAGGTCTGCAGTAAAACCTTAAACATTTATGCATTGGCTAAGCCCAATGCCTTCTTTATTTTAAAGAGCCATTTCCCAAAACTCGTTTGCAATAACCAATGCAAAATGCCTAATCGCATTTGCCAGATTCTGCATTTAATAGAGAACCCAAAATAATGTTCGTAAATAGTAATATTGTCTTTTAATGATTGTACGTAATTTTTGGTACTAATACCCGAATCATCAAATATGGCAATGGTTTCATTGATATAACCATAAGGTTCGTTGGCTATTCTGCACATCAAATCGTAATCCATAGCTATTTTAAACTCATTGTTAAAAAGCCCAATTCGGTTGTACACTTCTTTTTTTACAAACCATGTAGGATGTGCAACACTTCTCATTCCTCTATAAAGTTTGCTGGCATCAAATGGTTTCCCTATTACGATAGTTTCACCAGCCCTTACAACGCTAATATTTCCACTAGTCCAACAAATTTGGGGGTGTTCAACGTAAAATTTTTGTACAATGGACAATATATTGTCTGCAGCATAGCTATCCCCTGCATGCAATAAATGGGTTATAGGGTGGGTAGCATTTAGAATGCCCTTGTTAAATGCATCACCAATTCCTTTGTCTCTTTCGTTAATCCATCTTCTATAATTAGGCTGAGGATGGCTATTTAACCAATTGGCAATTTCGTCATTGGTAGAACCATTGATAATTAAATGCTCATCAGGATGAACAGTTTGTTGATCTACAGAAACACAAGTTTTTTGTAAATCTGATAGATTATTAAAACAAATACTAATTACGGTTATTGCATTCATGAAAGATCTGCTGTTTGTAATTGTTTCAATTTGTAGTGGAATAACTCAATTGCTTTCAATTTTTCTGGGCTAAGGTTATATTGAATATTTTCCGTGTAATAGGTTTTCAAATCATAGTATGGATAAGATTGTTCGGCCACTACCTCCTCTAAATGTTTTAACCCATATCCCAATGCCCTATTAAAAGCGTCAATGAAATCTGGGTCAATGGATTTATTGGCCACCCATGCTGCAAAAACAAAAGGTAAGCCTGTATGGTTGTTCCATGCTGTGGCCAAATCATACATATAAGGAGAAATCAATCGCTGTTCCAAAGCCCTATCTCCTATCACCACCCCTGCAGTAGTACCCTTAATTTGATCCCTAAAATCTAATGAAGCTGCTTCCATTTCAACATTTAGTTGCCAATACTCTTTTAATAGAATTCTAGCCAAATTAACTGAAGTTCTACTTTGGTAGTCGAGCAACACTTTTTTAACTTCTTGTAAAGGCACTTCACTAAAAATAGCTACCGATGCTACATTTTCCTCTGCCGAAATACAATAATCGGCTACAATATGGGCATTTTGTATGGAGGGGATCATAGCCACTGGTATAAGTCCAATGTCAATATGGTCGTTTTTTAAATCAGCTGCTATTTGGGCGGGGTAATTTTCGGTTAGAATTATTCGGTCTAATAACCCCGATCTTTTGATACCAAACATCATGGGTTTAGTATTTAAATAACTTACAGCTCCAACACGTATCTTCTTGTTCAATTCAGCTACTTTTGTACAAAGAAAAGATTAATTATACTATTTAACTATTCCCTATTTAAAAATCACATGGAACTGACACAATTAACAGCGCTTTCGCCCATAGATGGCAGGTATAGAAAAAAAGTGGAGCATTTAGACGAATATTTTGCAGAATATGCCCTTATCAAATACAGGGTCTTGGTTGAAGTGGAGTATTTCTTTTTCTTGGCAGACCAGAAGTTTTTTAAACTACCCCTGAAAGCCAGACATTCTCTTCGTTCCATGTTAGAAAATTTTAGTATTGACGATGCCAATCAAATTAAGCTGCTGGAGTCGGTAACCAATCATGATGTTAAAGCGGTAGAGTATTTTTTAAAAGAACAAGTAGAGAAAGCTGGTGTAGGACAATTAAAAGAATGGATTCATTTTGGATTAACCTCACAGGATATCAACAATACAGCAATCCCGCTTAGTTGGAAACATGCTATGGAGCATGAATACCTCCCTTCGTTGATTAATTTACAAAATATGATTTATTCCCTTGCAACACAATGGAAGGATATTCCATTACTAGCAAGAACCCATGGTCAGGCAGCTTCCCCAACCAAGTTAGGAAAAGAGTTTATGGTGTTTGTAGAACGCATACACAACCAGATTGAACTGTTCAGTAGTATCCCCTATGCTGCAAAATTTGGCGGAGCAACCGGCAATTTCAATGCTCACCATATTGCATTCCCCAAAAAAAACTGGGTATTATTAGGGAACAAATTTGTAGAAGATATACTGGGTTTACAAAGAATGCAGTTTACTACACAAATTGAGCACTATGATTCATTGGCTGCACATTTTGATGCATTAAAACGTATCAATAATATTTTGATAGACTTGTGTAGAGATATTTGGACCTATATAAGTATGGATTATTTTAAGCAACAAACCAAAAAAGGGGAAGTTGGGTCTTCGGCTATGCCCCATAAAGTAAATCCAATTGATTTTGAAAATGCAGAAGGTAATTTAGGCATCGCCAATTCATTACTAGAACACTTAAGTGGGAAGCTACCCATCAGTAGATTGCAGAGAGACTTAACCGACTCTACTGTTTTAAGAAATATGGGAGTTCCCATGGGGCATATTAGCATAGCCATTCAATCTTTAGAGAAAGGATTGTCTAAGCTTATTTTAAATGAACAAGCCATTAAAGCAGACTTAGAAAACAATTGGCCGGTAGTAGCTGAAGCCATTCAAACTATTTTGAGAAGGGAAAATTATCCTAATCCATACGAAGCATTAAAAGACTTGACTAGGGGAAAACAAAAAATAGATAAAATAGCTATCCATCAATTTATCAATTCATTAAAGATTAGCCCAGCGCTCAAAAAAGAGTTGAAAGCCATTACCCCCTCTAATTATACCGGTGTTAACCCAGCTTATTAGTTTGGTATTTAAATTGCTTTATAAACTTGATTATTAAAAAATAAAAAGCTCTGCCCTGCGTAAATTTTTGATCATATTCAGGAAATTTATACTGATCCTATTGACGGTATTAATTCTATTGTATTTAGCTATACAAACGGATATCGTTCAAAATGCATTGGTTAGGTATGCAACTGGAAAGCTGAGTAACTCCTTAGGTGCAGAAGTTCGCATTAACAAAGTCAGCTTTTCTCTATTTAGTAAAGTAAGTATGGATGGCACTTTAATAAGAGACCAACAAAAAGACACCCTTTTGTATGCGGGTAGTTTAAAATTAAATATTACCGATTGGTTTTTCTTAAAAAATAAAGCTGAATTAAAATTTATAGGGCTAGAAAATGCAGTGGTTAAATTACAAAGGAAAGACTCCATTTGGAACTACCAATTTATAGCGAATTACTTTAGTTCTCCCAAGTCTTCAAAAAAGAAGAAAGATGGGTTTGAATTGAATTTAAAAAAAGTCAATCTTAAAAACGTTCATTTTTTTCAGAATGACTTATGGGTTGGCACTCAAAACACGCTAAAAGTTGGAGCTTTGGAAGTAGATGCCGAAAAAATTGATTTTGTAAAAAATCAATATTACATCAACGACATTACTCTTACAGAGCCAAGAGTTATTTTACAAAACCTAGAAGGATTAAGACCGCCAAAACTTAAAAAAATCACACCTTATTATGACGGGAAAGAAATGTATTTCAATCCTGGCGGCATTGGTATCAAAGTAAAAAATATTCAAATCAACAATGGCTCATTATTTATAGAAGGCAATACCAACCAGGCAAGAAAAGGATTTGATGAAGCGCATATAGAGTTGTTCCACTTAAACGGCTCACTTAGTTCGCTTGAAATGAATAAAGATACTATTTCAGCAAAAGCAAAAATTAAAGTAAAAGACCGAAGTGGTTTTGAGTTAAAGAAATTAGCTGCAGATATTAAGTTTACACCACAAATAATGGAATTCCGCAATCTCGATTTGCAAACCAACAAAAGCAAATTGGGCAACTATTATGCAATGCGGTACAAAGATTTCAATAAAGACTTCGCAGACTATATTAATAAAGTTTCTATGGTTGCCAAGTTTAATAATGGAATCATACATAGTGATGATATAGCTTATTTTGCACCAGAATTAAAGGGATGGAACAAACATATCAATATAGGTGGGAATTTTGAAGGAACAGTATCCGCGTTTACTGTTTCTGCGCTTAATGCAAGTATTGGGGCTAATACTCAATTAACTGGCAACCTGATAATGAAAGGATTACCAGATATAAATACTACTCAAATTAAACTGAGCAACGGTACATTATTAACCAATGCTTACGATTTGGGAATATTTGTTCCAGCATTAAAAGGCGTAACTAATCCAAATTTAAGTGCATTAGGAAATATCACCTACAGAGGTAATTTCAATGGAACCATTCAAAACTTTAATACTACTGGCGTATTCTCTACAAAATTGGGAGGTGTTCAAACCAATATTAGCTTGAAGTTGCCATTGGTAGGCGAACCTTCGTTTGATGGATTTTTAAGTACAAAGCGTTTCCATTTGGGTAAATTTCTACAAATTGATTCATTGGGTCTAATCAATTTCAGTGGAAAATTAACGGGAACTAGTTTCAATATTGATAAGCTCAAAACAACATTTGACGGCACAGTACATTCTGTGAATTATAATAATTACACCTATACCAATATTATTGCAAATGGAACAATACAGAAAAAATCATTTAATGGAGAATTAGAAATTGACGATCCTAATTTAGGCTTTACCAGCAATGTGGAAGTAGATTTTAGTAAGGAGCTCCCTTTGTTTAATATAGTAGGTGACTTATCTAAAGCAGATTTGTTTGCGCTTAATCTCATTAAAAATGAAATAAAAGTTGCAGGCTTATTAGATGTAAACTTTACTGGTAAAAATATTGACCAGTTTATTGGATCTGCAAAATTATTAAATGCCAGTATTCAAAACCCGAATACCAGCATACAATTTGACTCATTAAATTTAGTATCGAGTTATTCAGACTCAATAAAAACACTTCATGTAGGAAGTAATGATTTCAACGCAAGTATTATTGGGAAATTCAATATTGCAGAGTTGCCCTCTAGCTTTCAAGCATTCTTACACAATTATTATCCTGCATATGTACAGTCGCCTAAAACAACTCCTAAAAACCAACAGTTTAATTTCACTTTTAACAGCTTCTATATTGAGCCCTATTTTAAAATATTTACAAATAAAATAAGTGGCTTTAATGATGTGAACATTAATGGCTCAATAGATACTAAAAATATTGCTTTAGGGGTAAATGCATATGTTCCATATGGCAAGTACGATCAATATGCAACTACCGGCTTTCAATTAGAAGGAAAGGGTAATTTTGACTCTTTAAGTGTAACAACCAATATCAAAAATGTTGAAATTGGAGATAGTTTAAATTTACCTAATTCGGTCATTAATATCACTTCAGCAAATGACCATTCTATTGTCTCTATCAATACCAAAGCCAATAGCACTTTAGATGATGCCTCCCTTCTGGCAGATGTTTATACACTCGAAGACGGAGTTAGAATAATGTTCAGGCCTTCTAGTTTTGTTTTAAACGAAAAACGCTGGACTATTGAAGAAAAGGGGGAATTAATTATTCGAAAACATTTATTAAGTGCTAATAATGTACAGTTTTCGCAGGGTGGTTTTCAAGAAATTAAAATTGAAACAGAAGAAGAAGATGGAGGTAATACCAGTAATCTCTTAGTGAAATTAAAAAATATAGTATTGGGTGATATTACTTCTTTATTCATGAAAAAGGAAACATTGGAAGGTGTTGTGAGTGGGGAAATAAGATTAACCGAATTTTTAGGAGACTTTTCCGCAAAAGCAACTTTAAAAGCCGCAGACTTTAGTTACGAACAAGATTCCATTGGAGTAGTAAATATTGATGCTTCTTATGACAGTAAAACAGGATTAATTCCATTTAAGATTAACTCTCCCAATAAAAACTACGATTTAATTGCTAATGGATCGTACAATGTAAAAGACAGTACTGGAAATTCTTTCAATACCAATATCCAATTAAATGAAACAAAAATTGATATTATTGAAAGCTTATTAACGGGCCTTTTTAGCAATTTAGATGGTATAGCTAAAGGGAATTTAAGTATTAGTGGAGATTTAAATGCTCCTCAACTTTTAGGAGATATAAGTTTAAAAAATGCAAAACTAAAAGTAGAATTCACACAGGTTGAATACACAATTGATTCAGCTGAACTTAAGTTTAGAGATGATGGTATAGATTTTGGAAGACTCACTATTAAAGACATGTATGGAAATACCGGTACAGTAACCGGCAAACTGCTAGAAAAGGGTTTCAAGAATATGGCATTTGATTTTGATCTCAGAACCGAAAAGTTACTGATGATTGATACAAAAGCTAAAGACAATGAGCAGTTTTATGGTAAAGCCATTGGAAAAGCTACATTGAGTTTTAAAGGTCCTGAGTACGATTGCAGAATGAATATTATTGCAGAAGCCAATGACAGTTCTCATATTACTATACCAAATAAACAAAGTAAAGAAAGTGGCTTCGCAGACTTTATCGTTTTTAAAACTTATGGTACCGAATTACAGGAGTCTAGCAAAAGAAGCAATTTCAATTTAACGGTAGACCTTGACGTAACTGCCAATAATAAAGTACAGATTGATGTTATTTTAGATGAAATTAACGGTGATATCATTAAAGCAGAAGGAAATGGAAGGCTAATCATCAAAGCAGGTACAGTTGAACCTTTAAGCATAAAAGGCAGGTACAATATTGAAAGAGGGAATTATGATTTCAATTTTCAATCTTTATTAAAAAAGCCATTTGAATTATTACCTAATTCAAATAATTATATAGAATGGAATGGAGATCCTTTTAAAGCAGTGATGAGTATTGACGCACAATACACTGCAGAGCGTATTTCTTTATCCGATCTAATTGGAAACAATATATTCAGCGGATCAGTAAAAGGATATAGAGGGGATGTTTATGTGATAGCTGAATTAAGAAACCAGTTGAGTAAACCAGATATTAGTTTTAGACTAGATTTCCCTCAAGGTAGCCCTGTGAAAAATGACAATGAATTTGCAGCATTCTTAAACCGAATACAAAGAGACGAAAATGAAATATTAAAACAAGTTTCCTTCTTGATCGTGTTTGGCACATTTGCTCCTCCAGGCGAATTCAGCAATAGAAGCGGCAGTAACCCATATAATATCAGCTCTTTGGGAATCAATACCCTTTCTCAAGTTTTAACCAATGAAGTGAACAAAGCACTATCAGGTTTATTATATAAGCTTACTGGAGATAGAAGTTTAAGATTTGATCTTGGAGCTTCTTTATATAATAGTTCAAGTATTTTTGGAACAACAGGCGGGAGTGTACAATCCAATAGCAGTGTATTAGATCGCTCCAGAGTAAACTTTAAATTGGGCAAGAGTTTTTTAAACGATAATGTAAAAGTCACATTTGGTGGAGACCTTGACTTTAATTTAGGAGCCAGTTCTAGTGTTCAAAATGGTAACTTCCAATGGTTGCCAGACTTGAATATTGAAATCATTTTAACTAAAGACAGAAAACTAAGAGCCATTATTTTCAATAAAAACAGTTTGGATATTAGTGGGTCTAATTTTGGAAGAAGAAATAGAACAGGGGCAAGTATCTCTTATCGCAGAGATTTTGAAAAGCTATGGGGCAATAAAGAAAAAGAAATGATTATTCAAACTCCAGTTCAGAAGAATTAATTAATTAAAGGTTTCGGTATTTGTTTACATCCTTTCAATTTGTAAACATAAAAGTAGCGCACTACGCCCCCACCCCTTTGTTGCAATAATTTTTCTGGTTTTTCAACTGTAGTAAAATAAGCTCCATAAGCATCCACTACATTTAATGGTAAATTAGAAGGAACTATTGCATAAGCATCCTGCCCAATTTGTAATGGGCTGCGTTCTTTATTTAGCCAAGCAAATTGGTGCAGGTCCTGTAATTCACCTATACCAATTAAAGGCATACCTATTGGTCTAGCAACATAAAATTCTAAATGCCCACCAGGGAACCACTTATTGGTAAGTAATACCGCACCATCTTTTATTTCACCTTTGGCTACATCTTCAGCAACCATGGTTTTGAAATTTTCACCTAATTTATTCCAACCGGAAAGATCTAAAGTAGGACAGTATTCGCCATAAGAATTAGGGGATTTTGATCCAAAATTGACTGGAGAAAATTTAACAGCAACAGTTGCCGCAACTAAAACAACAGCTACTATTGCAATAGCCAATTTAAATACCAAGGGGAAGAAATTTGGTTTCCCTATTTCAAACCAAGCAGCTACTAAAAAATAAAGTGGAATATAAGCAGGGCCCGACCAATGAGGCAATGTTGGATTAAATAAAGCAACAGCCCAAAATACCAATAACATGGGCAAACTCATACATAGCAACCAAATGCCAATTCGGTTCTGCCTAAATCTAAATTTTCTCATTGCAAAAAAGATCACAGAAATCCAAACCAATATAAATACAATCGGATTTTGGTAAGCAAACTCTCCTACTATTTCTTGAATAAAGGAATCAATTTGCACCCCCGTGTTGGTAACCCTTTCAGAATGAAATCGGTAAGTAATAAAATCGTAATTGATATTCCAATACAAAATGGGCACTAAACAAAGAAGGGTTATAAATGCAGAAACATAGAGTCTAGGATTACTTAACCATTGCCTTTTTTGAAGTAAAATGAATAAACCAAAGCCTGCCCAAAGAAATAGGCCATGCACTTTGCAAAGCGCTGCCAACCCAATTACTAAACCCAATAAAAGCCAAATACCCCAATTGTTTTCATCAGATTTACGCAACATTAAATGCGCCATGATGTACAATGCCCCAGTCCAGAAAGGCATTTGTGGTGAATCGGGTAAAACAAAAAAACCAGCTATAAAACCTGTATAAATGGAAGCCGAATACAAGATTGCCGCATACCAACCCAATCTTTCCCTAGATAAAAGCTTCCCAATTTTAAAAATAAACCATGTTGACACAGCAGAAGCAACAATACTTCCTAATCGCACTGAAATTTCAGAAGCCCAAAATCCATTGAATGTAAAAAAGCGCATCATCCAACCCACCATGGGAGGATGATCAAAATAATTCCAATCAGGTCTCAGCAAATAAGTCCAATAATACACTTCATCATTACCCAACTCCAATAATGGAGCCAACAATAATTTGATGATTATATTAATACCTATTAGGTATAATACTGGTTTTGTATAGGATTTTACCAACAGCATGGGGGAAGCTGGATATTTTAATGGCTAAAGTACGTAAAATTGATGGATGTATATTTAAGAGGCCTTATGTTGAACAAACCAATCAATTGCAAGGGCATATCCAAATAAGCCCAATCCAGCAATAGTACCCACCGCTTTAGCAGAAACATGAGATAATTTTCTAAAATCTTCTCTGGCATGAATATTACTGATATGCACTTCAATAACTTTAGAAGGTATGGCAGCAATGGCATCTCCAATTGCAACGCTGGTATGCGTAAAGCCACCGGGGTTCAGTATGATACCATCAGCATCAAAGCCATGCAATTGCAAGGCATCAATTAATTCACCTTCTATATTCGATTGAAAATACACCAACTGAATAGCAGGGAATTTGCTTTGAAGTTGTTCAAAATAAGTTTCAAAAGATAAATTACCGTAAACTTCTGGCTCCCGTTTACCCAGCAGGTTTAAATTGGGCCCATTGATGATGGCTATTTTCATGCTTTGAAATTACTGCATCATTTCTACAAAACGATCAAATAAATAACGACTATCATGTGGACCAGGAGTACTTTCTGGATGGTATTGTACACTAAAAGCAGGTCGATCTTTCAATCTAATTCCTTCTATAGAATCGTCATTCAAATTTACATGCGTCACTTCTACATTGGGATGATTCTTCACTGCAACAGGATCTACACCAAAACCATGGTTTTGGGTGGTAATTTCACATTGGCCGGTAATAATATTTTTTACAGGGTGATTTAAGCCTCTGTGTCCGTGGTGCATCTTAAAAGTAGGGATATCGTTTGCCAAAGCCAAGAGCTGATGCCCTAAACATATACCAAATACAGGCTTTTTTTCCGCTAAAATATCTTTAACAGTTGTTACCGCATAAGGCATTGCTGCAGGATCTCCAGGGCCATTCGAGATAAAATAGCCTGAAGGATTAAATTCCTTTAATCTATTGATGGTAGTTTTTGCAGGATGTACTCTAATATGGGCACCTCGGCTAACCAAACATTGTAAAATATGTTGTTTAACCCCAAAGTCTAATACAGCAACTTTAACAGCAGAATTGGTATCCCCCATTTCATATTCTGTTGACGTACTAACCGTACTTGCTAATTCTTGCCCATCCATATTAGGAACGGCTTTCAATTGCTCTTTTAATTGGTCTACTGATAATTCCTCAGAAGAAATAATGCAATTCATTGCCCCTTCAGTTCTAATATGTGCAACCAATGCCCGAGTATCAATTCCATCAATCGCAACAATATGATTGTCTACCAAATAAGTATTCAAATCTTGATTGGCTTGATGTCTACTAAATTGCTCTTCTAAATTTCTAGCAATCAAACCATGAATTTTAACTGAACTACTCTCAACATCTGTTTCTTTTACACCATAGTTACCAATATGTACGGTATTCATGATCAATACCTGACCAGTATAACTAGGATCGGTAAATACTTCTTGGTATCCAGTCATTCCAGTATTAAAACAAATTTCACCAGTTGCTGTACCAATTTTACCAAAAGACATTCCATGAAAAACATGGCCGTCTGCAAGAACTAATATTGCGGGTTTTCTAGATGTAGTAGAATGAGGCATAATTACATTTATGAGTGCAAAAGAAATGCATTTTTATTAAAAAAGGCAAAACCGATACGATTTTGCCTTTTATTTTTTAGAACCACTTCATAAACTATTCAGCGGCTTTTTCTTCAGTTGAAGTAGCTTCAGGAGCAACTACAGTTTCTTCGTTTTCCGCTTTTTTAGGAGCGCGACTACGACGAGTTTTCTTAGCTGGCTCAGTAGCAGAAGCAACAGATTTACCGTAGATTTCATTGAAGTCTACTAATTCAATCATTGCTTTTTCTGCATTGTCACCCGGGCGAATGCCAAGTTTCAAAATACGAGTGTAACCACCCGGACGAGAAGCAACTTTAGGACCTACTACAGTAAATAATTCTTTAACTGCAGCTTTATCTTGTAATTCAGCAAATACTAAACGATGATTGTGACTGATCTGAGATGCAGACTCGTTCTTCTTAGTTTTAGTAATCAATGGTTCAACATAAGCTCTTAATGCTTTAGCTTTTGCTAAAGTAGTAACGATACGCTTATGCGTGATTAATTGACTTGCAAGGTTCTGCAATAAAGCTACTCTGTGTGCCTTTTTGCGGCCTAGGTTGTTGATTTTGTCTCCGTGACGCATGACTTTTAAGTTTTAACTCCACACCGTGTCAGGATTTGTGGAGGGTACCATTCTAAAAAAATTCAGAACAGTGTGATGAATTAATTATCTAGGTTATCTAGTCCAAGTTTACCAAGATCCATACCGAAGCTTAGTCCTCTTTCTGTTAATACTTGTTCAATTTCTGATAAAGATTTTTGACCGAAGTTTCTAAACTTCATTAAATCTTCTTGCTCATATTGAACCAATTCGCTCAAGCTGTTAATTTTAGCAGCTTTTAAGCAATTGAATGCACGTACAGAAAGATCTAAATCTTCTAGAGGAGTCTTCAATACTTTACGTAATTGTAAAACGTGCTCATCTACTACATCTTCTTTCTTATCTTCTTTGTTGTCAAAAGTGATGTTCTCATCAGTAATGATCATCAAATGTTGAATAAGAATACGAGAAGCTTGCTTTACAGCATCTTCAGGATGAATAGTACCATCAGTAGCAACATCTAAGATTAACTTCTCATAATCGGTTCTTTGCTCAACACGATAGTTTTCAATAGCGTACTTAACGTTCTTGATTGGCGTGTGAATAGAATCGATAGCGATGTAACCAAATGGTGCATCTTTTACTTTATTTTCTTCAGCAGGCACATATCCACGACCTCTTGCGATGGTCAATTCAATGTCTAGCTTAGCAGTAGGATCCATTGTACAGATCAACAATTCAGGATTCATTACTTGGAAACTAGGAGACTGCTCTCCTATCATTCCTGCAGTGAATTCGCTGCGACCTTTAACAGACAAGTTGATTTTTTCAGAAGTTAACTCTATATCAGCGTTTCTTTTGAAACGAACCTGCTTTAAGTTAAGGATCATTTCGGTAACATCTTCGGTAATGCCTTTGATAGTAGCAAATTCATGGTCTACACCATCAATTTTGATACCTACAATCGCATAACCTTCTAATGAACTCAACAAAACTCTGCGAAGTGCATTACCAATGGTTAAACCGTATCCTGGCTCAAGAGGGCGAAATTCAAACTGACCTTCAAAATCAGTTGCTTTCTGAAGAACGATTTTGTCTGGCTTTTGGAAGCTTAATATTGCCATTTTAAAACGTGTTTTACTTATTAGGTGAATAGAAAAAATTACTTAGAGTACAATTCTACGATCAACTGCTCCTTAATATTTTCAGGAACGTGTTCGCGCTCTGGCATCGTAATGAACGTACCTTTCTTTTCGGTTTCGTTCCAATCTAACCAGCCAAACTTAGGGTTCTTACCACGAGTTTTGCTAGTAATACCAGAGTTGTCAGCACTTTTAGGACGGTAAGCAATAATATCACCTGGCTTACAAGTGTAAGATGGGACATTCATGATTTCGCCATTTACAGTAATATGTTTGTGGTTAACCAACTGACGCGCTTCAGGGCGGCTAGCAGTTAATCCCATACGAAATACTGTATTGTCTAAACGTGCTTCTAATAATTTAATCAGGTTTTCACCGGTAACACCTTTTAAACGCTGAGCTTCTTCAAAAGTTTTGCGGAACTGGCGCTCCAATACACCATAAGTGTATTTTGCTTTTTGCTTCTCTCTTAACTGTAGAGCGTATTCGCCTAAAGTTTTACGTTTGCGGGCAGCACCATGCTGTCCTGGAGGGTTAGAGTTTTTACCTAACCACTTTGCGTTTCCTAAAATAGGTTCGCCAAAGATTCTGGAGATTTTGGTCTTAGGACCTGTGTAACGTGCCATAGTTTAAATTTTCATTTCGATTTTTTTAGAATTCGTTGCTTCGATCGGTTAAAAATCGTAAAAAATGAATCGGGCAACCTTTTGATAAATGAAACCTTGTGGCTCAATATTATTTCCACTACCCCTATTGGGGCTTAGGGTTATTATACTCTTCTTTGTTTTGGAGGACGACAACCATTGTGAGGCATAGGGGTAACATCTTTAATAGAAGTTACTTCAATACCTGATTGTGCTATAGAACGAATTGCTCCTTCACGTCCTGCACCTGGTCCTTTTACAAATACATCAACACGCTTTAAGCCTGCATCCATTGCAACTTTAGCAGCGTCAGCAGCAGCCATTTGTGCAGCGTAAGGAGTATTCTTTTTAGAACCTTTGAAACCCATTTTACCAGCACTGCTCCAGCTAATTACTTGGCCGGTTTTGTTGGTAAAACTGATGATGATGTTGTTGAAAGTAGCAGAGATTCTAACCTCACCGGCTGCATCTACTTTTACTACTCTTTTCTTGGCAGCAGCTTTTGCACTGTTCTGCGCTTTTTGTGGTTTAGCCATTTTTGCTTTTTTAGGTAGTCTTCCCCGAAGGGATGGTTAAAAAAAATCCGTTGTTACGGAACCTTTGCATCTCCCCCTTTACAAAAAAGAGATCCAATACAAAGGATTTATTTATGTAAGAAAGCCCGAAGTGATTACTTCGGGCTAACTATTTATTTTTTAGCTGCTTTCTTCTTGCCGGCAACCGTTTTACGTTTACCTTTTCTGGTACGGCTATTGGTTTTGGTTCTTTGACCACGAACAGGAAGTCCTTTACGATGACGCAACCCTCTGTAACATGCGATATCTAGCAAACGCTTGATACTCATAGATACTTCACTTCTAAGTGCACCTTCTACCTTAAACTCATTGTTAATGATATTACGGATAGCAGTTTGCTCTTCGTCATTCCACTGGTTTACTTTCTTATCAAAGTCAATACCTGCTTTTTCAAGGATATACTGAGCTGTTGAACGTCCAATACCAAAAATGTAGGTTAAACCAATCTCACCTCTTTTGTTTTTTGGCAAATCAATACCGGCAATACGAGCCATATTATTATTGTTTTATGCTGTTAATTTGATTAATCGAATTACCCCTGACGCTGCTTAAAGCGAGGATTCTTTTTGTTAATCACAAATAATTTACCCTTGCGCTTCACGATCTTACAATCGGCACTGCGTTTTTTAATGGAAGCTCTTACTTTCATTGTTTGGTTGTTTAACTGTTATATTCCTGTTACGTTCCGTTTCTGTTTTGGCTGCTATTCTCAGCTACTTATTTGTACCTGAAAATAATCCTTCCTCTACTTAAATCGTAAGGGCTCATCTCGACCCCCACTTTATCCCCTGGTAGAATTCGGATGTAGTGCATCCTCATTTTTCCTGAAATAGTGGCCAATATTTCATGACCATTTTCTAATTTAACCCTGAACATAGCATTACTTAATGCTTCCAGAATTACTCCGTCTTGTTTAATCAATGGTTGTTTCGACATACTATTTTTGGGGCTGCAAAGATATTAGAATACAACCGAATTATGAAAAATAAGGGGAAAAAACTCTTGAAAATGTGGAAAAAAAATCAAGAAAAGGGGTTTTCCACAGCCAAAATGGCCAAAACAAGGCATTTTCGGGTGCAAAAATAATGCAAAACGCCAGCACTCGAGCACTGGCGTTAAAATTATTGACTGAAAAAATATCCTTTTAAGGACTATAAAAAAATTGCACAAGCTTTACATAGGGTCTCTAGTCAAGTGAATCTTAACCATATCTAAATATTGATTTTGTAATTGGTGTACATAATGCACATTTGGATGATGTCTTCTGTCTTCTCTGTACCACATTTCAATAGACGAAAAATCGCCTGCCTTGGGAGCTACTAACCGAAATGCACCTTTTGAATACTTTACCGAGCCATCATCAGCGGCTTGTTTAGTGAAATGAAGATTTAAGAGCGCATTTTCATCCAAAGGGATTGGATGAAGATGATCGGTTGAAAACCAAAACTCCTGAACGGATGTAAGTAAACACACTTGTTTCTCATCCCCATTTAACCTAGTTACTTCTCCCTCCCATAGCTTGCCTTCAAACTCACCCATCATGTAATCTCCAATTTTGATGTCGTTGAATTTAATCATATAGCAATCGTTTAAGCCATAAGTTAAGGAATATTTTGATTATTCCGCCCAACTCATCGTATAACCTTGATTTTCTATCCGCAAAGCTTCTTCGGTTAATTGTAAAGGATGAAATGTGTCTACCATCACTGCTAATTCTTGGGTTTCTTTCTTCCCAATACTTTTTTCAACCGCTCCAGGATGAGGCCCATGAGGAATTCCGGCAGGGTGTAAAGTAATCATCCCCCTGGTAACATGCTTTCTACTCATGAAGTCTCCAGCCACATAATACAGCACTTCGTCACTATCAATATTACTATGATTATATGGGGCGGGAATTGCATTAGGATGATAATCGTATAAACGAGGACAAAAGCTACAAACCACAAAATTATGCGCATCAAAAGTTTGGTGCACAGGCGGTGGTTGATGTACCCGACCAGTAATAGGTTCGAAATCGTGAATACTAAATATATAAGGATAGCAACATCCATCCCAACCAATTACATCAAATGGATGTGTTCCGTAGTGCAAGCCATACAACACTCCTTTCTTTTTGGTTTTTATTAAAAAGTCTCCTTTTTCATCAATAGTCACTAAATTTTCAGGCCCTCTAATATCGCGTTCGCAATAAGGAGAATGCTCTAATAATTGTCCATGTTTACTTAAATACCTTTTAGGATACCTAAATGGGCTAAAACTTTCTACAATGAACAAACGGTTATCTGCTGTATCAAAATGAATTTGATAAATAGTTCCTCTAGGAATAACTATATAATCACCATACGAAAATGCCAATTGACCGTATTGGGTGAGCAACTTTCCCGTTCCTTCGTGTATAAAAATCAGTTCGTCTGCATCAGCATTTTTATAGAAGTAATTGGTCATACTTTGCTGAGGTGCAGCAAGTACAATATGACAATCGTTGTTCACTAAAACAGCTTTTCTGCTGTTTAAGTAATCTGCCTCAGGTTGTACGTTAAAGCCTTCAAAACTTCTATGCTTCAACATTTTTTCTTCTGCTACTTTAGGAGCAACTACTATAGGTTCATCCGTATGAATAATTTGCGTAGGTGGATGAATATGATACAACAAAGAATAATCATCACTAAACCCTTCAGTAGAAAATAACTGCTCTGAATACAATCCACCATCTGGTTTTCTAAACTGTGTATGACGCTTGTGAGGAATTGAACCCAACTTTATATAATGAGGCATACAATTGAATTTTAAGATAATAACTTCAAAAAAAGTTACTGAGGTATTTAAAACCGCTATGCTCCAGGGAATAAGGGTCTTCCAATAATTTCACCTCTGAAAGGCCAAGGAACACCTGCAAGTAAAAGAATTGCCGCTATCAAAAAGAAATAGAAAGCTTTTTTATATTTCACTTCATCGGCAACGGCTTTTTTAGACATACCGTGTGCTAGGGTAATAAACACAATGGCGCCAATCATTGTGATTGGATGCTCCATCCAAAAGAAACGGTAGAATTTATCTTTCATAAATGAAGTTCCTTCTGGCAAACTAGTATTGAAAATACCATACCTACCCAGCGCAACTTGATACAACCCAAGCAGTAGGGTAATATGAGAAGCAATCATTGTAAATAACCATACTTTTTTATCGCCAGCTGCAAATACTTTTTTAGAAGACCACCCGGTGTAAGCTTTAATTAAAGACACCAACAACAACACTACAATAATCCAACGTAATAAATTATGAAGATGAACAAATCCTGTTTGCATAAAAAATATTTTCAAGCAAGATACAACAGAAATGGTTTACGCTATTGCGTAAACCATTCAAACCAAACAAACAAACAAACAAACAAACAAAATTTACCTATTGCTGAACCCAATCTGCAACAAACAAATTGGTGTCTCGGGTACCACCATTATTTCTATTAGAACCAAATACAATGCGCTTTCCATTAGGACTTACCATTGGGAATGCGTCAAAACCCTTGTCTCTACTAATTTTCTGCTTATTATTTCCTTCAAGATCTACTAAATACATATTAAAAGGGAATCCTCTTGGATATTCATGATTACTTGAAATAATGATTCCCTTGCTATCTGGGGTAAAGTTGGGTGCCCAATTGGCTTGACCCCAACTAGTGATTTGTTTAGCGTTAGATCCATCAGCATCCGCCACCCAAACTTCCATATTAGTAGGTGCCACCAAGCCTTCTTTTAATAACTCTTTGTATTCTTTTACTTCTGTATCTGTTTTTGGCCTACTTGCACGCCAAACAATTTTCTTTCCATCAGGACTAAACCATGCTCCACCATCATATCCTAAAGCAGTGGTAATTTGCTTTTCTTTCCCGGTTGCCAAATCCATGATATATAATTCTAAATCGCCGCTTTTATCGCTGCAATAAATCATTTTTTTCCCGTCATAAGACAAAGTTGCTTCTGCATCATACCCTTTGGCGTTGGTCAATTTCTTTACAATCTTACCATTTAAGTCGGCCATGTAAATATCATAACTATTGTATAAAGGCCAAATGTATTTGTTACCGTATTTAGTTCTATCTGGAACAGGAGGACAATCGGCCCCACCTTCATGTGTAGATGCATAAATTATATGCTTGCCATCTGGCATAAAGTATGCACAGGTTGACCTTCCCTTACCAGTTCCTACTAATTTATATTCAAATTTTTCTCCAGCCTTTGTTGGCACTTTACCCACAAAAATTTGATCACAATTGATCCCTTCTTTTGGATTGGTTCTTTGAAAAACAATATGCTTGCTATCAAAACTCCAGTAAGCTTCCGCATTATCTCCTCCAAATGTTAGTTGAATAACGTTTTTGAAATAGTTTTCGCCTACGAATCTTAAGGTATCCCCTACTACTGAAGGCGGATTTACCATTGGTGGCTGCGCAGTAAGAGCGAAAACAAAGAAACAATTAACAAGAGCTAGGGAGATTTTTTTCATGTGTAGTTGAATGAAATGCAAATTTAGTTTTATCATGGCTTAGTATTGTCAGGAAATTGTCACAGAATTAGTTAACAATTAGCCATTAAAATCCCTATGAAACAATTTACTTTTGCATTCTACTAAAAACAACAGCTAATGCCCATTATTGCACCCTCCTTATTAAGTGCTAACTTTTTGAATTTAGAACAAGATTGCAATATGCTAAATAATAGCCAAGCAGATTGGTTTCATTTAGATGTAATGGATGGACAATTTGTACCTAATATTAGTTTTGGATTACCTGTAATAAGTCATATAAGAAAAGCAACCCAAAAAGTATGTGATGTTCATTTGATGATAGAAAAGCCCGAAAACTATACTGCTGCATTTAAGGAAGCAGGCGCTGATATTTTAACGGTTCATATTGAAGCTTGTAATCACTTGCACAGAAATATTCAAGAAATTAAATCATTGGGAATGAAAGCAGGAGTAGCTGTTAATCCGCATACTTCTGTCCAATTGTTAAGTGATCTAATACAGGATATTGATGTTGTATGCTTAATGAGTGTAAATCCTGGTTTTGGCGGACAGCATTTTATTCCACATACTTTAGAAAAAATAAAGGCTTTAAAACAATTAATTCTCCAAAAAAATAGCAACTGCTTAATTGAAATTGATGGAGGGGTTACTTTAGAAAACGCACCATCAATTCTTGCTGCAGGCGCAGACGTTTTAGTGGCTGGCAATACTGTTTTTAAGTCTTCAGACCCCACAACAACGATTGCTGCATTGAAAGCACTTTAATGCTCTAGTTTAAGGAATGGTTAAATTGTAATTCTTTCCACAACTGTGAATAAGAATCATTAGGATATATGTATTCCTATTAATTAAATTTGAGATAAGAGGTTTTAATGACCTCTATTAATTGATTCGTTAACTAAAACCCTATAGATTGACAGAGACAATCATTAGCCTAGAGTCGGTAAATCCTATTGAATTTTTTGGTGTAAACAACGGC
The DNA here is from genome assembly GCA_002281875.1 of Sphingobacteriia bacterium 24-36-13. Classification (GTDB taxonomy): domain Bacteria; phylum Bacteroidota; class Bacteroidia; order Chitinophagales; family Chitinophagaceae; genus Sediminibacterium. The sequence continues at coordinate 62,171 of NCHN01000009.1, read as the reverse complement.
AAATTAGATTTACTAAAGAAAAAATTCCCTTTACTCAAAATCCTATCAAGAGGCACTCAATTAAAACTGAGCGGAGCACCCGAACAGATTGATACTGCCCGTGAAAAAATTGATTTAATTGTTCAGTATTTGCAAAGAAATGGTCATTTAAGCGAAGGCTATTTTGAACAAATTTTAGGTGGTGACGATGCAGAAGTAGTAGATAATTTTGTAGACAGAAACCCCAATGATATTTTGGTGTTTGGCCCTAATGGAAAAACGGTTCGTGCAAGAACACAGAACCAAAAAAAGATGGTGCACGCGGCTGATAGAAATGATATTGTTTTTGCTATTGGGCCAGCAGGTACGGGTAAAACTTACACAGCAGTAGCATTAGCAGTAAGAGCATTAAAAAATAAAGTGGTAAAAAAAATCATTTTGACAAGACCTGCTGTAGAAGCAGGGGAAAGTTTGGGCTTCTTGCCAGGTGATCTAAAAGAAAAAATTGACCCATATTTAAGACCATTATATGACGCATTGGATGATATGATTCCTGCTGATAAATTGGGCTATTATATGAGCACTAGAACAATCGAAATTGCTCCTTTAGCCTATATGAGAGGTAGAACATTAGACAATGCTTTCATTATTTTAGATGAAGCACAAAATACCAACGACCTTCAACTAAAAATGTTTCTTACCAGAATAGGAGCCAATGCAAAAGCCATTATTACAGGCGACCCTACGCAAGTTGATTTGCCAAGAAATATGCGAAGTGGTTTAGACAAATCAACTCGTATCCTTAAAAATATTGACGGGATTGCACATATTGAATTAACAGAAGAAGATGTTGTAAGACATAGATTGGTTAAGGCAATAATCAAAGCGTACGATAAAGAGAAAGAAAAAGAAGACGCAGAGCATCCCCCCCACCATAATAGATAATAAAGGAAGGCGCCCGTGAGGCGCCTTTTTACTATTCGTAAGAGACATAAACACTAAATTTGATTTAACTTCGTTTAAACCGAATAAGCAGTTATATATGAAAAAAGTTTTGCTATTATCCATCGCAACTGTATTGTTTCAAATAGCCATTCAAGCACAAAGGCCAACTACGAGCGGCAAGCCTAAAACGGTTGCAGCGCCTGTTGATGCCAATGCAGCTGCAACTGGCGACAAGCAAAATATATTTCCTGAAGCAGGTTTTGTAGGTATTGGTATATTAACTCCAGGTGCTCCCATTGAAATTAAAAAAGCAGCTGGTAATACAAGGAATAAAAATATCTTATTAAAACTAAGCAACGAATGGGCTTCTGGTGGGCAAAATGAACCATCAATAATGTTTTCTAATGGGGACGTTTCTAATCCAAAAAATTTAAGCTATTGGACAATTGGCGCAAGAGTTTCAGGTGATGAAGTATTGAAAACCCCACAAACATTTAAAATCAGTCATAAAGCGGGTTCCGATGCTATTGAGAAAGAATTTTTTTCTATCGATTCTTATGAGGGGAGAGTAAAAATTGGAGACGTTAATACACAAGTGGATGGATATAAATTATATGTAGAGCAAGGTATATTAACTGAGAAAGTAAAAGTTGCTGTTAAAAACTCTAAGGATTGGTATGATCATGTATTTAACAAAGATTATCAGTTAATGCCTTTAAATGTGTTAGATCAATATATCAAAACCCATAAGCATCTACCTGGCATTCAAACTACAGAAGAAGTAATGAAAGATGGATTAGACCTTGGTCAAATGAATGCCCTCTTGCTAAAGAAAGTAGAAGAGCTAACGCTCTATACCATTCAACTAAAGAAAGAATTAGATGAAACCAAGGAACTCATTAAAAAGAAATAAAATTATTGATCTCCTAAAATAGAATGGCCCAGTTTATCCCTTTTTGTAGTTAGGTATTTTTCGTTGTGCGGATTGGGAACTACTTCAATTGGCACAGTCTCCACTATTTCTAGACCGTATCCTTTTAGTCCAGCCCTTTTTCTTGGATTATTACTCATTAATTTAAGCTTGGTAATTCCAAGAGAACGGAGTATTTGCGCCCCCACTCCATAATCTCTTTCATCCATGCCAAACCCAAGATGGATATTGGCTTCAACGGTATCCATTCCTTCTTCTTGAAGTTGATAAGCGCGTAATTTATTAATTAAACCAATACCCCTGCCCTCTTGATTCATATAAAGTATTACGCCTTTTCCGGCTTCTTCAACCATACGCATGGCTTTGTGCAATTGTTCCCCACAGTCGCATCTTAAACTACCCAATATATCTCCAGTAAAACAACTACTGTGAACTCTCGTAAGGACGGGCTCATCTTTTTCCCATTTGCCTTTTACTAATGCCAAATGTTCTGCACCAGATAAATTTTCTTTAAAAGCCACTAATTGAAACTGACCATATTTAGTAGGCATATTCACGCGAACCAATTCTTGAATTAATGAATCTTCCTTTAATCGATAGTCAATTAAATCTTTAATGGAAATAATTTTCAACCCAAACTTTTGTGCAATTTCAAGTAATTGGGGCAATCTCGCCATCGTTCCATCTTCATTCATCACTTCTACCAAAACGCCTGCAGGTTCTAATCCGGCCAATCTGGCTAAATCAACAGTTGCTTCTGTATGACCGCTCCTTCTTAACACACCTCCGGTTTTAGCTTTCAGTGGGAAAATATGTCCAGGTCTTCCTAAATCACTTGCTTTCGTATTGGGATTTACTAAAGCTAAAATTGTTTTTGAACGATCCTGAGCCGAAATACCAGTTGTTGTACCCTGACCAATTAAATCGATAGAAACAGTGAAAGCAGTTTCATGCAAGGAAGTATTGGAACTCACCATTGGAGTTAAATCTAGTTCTGCGCAACGCTCTTCAGTTAACGCAGCACAAATTAACCCCCTCCCTTCCTTACTCATAAAATTGATTGCTTCAGGAGTGGCAAACCTCGCAGCCATGATGAAATCTCCTTCATTCTCGCGGTCTTCATCATCCACTACAATAACCATTTTCCCTATCCGAATATCATCAATCGCAGCTGCTATACTATCTAACATAATTGGTAATTGAGCGGCAAAATTACATAAACCTACCGAGGGAACCGCTTTAAAACAATTTTGTTGAGTATAAATACGAATCATTTTAACAATTCATAAGAGTAGCATTGAGCTCAAAATGTAGGGATGAAAAAAATTTATTCATTAAGCATATTCATATTAATGCCATGCTTAATATTTGCACAAAGCACTTTTGGTTCTATTAGCGGCAAAGTACTCTATCAAGAAAAGCTAGTGTTTGGCGCCCTAATTATTTTGACCGATGAAGGCACCCAAACCAGCATTCAAACCAACAGTAATAAAAGCGGCACTTATGGATTTTATCAATTAAAATCAAGCAGTAATTATTCACTTAAGGCAATTTATCCATTGGCAGACACGGTTCATATTGAATTCATTCAAATAATCGTAGGTGAAGATGTATTATTAAATATTCCTTTTCAATCAAAGGTAAATGAGTTAAACCCCATACAAGTAAACAGTTCTTCAAATAGCAATAAGAATGCTTCAAGTATTGACCTTTTAAAAAATACAACCATAAAATCAAATGAACTGAGTAGATTATTAATGCATCATCCTGAAGCTTATATAAAGCCAGACAATAGCGGTGCCGCTTCTTTTTCAGGACAGAACAATCGATTTAACTCCTATTACATTGATGGTGTTTTACAAAACGATCAGTTTGGTTTATCTCCTACAGGAACGATAATGGGCGAAACAGGCAATTTAGCAGCAGCACCAGAGAGCTTTGAACAAATGCAATTGCTAGTATCTCCATATGATGCATCACTGGGCAATTTTACTGGAGCAGCCATTAATATTGTTACCAAGGCAGGGAAGAACAAACCATTTCAAGAAGCATATACTACGCTAAGAACCAATCGACATCTATATAAACATATAGGAATGAGTATTGGAGGTCCAATTGTTTATAAAAAACTTTTCTATTTTATTAATACCGATCAATTAGATGAATACATTTTACGTCCTTTCTCCATAAATAAATACCAGGGCAAAACCAATCAAATAGATAAACTAAATCGATTTAGACAAACCCTACAAGAAAGATTTGGATACGACCCAGGCATATTAGACCAAATTGTTCAATCAAGATCCAACAAATGGGCCTTTAGATTAGATGGGAATCTAAACCCAAAAAATCAATTTGTAGTTAATGTCAGAACCTCAAAATCGTTTAGGAACAGTAATACCCCTAGCTCTCAAAGCATGTTGATTTTTTCGAACAATGGCAAAATTCAACAACAGAAAAACACTTCAGTAAGTATTGAGTGGAAAAACAAAATCACCTCGCTCACTCAAAACAGATTACTACTTTCCTATAATCGCCATTCATCTATTACAACACCTAAACTTCAAGCTTTTCCGCTTATTAGATTGTTAGATGGCGAAGGAATGATTGTACTAGGTGCTTCTGAAGAAACATATTTAAACCAACTTAGTCAAACTAGTTATGGATTAAACAATCGATGGAGCACTCTAAAGGGAAAACATTTTTGGGAATTAGGAATAGATGCGGATTATACCATCATGAAAAATAAATTCATGTTGAATGGGAATGGTGAATATTTCTATTATGATATTAGTCATTTTTTACAAAATAGGAACCCCGTCGAGTTTAGCATAAATAGGCTTTCAAACTTATCAAGTAAAGAGGAACTATCCCCTACTTTAAACGTATTAAAATGGGCTTACTTCATAAATTATAAAATTAATCTTACTAAAAACATACAATTACACGGTGGTCTTAGATGGAATGAAGAGCGTTTTTTAAATGAACCACAAACAGATTCTTTCATGAATAATACAGCAATCCCAAAAATAAGTAGAGTGCATCATTTGGATGGAAGCATTTCAGGAAAACTTCCGAGACTTTTGTCTACCCCATCTCCAAGAATTTATTCAACTTTCTTTATTCCCCAATGGAACATGAACTTAAAAATTGGCGCTGGAATTTTTACTGGCAGAATACCGTATGCATGGTTAAGTGGAATTTACTCCAACAATGGAAGTAACATTGAACAATACATTTCACCACAAAATCAAATAAGAAATTATCCATTTAACCCCAACAATACTTTAGTAAATTTTTTACCCCCACAAAACCATACTGTTAATAAAGGAACAATTTATATAAGTGCAGCAAAATTGAAGCTTCCTGCGATATTTAGATCTACTGTACAATTGAGTAAATCCATTTTCCAAAATACTATATGGTCAATGCAATTCATGTATTTTAAAAATCTTACAGAGCTTATTTTTTCCAATGTTAATATAAACAATGCCAATGCATATTTAGAAAGTCCTGATACTAGATTAATTCATGCACCTACAAATACATTGAAAATTCCTATTAATCAAGATGGTTCTAATCCTTATGATTATATTATTTTAAGCAAGAATAGCAATAATCAACGCGGATATGGATACGAACTATCTATACAACTAAAACACCAACAAAAACAATCAAATAGTTTCATCAAGTACTTGTATGGAAATGCTTTCTCATTATTTGACGGTAATTATTCTATTACTTTAAATCATTGGAGATTAATGGAACAAACAAATGGAAGAAACAATATTAAACTGTCTACTTCTGATTATAGTCAAGGGCATCGCATTTATGCAGAATACCGACTTCAAATAAAACAGCCAAAAAACAAAAGATTCAGTGGATCTATTCATTACAATGGACAATCAGGAACTCCTTTTAGTTATGTGTATGGCAAAGGGAATATATCAGGAGATGATCCAACAGTTACAGGATATGATTTAATATATATACCAAGAGAAGCAGAAATCAATAAAATGCATTTCGAACCCATATTTAAAAATGAAAAGTATTACACTAGCGATCAACAAAAAGAAGCTTTGAATAATTTTATCAGTTCAAACAAATATTTACAAAAAAGAAGAGGACTATTTGCCCAAAGAAATGGAAGCAGAGCGCCTTTTACGCATCGGATAGATATAAAGGCAAATTGGTACATTCCGATAAAAATACATGCACAAAAAATACACTTGAATTTGTCTATCGAAATTTTAAATGCAGCCAATTTATTAAACGCAAGTTGGGGTCAACAACTACAGGTTGCAGGTGGCAGAGTGAAACTTATTTCCTTCCATGGTTTTAAAAGTAATCAATCCTTAACCCCCATTTATTCCTTCGATCCTGCCCTTCTAGAACAATCAATTTTTGAGTTAAATAACTCTTTAAACCCGGCAAATAGTAGTAACTGGATGTTACAACTTGGATTCAAGTTAAGTTTTTATTAACAAACAGTTGCTTTTAACAGTCTATAACTGGCTTTAATTAAATCAGTTAATAATCTGACTATCAATTTGTTAAATAAAATTATCTAGGCAAAATAACGGCTTGAATGTTTATAAAGTTGTACAAATTAGGGCTTTATTTTAACAAGATTTTGGGTACTTAAGCCTTTAGTCGGATATTTGCCGCACAAAACCAAGATTATGAGAATTTTTAAAAGAATTTCAATGATTATGGTTGCTGCACTGGCAACTTTGATCACAACCGCCCAGGTTACTACAAGTAGTATCTCAGGGGTTGTAAAAACTGCTGATGGGCAACCCATTGAGGGCGCCAGCCTTGTTGCTGTTCACACCCCTTCCGGTACCCAGTATTCAACACTTGCAAAAAAAGGCGGTGTGTTTACATTACCTGGATTAAGAACAGGTGGTCCTTACACTTTAAAAATCACTTTCACAGGATTGAAGGTAGAAACAGTGAATGATATCTATCTTCTATTGGGTGAGCCTTATGTAATTAACCCTACTTTGATTGATGAATCTAAAGTGTTGAGTGAAGTAGTGGTAAATGCATTGAAGAAAAAATCTAGCGGAGATAAATCCGGTGGTGCTTCAACAGTAATTAACCAAAGAATGCTTGGTACTTTACCTACTATTAGCAGAAGTATTACAGATTTTACAAGAGTAACTCCTCAATCTAATGGTACCAGTTTTGCAGGTCGTGATGGTAGATTCAACAACACCCAAGTTGACGGTGCTAACTTAAACAACAACTTTGGGTTGAGTTCAAATCCGTTACCAGGTGGCGGTGCTAATCCAATTTCAATTGATGCAATTGAAGAGGTTTCAGTAAATATTGCCCCTTTCGATGTAAGACAATCTGGTTTTACTGGAGCTGGTATTAACGCTGTAACCAAGAGTGGTACAAATAGAATTAAAGGTACTGTATATGGCCTTTACAGAAACCAAGATTACAATGGTACCAAAGTGGGTAACGTTAAATTACCTGCACAAGTTAAATCTGATAATAAAATCTTTGGAGCTACTTTAGGTGGTGCTATTATCAAAAATAAATTATTCTACTTTGCTTCATACGAAGAAGAAGAAGGAAGCCAACCAGGAATTACTTTTAGTCCTACTGGTGGATCTGGTGCAGGCAATGTAAGTAGTACAAATGTTGATTCTTTGAATAAATTTGCCAATGCATTAAGAACCAAATACGGATATGATCCAGGTTCATTTGACAATTTCCCCAATTTTACAAGAAAGAACACCAAAATACTTGCAAAAATTGACTGGAACATCAATAATACACACAAACTAACTCTTAAATACAGTGATTTAGTTAGTTTCAATGATCAACCAGTAAATGCTACTTCAATTCCAAATGGTCCTAGTTTTAGACCTGTTGGAGCAAGTGGTTCTGTAAATAGACTTCCGAATGGTCGTTTTAGTTTAAGATCTATGGCATTTTCAAATTCAAACTACAAATTCAAGGATGTAGTTAAAACTGGATCAATAGAATTAAACTCTAACTTCTCAGGTAGATTCTCTAACCAGTTTATTGCTACATTCTCTAAAATTCAAGCGACTCGTTCAATTGATGGTGGTTACTTCCCTACTGTTGATATTTTCAACAACAATGGTCAAAACTACATGTCTGCAGGTTCTGATCCATTCACTAGAAACAATGACGTTAAAAACGATGTATTTAACGTAACCAATAACTTTACCTACTATGCAGGTAAACATACTTTAACTTTTGGTGCAACCTATGAATACCAAAGTGTAGGAAATATGTTTATGCCTGGTTCTGCAAGTTATTATGCATTCAATTCATTGGATGATTTCATCAATAACAGAGCTCCAGCCGCATTCTCTTATACCTTCTCTTTAGACCCAAATAAGCCTTCTGTGTATGCAGCAGACTTAAAAGTTGGTCAGTTGGGTATCTATGCACAAGATGAATTTAACGTAAATGAGAATTTTAAATTGACTTATGGTTTACGTATTGATAAAGTGCTTTACCCTGAAGCTCCATTAGAAAACCCTAATGTTACCGCTTTATCATTCCCTGATAGAAATGGTGTTCCAACCAATTACAAAACCAGTGAATGGCCTAAACAAAGTACTTTATATTTCTCTCCAAGAGTTGGATTCCGTTATAAAATTGACGCTGAAAACTTAGTATTCAGAGGAGGTACTGGTTTATTTACCGGAAGAATTCCATTTGTATACTTAACCAATATGCCAGGTAATAGCCAAATGTATCAGGCGAGTCAGGCAGTTACAAGTCCTGCTTTATTGGGTAATTTCCTATTCAATCCGAATCCAGATGCATATCGTGGAAGTTTTAGCCCAGTTGCTGGAGTATTACCAAATAATGCAAACATTGCATTAATGGATAAAGAATTCAAATTCCCACAAATTTGGAGAACCAATTTAGCAGTTGATAAAAAATTAGGTAATGGATGGAGCATAACTGCCGAAGCGTTAATAACAAAAGATATTAATGCGGTTATTATGAGAAATGCTAACCAGCGTAATCCAAATGCTACACTTGCAAATGGCAATGACACTAGACCTCGTTATGCAACTACTGCTGATAGAAGATTATACAGCAATATAGGATCTGCAGTAGTATTAGAAAATGCTACTCAAGGAAATAGTGGTTCATTTACCCTTCAGTTAACAAAAACCACAACTAAAGGATTTTTTGGAACTATCGCTTACACAAAAACTTATGGAAATGAGTTAACAGCAAATCCAGGTAGCCAAGCCACTTCAACATGGCAAAGTAATCCTACTACAGCTACTCAAAATGATTTGCAATTATATAATTCTGCGTATGTTAATCCTGACAGAATTATTACATCATTATCTTATAAGTTTGCTTACGGAAAGAATTTAGCAACCACATTTAGTTTATTTGGTGAAATTGCAAGAGGAGCAAATTATAGCTATGTAATTAATGGTGATTTAAATAATGATGGCAATAGTACTTCAGACTTAATGTACATCAGCTACTTCCCTAATTTTGTTGCACAAACAGCAAGTGGTGGCAACCCTGCAAGAACTGCTGCAGAGCAATTAGCTGCATGGCAACAATTAGTTCAGAATACGCCTTATTTAAGACAAAATTTAGACCAATATGCGGGTCGTAACGAAGCATACCTTCCTTGGGTTAGCCGTTTCGACTTAAGAATCGTTCAGGATATCATGGCAAATATTGGCGCACACAAACATACCTTACAAATAACAGCCGATATTTTCAACTTTGGAAATATGTTGTTCAAAAATTCTGGAGTTAGACAAATTGTAACAACTGATAGACCACTAATTTTCAGAGGCTATGATGCAACAGGTCGTCCAACATTCAACTTACAACAACAAGGCGGTCAATTGGTTACTAAGCCTTGGCAAGACAACCTAAGCTTAGCTAGCACTTGGTCTATGCAGTTAGGTGTTCGTTATATTTTCTAGTATAATTCTTTACAAATACAAAAAAAGGCTCCGCAAATTTGCGGAGCCTTTTTTATTTACCCCAACCCCATTGTAGAAACTGAGGCATGATTTTCTCCCATGTTTCAATATCGTGCTTGCCTTCTTCTACTTGTAAATATTGTATATGATTTTCGGTGTATCCCTTTGCTTTCAATGCAACAATTAAATCTAAAGCATCATCAATTGAATCAATGATTCCATTGTTGTTTCTATCCGCAGTTTCATCTAATTCACCACATTCAATAAAAAATTGTAACCAGGGATGAAACTTTCCTTTTCGAATTTGCAAATGCATTAATCGATCTTGTTCGTCGTCGTAACCATCTTCATAAGCCTTCCTACGCCACCAGAGTGAAGGACTGAATAATCCAATTTTTCTAAACTCACTTGCATTATTCCATGCAATATCTAATGCACTTAATGCACCCAAAGAAAATCCCGCGAATGACTTATCCTTGAATGATGGGGCATTGTATTTTTTTCTAATAAAAGGTAACAACTCATCAAAAATAAATTTACTGTACAATCCTGCTTTGGCTCCTCTCCCGTTAAAATCAGCTGAATATGCAGTTCCATACTCCATTTTACGTTCTGGCCCACAATGAATGCCCACACATACAATGGGCTCAATACTTCCATTCGTTAATAAATCGGAAAAGAGTTCATCAAAACGCATTTTGATTAAATCTTGCCCATCGTTAAACAATAGAAGACTTACTTGATCTAGGTAATGTATTTTAGATGGCAAGTAAATATTGATGGTTACATCTCTTTCTAAATATTCAGAATGAACCACACTGGTCTCCATTTGCATTACAGGTGGTTGAATAGTAACATGATTCGACATAATATCAAAAATAGGGTAATGCATGAAAAATAGGGCATCACAATAAAAATAGATAGGTATATTTTTTTATTTATGTATAGATAGCTTAAATTACAAATCAACCTTAAAAACTGCAATTATGAAAAAAATAGGTATTCTCTTTGGGCAAGAAAGAAGTTTCCCAAATGCTTTTGTTGAAAGAATCAATAGCAAACAAATAAAGGGAATTACAGCAGAGCCAGTAAAAATTGATAAAGTTATCCAAGGAGAAAGTAGTGGATATGCAGTAATCATTGATCGTATTAGTCAAGATGTTCCCTTTTATAGGGCTTATTTAAAAAATGCTGCACTATGTGGTACAGCAGTTATAAATAATCCATTCTGGTGGAGCGCTGATGAGAAATTTTTCAATAATTGCTTGTCAACAAAAATTGAAGTGGCAGTGCCTAAAACCGTTATACTTCCTTCTAAAGAATTACCTACGGATACCGCAGAATTGTCTTTTAGTAATTTATCTTACCCATTAGATTGGGAAGGAATCTTTAGCTATGTTGGCTTCCCTGCATATATGAAACCATTTGCTGGTGGAGGTTGGAAAAACGTATATAAGCTAACAGACATGAATGACTTTTTTGAGAAGCACGCAGAAACAGGTCAGTTGGTGATGTTGCTTCAAGAAGAGATTGTTTTTGAAGAATACTATCGTTGTTATTGCATTGGTGGGAAACACGTTCGCATCATGTCTTATGAGCCAAGAAATCCTCATCATCTTAGGTATGCTGCAGACTTTAAGCCATCTGCAGAAAAGATAAAAATGATGACGGATATTGTTCTAAAAATTAATCAATACCTAGGGTACGACTTCAATACAGTAGAATTAGCTTTAAGAGATGGAGTGCCCTACGCCATTGATTTTTGCAACCCTGCACCAGACGCTGACATTAAAAGTGTAGGGCAAGAAAATTTTGATTGGGTGGTAGAAACTGCTGCAAACTATGCAATTGAAAAAGCATTGGCTCAAGAAGATGGAAAAGATAATTTAACCTGGGGCGAGTACATTAAAAGAAGCGCAAACGGGAAGCCCCTTTATTAATCAGTCTATATCACGTTTAGTATATGTCTAATTTAAGTTTCAAGCATTTTACTTTAGGAGTTGAGGAAGAATACATGGTAATAGACCCCATTTCTAGAGAGTTAAAAAGTCATGAGCAAAAAATTGTTCAAGTGGGGCAACTCTCTATGAAAGATAAGGTGAAGGCCGAAATGCACCAAGCTGTAGTTGAAGTTGGAACAGATATTTGTAAAGATATTGATGAAGCATTTAAAGATGTGGCTTCGTTAAGAGGGAATATTGCACAAATTGCTGGTGATTTAGGTCTTTGGGTTGGAGCATCGGGCACGCATCCTTTTAGCCACTGGGAAAATCAATTGATTACCGACCATGTTCGATACAATCAAATTGTAAACGAATTACAAGAAGCTGCCAGAAGCAATCTGATTTTTGGATTACATGTACACGTTGGTATGGAAGACAGAAAAATGGCCATCCATATTGCGAATACAGCTCGCTATTTTTTACCCCATGTGTATGCATTAAGCACCAACTCCCCTTTTTGGGAATCAAGAGATACCGGCTACAAGTCTTTTAGAACAAAAGTGTTTGATAAGTTCCCTAGAACCGGAATACCCGACCACTTTGAAAGTTTTGAAGCCTATGAGAATTATGTAAATCTTTTAATTAAAACCAATTGCATTGACAATGCTAAAAAAATATGGTGGGACTTAAGGGTTCACCCTTTTTTCAACACAGTGGAATTTAGAATTTGTGATGTTCCAATGAATATCATGGAAACTATGACCATTGCGGCTTTGTTCCAAGCAATTTGCGCCAAAATTTACAAACTCAGGAACCAGAACCTCAACTTCATGATTTATCAAAGATCGTTGATCAACGAAAATAAATGGAGGGCCAGCAGGTATGGCATAGAAGGAAAACTCATTGATTTTGGAAAAGAAACAGAGGTAGACACCAAGGCCCTTATTTATGAATTACTCGATTTTGTAGATGATGTAGTTGATGAATTGGGCAGCAGACATGTAGTAGAACATGTAGCCAAAATATTTGAATTAGGAACCGGGGCCGATAGACAATTAAAAGTATTTAAAGAAACAGGTAGCTTAATTAGTGTGGTAGACTATATACACGATCAATTTTTGAGTATTTAACTTAAAATAAATATAAAATAACCAAGCCTCTATTTTTATAGGGGCTTTTTTATTCATATTTGTTTAGTTTAAACCACTCAGGCAGCATTTTAACTGAACTGGTCGTCTATATTATGTCAACGTTAAATTAACCTCATTTGACAGAGCACGAGTTGATTAAAGGCTGTATAAAACAGGACCCTTCCTGCCAGCGTATGCTATTTGAGCGTCACGCAGGTAAAATGATGGGCGTATGTGTTAGGTATGCTCAAGATAATATGGAAGCGGAAGACATGTTACAAGATGCATTTGTGAAAGTTTTCCAGTACATCAATCAATTTAAATTTGAAGGCTCATTTGAGGGATGGATTAGGAGAATTGTAGTAAATACTGCAATTAGGCATTTAGAGCGAAAGAAAATGAGCTTTAAAGAAATTGATGACCATCATGCTGATCTCCCCTCGATTGACCCTAGCGCATTTACCTATTTAGGAGAAGAAGATTTATTGAAATTGATAAGTGCTTTGCCTGAAGGTTATAGGATGGTATTTAATTTAAGTGTGATTGAGGGCTATAGTCATGATGAGATTGCCCAAATGTTGAATATTCAGGCCGGTACCAGTAGAAGTCAATTGGTAAAAGCTAGAAAAATGTTGCAGGCTCAAATTCTGCAACTTCAAAAGATTGCCGTTTAATGACGAATAAGGAATTTGATATCATTTTTAACCAAAAACTAGAACAGTACACTGCAAGTGTGCCCAATGGGTTATGGGATAAAATTGCCGCTCATGACTTATCTGGACCTAAAGATGGATTTGATGAATTCATTCAAAACAAGTTATACCACCACAGCGCCTCAGTTCCAGCTGATTTCTGGGATCGCATTCAACCAGAAGAAAAAGAAAAAAGAAGAAGGTTCCTATTCTGGCTTCCCAAAAAATACATGGCAGCTGCTTCTATTCTATTGCTTGTTTTAGCTGGTTCAACTGCCGCTTATATTTATTTGAACGGGAATCCATTTACTTTAGAAGAATCGGAAACAGTACAATTACCTAAACCAAGCAATAATAGTACAGGACAGTCAGCTACTATAAATAACCCTGAAACAGTAAACACAATTATAGCTCAGGATAGTATTCAAGAAAAAGCAGAAAACTCTATAGCTGTAGAAAACAGTTCACCTAAAATAAATACCAATACCGAAAACAAAACAGATTGGAAATTAAATAAGAAAAACATTACTCAATCATTCAAAGAATCAGGTTCTGTATTTCCTTTTGAACAATCAATCAATTCCATAAAAAGCCAAATACCTGCTGTTACAGCAAACAGCTTAAAAGAAGATGAAATTGCGGAATCAAAAGAAGCAATTGAATCATATAAAACATCATTAAAAGCAGGTAATGCACTCATTAAACAAAAGAGAAACTTGTCTGCACTGTTTAATAGAGAAATGACTTCTAAAAATCATGCATCGAGTTTTAAAAATGTGGTGATTTGCCCAACAGATAGAAAACTAAGAAATACCGACTGGGATTTAGAAGTGTTTGTATCACCCGATATGGCATTTAAAACAGTAACGAATAATACTGCAAGCCCACAATTACTCAGTAGAAAAGACAGTAGTGAATCATTGAAGCTCGGATTTTCTGCAGGATTCAGAATTGTAAAACCATTGAACGACCATTTTGCAATTAAAACAGGATTACAATATTCACAAATCAACGAGCACTTTACTTACAGAACAGAAAACGAAACCAGAACAACAACAGTGGTAAGCGTTCGCGCCATCATCAGAGCACCGGGCGACACTTTGCTTGTTAGAGATACCAGTACTTTAACCCAAATTGGATATAAAACGAATACAGTTAAAAACAGGTTTAAAAGTTTAGACATTCCAGTATTGGCCAGCTATCAATTTGGTAATGACGATTTAAGTATTGGATTAACAGCTGGCGTAATAGTTAACCTTTCCAGTTGGTATCAAGGTGTTATACTTGATAGTAGTTTAACCGCAGTCCCATTGAGCAAAGAAACCAATATGGTATACAAAAGCAATATTGGTCTTGGATTACATGCAGGCCTAACTGTTGCGAAAAGAATTAACTATTCCACCCAATTATTTTTTGAACCATACTTAAGGTACAATTTATCTAATATGACTAATCCACAAGCTGCATTTAATCAACGATTCAGTATTGGTGGATTAGCAATGGGACTGAGATTTAATTTAAACAAAAGATAGGCAACAATAAAACCAAACAAAGTATCTCAATAGTAATGTTATACAAAATCAGTAAATATTATCTTATAGCAGCAATTAGCTTGATACTTTTTGCTTCTTGCAATAAAGAGATATCTGATGGTAATTTTACTACTTATGCTGGGAATGATATGAATGATACCAGTTGGTCTTATTCTACCACTACAAGTTTAGCGCTACAAAGAATCAGCGACTCTACTTCAGTGTACAAATACAACGACACTTTATTAGGATCAAAAGGTAAAACAATCATTTTTTCTGATCATTTCAGTTTATTTCTACCACCCAATGCATTTATTAATAACGCAGGTGCACCTGTTTCTGGAACTATCAATATTAGAGTCATTTTGTTGGATGAGAAATCTGAGTTTATTCGGTCTATGAAAGCCTCTCTTAACAACGAAAACTTATTAGAATCTGACCTTGCATTTTGTATTATTGCTACAGCATATGGACAAGAATTACGTATTGCTCCCGGAGTTAATTATGTAATAAGGGTAGGCAACAAAGACAATATTGTAAAACAAGGAATGAAAGTTTACAAGGGTGATGAGTCTATTGTTTACACCACTCAATTACTTGTTGACCCGTTTTTTAATTGGAATGATAATACTTCATTAGATTACCAACAATCCATTTACAAACAACCAGGAAACAGTGGATCTAAGGAAATTGAACGATATGACATTACCACAAATAAACTAAGATGGATTTCTTTGGCACGACCATTAAATAATATTGGTTCACAGGGCAAATTCAATATTATTTTACCGCCCAATTTTACCAATAAAAACACGATTGTTTTTATTACCACAGACGACTACAATAGCGTGATTCAACTAAAACCAGAATTATCTAGTAGAAGTTTTAGTGCAAAAAATATACCTTTACAAAAGAAAATTCACATAGTTACTATTTCACTGATAGGTACTCAATTTTATTATAGCGAACAAGGTATCAAAGCATTGAACAATACCCCAGTGCTTTCTTTAAAGCCACAAAAGAAATCTTTAATTGGTATTATAGCCGATTTGAAAAAGCTTTAAATAGTTCATGACGCATATCGGGGGATATGCTGGCCCTGCAAATCTGTAGGGCCATTTTTATTTTTTTATCCTTTTAATATGTAAAGCATTGTAGGCCCAAATTAAACTACATAACATAAACAATGCTCCTAATAAAAATGAAGCACCAGGAAAATAAAATGGTGCAGAAGGGCCAGTGAAATATGCAAACGAGCCCGTCATTAATAAAGGGCCAACAATAGAGGTAGCACTAATTAAACTAGTTAATGCTCCTTGCAACTCACCTTGTTCATTTGATGGAACATTACCTGAAATGATAGATTGTAATGCGGGACCTGCAATACCGCCTAAACAATAAGGAATTAGAAATGCAAACATCATCCAAGTTTGGGATGCAAAAGTAAAAAGAATTAAACCTGTTGTATATAAAGTAAGTCCTAGGTAAACACTTTTTTCATTCCCAATTTTTGGATTAATGACTCTTACCAATCCACCTTGAACAACCGTAACCAAAATCCCTACAACTCCAAGGGATATTCCTATCATTTTAGGCGTCCATTTGAATTTCTCGATATTTACAAAGCTCCAATTGCTTTGCACAGAGTGTGCTGCTAAATAAATTAAGACCAACGACCCAATCAAGCCCGTTACTGCAGGATATTTTTTTAATTGCATCAAAGAACCCAATGGGTTTGCACGTTTCCACTCGAATGGTCTTCGTAAGCTTTTGTCTAATGATTCTGGTAGTACAAAATAACCATATAACCAATTGGCCAATGCTAATCCAGCGGCAACAAAGAATGGAACCCTTGATCCATACTCACCCAATAATCCACCCAACATAGGTCCAATAATAAATCCTAAACCAAAAGCGGCTCCAATCATTCCAAAATTTTGGGCCCTATTTTCAGGTGTACTTATATCGGCCATATAGGCGGATGCAGTAGTAATACTTGCACCTGTAATTCCAGCAACAATTCTACCCACAAATAACCAAGTGATGGTTGGCGCAAATGCTACAAATAAATAATCTATACCAAAACCAAATAAAGAAAATAATAAAATTGGTCTTCTTCCATATTGGTCACTCAAGTTGCCTAAAATGGGAGATACCAAAAATTGCATAAAAGCATAGGAGAAGGTAAGCCATCCCCCATATTGAGATGCAAGGCTAGCGCTGCTGCTATGAACCAATTCTTCAATTAATTTAGGTACAACTGGTATAATTAAACCAATCCCAATTACATCAATAAGTATGGTGATAAAAATAAATCCTACCGCTGCTTTTTTATTCGATGCCATAATCTACAAATTAACAATTAAGGCAAATATGCTTTAAATAAAGGAAGTTTAAGCCATTGTTCTAGTAACTCCAGGAATTTCTAAGACCAAATCGGCACCATAACAAGCAGCAGGGGTTTGATAGCCTGGCTTAAAATTTTTAGAAAGTACTTTTTTTAGAATAATTAAACTACTTATTGCGGTTAAAGTATATCCTTCTGGGCCTTCTAAATTTGCATGCAAAGTTTTACCTGCAGCATTGGATACTTCACCCCATACCAAAGACTTTGCTTTTTTGCGCATGGCTTCGTCTGGGCCAGCAGGCATTTTTTTGATTTTCTTTTTATAATAATTGCGCACAAAAGACAATTTGAGTACCCAATTATATACGCCTTGCCATTTTAACATCGAAAATGTTTTAGGAGAAACAGAAGTATATGTTTCAATATTGGGAATGCGAGTAGTGGTATATGCAGTAGAAATATCGCCCCATGGAATGGTCATTGTAAATAATTTTTTACTGCTAAAATTGACCCACATCCCTTTATGCCCAAGTGGCTTCTTTATAATTCTTCCATTTTCCCTAACAGCCCCTCCCTCACCCATTCCTTCAGCCATAGTAGTTGCTGTTCCATGAGATAATTTGCCTCCAACTGAAGCAAATGCCAATTTCAAATGGGTTGCCTCCGGCATTTGATCGAATAGAAATTTAGCCATGCAATCAGTGGGCACCACATCAAATCCTACTCCTGGCATTACCATAATTTCTTTTTGAGCAAAAGGGTCACCCATTTTTTTCAATAACTCAAACACCCCGATTTCCCCTGTAATATCTAAATAATGAACCCCAGCTTTAATACAAGCTTGGGCCATTTTTAAAGCAGTATGCTTGAATGGACCTGCTGCATGTAAAACCACTTTAAAGGATTGCAAAGCATTAACCAGTTTATCTGTATCATCTAAGTCTACCACTATGTATTCTAAAGACAATTCTTTGGCCATTAATGATAATGCAGGCTCATTTCTACCTGCTAAAACAGGTACTAACTCATATTGATGAGCCATTGAAGCAATTAGTCTTCCAGTGTACCCATTGGCACCGTATAATAGAAATTTATTTTCTTGCATACTGTAAAATACAAAATCCCGACAACAAAAGTTGCCGGGACTGTACAATCGAGGGAATTATCAACAAACTATTTTATGAGGGTGATTAAGCCAAGCTGGGCTTCTTTAGTTTTTGATACCACTACATTACTAATGGTAGTATCAGCATAGCCATTTGATGCGTTTATAAAAACACTATAAGTGCCATCTGCTAATCCACGAATTTTAAAGTACCCTTCGTGATTAGGTAGTGCATAAGCGGTATCAGTATTATTGAATACGGTGATTACTGCTTGTGCTTCCTTTGGAGTTACTTTACCAGAAACACCAGCAGTAGCTTTTACAGTAAAGAATTTAATGAATGGTTTTAAGTAAAACTGATTGTTTTTTTCAACGATAGATCTACTAATGTCAAAATCTAACCAAAGCCTTGAACGGTTGGGTAAGAATTCGTCCCACTCTCCACCTTTTAATTTAATCAAAACATAAGGTTTTTCATTAAATGGAATATTCAATGGATAAGTAATACTGTCTTTCACTAAAGAATGTGTAGTACCTAATTCAATTTTTATTAAACGGATTGCACCTTTAAACACTGTACTGGTTGCGAGTAAAGTATCTACTCCATTACGCAACTTTAAAATATCATACACGCCGGCTTTTACACCAAGGTCTTGCCATACTAGCGACGAATCATTTTTTTCATGCCTGGAACTACCTATTCTATCCCAATTGCAGGTGTCTTTTTTACGTGTGTCTTTACTAGTATCAATCAGCAAAGAAACTGATTTGATATCAATAAATACATTGTCAAAAACGCCTGGCGCATCGGTTAAATACAATGATACAGATTGAGTGCCAATTGGGTTTTCAACAGATGCAGATTTATTACATGCAGTAAACACAAAGGACACTAAAATTGCTGCAGCAGCAATAAAATAAAGGGGGTTTGTTTTTTTCATGGTTTAAAATTTTAGTGTAGCATTATGCCATCCGTTCTTTATTTTTTGTTTGCTCAATAGTATTGCATGCCGCGTTATACAGCATGATTTTCTCAAGCAAATAGTTTTAAGGAATCAAGCCAAAATAATTGATTGGCTTATGTACAAGATAGATGCTGGCAAAATACGTGCCGTTGCCTGTTAAATTAATTTTAACAAAAAAACTTTTGTTACCATGCAGCTATTATAGCTGCGATATTTTTTAAACTTGGCTTTTTTTTGGCTTTATTCAAAGCAGAAGGAATTTTATCTGCATCGGCTTTAAATAATTCAGCTAAGGTTTTCCCTTTAACTGTTATTAGTTCTGAAGTAGTTAATTTATATAGATAGGATTCATTAAAAACTCGAAACTCTTTTCCTCCAGAAGACTTTCCGTAATCATAGGTATCAGCTGCTTTTTTTTGAACAAGGTCTAACAAATAGTAATTAGACCCACGGGCTTTAATTTCATACAATGAATTATTATCGGCAGGAACTTTAATAAAAACTGTTGAATCAAATATTCCTTCAGAGCTATAGAACAAAGTAATTTTTTTAACTGGTTCAATAAATTGGAACTCGGCATCTTTCTCTAAAAAATGAATATTCCCATTTACCAAATTCACAATCAACTTCATATTATTGAAAGTCTTTCCGTTGAACATTTCAACATTTGCATTGCACCATTCATCTTTCCAAAGTGGGCTTCCTTTAATGCTTCCCACATTCCCACCAAATAGATTCCCTTTCTCATCATACACTTCTACGAAATGGGTAACCGGCTTTGCCAAAAACATATTCTGCCCAAACAAAAAAGTGTTGAATAATATAAAGAAGAGACTGAGTATACATTTCATTTCTCTAATTTACAACATTCAACACTTTAAGTTGCGGATATGCTTAATATAATTTAATCATTTCTAAAAACGACCAACCCATCAAACACATCTACTAAAACAGGCTGTGTTTTATCTATATCGCCAGAAAGGATTTTTTTACTCAAAGCATTCACAATGAGTTTCTGAATCAACCGCTTTAAAGGCCTTGCTCCCAATTGTGCATCAAACCCTTGTTCAATTAAATACTCAATTAAATAGTCACTGAATTTTAACGTGATATCATTCTCAGCAACTAATTTTTTAAGCCCTTCTAATTGTATTGCTACAATTCCTCTTAGCTGTTTTTTATTTAAAGGACTAAACATAATCACTTCATCTACCCTATTTAAAAACTCAGGCCTTACCGTTTGTTTTAATAACTGCATTACTTCCGTCTTTGCTTTTTCCGTAGCTTCTTCAATACCAGTTTCGGCTACTCCCTCAAAAGCGTCTTGAATTAAATGGCTTCCTATATTGCTGGTCATAATAATAATGGTATTTTTAAAATTCACCATTCTACCTTTATTATCAGTCAATCTTCCATCGTCTAATACTTGAAGCATTACATTCCAAACATCAGGGTGTGCTTTTTCAATTTCATCTAACAAAACCACACTATAGGGCTTTCTTCTTACAGCTTCTGTTAATTGGCCACCTTCATCGTATCCTACATATCCGGGAGGAGCACCAATTAATCTAGAAACAGTGTGCTTCTCTTGGTATTCGCTCATATCAATACGAGTCATCATAGTTTCATCATCGAATAAGTACTCAGCCAACGCTTTAGCTAGCTCTGTTTTACCCACACCAGTAGTTCCTAAGAATATAAAAGACCCAATTGGTTTTTTAGGATCTTGCAATCCGGCCCTACTTCTTCTAATGGCATCAGAAACTGCGCTAATTGCCTCTTCTTGACCAACTACACGACTGTGTAATTCTTCTTCTAAGTGAAGTAGTTTTTCTCTTTCGCCCTGCAACATTTTTGCAACAGGTATGCCAGTAGCTTTTGCAATACTTTCTGCAATATCTTCAGCATCTACTTCTTCTTTCAATAATCTTTTTTCAGAAGAGTTTAAAAGCTGTTCAGTAACAGAAGCAATAATTGTTTCTTGCTCTTTTACTTTGCCATATCTAATTTCTGCCACTTTACCATACTCTCCATTTCGTTCTGCTTGCTCAGCTTCTTGCTTTAACTGCTCAATACTTGCTTTAGCGGTTTGTACTTTCTCAACCAATTCTTTTTCTTGTGTCCATTTAGCTTTAAGCGTATCTCTTTCAACAGCCAAATTGCTTATTTCAATATTGAGTTCTTTTAATTTATCTTCATCATCTTCACGCTTGATTGCTTCTCTTTCAATTTCTAATTGCCTGATTTGTCTTTCTAATTTATCTAGTTCTTCTGGCATTGAATTCATCTCGAGCCTAAGTTTGGCGGCACTCTCATCTATTAAGTCGATGGCTTTATCTGGTAAAAAACGATCGGTTACATATCTATTAGACAATTCAACTGCTGCAATAATAGCTTCGTCTTTTATTCTTACATGGTGATGGGTTTCGTAGCGATCTTTTAACCCACGTAAAATAGAAATAGCATCTTCTACAGTTGGTTCGTCAATGATTACTTTTTGAAATCTGCGTTCCAACGCTTTGTCTTTCTCAAAATACTTTTGGTATTCATTCAATGTAGTGGCTCCAATGGCACGCAATTCACCTCTTGCCAATGCAGGCTTTAAAATATTCGCAGCATCCATGGCACCTTCGCCACCACCTGCACCAATTAATGTATGTATTTCATCTATGAATAAAATAATCTCCCCTTCACTTGAAGTAACTTCTTTAACTACTCCTTTTAATCTTTCTTCAAACTCTCCCTTGTATTTAGCACCTGCAATTAATTGCCCCATATCTAATCCATAAATCACTTTAGATTTCAAGTTTTCAGGAACATCGCCATTCACTATACGCATGGCCAACCCTTCTACTATAGCTGTTTTTCCTACCCCTGGCTCACCCACTAGAATGGGATTATTCTTTGATCTTCTAGTTAAAATATGTAGGGTTCTTCTAATTTCTTCGTCTCTCCCAATTACTGGATCTAACTTCCCTTTACGAGCCATATCATTCAGGTTCTTTGCAAACTTGTTCAGCATATTTAATTGCGTTTCCTGAGCTTGTGATTGAATGGTATCTCCTTTACGCAAATCTTTAATAGCAGTGGTTAATCCTTTTTCGGTTAAGCCAGCACTCTTTAATAATTTACCAGTAGCATCATTCATTTGCACCAATGCCATCAATAAATGTTCGGGAGTAATAAACTCATCTTTAAATAGGCCCATTACTGAATTAGCTTTTAACAATGCATTGCTAAAATCTCTTCCTGCTGCTTGAGCCGGTTCCCCATCTTTAATTTTGGGTAGCTTATTCAGCTGTTCCATTAGCTTAGCTTCTAGAAAAGTAGGATTCACATTGTTCTTTTTTAATAAGAAATCAATAGCAGAATCTTTTTCAGCTATCAATGCTTTTAACAAGTGATCTGTTTCAATAGAAGGATTGCTGTTAGTATAAGCAATCTGTTGAGCAGACTGAATGGCTTCCTGCGCTTTAATGGTATAATTGTTCAGATTCATAATTGTGTTGATTAACTTAACTTTATACCATCAATCAAACAACAATCCAAGCCAATAATTCGGAAATTATGTCGCTAAAAAAATGGAAAACATGCGTAAAAGTCAGCCTGGTAATGGGTTTTCTGTTATTATTACAGCCAACTAAGGCACAGTTTAATTTTCAGCAATTAGAAAGCGCAATTGCAGCTTCCAATAAGGAGTTGGGTAAAGAATTTGTCATTCTAGTATATAAGGATGGGAAAATCATTTTTTCTAAATCTACAGGAGAATTTACTCCTAAAACACAAGCCCCTATTGCCAGTAGCAGCAAATGGTTAACTGCTGCATTAATCATGGCATTGGTAGACGAAGGAAAAATTTCATTAGACGATAAAATCAGTAAGTACTTACCGGTATTTACAAAGTATAGCAAAGGGTTTATTACTATAAGACATTGCTTAAGTCATTTAACAGGTATTGAATCGGAGCCAATTAAATTAGCGAATATTATCAAAAGAGGACGATACAATAGCCTAGAAGAAGAAGTGGAAGAATTTGCAACCAAAAAAGAAATCATGGCCAACCCAGGATTAGAATTTAGGTACAGCAATGTAGGAATGAATATTGCAGGCAGATTTATAGAAGTGGCCACTAGAAGAAGTTTTGAACAATTAATGCAAGAAAAAATTTTGAGACCACTTCAAATGCGAAGCACCAATTTTTCTACCTTGAATGCAATCAATCCTTCTGGCGGAGCGCAGTCTACTGCCAATGACTACATGAACTTTTGCTCGATGTTATTGAATAAGGGCATATACAATGGAAAGCGTATTTTATCTGAAACATCTGTTCAATTATTAATGCAAGCACAGACCACTTCATCAATGATTAAGTATGCGCCTAAATCTGCGGAGGGATACAATTATGCATTGGGATCATGGATTCTTCAAACCAACCAAACTGGTGCAGCATCAGTGGTTGCTTGTCCTGGTTTATTTGGCACATGGCCCATGATAGATTTGTGTAGAAACTACGCGGTAGTATTTTTTACCAAGCAATTCTTATCTGAAGAAAAGAAAGAAACCTATTTAAAGTTGAAAGGAATTATTGACGAACAAATTGTAGCTAATTGTAACTAATGTTGCCTATTCAACAATATACGCAACAAGTAAAATCAATAGCCAAAAAGCTGGGCTTTGAGTATTGCGGAATTGCACAAGCAGTCAAATTAGACGAAGACGCAAGAAGGTTAGAAAAATGGCTGCACCAAGGTATGCATGGTAAAATGCAATACATGGAAAACCATTTTGATTTACGCGTAGATCCAAGCAAATTGGTGCCCGGTGCTAAGTCGGTGATTACGTTACTCAAGAATTATTATCCCTCAGCAAAACAAAAACCAAACACCCCACTCATTTCTAAATATGCATGGGGCAAAGATTATCATGAAGTAATTCGTTCACAGCTAAAATTATTTTTAGCAGAATTAAGTACCCATATTGGAGAAATAAATGGAAGAGGCTTTGTAGATTCAGCGCCCGTTTTAGAAAGATCTTGGGCAGTACAATCTGGTTTGGGGTGGGTAGGTAAAAATGGAAACTTAATTCATAAACAATCGGGCTCCTTCTTTTTTATTGCAACTTTAATAGTAGACATCGCTTTAGAAGCCGATGCCCCATTTGCAAAAGATTATTGCGGCTCTTGTACCAAGTGCATAGAAGCTTGCCCTACAGAAGCTATATTGCCCGACAAAAAAATCAATGGAAGTAAATGCATTAGCTATTATACGATAGAATTAAAAGACGCATTACTTCCCAATGAATTAAAAGACCAATTCAATAATTGGATGTTTGGCTGTGATATCTGTCAGGATATTTGTCCATGGAATCGATTTAGCAAGCCCCATCAAGAACCATCGTTTGAACCAATTTCTGCTGTCTTAAATTTAACAACCAGCCAATGGGAAGAATTAACAGAAGAATCATTTAAGACCATTTTCAAAGAGAGTCCTTTAAAGCGTTCAAAATTTAGTGGCATCAAAAGAAATTTGCGATTTATTCAGTCATCAGACTAATCGCAGAAATGCACATTTTTGCGGTTTTATGCATTTTTATCCGCCTAATTGAACAGTTTCCACTAATTATTCACCGTCTGTATAAACAAAACCAAGAAATTCCCGCATATATTATATATTTATGATGTTTTATAAACCTCCAAAACGATACGCATATGAATGTTAACTATGGCAAGGCCAATGTTATATCGAAGTTGTGCTTCCTTCTCTTCGGTATTACATTGACAATTGGCTTGCAAGCTCAAACAACTATTAAAGGAAAAGTAACCGACAGCAAAGGGCTACCTATTCCCGGCGCTTCTATTACCATCAAAAATTCTGGAGCAGGAACTGCTTCAAACACCGATGGTAGTTATCAGTTCATTGCCAATTTAAAGCAAGGCAAATATGATGTAGTTATTTCTTCTGTGGGATTTAGGTCTGCAGAAAAGAATTTGACCGTGAGTGCCACTACAGGCAGCTTCACTTTCGATGCTTCTTTAAAGGAAGATGCTACCGGATTAGATGAAGTAGTGGTTACAGGTACTTCACAAGGAACAACCAAAAAGCAATTGGGTAATTTTATTGGCACCGTTAAAGGAAGCCAAATCAACAATGCAGGATCACCCAATGCCATTGCCTCTTTACAAGGTAAAGTGCCAGGTGCGCAAATCACACAGAACTCAGGAGATCCTGCAGGTGGCATGAGTGTGAAATTGCGTGGCGTGAGTTCTATCTCTGGTTCTTCTGATCCATTGTATATTATTGACGGAGTAATTTTAAACAACTCCAATGCAAGAGTAACCAATGCACAGAGTGACTATGATACTTATGGTAGCGTAGGGCAAAATAGAATGGTAGATATCAACCCCAATGATATTGATAGAATTGAAGTGTTGAACGGTGCTGCAGCAGCTGCTATTTATGGTAGCCGTGCAAATGCTGGGGTAATCCAAATCTTTACAAAAAGAGGATCTACAGGTGCACCAAAAATCACTTTTAGTTCTAAAGTAAGCACCAATTCATTAAGAAAACGTTTGGTATTCAATAATGCTACTACCAAGTTTGGTGGACCAACTGATGGGCCTGGTGCTGTTACGCAGGATATCTTGTTAACAGGATTAACTACCACTTCTCCAGTAACTCGTTACGACTACCAAGACGATATTTTTAGAACAGGATATGGTACCGATAACAACGTTTCTATCACTGGTGGACAAGACAAAATGCGTTATTTTGCATCTTTAAATTACAATAGCAACCAAGGTATCATCAGAGGTACAGACAATACTCGTTTTGGTTTCAGATTAAATTTAGACAACAAAGTAAACAACTGGTTTAGTTGGAATGCAGGTATCAACTATACCAATAACGCAACCAATGAAAAGCCAGATGGTAATAGCTTCTTCTCTCCTATTAACTCTATGACCATTATTGGAAATTTCCACAATATTGGCGTAAGAGATGCAAATGGAAATTTGCAAGCAGTAGGCGAAAGAGGACGTGTGAATCCTTTAACTATTATCAACGATATCAAACAAAGAAACGTTACCAATAGAACGGTTTCTAATGTAGGATTTAAGTTGTTCCCTGTAAAAGGGTTGGTGATTGATTACACAGCAGGTTTAGACAATATTGCACAAAACGGAACCACATTTATTCCTCCATTCCCATACAATGCTAGTCCAGGATTCTATGGAGGTGGTGCAACTTTAGACCCAACGCTAAATGGTTATGCAAGTGCAGCAAGCTTTAACTCTACGTTCTTTAACCACGATTTAAACTTTACCTACACTACACAGTTAACCAATAAATTGTCTTCGGTAACACAGTTTGGATATTCTGAACAGTATGAAAAAGCCAATTATATTTTAGCACAAAGCCGAGGTTTATTGCCAGGTATTTCTACAGCTACAGGTGGTAGTACTTTATTGCCTAACTCAGATGGTAGAAGCGAAAGAACCATTCGTGGATTTTTCTTACAACAGAACTTTAAGTTCAACAACCAATTGTTTGTAACAGTTGCAGGAAGAATAGATGGATCATCTGTATTTGATAAAAACAATAGAAACTTCTTCTACCCTAAAGTAAGTGGTAACTATATTTTATCTGAAACAGAATTCTTTAAGAAATCATCATTAGCAAATACAGTAGACGTATTCAAGATTCGTGCAGCATACGGAGAAAGCGGAAACCTTACTGGTATTGGCGCATACGACCGTTTCAATATTTACAATATCTCTCCTTTCTTAGGTAGAACCAGCTTAACGTCTCCATCTGCAACGATTAGTTCAGACTTGAAACCAGAGCGCCAGAAAGAATTAGAAATTGGAACAGACATTGCTTTATTAGGTAATAGATTACAATTCACTTTTAACTATTACAATAAAAAAGTAACCGACTTATTGGTACCGAATATTACCAATGCACCAAGTTCTGGATTCCCAACTGCTACTAAGAACGTTGGTTCTTTAAGCAACAAGGGTTTTGAAATTATGGTTACAGCAGTTCCAATTAAGAACAAAAACTTTACTTGGGAAATCACAGGTAACTTTAATAAGAACAAAAACAGAATTGAAAACTTAGGTGTTCCATTCATTTCATTTTCTGCCCCTACCGGTGCGGTATTTGCTTTGATTCCTGGATATGATGCCCCAGTATTCTATTCTACTTTCTTTGCAAGAAACGCCAACGGAACAGAAGTGAAGAATGCAGCAGGTATTCCAGTTACAGCAAGAGGTCCAATTGCCAATGGACAACCATTTGGAACTCCAGCATTGGATCCGGCAACTGGGTTACCTTATACTACCGGACCTAACGCTACCATTCTTAGATCTGTTTTAGGTTCTCCAAATCCTACTTACACTGCAACTTTAATCAACAGTTTTACTTACAAAAAATGGACGTTCGGTTTCCAATTAGACAGAGTAGCTGGAGCAGAGGTATTTAACGCAGATTTCAGAACCAGACAAGGTGTTGGTAATGGAAGTGAGTTTGCACAAAGAGAACATAAAGGAGAAATTCCAAGAGGATATATCAGTGGAATTTATGGTATTGAAGAGTGGAGAGTAGACGATGGATCTTTCACCAAACTGCGTGAATTATCTGTTGGATACGCATTTGGAAAAGTGAGCAACCTTTTCAGTAGCTTAACCGTAACACTAACTGGTAGAAACCTAATCTCATGGGACAACTACAGAGGATATGATCCTGAAACCAATTCAACGGGACAAAGCAGTTTGTTCAGAGG
Organism: Sphingobacteriia bacterium 24-36-13; assembly: GCA_002281875.1. GTDB lineage: Bacteria > Bacteroidota > Bacteroidia > Chitinophagales > Chitinophagaceae > Sediminibacterium. Next base: position 33,860 of record NCHN01000009.1, on the reverse strand, counting down.
AGTTGATTTTGGTAACGTACCTATTCCGAAGACCTTCCAATTCGGTGTTGTAGCAAATTTCTAACCCATCAAACTAGATTAACATGAAAAAAATATTATTGATTATTTTATCCGGAGTAAGTCTGGTTGCTTGTAAGCAAGACTTTACCAATCCCGGCGCAATTGGCGATACAGATGCTTTTTCTACTCCAAGAGGATTAGCGGGTGTTGCTGTTGGATTACAAAACGTTTATAGCAATGGCAGACTAAGCCCTGTGTACAATGGCATTACAGCAGCAGGCGCATTAACCAATGAATTCAGGTTAATGAATGCGGGTAATACCGATGAATTGCAATTATTTACAGGAGGCGCCGTTGTAGACAATTTAAATGGCATTGTAGGTAATATGTGGACTTGGAACAACAAGATCATTTACGATGCAGACAATGTGATTGCAGGTGCCAATAAATTAGGAGACAAAGCATATGCATCAGGATTACTAGCTTATGCGAGTATTTTTAAAGCAATGGCCATTGGGAATTTAGCCATGTTCTTCGAACAAATTCCTGCGGCGCCTGGAACTCAAGCTGCACCAGCAGCTTTCCAAAGCAGAGCAGATGGATTTAGAAGAGCCGTTACTACTTTACGTGCAGCACAAACAGCAGTAGGAGCGAATCCTCCAAGTGCAGCATTTTTTGCAAACGTACCAACGTCTGTTACTCCTGCATTCTTTAATAATACCATCAATGCATTAATTGCTCGCTACAGTTTATTCGCAGGTGATTATGCAGGTGCGTTAACAGCTGCTAATGCGGTAGATTTAAATTATGGTGGCGCAATTTTAGGCTATGATGCCATAGTGACCAATCCTATTTTCACCACTGCAACAGCAACCAATAACGTGTTTCAAATTTTGGATTCCACATTAGGTTTACCTACTGCATTGGCGCCAGATTTGAACGACCAACGTATTGCATTTTACACAGCAATCAATCCAACCATTCAACCACGTTACAGAATCAAAGGATTTTTTAGTACGGCAACACAGGCAATACCTGTTTACTTGCCAGACGAAATGCGTTTGATAAAAGCAGAGTGTTATGTAAAACAAGCAGCACCTAATTTAACTGCAGCTGTAACAGAAATTAATGCGGTTAGAACCCAATTACCAAGTGCAGATCCATTTGGTGTAGGTGGTGGTTTAACGGCATATAGTGGAACAGTTAGTGCAGCAGCTTTAACCGATGAAATTTATCGTCAACGTTGCATCGAATTATGTATGAGCGGAATGCGCTTAGAAGACAACAGAAGATTAGGCCGTCCTGTAAGTGAAAGAAAGAGAACATTCTTCCCTTATCCTAGCAGAGAGCGTGATAATAATCCAAACACACCAGCAGATCCAGCTAATTAAAGAGTCTCTCCCCAATTAGTTCGTAATAAGGCCCCGATCAATTTATTGATTCGGGGTCTTTTATTATTAATTAATAAAAATTATTGTTCTAGGCTTTTTTTAAGCGATTGTAGATTTTGCTCCATCATGGTTCCCATGATTTTATCGTTCATCATAGAGCCAAATCGATCCCAGGGATACCATCCTATTTGTTGAACAAACTGCCATTGCACAACAGCATAATCTTGCATGTTATTTCCAATAATGCGAATGGTACTTAATTGCTGCTGACCATTCAAACTAGTCCAAGTAGAAACAACAGAAGAATCGGTTACCTGTGCAATTTGCACATGGGTATTACCCAATTGAGCATCGGTTGCAGAATTAATTTTTACAGAAGCATCATTCATGCCTTCAATCCACCCCTTCCATTGTTCCATATTTCCAATACGATATTTAATGGAGTCAATAGGCGCTTTAATATCCACTGCTCTAGAAACCAATACAGTTGAAGGAAACAGCAAACCAATAAGGGTTATAATAACACCCAATACTATTAAACTAATCAATCCCAGTTTAATTAATTTCATCTTACTCCCATTTAAATGTTTTAAAAGCAACTATATAAACCACTACAATCCAAATACCCAGCACACCTAATTCTAGCGTACAATCTAGTAAGCTGGCTCCTTCAAAAGCAATATTACGCATGGCATTATTAAAATGTGTTAATGGCAATATGCGAGAAATGGGTTGCAACCAAGTTGGAAAATTATCAATGGAGAAAAAGGTACCAGCTAATAAAAACTGCGGCAAAGTAATTAAGTTGGCAAAGGGAGGTATGGTGCTTTCACTTTTTGCTACACTGCTTACAATAAAACCAAAACCCATAAATAAAATCAACGCAACAAAACTAAGCACCATAATTTCCGCAAAAGTAACTAAGCCATTTACCAAAGTAAAATGAAAGGCATAATGCCCCACTAAAATGATGATGACTGCAGTAATCATTTGAAATATTACCCTACTCAATGCCTCGCCTAAAACAATATAAGATCTTTTAATTGGGGTAGCATAAAAGCGCTTCAATACCAGTTGTTGTCTTAAATTAAAAAACAAAAAAGCAACCCCAAAAACACCTGCACTTAATAAAGAAAAACCCAACTGCCCAGGCAATATAAAATCAATGGTTCTGTATACCCTTCCAGGTACTTTCTTCACTTCTTTATTTATGGTAGCAATAGTAGGGGTTGATGGAAACTGTTGCTGATTGATACCGCTAATGACTGCATTGAGTATAGACTGAAGCACTTGAATATTCTGCGGATTAGCCGCTTCAGAACTGGTTAGTTGAATACTATAAGGAGCCGCAGAATTGGTTGGCTGAGCAACAATATTTAAAATAGCAGTAATCCTTCCCTTTTCTAAATCTTCTTTTAACCGATCCCCTTTTTTTTCAGACACTTTAATACCTGAAATATTTTTAAGGCTTTGATATATTGGATTGGCCGTATCGGATCCATTTGCAAAAGCAATATTCACACTCAGTTTTCCACCACTACCAATAAAGCCAAAAACCAAGATAAAAATCATGGGGAAAGCAATGCTGAATATCACAGCAGAAGGGCTTCTGAATATAGACCTTAAACTCGCTTTTGTGATGGCCATCATGGCCTGAAATTGGCTATACGCTTTGTTCATCGGGCTAATTTAGGGGCAAATCTATTGTATATTCACAAGAAAGGGAATCCTAGCTTGCGGAACACCCACCCAATTCTTCACCTGCTTTAGCTCACGCATTACTTGCATAGCAGCTGGATCAAATTCAGTATGAATTAATTGAGTAGAAATAGATTTTTTATAGCCGCTCATGATTTGCTCAATCAAGTTCTTCTTTTCAGGATATTCTTTCAACTTCACTTCCGACTTTTTAATATCGGCCATTCTAGCTGCACAATCTATTGCGTCTTGTAATCCACCCACTCTATCGGTTAACCCTATTTTTTTTGCACTGGTACCCGTCCAAACACGTCCTTGTGCAATACTGTCTACATTGGCAATGCCTAACTTTCTACCATCAGAAACCCTAGTTAAAAAAGTTGCATAAATACTGTCTACAGCAGATTGGAAATACCTTTTTTCGTTATCGTTTAAAGGCTTACTAATATCACCCATATCGGCATATGGTGCAGTTTTAACCCCGTCGAAAGTGACCCCAATTTTATTTTTAAAGAAGGATTGCATATTGGGCACTACACTAAACACTCCAATAGAACCTGTGATGGTATTGGCATTGGCAAATACAGAATCGGCATTACAAGCAATATAATAACCACCAGAAGCAGCCACATCTCCCATACTTACTACCACAGGTTTTTCTTTTCTGATTAAAGAAATTTCTCTCCAGATGACTTCGCTTGCTAATGAACTACCACCACCCGAATTAATTCTAAAAACAACCGCTTTAATAGACTTATCTAACCTTACTTTACGCAAGATATTTTTATAACTATCGCTACCAATTATTTCATCATCTCCTTGACCAGAAACAATATCACCGTTCGCAAATATCAATGCAATTTTCTCGGAACCGTTGGGTTCAAAGTTGGCAGCTTGCGCATAATCGGAAAGAGTAACAAAATTGATTCTAGTTTTAATTTCTTGTCTAAGCTTCTTACTGATATTGGCTTTTATTTGGTCGTCGTATTTTAAGTCATCTACTAAACCATATTTTTTGGCATCATGTGCTGTTTGAACCAAGCCCTGCACTGCCAAAGACCTTAGAACTGCTGTGTCTTTATTACGAGACATGGCTGCAGTGTTCAAAAAATGCGTATACAATTCGCCTAACCAAACACCAGTTTGCAATTTATTGGCATCGGTCATTTTGGTTTCCCTTAAAGGTTCTGTAGCACTTTTAAATTTACCCGCATAAAAAATTTGTGGTTGAATCTCCAATTTATCCAGCATCCCTTTTAAGAAAAATAAATTGGTAGAGAACCCGCTCCAATCTACCCCACCTTGTGGATTACAATACAATTCATCTGCAGCACTACCTATATAATACCCTTTTTGTGAAATCACTTCACCGTGGGCAATAACGAATTTTCCACTATTCTTAAAATCGACTACTGCTTTACGAATTTCTTCACTAGCAGCAAAACCATTGGCATTATCGGCACAAAGAATATACAACCCTTTTACAGCAGAATCTTGCTTAGCATGCTTTAATAATTGAGTTACCTGAAACAATGAAGGAGCAGTTTCTTCTCCTTCATTTAATAAAGTTGCAAAAGGATCTTCCTGGTATTGTTCTTTAAAAGCAACAGCTAAATCTAATACCAACACTGCTTTAGACCCAATTATAGGCTTATCAGAAGAAGCAGCACTGGTAGCAATTCCAATCAAAACAAATATGCCAATTACAGTGAACAGTACCAATGCAATAAATGTTGCAAACACAATTTTTAAAAATCCTCTCATATTAATTGATTAACCGATTATTAATTAAAGATATTTGATGCTCAGTATACTACCAATTTATGCATTTAGCCTATTTATTAATCGGAAGCAACTTAGGAGACAAAGCAACTTATCTAAAAAATGCCAGTTCATATATACAACAACAATGCGGCCAAATAGTTAAACAATCTAGTTATTATGAAACAGAACCCTGGGGATTTACCGAACAACCCGGCTTCCTGAATCAAGCCATTTGTATACAAACTGAATTAGGGCCAGCTCAATTAATGCATACCTTATTACAAATAGAAAGTGAAATGGGCAGAACCAGAACCATTAAAATGGGACCACGCACCATCGATTTAGACATTCTGCAAATTGACCAAGAAACCATTGATACTCCTTTATTGCAACTACCCCACCCCGCCATGCATTTAAGAAGATTTGCATTGATCCCAATGGTAGAAATAGCCCCAACATTGGTACATCCCCATTTCAATAAAACCATGACCCAGCTTTTAACTGAATGTGAAGACCAAACCGATGTGCAAAAAAAAATCGTTTAAGCAAGGGTGTAGCAATTAATTTTGGGCGCAGAGGTTATTTACATGAAGCATCAATTTATTACAATCGAGGGGAATATTGGAGCAGGCAAGACCACTTTGGCTACTATACTGGCCAAGAAATTGAATGCAAGAATTATTTTAGAAGAATTTGCAGACAATCCGTTCTTATCTAAGTTTTATGATAATCCAGGACAATATGCATTTCCATTAGAATTGTTTTTTATGGCAGAGCGCTATAAACAATTGAAAGAAATGGTGCATACCAAAGATTTGTTTCAGAGTATTACCGTATCGGATTATTTATTTACCAAGTGTTTACTATTTGCAAAAGTAAATTTGCCCGAAGAAGAGTTCAGGTTATATCAGAAACTATTCGATATTATTCATCAGCAATTGGTCTTCCCCGATGTGTTGATTTATTTACATGCACCCGTAAATAAATTGCAGCAAAATATTAAAAAAAGAAACAGACCCTTTGAACAAGCCATACCCGATGAATATTTATTCAATATTCAAGAAACCTATACCCACTATATAAAGCAGCATAATATCAAAACCATTTTTGTAGACGCCAGCAACGCCGATTTCATAGGCAATGAAGCACATGTTGATATTATACTAGATGCTTTAGAAAAAGACCTGGATTACGGACAACATTATTTTACCCTACCCTAATAATCACTTACACTGAACCAATGCCCGAAAACACCCCATCAAAAAAAGAAGCATTCAAGGTATTGGGCATACCAGAATTCAGGCATTTACTAACGGGCAGATTTTTATTTATCATGGGCCTAAGAATGTTGGGCACATTAACGGGTTGGTGGATTTACGAATTAACCAATGATCCATTTGCCATTGGATTGATAGGACTTGCTGAAGTAATACCAGCCGTTTCATTGGCTTTGTATGCAGGCTATATCATAGATATTAGTGAGAAAAGAAAATTATTACTCAGGGGAATCTTATTTTATTTAAGCTGTGCCATTGCATTGTTATTATTGAGTACCCATTATTCATTAGCGCAACTTGGAAAAAACTGGGTAGCATTTTCCATATATATTGTTATTTTCTTTACGGGTATTATACGAGCTTTTACAGGGCCTTTGTTTGGCACTATGTTGGCAGCCATTGTACCCAGAGAACAATTACAAAGTGCCACAACTTGGAACCAAGGCATTTGGTTATCGGCTTCTGTAACCGGACATGCAGCAGCAGGATTTTTAATTGCAGGCATTGGCAATACAGGAGCACTATTAATTATTGTAAGTTTTATTGCTACCGGATTTGTTTTTTTATACCAGCTCAAAGCCAAGCCAGCATTGAATAAGAAAGGAGAAAAAACAGGACTAGAAAGTGTAAAAGAAGGATTGCAATTTGTATTTAAAACAAAAGAAGTACTTGGGGCATTGTCATTGGATTTATTTGCGGTATTTTTTGGAGGAGCAGTTGCCATGGTACCCGTATTTGCCAGAGATATTTTAGCAGTAGGTCCTATTGGTTTTGGTTGGTTGAACGCAGCCACCGATATAGGCGCCATCTGCATAATCGTATTAGCTACGATCTATCCACTAAAAACCAATCAAGGAAAAATATTGCTTTGGGCAGTGGGCGGATTTGGCGCATGCATCATCATTTTTGCACTCTCCAAATTATTTTGGCTCTCCTTTTTTGCACTTTTAATGAGCGGCATATTAGATGGCATCAGTGTAATTATTAGAGGCACAATCGTACAAATGAAAACACCCGACCATATGCGCGGCAGGGTCATGAGTGTAAACTCTATGTTCATTAACAGCAGCAATGAATTAGGCCAATTTGAAAGTGGATTGGCAGCTAAAATAATGGGCGTAATTCCTTCCGTTGTTTTTGGGGGATCAATGACCATACTGGTGGTGCTGGCTACTTGGTTTAAAGCACCCGCACTCAGGAAAATGAAGTATTAAAAATTATTATACTATTTCACAATAGCCATTAGGTTTTCCATCACATGGTACACAGCAGGACAAAAACTAGAATTCTTGAGTGTAATTAATGGGCGTTTTAATAACACATCTTCGTCAGTATATGGGAACCGAGCACAGTCAGAAGGACGTTCATCGTAAATGCTGCACAAATTATCTTGCCCCAAAAAAGGACAGGGAGTAGATTTAACTACATAATCTCCATCCGAATCAAGGTTTAGGTACTGATCAATAAAAGCCGTTTCCTTCATGCCCAAATACTTGCTGATCCTTTTAATATCTGGTTGTTTAAACCGGGGAGAGTAATTCTTACAACAATTGGCACAATCTAAGCAGTTGATTTGCTCAAAAGCCTTTTCATGCAAGTCTGGCAACACTTTCAACACTTTATTTTTGTCTGCTTTTTTTAAGAACTGCCCATACTTTTTTTGGTGTTCAGCAGACTTTTTCTCCCAATTAATCATCAAGTCTTCCACTGGTATCAGTTAAACATATTAAGAAATTAATCACAACGCAGTAAAATTATGCTATTCGCTCAACAAAGCAGTTAAATTGATGTTCTTACTTATTACCTTTGCGCCACCAAAAAAGCCCGTTGAGTATGAATTTATTTGAGCAACAATCCACCGAATTTCAAAGAAGACATATTGGCCCGAATGCGACCGATTTAAGTGCAATGCTAAAAACAATACAGGAGCCCAATGTAGAATCATTGATCAGCAAAACTGTACCAGATAGCATAAGAATAAAGCAAGACCTTGCAGTGCCTGCCGCTATTAGTGAGTTTGAATATTTAGCAGAGCTAAAGAAAGTAGCAGCAAAAAATAAATTATACAAAAACTATATAGGCCAAGGTTATTATGGCACCATCACACCAAGTGTGATTCTCAGAAATATTTTCGAGAATCCAGGATGGTACACTCAGTACACCCCCTACCAAGCAGAAATTTCTCAAGGGCGTTTAGAAAGTCTATTGAATTTCCAAACCATGGTAACCGACTTAACAGGTTTACCCATGGCCAATGCCTCTTTACTAGATGAAGCAACAGCAGCAGCAGAAGCAATGGCGATGTTGTTTCATATTGTGAACAAGACAGATAATATTACCAAGCCAAAATTATTTGTAGACGATAATATTTTCCCTCAAACTAAGCAGGTATTAATTACTCGTGCAGAACCAATTCATATTGAATTGGTATTTGGCGATTACAAAACTGCCAACATTGATGAAACCTATTTTGGTGCCATCATACAATACCCAGCCAACAACGGATCAGTAAACGATTACAAAACATTTATTGATTCAGTTCATGCAGTAAATGCATATGTAATCATGGCAACCGATTTATTGGCATTAACGGTATTAACTTCTCCAGGAGAACTAGGCGCAGATGTAGCAGTAGGATCTGCACAACGTTTTGGCGTACCAATGGGCTACGGTGGACCACACGCTGCATTCTTTGCTACCAGCGACGATTTCAAAAGAGGCATGCCAGGAAGATTAATTGGAGTTAGTATTGATGCACAAGGAAACCGTGCATTAAGAATGGCCTTACAAACCAGAGAGCAACATATTAAACGCGAAAAAGCGACTTCTAATATTTGTACAGCACAAGCATTGTTGGCCAATATGGCTGCTATGTATGCCGTATACCATGGACCAGTTGGATTAAAAAATATTGCATCAAGAGTACATGCATTAGCCAATGCAACGGCCAAAGCATTAAGCAGCTTGGGTGTACAACAAAATAATGCCGCTTATTTTGACACTTTACATATCAGTGGGGTTGATGCGAGTCAATTAAAAACTGCCGCTGAAAATGCAGGCATCAATTTCCGTTATTTTAATGATGGTACTGTAGGTATCACTATTGATGAAACCACTACTATTGCAGATGTACAAGCAGTAGTAAAAGTATTTGAGCAAGTAACCGGCAAGCAATCAACTGGTGTAGACACAAACAACACCCCTACTGCATTACCAACCACATTAACTAGAACAAGTACCTATTTAACACATCCAGTATTTAATACGCACCATAGCGAAAGCCAAATGATGCGTTATATCAAATCGTTGGAGAACAAAGACCTTTCTTTGAATACCAGCATGATTAGTTTGGGTAGCTGTACCATGAAATTAAATGCAGCAACCGAAATGATTCCAGTAAGCTGGCCAGAATTCGGCGGCTTACATCCCTTCGTACCTATCAACCAAACAGCAGGTTACCAACAAATACTCACCGAACTAAATCAATACCTATGTGCAGTAACTGGTTTTACCGCATGTAGCTTGCAACCCAATAGTGGCGCACAGGGTGAATATGCAGGATTATTAACCATTAGAGAATACCATAAGAGCAGAAACGAAACATTCAGAAATATTGTATTGATTCCAATTAGTGCACATGGTACCAACCCAGCAAGCGCAGTAATGGCGGGCTTTAAAGTGGTAGTGGTAAAATGTGACGAAGCAGGCAATATTGATGTGGCCGATTTAAAAGCAAAAGCTGAACAATACAAAGACACTTTAGGAGGCTTAATGGTTACTTACCCATCTACCCATGGTGTATTTGAAGAAACCATTAAAGAAATCTGTGCATTAATTCACGAGAATGGAGGATTGGTATACATGGATGGAGCGAACATGAACGCGCAGGTTGGATTAACCAGCCCAGGCATGATTGGAGCCGATGTATGTCACTTGAATTTGCATAAAACATTCGCCATACCACATGGTGGTGGTGGCCCTGGAATGGGACCAATTTGTGTGAACGATAAATTGGCACCGTTTTTACCAGGCCATTTATTAGGCTACGATAAAACAGGATTAGAAGTAAGTGCAGCGCCATTTGGATCTGCAAGCATCTTATTAATCAGCTATGCATATATCAAAATGTTGGGAGCAGATGGTATTAGAATGAGCACAGAATATGCCATCTTAAATGCCAATTATATGAAGGCAAGATTAGAAAACTACTATCCTATTTTATATACAGGAAAAAATGGAACCTGTGCACATGAATTCATTGTAGACCTAAGACCATTCAAACAAACAGCAGGTGTAGAAGCAGAAGATATTGCGAAGCGTTTGATTGATTATGGTTTCCACGCACCTACCATGAGTTTCCCAGTAGCAGGAACCATTATGATAGAACCAACAGAAAGCGAAGACAAAGCAGAATTAGATCGTTTCTGCGATGCATTAATTGCGATACATGGTGAAATCAAAGACATAGAATCAGGAAAAGCCGATAAGACGAATAACCCATTAAAAAATGCACCACATACACAAGCAGTGGTATGTGCAGATGAATGGACACGTCCTTATAGCAGACAAGAAGCTGCATTTCCATTGTACTATGTTACATTAAATAAATTCTGGCCAAGTGTAGCAAGAGTAAATAATACACATGGAGACAGAAACTTGATTTGCACATGCGAACCTGTTTCATCTTATGCAGAAGAGAACGCTTAAGCAATCAATGAACAAAGCGTTTCAACCAAAACTAAATAGCCAAAGCGCTCCTTTTTAAGGGGCGCTTTTTTTTGAGTAGGTCTATCAATTCATTTTTATCTGCCAAAGACTTTTGGAGCAAAGCAATTTGTTCTTGCAATACCTGCACCATATCAACCGCAGGTTCCTCTTCGGAAACATAAGGCAACACTTGCCGAATCATTCTACCCTTTCCCGTTAACAACCAATGAATATTTAGGTCAGGAAAACATTCTTGAATTTTCAACAACACTTCAGACCCCATGGTTCCCTTTCCTCTGTATTGTTTGCCCAAATAACCGTTACTTAAATCACAAGCCCGTTCAAATGCATAGGCACTCAATGCATGAAAATGCAAGTACTGGTATAACCGATCAATAATACGCATGATTCTATTATTTAGGTGGATTGAATCCTCCTAAAATAAAAAACCTCCCCCTTAAACCTGATTCGGCTATTACGGAATTGTTATGTTTTTTGACGGAATACTTACAAATCAACACCTAAACCCATACCAACTGGTGGTGATTTTTGGCAAACTCCCTTAAATGAAAAAAGCCTCAAAAGGCTTCCAATAAAATTAAAAATAGCTTAATATAATGCCTTGATTAACATTTAATTATGATATGTTAACTAAATATAAAATTGAAGGTTTAGACCAATTTTTTAGGAAATAGACAAATAATTAGGAAGCCTTTTTATTGAAAAAAAGCTAGAACTTGTGGTATAACAACGTACATAGTTGCCATTTTATTATAAAAACTAAAAAAAAAGATATGTCTCGTTTATTAACAGGCATTGTTTTAATCGGGGTAAGTTTACTTACCAGCTGTTCAGGCGGCAAAAGCAGCAGTAGTTCTAAGGGCTACTTAAAAAGCAGTACCCCTCAAAATAATCCTGCTGCTAACAATTCATATTCGCCGCTAAGCAATTCCTCATCAATCGACAAAAGTCAATATGTAGCATTTTCACGCGAATTACAAATGAAGCTGATGGCTTATAATGTAGATGTGAAAAGAGTACAATTTTATATTGACCAGAAATTGATTTTGACCAGGGCACTCGACAGCGCTAAAGCAGAAGTGGCTTCAGGCAGCGTACGATTCATCAATGGCAAATTGATTAATGAAATCATTATTCCCGCATACACTCCTGGCATTGTTGAATCAGCCGATTTGAATGGCTTAAGAGTAAGTTTTGAAAACGGTAACTCCTTTTATTTTGTACCAGCCGAAGGTGAAGACAAATTTGTGGTAGCTGGAAACAACTGGGACAATGGAACCGTAGAAATTCCATATGATAAAAATATTTACAGAGCATCTGCCGGTGTAACCAATGGCAGCGTAGCAGATGTAAAGTTGGTGGTTAAATTAACCGATGTTACTAAGAGTGACAAGAAAACCCGTACCCTACAAGGCAGAAAGTTGGGTTTATAAGACTTTCAAAAATTTAATCCTTGCCTTAACTAGAAGCACCTAACGGTGCTTCTTTTTTATTGCTTAAAATCAAACAGCGTAGCCGTAAATATAGCCCGCTCGCGCTTCTTAAAGATGACGTCCCAATTGCCTTTGTAGCGAAGTGTTTTTGGAACGATTAAATTGTTGCCCAAATTGGTCATTTCTACATCCATACTCACATCAAAATCGTACACGCCAGCCTTATAGCTTAACGCATAATTGCGAGCCAATACCGACATGGTTTTCATGTTAAACCAAGTAACCATTTGGTCAACCACAATGCGATCATTTTTAATAAACCCTAAATCGGCTTTGGGCATGATAGAAAATACATAACAGAGTTCACCCTTGTATTCTTCAATATCTAAGCGATAATCGTAGTATTTATGCGCTGTTTCATCATAGAGGTCAAGCTTGTCTCCTATGAAAGGGATACCTCCTATTTTTTTACCCGGATTAAAGAACAACATTTTCAATTGTTCTTTGTGCTTCTCCATTCCTTTTTTACCCGCCACTGAACGCTTCTTGCCCGCAACAATATTGGTTTCCCCACAAATGGTTCCCTTGGTAAAAAACAGGCTGGCATAGAGTTCAGGAGTCATATAATTATAATCCCCAGAACGATCGTAAAAATCGCCAGTCACCCTTTCTTCTAATATATCCATGGTTCTGCAACCATTGGTTCTGTTTTGACGCGTTTTACTAGACAAAGAAGCAACTACAGTACCCTTCTTGTCTTTCATTTGAATATCGTTATAAGAGCTGAAACCCAGTATGCGTAAGTTCTTGAAGGCTTTGTAAAAAGTAGTGTCTTCCTTAATTTGCTCTAAGAGCATTCTGTAATCTAAGTTATTTCTAACCACTACTTCCGATAAAGTGAAACGTTTTTCATCGATGATTAAGGTACTGTCTTGCGCCAATAACTGTATAGAAGTGGAAAGGATGCCAAGCAGCATCAAAAAGCTTACAACGAGTGAACGCCTCATTTGGCAAAACTCATTTTATAATCTACTTTGATTTTGCCCTTGCTGATATCATTGAGTTTACCCTGCAACATTTTCTTACGCAAAGGCTTTAAATAATCAATGAATAATTTTCCTTCAATATGATCGTATTCGTGTAAAATAACACGAGCAGTAATACCAGAAAAAGTAGAACGAAACTGTTTAAAATTTTCGTCGTAATAAGTCATGGTAACGGCTTCCCCACGCATAATGTCTTCGCGAATTTTAGGAATGCTTAAGCAACCTTCATTGTAAGCCCACTCTTCACCATGAATAGCTTCAACTTGTGCATTTATGAATACTTTCTTAATACCGGGCGCATCATTGTATTTGCCCTGCTCATCTTCTTCTAAGTTTTCAAAAATTTGCTCGGAGTCTACTACAAACAATCGAATATCACGGTTAATCTGCGGTGCAGCCAAACCTACCCCATTGCTGGAATACATGGTTTCCCACATGTCTTCAATTAGTTTAGTAAGCCCAGGATATTCATTGGTAATGGGTTGTGCTATCTTTCTTAACACAGGTGCACCATACGCTACAATAGGAAGAATCATGCTATTTTAATTATAATGGGGGCAAAAGTACCCCGAAACGGCGAACCCGCAAAGCCAGTTAACGGTTTTGCAAGAACTCTTGCAATAACATAGTAGCCGCAATCTGGTCAATATTCCCTTTTTCGCGTCGGTCTTTTTTCTTCATGCCCATATCTACCATGGCTCGAACCGCCAGTTTAGAACTGTAACGTTCATCAACGGTTTGAATAGGAATCGTGGGAAAAGCTTTTGTTAAATCTTGAATGGCTTTCTTCACCAAGGGGGTACCATGCGTAGGGCTATCATCTAAATTAAGGGGCTCTCCTATTAAGATTAATTCAACGGGTTCAGTAACCATATAATTTTTCAAAAAAGGAATCAATTCTTTGGAAGGAATGGTGGTTAATGCAGTAGCAATAATTTGCATTGGATCGGTTACTGCCAAGCCTGTGCGTTTACCACCGTAATCAATACAAATAATTCTAGCCATAATTTTTAGTTATTGGAGGGATTATACCCGCCGCACTCACCAGCCGTACTGAACAAATAAAGCCGCGATCACAAAAATAGCAAATACCACAGACGCTATACCATTACTCGTCATGAAAGCCAGGTTCACTTTACTCAAATCATTGGGTTTCACTAAACGATGTTGATTAATGAGCATGCCCACAAAAACCCCATACCCCATAAAATACAACCAATGAAAACCACCATAGATCCCAGCAATCGTAACACAAGCAGCACTGCAAATATGCAATGAACGCGCTACCCACAGCGCCCGCTCTTTACCCAAGGCAGCCGGAATAGAATTCAATTGATGTGATTGATCAAACTCTACATCTTGCAAAGCATAAATAATATCAAAACCACTTACCCAAAAAATAACAGCAAAAGAAAACAACAAAGGCAAGACCGCGAAACTGCCCGTAACAGCTAAGTAAGCCCCGATTGGGGCCAGTGATAATCCCACCCCTAAAACCAAATGACATAAAGCCGTGAAACGCTTGGTAAAACTATAAAACAACACCACAAACAAAGCCACAAAAGAGAGATAAAAACAAAGTGGATTAATGAACCAAGTGGCCAATATAAAAACAATGCTATTGCCAATTACAAAACGCAAAGCAGACTCCGCCGATAAAATGCCTGCAGGAATTTCACGGATGGCAGTGCGCGGATTGAGCGCATCAAAATGACGATCTAAATAGCGATTAAACGCCATTGCCGCATTTCGAGCCGTAACCATACAAACCAATACCAGTAAGCCTTTCTGCAAAATTATAGGAGACAATAAATTGGACATTGTGCCTTGTACGTCTAATAAATTATTACCCGAAACACTGGCATAAGGAATCGCCAAAAAGAACCCGATAAAAGCAAAGGGCATGGCGAAAATGGTATGCGAAAATTTTACTAGACTCAGGTATTTTGAAACAGTAGTCAAATTAAATTATTTTAAAACAGTGCGTTCGGTAATAGCCCATATAATAATGCCCGCAGCCACCGAAATGTTTAAGGAATGTTTAGAACCCAGTTGTGGAATTTCAATACAACCATCACAAATGTCCAGCACTTCATCGGCTACTCCTTCTACTTCATTGCCCATCACAATGGCTAATTTGGGAGCACCCGAATGAGCAACGTCAGAAGCATCGGTTAAAGCGGTTGGATCAAACTGGTCTAAATAAATAGCCCCCTCTGCTTGTTCTACTGCATATACTTTGAACCCCTGCGCTTGTAATGTTTGCACAGCTTCCACAGTGCTAGCGGCGTACTCCCAAGCAACGGTTTCTGTAGCACCCAAAGCAGTCTTATTAATATCTCTATGCGGCGGTTGCGGGGTGTACCCACATAGGTACATTTTCTCCACCAAAAAAGAATCGGCAGTTCTAAATACCGAACCCACATTGTGCATGCTTCGGATATTGTCTAATACCACCACCAAGGGCGTTTTAGGGGCTTCCTTAAAATCGGCAATCGATTTTCTGCCCAATTCTTGCATCGACCATTTGCGCATGAGGCAAAGGTAAACCCATCCATTCAAATAATCTTTGGCAGTTTGTTCTAGAAAAAAACTACATTAACATGCTCTTTTTAAACAAACCAATTTCACAAATACAAACAAACAGATATGAGAAAATTTGTTCAGCATTCCTTGCTATTAGCCATAGCCAGCCCTATTATGGCTTTTGCACAAAGCACCGAGCCGGTAGACCAAGCAGTCATTAACCGAATCCGTAAAGAAGGATTAGAAAATTCCAAAGTAATGGATATCGTATTTAACCTGACAGATATGAGTGGCCCTAGATTGGCCAATTCGCCGGGTTACAGCAGAGCAGCCAATTATGCCATCAATACTTTAAAATCATTCGGAGTAGAAAAAGCGGAATTAGACGCATGGGGTGAATTTGGAAAAGGATGGGAACTAGAGAAATCATATATGGCCATGACAGCGCCTTATTACAGGCCCATCATGATTTATCCAAAAACATGGACAGCAGGCAATAAAAAAATGCAATCAGCAGAAGTATTGGTAATCAGTGCTAAAGACAGTGCAGACTTGATGAAATACAGTGGCCAGTTAAAAGGCAAAGTAATCATGATGGATCAATTGGTTACGTATAAGCAATCATTTAAAGCAGATGCCGTAAGGTATACCGATGAAGAATTGGCTAAAATGGAAGCCGCTACCATGGCTCCTCCAAGACCAGTAGATACTGCTGCACAACGCAGACAAATGCAAGCCATGATGCAACAACGCGGCGGCGGAGCAGCCCGCATGATGGCCATCTTAAAAAACATGGCAAAGGCAGAAGGCGCTGTTGCCTTATTGAGCAGCGGAGGCCCTAGAAGCCATGATGGAACTGTGTTTGCGCAAGGTGGTGGAGCTTACAAAGGAACGGATCCAGAAAACTTTTTAGACATTGCGGTAGGCATAGAAGACTTCAACAGCATTTTACGTATTGCTAAAACAGGCACTCCAGTAAAATTAGATGTGGATGTGAAAACCAAGTTTCACACCAAAGATTTACAAGGCTATAATGTGATTGGAGAAATACCAGGAACAGACCCTGTATTGAAAAATGAAATCGTGATGATCGGTGCACACTTAGATTCATGGCAGGCAGGAACTGGTGCCACTGATAATGCATCTGGTTCAGCAGTGATGATGGAAGTAATGCGCATTTTAAAAGCCTTGAATATTTCTACTAAGCGCACCATCCGTATTGGATTATGGAGCGCAGAAGAACAAGGCCTTTGGGGTTCTAGAGGTTATGTAAAAAAGACATTTGCCGATCCAGCAGATATGAAATTATTGCCTGAGCATGAAAAACTTTCTGGCTATTTTAATATTGATAATGGTACTGGAAAAATCAGGGGTATTTATTTACAAGGCAACGAAGCTTGTAGAAATATTTTCAAAGCATGGTTAATGCCATTCAAAGATTTAGGAGCCCATGCGGTAACCATTAACAATACCGGCGGAACCGATCACCAATCATTTGATGGGGTGGGATTACCAGGGTTTCAATTTATTCAAGACCCTATTGAATACAATACCCGCACCCACCACAGCAATATGGATGTGTACGACCATTTAATAGCAGACGATTTAAAACAAATGGCTACCATTGTGGCGAGTTTTGTGTACCACACTGCACAGCGTGATGCCAAGCTTCCAAGAAAACCATTGCCAGCAGCAAGACCAGCTGTGAGAAGATAGGGCAAAAAATATACTACGGGTATCATTATATTTGTTGCCATGGCAAAATCTGGCAACGATACCCCATTGATGCAGCAGCATCGGGCTATTAAGCAAAAATATCCCGATGCTGTTTTGTTATTTAGGGTGGGGGATTTTTATGAAACATTTGGAGAAGACGCGATTATTGCGTCTCGTGTATTGGGCATTACCCTTACCAAAAGAAACAATGGAGCAGCGGCTTCCAGCGAGCTCGCAGGATTTCCACATCATTCCTTAGAAACCTATTTACACAAGTTGGTAAAAGCAGGCCACCGAGTAGCCATCTGCGATCAATTAGAAGACCCGAAAATGGTGAAGGGGATTGTAAAAAGAGGCGTCACCGAAATGGTTACACCGGGGATTGCCACCAGCGATAAATTACTAGAGAACAAGAGCAATAATTTTTTAGCAGCAGTACATTATACCGAACAAAATACGGGCATCGCTTTATTAGATATTTCAACTGGAGAATTTTTTGCAGCAGAAGGCAATGAAGAATACATTGACAAATTGTTGCAGAGTATGCAACCTGCAGAAATCATTTTTGAACGCAGTTACCTCAAGAAATTTAAAGAGCAATATGGCACCAGGTTTTATACCTATACCATGGAGCGATGGATATTTGAAGAGGGATTTGCCAGAGAAAATTTAGTAAAGCAATTCAATACCCATTCCCTAAAGGGATTTGGGATAGAAGCCATGCCAGCAGCCATTATAGCGGCCAGTGCCATCTTGCATTATTTAAAAGACACCGAACATCCGAACCTGCAACATATCACACAAATACAACGCATTGAGCGCGATCAGTTTTTGTGGATGGATCGATTCACGATTCGCAATTTAGAATTGTTGCCGATGCAATCGGAAGGCCATACTTCTTTATTGCAAGTAATCGACAATACCGTGAGTGCCATGGGTGCAAGACTTTTGAAAAGATGGTTAGTATTTCCACTAAAGAACAAACAAGCCATTGTAGAACGCCTAGAAGCCGTTGAATTCAGTATTGTACAAACTGAACTCAGACAACAATTAGCCGCAGCCATTAAAGCATGCGGCGACATTGAAAGATTGGTAAGTAAAATTGCCTTAAGAAAAATTGGGCCAAGAGAAGTCGTACAATTGGCCAGGGGATTAGAGCAGACGGCCATTGTAAAAGCCCTATTGAACCAAAGCCCCAACCAATGGCTGGGCAAATTATCGAATCAGTTGGATGCTTGTGAAGCCATGCAAACCCGCATCAACAAAGAGATACAAGAAAACCCTGCTGTGCTCATTAACAAAGGCGGAGTAATAGCAGCAGGCGTAAACGAAGAATTAGATCAGTTAAGAAATATTGCCAACGGAGGAAAAGAATTCTTGGTCAACATCCAAGAAAGAGAAGCAGAAAGAACAGGCATCAACTCGCTCAAAATCAGTTTCAACAATGTATTTGGCTATTATTTAGAAGTAACCAATTCACACAAAAACAAAGTGCCAGCCGATTGGATTCGCAAGCAAACTTTGACCAATGCGGAGCGATACATCACTCCTGAATTAAAAGAATACGAAGAAAAAATTATTGGAGCCGAAGACAAGATCTTAGCGATTGAGCAAGACTTGTACAATCAACTGATTACTGATTTACAAACCTATATCGCTTCTATTCAAGTAAACGGAAATATACTTGCCACACTGGATTGCATTATTTGTTTTGCTGAGAATGCTTTGCAATACCAATACCAAAAACCAGTGATACATGAGGGATTGGAATTGCAGATAAAGGAAGGACGCCACCCTGTGATAGAACGCAAGCTGGAATTGGATGAGCAATATGTATCGAATGATATTGAACTCAATAAAACCGATCAGCAAATCATCATTTTAACGGGGCCGAATATGAGTGGTAAGAGTGCGCTTCTTCGCCAAACTGCCATCATTACTTTGATGGCCCATATGGGATCTTTTGTACCCGCAGCGGCGGCGATGATCCCCCTAACCGATAAAATATTTACCCGAGTAGGTGCTTCAGATAATTTAAGTGGAGGTGAATCTACATTCATGGTAGAAATGAATGAAACGGCCAGCATCATTAATAATATGAGTGAGCGCTCGTTGATTTTATTGGATGAAATTGGAAGAGGAACAGCTACCTATGATGGTATATCGATTGCATGGAGCATGGTGGAATATATACACAATAGCCCTTTTGCGCCAAAGACTTTGTTTGCTACGCATTACCATGAGTTGAATGAATTAGAAGAACATTTACCGCGTGTAAAAAATTACCATATCACGCACAAAGAGTTGAACAATAAAATTATTTTCTTGCGCAAAATGGCCACAGGTGGCAGCACGCATAGTTTTGGTATACAGGTAGCAAAAATGGCGGGCATGCCTACTGCATTAATTAACAGAGCTACTGCAATCATGGAGCAGTTAGAAAAGGAACACGTGAGAGAAGAAGCAGGTAACAATATGGTTAAAGAGGCTGTGCAAAATGCATCTGTTCCTAAAGTACAGTTGAGCATATTTGATGCGCATACCGAAACCTTCGAAAGCATACGAGCCAAACTGAATGCGATTGATATTAATCAACTAACGCCGGTAGAAGCATTGATGAAACTGAATGATATCAAGGCTTTGCTGAAATAGCGTTTAGTCGAGACTCGCATAGTCTTTTAAATAGTCAAACGCTTCAGTGAGTTTGCCCTCATTCAAAATAGTGGCACGCTCAATGATGGCCGACCCACCTTTACGAACATCTTCCAAAATATATTTGATGAGCTGTTCGCCAAAATAACGACTGGCATCGCGCGGCAATTCATTGGGTAGGTTTCCCACAGCCATGATGTCTACCGAATTAGACAAATATGGATCGGTTTTTTGACGAGACAATTTATTCACTCCATACACCGGATCTTGAATGGTAGCATCCCCCAGGTTACAAGGAATAGAGCCATGTTTGTCATCGGTAATATCGGCAATGGTTTGAATCTTGAAATCGGGATCCTTCAAGGATTCCATCGAAAACAAGCGCGGCACATTGGTACCCCAATAAATACCATTCATGAGAATATCCGTATGCGAACAATATTGTTCAAACAAACATTCGTACTCCTCTGGATGCTCGTGAAAATGATCACGATGATAGGTTTTATTGGTGCTATGCTGATAAAGGTTATTGCCCTTTAAATGCACATACACCGGATAATCAAAGTCTTTGCTTAAATATTCATCGGGCTCCACTTCCTGCACGTCTAAGAGGTTCATGATTTCTAAAATACCATGGGCTACTCTCCCACTACCCGTCACTGCAATTTTAATGGGCGGCAATTTCAAACCAAAATAAGTATGGATCAGGGCACGATAGTCTTTGATTTTGTGCACCCTTTCTAATTTAAAAGCACCCGTACGATTGCCATACGCCATGATTCCATTGTGTGCCCCCACTATGCCGGCAAAAAAACCAAAGCCAATGATGCGCTGCCCATCTTTGTGTTCCAGGCATTCATAATCGATGAGGGTAATATTTTTTTGCACCATGGCCTGCATGAGTGCACGGTTATAAGGCTGCATTTTTTTGGTATGCGAAAAGAACATGTAACGCTTGTTCGGAATGAGCTGACTCACGGGCACTTCCTTAATACCGAGCAACAAATTACAATCAGAAAGGTCAGTGGTAATTTCCACCCCCGCACGTGCATACTCCTCATCAGAATAACAACGATCGGGCGCCGACTCCACTTTCACCACCACATTCTCTACATTCTTGGTAAGGAATTTACACTGCGCCGGCGTTAACGCCACGCGATTATCCGCCGGAATTTTACCCTCTCTAATAAGACCAATAACAAGCATCGAACAATTTTGCACGAATTTAACTGATTGCCCACTTTAATAAGAATGATATTTATCATTTCTCGAAACCTTAATGAGTTGTAAGGGCGTAAATTTGTGCCATGAATTATTTTGAATTATTCGGGATCGAACCCAGTTTCACCATCGACACCGCAGCCGTAAAGAAAAAATTTTACGAACTGAGCAGGGCCAATCACCCCGACTTTTTTGGCGGAGCCACAACGGAGGAACAAAATACCGCACTGGAACAATCAGCAACGATTAATGAGGCCTACAAAACCTTGCAGAACAAAGACCAATTGATTAAATATATATTGGGATTAAAGGGATTGATACAAGAAGAAGAGAAATACCAATTACCCCCCGATTTTTTGATGGAAGTGATGGACTTAAACGAGCAAGTGATGGAACTAGACAAATCCGACACCGCAGCCGTAGCAGCCATTAAAGCCGCAGCCAATAAACTACAAAACGAAATATATGAAGCTATTGAGCCAATTATGGCGCATTATTCAGAAAGTGTTACTACCGAAAAAGAGTTGCTGCAAGTAAAAGACTATTACTTTAAAAAGAAGTATTTAGATAGAATTTTAGCCGGCCTGCAATAGAATATTTTGGAAATTATACCTGCATAGGCTAATATTGCACTCCAATTAAAGCCCAGATGGCGGAATTGGTAGACGCGCTAGACTCAAAATCTGGTTATCGCAAGGTAGTGCAGGTTCGATTCCTGTTCTGGGCACCACTTAAAAACTTGAAACCCCTATCAATATTGAATTGTAGGGGTTTTTTAGTTTTATGAGGTACAATAGAGGTACAAATATTGTAGGATTGCTAAGTTTTGGACCTTAAATTGGCATTATTACTGAGGCACAAAATCTAAGTTCCTACCATTCAACTTTGTTTTTATTGTTAATGTAGTTTGAAAGAGAGTTTAATATGCTATTTATGGCTTTTTCTACTTCTTCCTTCTGTTCGATATTTTTTGTTTTAATATTCCCGTCATTGTCAAAAAAAGTACCCAATGTACCTGCCCATCTGGTCCCATCCGTCAAAGTGACTTTATTTTCAATTATTGATACTCTAATCTTATTGTCCTTAATCTGTATTGTTAATGAATACCATAGATTATAATTGAAATTCGAAAATGCAATTTTAAGTTTAAATGCATTTAATATAACTGCTTCTAATCTAATCTCTTCATTTTCAATATTCCCTTTCAAAACTTCTCTGGGGTTCTTATAATAAGTCTGCACCCAATTATTTACCTTTTTATAAATTACTGGTGCACTAGTACTATCTACGGAAATCACAATTGGCTCAAAACCGTTTTTTGTCAGCTCGAATTTGGGCATTGTTTGAGAAAACAATGGGGCAGATAGAATAAACGCAACACTAACTAAAATAAATCTTATCATAACTAATCCAATTTTAAAATAAAGTCTGTTTAATAACTAATTAAAACTCATCTTTTATTCCATCTTTTACTAAAAAAGCAAATGCCTCTAATATCCCCAATAATTTGGAATTCCACGGGGTTACATTATCTTTCTTGACTTTATATTTCCCACTAGCTATAGCCTCTTTTTGAACAGCATAAGCACTTTCAAATTCATAAGTAACTAATTGCTGCATTAAAATAAAAGAGGCAGTATTATTATATAGCCTTATTCGGAAACGATTTTCTTTAACATCGATCGAAAGGTTAGATTTCGCATTATAATTCCATCTACCTAAGGGCGAATTCACAATAAAACTAAAAGTAATTTCTGTAGTAATATTTCCTGCTACTCTATCTTCATCAATTTTTGAATACTTATAATTTGCATTTCTTACAAGTGCGGATTTTGCAGCATTAAAGACTAAATCTTTATTATTAATACTATCCAGAACAATCACTTTCTCAAAAGATACTTTACCCTCTTTTAAGGGTACATTTTCCAATTGAGAAAATGATAGTATTGGGATAAATAAGAAAATAGAGAAAAGGACTTTCATTATGGATTTTTACTAAAAATAGTAAAAATAATCTTAATACTCCCTAATCTACAATAGGTGCATTTAACCCCTGTGCTGAGTACGCTGCCAATAGTTCTGTTAAACATTCAGTAGAAAGGACCGATAAATCCAAATCCTTTTGGTTTCCGTATTGAACTGTTATTTGGGTTGGCTC
The DNA here is from genome assembly GCA_002281875.1 of Sphingobacteriia bacterium 24-36-13. Lineage (GTDB taxonomy): Bacteria > Bacteroidota > Bacteroidia > Chitinophagales > Chitinophagaceae > Sediminibacterium. The sequence continues at coordinate 10,250 of NCHN01000009.1, read as the reverse complement.
ATTGCTTCTCTGGTCCTCTTCAATTGCTTTGTTTACCACTTCCATTGCTTTAGTGTTTCCTGCTTTGGCATTATCAATTAACGCCTGTATGTACTCTTCTAGGTTTCTGCAATCTTTACCAATTAGCTTTTCAACAATGCCCTGAGTTAATAATTTCTGCTTCCTTCTCTCCTGCCATCCTGCACTCTTAGCCTCTGGGGTTGGTTGGTTATTGGCATCAAATTTCACTCCTTCGGTGCCTGTAAATAAACGTCGTTTTTTGGTCGTTTCCATACTACAAAATTAATCAATAAAAATGTGGCACTAATGCACTTAAGCACTAGTACCACAATATGTTAAGAAATCTTTAGGGCTTATCCCTGCATCCAATAGAATATCCTTTAGGTCCTTTGCCCAACAAGTGAGAAACTTTGTTTTATCCTTGCTTAAGGTCTTACTAAATGCCCTCATTGCTTCGCTGTGGAATTGCTCAATTGTTCGGATTCTTTGGGGTGCTCTTGGCTTTGTTTCCTCTGGGACCGATAAAGTATTGGCTTTAGGCTTAGGCTCTTCAATTTGGCTTATTTGGGGTGCTTCTCCTTTTGAGTTCAATTTGTAATATTTAAAATGCTTTGCTAGGATATTACTAAATATTGTTTTGGCTCTTCCTTCATCCTTTGCCTTAACTATTACTTCATCATGCACCGAAAGGAAAACTATTTCAGCATCAATTAACCCCTGCCAAACTTCACGCATTATTTTAACCTCTGTGGTTTGCAATAGCCATGCTAAGTTAGAATGCTGCTTCTTTAAGCTGTGGGGGTTCTCTGCCATTGGTCTGCTCTTAAAATCATTTACCCAATTTATCCAATTAGCATTCCCAAACATTGCAGCCAAACGCTTATCTGCATAAGAAAAAAGTATCTCAAAAAACCGCTTTTTAGCCTTATCCCTGCTCTCTAGCTTTGCCTTATCCTGTATGCTCAAATAAATATCCTTACCCTCATTTATCCATTGTGAATATTCATTAACCCCAATATGGCTTTCTAGTATCTTACCTAATAACAATGGCTGCATTGTGGTAACGTCTAAACTAGCTGTTTGCTCTCCATCAATTAAAATATTTGGTCTGTATATCCTTTGGAAACCACTAACAGGGGTATGTACTCTTCCTGAGAATAAATCGACTGTAAAAAATAGGTTTAAGTATTTATTCTTTAACGCTAGGAATACATTAAAATAATAGGTGCTTCCTGAGCCTTCCTTTAGTGAAACCCTTTTTAGATAGGACTGCATTTCTGCTGTTAATCTGTTCAACTCCCTACCTTTTGTAGGGGTTAATAAATCTGGTTCAATTTCCCCTGCTTTTAACGCTACATAATAAAATGCTTCATGCCCTCTTTGGGTTTTCTTTTTGGTTATTGCAATTTCCCCTGCTGCTTTTAGTGCTGTTAGGTTAACTTCCTTTAATTGGTCCTTAGGAATATGAATAGGCTCTTTGTCATCCACATTCCTTAAGCGGGACCGCCAAAACATTCTGGTCCTCAAATAGGTTACAAAGTTCTCTGTAGTTAGGGTGCTCATTGGATTGAATTGTATTGATTAATCAAAACTGTGTTACGTTAACAACACCCCTTAATATATAAGGGGGTGTTAACATAGTGAGGTCAATCGTGTTAAAATAATCGTGTTAACACACTATCAAATAACATTATCATAGTTTAGGACCTTTTGCCCTGCTAGGGTGTAAATTGGGTTCCTTCTTGGCATCTCAACTTTTATTACTAACTCCTCTGCTAGGTAATAGGAAACAAAATCCCTTGCTTTACTAAAACCAATTGTTTGCCCTGTAGCTTTGTTAAATGAATTTTTAATATTGCTTTGGAATTCCGCATACCCCTGCTCTTTATTAGCTTTAAATACATGGGTTAAAATATCATCATGAATTTGCTGCTCTATTGTAAATGGGGTAATTGCTACTTTCTTAGGACCTTCTTTAGCCTTTTTCTCTTTTGCAGCCTTCTCGAATGAATACCCTTCTAAAATATATGGCAATCCATTATTGTCTATCTGGTAAGCAAAAGGACTAAATTCTATTTCCCTGCAATCAATTGCTCTTACTTCCGAAATGCTTTTATCTTCTTTGTTCTTAGAAACCTCAATAACTGCATCTGCTTTCCTATGAGAGAAACTTCCTAAATGCCCTAAAAGGGTTGGAGTAGTCTTATTGTAATGCAGCACGCAAACAATATGAATATTATAGTTTTCGGTCCATTGTAGCAATTTTGTAATAATACTTTGAGCCTGTTTTGCTTCTAATATCGGGTCCGCTTCTAAATCTACAATTCCATCAATAGCAACAAAATTTACATTCTCTGTAGTCTTTAGCACCTCATCTATTAAACTCATTCTTTCGCTTGGCTCTAAGGTCCTGAGGGAATAGGCATTAAATTTAGTTTCATTAATTGCACCTGTAAGGGTGGTAATTCTTTTACCTATTTGCTGTGCTTTGTACCTGCTTTGTTCTGTATCAAATAACAGGTTAACCCCTTCGCCATCACTAAAAAACAGTTCCGAAAATTCCCCTTTTATAGCTGTAGCCATTAACATAGATACTAGAAATGATTTTCGACTTTTCGCTGCACCTGTTACAATAGAGAAATTTCCCTTTGTGAAAAGTGCAATCTTTCTGCCATCACTCATTATCTGCATTGCTACAGGGGGTGGCTCTAAGGGTTCGCTTAAATCAATCTTGCATTTTGCAATTAATTCATCTAAGCCTCTGGGTGCACTTTCTCCTAATATTGTTTCTATTGCTTGAATTTCAATAGACAAATCTTTAGGAATTTCCCCTCTGCTAGCATCACAATAATATGCCTGCTGTTCTCTTAATTGAATGAGCCTATTTCTATAGTATTCAATATGCTTTGGCTCTTCTCCAAACTTTATTCCTGTGTAAAAATCATTACCTTTGAGGACCTGAGAAACCTCAGGCACCCCTTGTTTTTGTTCGCTCATTGCAAGGGGTTTTTTATGGGTTAGTGGTAATATGTGTGGCTGCAATTATTTGCTTCTCATTTAGGCTTTGGGTGCCATTGGATAGCATCCATGCCTCTAGCTTCTCCCTGTCAAAGAATATACTTTTACCATTGGGTTTACTGTATGGCAAAATACCTGCACTTGTTAGCTTATAAACATAGCTTTTGGCATACCCTAAATATTGGCACCCCTGCTCAAATGTGAGCACTCTATTTTGTGTGAATTCCATCTCTTTTTAATTTTAATAATTAAGAAATGAATAAGCGCTTATTCTTAATCATTGGCAATGTCTACCAACAATAGCAAAAGGAAATTTGCTTTTTTTAGAGGTATGGGCAATAAAAAAGCTTGCAAATGCAAGCCTGTATTGAGTTTTAGGATTTTAAAATTTAGGGTACTGTACCGTATGGGTACTATGCAAAATACCTTTTTAGCTTCCCTTTATGTAGCTGCCTGTCCTTATTTTTTGTGGTGCCCATTTGTACTGTTATATCAATACCATATCGAATTAATGCAAATTGTATTGGTCCTTTTCTTTCAGTTATTGTTTTGAAAAAATACCCCTTCTCAAATAGCATTTCGCAAAATGCAGCGCATCCAATCTTATCTTTCCCTATTTTCCAATCTTCAATTTTATCTTTAAGCTTGTATTCTACTTCAACCAATCTGCCATCAATCAACTCTGGTTTAATTAGGTTCTCAATTAAAATAATTGGTCCTTCGGATTGTAACTTTAATATTTCAATTTGTTTTTCCAAATATTTATCCCAAAAGAATTTAACATTAGGATAACCGCTACCAATTGCCCTTCCAGAAACTTCATTTATTAGACCTGATGCATTAGCTTGATATTCTAAAATTGCTATTTGCAAATACTTTATTTTCTGTGGTATGCCTTCAATATTATCTAATTCAGCTTTCAAAGCTGCTTTCCTTTCCTCTGTTACTTCCCCATCATGAACATCCCTTAACTCTATGCTTATATTCTTTGGGGTGCTTAAACCTTTTTCAACTTCATTAACTGCTATTTCAAGTGCATCAATTAACCCCTTTTTCATTGCTATTACATCACTAAAATAAAGGTGCCCTGTTAGCCTATTTTTTGATAAAGTCAATAAAGGCATCCAATATCATTTATATTAATGGATTCAATTTCCTTTTCAACTCTGCCTATATCAATTGCCTTCTGCTCTTCACTCCTGTTTGCATCATTTTCAATAGTATCAATGGCTTTGTAATACATTTCAATACGTCTGCTGTTTTGCTCTTCAAATAGGCTTACAAATGCTTCAACTGCATTATTGCAGCCATCAAAAAACTCCTTTAAAGAATAGTGGTTCTCAATAGCTTTTTTATACTCCCTGTAAATATGCTGAGGGAAATCACTTGTTGTTTTATAACCTATCAATGTAATATCTAAGTAATTCATAAATCTATATTTATTGCTTTGGTTGCATTCTCTTTCATTTCATTGCTAGCATCTACATATCTCTGGGTATGCTTCATGCTAGTATGCCCTAATAGCTTTGAGGTGGTTAGTACATCAACTTCATTAAAGATTAAATTAGTACCAAAAGAATGCCTTGCATTGTGCCATGTTATTTGCTTTTCGATCTTGGCTCTTCTAACCCATGCTTTAACAGTTTTATTAGCACCGTTGGCACTAGGCAATGTAAATACTAGGTCCTTTTTTATAGGGTAAGAAAACCCCTTCTTTTGGCTCTTTGGTTCCTTTGGCTCTGGTATGCCCAATAGCTTTAACGCTGTATCATTTAGGGGTATTATAACTTCGCTATCTGTTTTGCTCTGGGTTAATAGCATCTGTTTGTTAGCTAGGTCTATATTGGACCATGTTAAGGCTTTAACATCACACCAACGTAAGCCTGTAACGCTGCAAAAAAGAAAGGCTCTTCTAACTTCGCTGCTTTCTATTGGGGTGCTGCTTAGCTTCTTTAATTCTGTTAGTGTTAATATATCCTTCTTTTTCGCTTTGCCTTTTACTTTACGTTTCACAAAATCCAATACATTCTCTTTTAGCACTCTCTGCCTGTATGCCTGCTTTATCATTTTCTTAAACCTACTGTAATAGGAATTGGCACCTTCTCCAATACTATTTGCTTCTAGATAGTCTATAAAATCTTCAATATGCAAACTTGTTAGGGCACCGAAAACTAAACCCTGCTTCTTAATCTCAGCTAGATAATCTTTAAACCTATTTAATGCACCTTCTAAATTCCGCTTATCTTTTTTGGTATATCCATCAATATAATTTTGCATCCAAACTGTTACAATAGTTTTCTTTCCTGCATCACTAGCCATGTTATAACTATTGGCTTCTAACTCTGCTGCTCTGGTAACTCTAATTGCTTCTGCCTGCTGTAAATAGTGTTTATTAATCTCTCTATCTGCTACATTCGATACCTTCTTTAATTTAAGGTGCTTTAGTGTTTCAATGGACCTTTGCCCATTGTTGTAAATATCTAAACGCAATGAAATAGAGCCATCTGCATTTTTACGCTTTCTTAATAGTACACTCATTTTTCCTTTGGTTTGATTTTCGTTTCTCTAAGGTATGAAATAAGTATCAATATTTGTACCTGAGGTACAATAGAGGTACAAAAAATGAGAAAATAATGGGTAATAAAAGGAAATCAAAAGAAATGGCAATTTTGCAAACCCTTTACTGTATTGGCTTTTAGAGCCTATTTTACTGAATTGAAAAAGGTGGTTTGATTCCTGTTCTGGGCACAAAGACCCTGGTACGCAGTACCGGGGTTTTCTATTTGAGGGCGTCAAAAGCTTGCTTTTGTAAGCGCGAAAATGGAAAACCCCGAGCAACGCTGCAGGCGTTGCAGGGTCTTTGGGTACGCCCCCCTCTTAGGAAGTCGGCGCAACGAAGTGAAGCCGACAGTCCTGCACTTCCATTCTAATGGAGAAAATATTCTCACTAGCTATTATAATCATTTCATTATATGATGATTTATTTATAACTTCCTAATCCCAATTTATCCCTCCCCAATTGTTACTGTTTGTTAGTGATTTACTGACCTTAGAATGTTATGTCTGGGAGTCAGGGGGCAGTGCTTTTGGATTGAATACAAAAGAAGAAAAAAGAATTAGTGTACTGCGTTATTTTAAGTATTATAAATTTAGATAATCCCTAAAACGCGGAAAGAATGAGTTAATTTTAAATTATTTAAAATAAAAATGCGCGTATAACAAACAGTTAGTGGTTATTCTATTTAGATTTTGCTAACCTTTAACTTTACACCTTTGAATGAACAGTTTTTGAATAACTTTAGGCAACAACCGAAAACTCTTCTAATACCATCGCTTTAAATTAAGTTTGCAAAAAACACCACAAAAAAAAAGTTATATCTCCACCCTTGAAATGATACTAAAAACAGATTGAGTCTTTAAGGTAACCACAAATGAAATTCCATAACTTCGCACTATCAGAATAGAATAAAATGTATATCCAGTCATTAAAAATAAATAACATTCGTTCCATCCATCATTTTGAGATGAAATTTGAAAATCCTGCAGGTTGGCACGTAGTTATAGGTGATAATGGTGCTGGTAAATCCACCTTTGTAAAAGCAGTATCCTTAGCTTTGGTGGGCGCGGAAAAAGCGATATATCTTCGACAGGATTTTAAAAAATGGATTAGAATTGGTTCTGGAATTGATGATGATAAAAAAATAGAGTTAGAGATACTTAGAGATAATAGGGATGTAAAGTATGCTAATACCAAACCGCCTTCCAATTACAATATAGGAGTTAGCATAATCGAAAAGGAACCTCGTAAAACTGATAATGCAGCAACAAACACGACACTTACCACAGTTGAAGCTTTGGAAAGTACTTTTCCAAAGCATTATGAACTAGCAGAACTTTTGATAAGTGGATATTTTTCTGCTGCTTTTGGTCCATATAGACGATTTACGGGAGGTAATACCGATTGGAGTGCAATATCGCCATACCCAACAGCTGAGGCACATATTTCTGCTTTTGGTGAAGATGTTATGCTAGCGGAATGTATTAATTGGTTGAAAAATCTACGCACTCTCTCAAATGAACCTGCAAATAAGGACAGAGAAAAATACAAAACACTTTTAGTTGATTTTGTAAACTTCATTAATCAAGGAGAGATACTACCGCATAATTCCAAACTCAAGCTAATTACTTCTCAAGACATACTATTCTCAGATGGCAATTCCAATGTGGTTTCAATTATGGAATTAAGTGATGGATACCGATCTGTCCTAAGCATGACTTTTGACCTTATTAGGCAACTAACCATATTCTTTCCCAAAGCAGATGTATTTGTTAACGTAAGGAAAGGTGGTCCAGGAAATTACTTTATTGACCTTCCTGGTGTAGTTATTATTGATGAAATAGATGCACATCTTCACCCAACTTGGCAACAAGAAATTGGAAATACACTCACGAGATTATTTCCTAAAATTCAGTTCATAGTTACAACCCATAGCCCTTTGGTATGTAGAGCTGCAGAAAAAGGTAGTATTTGGCGATTGGCAGCACCAGGCAATGATAATGAATCAGGTGAAATAACAGGAATAGAAAAGGGACGCCTTATCAACGGAAACATACTAGACGCATACGGGACTGAAGTTTTCGGTGAAAATGTTTCCATCTCTGAAGAAGCAAATGAAAAAATGAATCGGTTGGCAGAATTAAATATAAAATCAATAATGGGAGAAATCAGAGAATCTGAAAAAAAAGAGTTACAAAATCTTAAAACTATTTTCCCTTCGGAGAAGTCCAAATGATTCAGTTAGCACAGAATATAAACCTTTCAAAAGAAATCATAAATAAACTTAAAGAATACCAAGACGAAATAGATGTTTTGGCAACTTTTGAGTTAAGAAATGAAAAAGCAAAGGATGTTTTTCCAAAACGAAATAAAATTGGCAATACTGTTTTTGATACTATAAAAGTTAAACTCACAGAAATGTGTTCTGGGGCAAGACGATGTGTGTATTGTGAAGATTCTGTTGCTGACGAAGTTGAACACATTCATCCAAAGGATTTATACCCAAACTTCTGTTTTAATTGGGACAATTATGTTTATGCTTGTGGTAACTGCAATGGACCGAAAAATAACAAGTTTGCAATTTTCAGAAATGACAATGGGAAATTTCACGAAGTAAATCCACCAAAAAGAACGAAAGCAACTGAACCGCCTGCAGGTTCTAGTGCATTGATTAATCCAAGAATTGAAGACCCTTTGGATTATTGTATGCTTGACTTGTCTTCAACATTCAAATTTGTAGTAATCAAAAAATTAGGAACTTCAGATGCTCATAAGGCAGATTATACATTCAATACGGTGTTACGACTAAATGAAAGAGAATTTTTACGTAAAGCAAGAGAGAATGCCTACACAAATTATAAATCAAGATTAGGGTATTATTCTTCTGAAAAAATTAGTGGAACAGCACAAAATAAACTTGATATGTTAATTGAAAACTTAAAACAAGAAGCTCATCCAACTGTTTGGAAAGAAATGCAAAGGCAACACTCAATAGGAATTTTAAAGAACATTGACAATGACCTTGATGAACTTTTTGTAAAATCACCTGAAGCACTTAACTGGTAATGTAAACGCACAAAAAATCAACCTTCCCGTTTATTACAAATTTAATTTTCCTCAGTACGGATTTACAGCATTCACGTGTATTTTTACATACATTACAAAACGACTTAAACAAAGTGTGTTGCAAGCTTTGGCCTTTAGTGCTTCGGACAGAAAGCAGAACATCAGCTAACATGGGTTTTTTATGCAGGTTGGGCACGCCCTAGTAATATCAGCTAATCGCAAAACACAAATTCAGTTCCAGCAGACTAATATCTATCAGGTTTTGTACTTAACTTCAAAAACATATTTCATACAGCAGCAGTTAAAGGTATACGAAATTCCACTTCCCAACCAGCACAAAGACCAGTTCGTTTACACCAATGCTAAAAAGACAGACAAAACCGTAAGAAAATGACGAAAAACGAACTCAACATACAAACTTTATCAAACAAGCGAACAGACAAACTGGCAAATCATTTTTTGCTATTGGGTCAAATGATTGAATTGAAAGAAATAACCAACACTTCGTATTATATTATATTTCTTTTTGCTAGCCTTACTAATGACACATTTAGTTTTACCCGATACACAAGCAAACTTTTCGCAAAACCAAAAGAACATATTTTTCCGAAGTACTAATAATAAAAAAGCTATAATGAAAAAACTAAGAGTTATAGATTTCTTTTGTGGCGCTGGAGGTTTTTCTGAAGGATTCAGACAGATGGGTTATGAAATTATATATGGCTTCGACCATTGGAAGCCTGCTGTAGATACATTTAACCATAATTTTGATTTGGATTGTAAGTTAAAAAACGTACTAGATTTCAAGAAATCAGTTGATGAAATTGATAATTTACCCAATACAGAAATTATAATAGGAAGTCCTCCATGTGTTAGTTTTTCAAGTTCAAACAAATCAGGCAATGCTGATAAATCATTAGGAGTTGAATTAACGGAGACTTTTTTAAAAATTGTTGCTGTAAAAAAACATCAACCTAATTCTATACTTAAAGCTTGGTTTATGGAAAATGTAGTAAACTCAAAAAGGTACTTACAAACAGCTTATACTTTCAAAGATTTAGGGTTAACTGAATGGGCAAATAAAAATAGAATAAGTCCTTTAAAAATTGCAATTGACCTCTATGAAAACACGGCTATAATCAACTCTGCTGACTATGGATCTTTTCAAGCCAGAAAAAGAGTTATATCAGGTGAAATTATTAAAAAGGGTAAACTTATTTTACCTAAACCATCACATTCAGAGGATGGTCTTGATGGAAAAAATACATATATGACAATCGGAAAGATGAAGCAAAACTTTCCTCATCCCTTTACGAAACTCTCAGATAAGATTATTAAAGACCCCCAATATCAAATTAAGATTTCACAAAGTCAATTGACTGATCATTTTTATGATACTGGCATTTATAAAGTTGAATGGAAATTTTCAAAATATTGGAAAACAAACCATCCGTTTATGGGCAAAATGGCATTTCCTGAAAATGAAAATAAACCTAGCCGTACAATAACAGCAACAAAAATCGCAAATTCTAGAGAGTCTATAATTTATAAATCAGAAATTAACAGATTGGGGGATGGGGAATACCGTTTGCCAACAGTAAGAGAAGCA